>JASGEY010000042.1:0-11210 GCA_047605925.1 Microbacterium sp.
GTTCGAAGGGCGTGCGCGCACGCGGTGAGGAGTTGGGTTGTCGATCGCGGACATCTCGGAGGAGCGGCTGGGCGGGCCCGTCGAGGGGCGCGCGTCCGAGCGGACGCCCCCGCACGACCTGCTCGCCGAGCAGAGCGCGCTCGGCGGAATGCTGCTCTCGACCGACGCCGTGGCCGACGTCACCGACACGCTGCGCGGCGGCGACTTCTACGTGCCCAAGCACGAGGTGATCTACGAGGCGATCCTGTCGCTGTACTCGCACGGCGAGCCGACCGACGTCGTGGCCGTCACCGACGAGCTCATCAAGACCGGCGAGCTGCAGCGCGCCGGCGGCGTCGACTACCTGCACACCCTGACATCCATCGTCCCGACCGCGGCCAACGCGGGCTACTACGCGTCGATCGTCGCCGAGAAGGCGGTGTTGCGGCGGTTGGTGGATGCCGGCACCCGCATCGTGCAGATGGGCTATGCCGCGCAGGGCGACGCCGTCGACCTCGTCAACACGGCGCAGGCGGAGATCTACCAGGTCACCGGCTCGCAGAGCGCCGAGGACTACGTGCCGCTGGACACGGCTCTCGCCGCCGCCGAGGATGAGATGAACGCCGCCGGCGGCAATGGCGGGGCGCTCACGGGTGTGCCGACCGGGTTCGCCGAGATGGACGAGCTGACCAACGGCCTGCACGCGGGGCAACTCGTCATCATCGCCGCGCGGCCCGCGCTCGGAAAGTCGACGCTGGCGCTCGACTTCGCGCGGTCGGCGGCGATCGACAAGGGCATGCCGACGATCTTCTTCTCGCTCGAGATGGGCCGCAGCGAGATCGCGATGCGCCTCATGAGCGCCGAGGCGGCCGTGCCGCTGCAGGCGATGCGCAAGGGCACGCTCGACAACCGCGACTGGACCACGATCGCCGCGACTCGCGGCCGCATCAACGGCGCCCCGCTGTACATCGACGACAGCCCGAACATGACGCTCGTCGAGATCCGCGCGAAGTGCCGGCGGCTCAAGCAGCGCGCGGGCCTGAAGATGGTCGTGATCGACTACATGCAGCTCATGACGTCGGGCAAGCGCGTCGAGTCGCGCCAGCAGGAGGTGTCGGAGTTCTCGCGCGCGCTGAAGCTGTTGGCGAAGGAGTTGCAGGTGCCGGTCGTCGCGCTGTCGCAGCTCAACCGTGGCCCCGAGCAGCGAGCCGACAAGAAGCCGGCCCTGTCAGACTTGCGCGAATCGGGCTCGCTCGAGCAGGACGCCGACATGGTGATCTTGCTGCACCGCGAGGCCGCCTACGAGAAAGAGAACCCCCGCGCCGGCGAGGCCGACCTGATCGTCGCCAAGCACCGCAACGGCCCGACCGCCACGATCACGGTGGCGTTCCAAGGGCATTTCTCGCGGTTCACCGACATGGCCACGGGGGACTTCGGGTAGTGGTGTAGGTATTTTTTGAAGTTGTCCATTTCGCAGATGAAATGTCCACCATGTGTCCATCTGGACATTTCTGGCTCTTCGGACATTCGGTGGGGTCATGGGGTGAGGCCGCCGGCCGCGAGGAGCATGCGGAGCCGGTAGTTGTGCCGGTTGCGGTAGCCGCGGGCGAGGCGTCGGTGGAGCTCGATGATCCCGTTGATGGCCTCGGTGCCGCCGTTCGATGAGCGGGCGGTCGTGAAGTACGCCAAGAACGCGTCCCGCCATCGGCGGAGCGTCCGGCCGAGCCGGGCGATCTCGGGGATCGGGCAGGACTGGAAGGTGTCGGCGACCTTCTCAGCGATCCGCCGCCCTTCGGCGAGATCCTTGGCGTGGTAGGCGGAGCGGAGCTGCTGGGCGCACTGCCAGGCGACGAACACCTCGTCGTGCGCGGGGTCGGCTTCGATCGCCGCTACCAGCCGGGCCTGTTGCTTGTCGGTGAGGTTCTCGGCGCCGGCGCGGAGGATGGTCTGGATTCCGTAGAGCGGGTCGCCCTTGCGGCCGCGGTGGCCGAGGGTGTCCTGCTGGACGCGGCGGCGGACTTCGTCGACGGCGGCGGTGCCGAGCTTGACGACGTGGAACGCGTCCAGGACGGCGGTGGCGTCTTCGAGCTTGTCGTCGATCGCGGTCTTGTAGCCGGCGAACGGATCCAACGCCGCGACCTGCACCCGCCGGCGGAACGCGTCGCCGCGCTCGTCGAGCCAGGACGCGTACGCCTTCCCCGATCTGCCGGGCACGAGATCCAGCAGCCTGGCCCGCGTGTTCCCGCGGTTGTCGCGGCTCAGGTCGACCATCCCGGTCAGCTCCTTCATGGCGTCGCGGTGAGTTCAGCGTATGAGCCTGCGCCGCTTGGCCCATGTCGCGATGCCGCTTCCGGATGAACCCCTCGACTCTTGGGTCGAGTTCATGGCGCATAGCTATGGAGCAACCGTGGGGGAGATGGCGCGAGCACTGGGGTTGATCGACGCGGACGGAGTCCCCCGCGCAAGTCCGCAGTCTGCTCGGACATGGTCGACGGCACTTGAGTCGCAGCAGCTTCGCAACCTGGAACTTGCGACCGGCCGGCCGGGCGACGAGTTCCTTGCCATGACCCGCACCACCTTCGCAGCGAACGCCATCCGCCTCACCCCGCAGGGTCGGATCAGCGCGTCCTGCCCGAGCACCGGCGTGGCCGCACGGTACTGCCCCGAGTGTCTCGCCGACTCAGGGGGTCGGTGGCGTCTGTCGTGGCAGTTCCCGTTCGGCTTCGCGTGCCCGCGCCACAAGCGGCTCCTCGCCGACGTGTGCCCTGAATGCGGTCAGCCTCCACGGCTCATCGGTCATCCGCTCACGCTCGTGCCTGAGCCGGGGTATTGCCACAATCGACCGGGGAAGAGGGCGTCCGCTATCCGCGCGCGGTGTGGTGCGGATCTGACCTCGAGCTCAGAGTTCGCGGCGGCGGATTCCGCGATGCGCGAAGCGCAGCGCATGATCTTGCGGGTCGTGGCCACCGGAATCGGCGAGTTCGGAATCTACGCAGACGCCCGACCAAGCACCATCCAGGTTCTCTCCGACATGCTGCTGTTGTCTCGCGCGGGACGGCAGGCACTCGTCGATGGCGAGCGATTCGAGTGGATGCCGGCGAGCCTGACCGAGGTCAGCCAGATCACGTCGCACCGGCGCAATGGCCGGGTTGATCTGCGGCCCGGCACCGCCCGGGAGGTCGCGCTCGGCAACACCATCGCCTTCGAAGCGTTGCAGGAAGGCGAACGGATCACCGACCTGCTGCGCGGGCGCGTCAGCGTCCACACAGCGCTCGACCACTACTCCCCACCGCTTCGAGACTACGTGAGCCGTGCGCTCGGCCGGACGCGACGACCCGCCGCCACGCTCCAGGCTGTGACTATGCCCGGGACGGACCCGGCAGAACGCGCTGCGAAACTCCCCGCCGTGCTCTGGCCGGAATGGACTGCCAGGCTCGCACCACGACGGCTCGACGCCGAGATCGCCGGTGGAGCCCTGGCGGCTGCCGTGGTCTTCGTCGGCACGCGCCTCACCCACGGTTCAGCTATCAAGCTCCTCGACCCCATCGCGCAGAGCCGCCAGGTCAGCCACGTCATGCGATCCCTGGGCCGCAACGCGCCGGAGGCCGAGACCATCCGCGCCATCGCACGTCTCGCCGCGCACCTCGACGAGACCACCACGCCGATCGACTTCGCCCGCCGCCGGTCGATCGACTACTCCGGCATCCTGCCGCTCGACGAGTGGAGAGAGGTCTGCCGAGGTGTGAACGTGCAGCCCGGTGGGGCGCGCCGTTGGCAGGTCGCGCGTGCGCACCTCTACGCGCTGTTGAGCGGAAACCGCGTGTCGCGGGCGCCGTTCACCCAAGATGCTGGCTTTCCCTCGTTCCCCGAGCTTCGCCAGTTCCGAGACGGAATGCCGAGCCTCGTGTCACGGGCTCTCGAAGAAGCGGCCGCCGGATTCCTCAAAGGACGAGGCATCGACGAGCCCGTCTCCTGGATGCCGGGCCTCGACATCGCCGACCTCCGCGGCGACCTCGCCGAGGAGGCTCAAGGGCAGTGGCCGCTGGCGCGTCCCGCCCGTGCGGCAGTGAAGCCGGCGCGTGCGGTGGCCGCGTACTCATCAGGACGATCTGTGGCTGAGATCGCGGTGGCTCATGGTGTCGCCCGGCAAACCGTCAGCAGGGTGTTGGATGACGCCGGTGTCCAGACGCGTCGCGGGCGCAGGAGAGTCGCCATCGATGACGCGTGGCTGCGACAGCGATACATCGTCGAACGCCGAACCATCCCGGAGATCGCGGCCGAGGTCGGCGTGACCATGACCACGATCAATCGCCATCTGGAGGCGGCCGGAATCCCACGCCGGCCGCGCGGCAGCGCGAGCCGAGCGACTGCGATCCGCGTGCACCCGCGGGCTGGCGACTCACCACTGCTACGTCGAATCCTCGTCGGACAGGACGCCACGCAGCGCGCGGAACGGTTCCTCCTCGTCGCCCGCCGCGACACGATGACCGCCGCCGCGCGCGGGATCGGTGTGACGCTCAGCATCCTCGCGACTCAGATGAAGCGCCTCGGAGCCGACGCTGGTGGCCCGCTGATCACGCGAGCTCAGCGCGGGCAACCGCTTGAGCTCACCACGCTGGGCGTCGAGGTTCGCGACGAGTTGGCTCGGGTGTTCGATGTCAGCGGAGCCGCAGATCCGGTGCGTCCGTCGGGAGGATGTCCGTGAGCGCGACACCCAGTACCTGCGACATCGCCAGCAGAGTACGGATCGTCGGGTTCGCCGGCGTCCCCGGCTTTGACTCGCCTTTCTCGTACTTCTGGTACGTATAGCGCGTCAGCCCTGAGCGGTAGGCGACGTCCTCCTGGCTGAGACCCGTTTCGGCGCGGAGGCGGCGGAGGTTCGTCGCGAGCTGCGTGGCGTAGGCAGTCCAGGCCTCGTCTTCGGGTCTGGTGCGCTTCGCCACCAGTCCAGCGTTCCGACTAGGCCGTGAAGGTATGGCCTAATCAGTATGGCAAGTGGTGCCCGCCGCCTAATGGGGTGATCGTCGTGGCCTTCCTGCATCACGGGTGTCAAGAGATGCACCACAGCTTGCGCATGTTTCGGGAACCGTGAGGTTGCTCAACTTTCCTCGCGAGTGGCGAGGGATAGTCACCGATGTCGGACATATGAGGGATCGTGGCGACTATGAGCTGACCAGAATCTCGGGGGAACGCCATGACCGGTAACGACGAGCCCGACGAGCACTCGTCCTCCGATGGCGTTCCCTCTCTCAGCGCGTGGGCAACGGACCAGGCCTGGTTGGCCGACGCGGACCGCGATCGCGCTGCCGAACGATTCCAACGGCTCGCTGGGGATCGCGAACTCGCGGACGCCCTTCGGGCCAGCGAGTACCGTGGCCGCAACTACGACCTGTTCGCGAACGAGATCGCGAAGTATGGGTGGGCTGTCATCCGTGGCTGGATCTACAAGGGGCAGATTCGCGGCGAAGTAAAGCGGAAGGGCTTTGGGGCGCTGGAGCCGGACCCTCGCCCTGGGGCGATGATCGAGGATGCCGAGAGCCTGGCGGATGAGACGGTTGTGCTGGCCCTCGGTGCGTTTCGAGACAAGGTGCTGGTGCCGGGCAAGTGGGACCCGGCCAAGGGGGCGTCCTTGCGCACGTTCTTTGTTGGCCAGTGCCTGCTGCAGTTCAGCAATGTCTACAAGCGTTGGCGTCGAGAAGAGTTGCGTTCTTATGCGGAGCCGCAGGCTCCGCCGTCGGCACTCTGGGCTGACGACTTCGAGGAGAGCCCGTCGACGCCGGTGGCACCTGATGCGAGCGAGGCAGCGCTCGTCAAGGACGAACTGCGTCGCGCGTTCGGGAGCATCAAGGACGAGCGCGTCCGCTCAGCGTTCTACCTGAGCGTGACGCACGGGCTCACGCACGCGGAGATTGGCCGAAAGCTCGATATGAGTGCGAAAGCAGTGGAGTCGGCAATCGCACGAGCACGTCAGCAGGTACGAGAGAACCGGGAGTCCGCATGAGCAATGAGTTTCGCGGCAAGATCGAGCGCTCGTCCTTCGGCACCCAGAGTGCGAAGGCAGCACGACGCAGCGTTCCAGCCAGCAAGGCGCAGTCGCTCGTCTCGCGATCGATGACGGCCAATGGGACGACGAAGAAGTCGAGCAGGCGCGAGGGGAAGTGACCGGCGGCGTACATATACCGAGACGTCGGGATCACAACTGAATAGAGCCGCCCCGCGGTAACGGGACGGCTCCCAAGCCCTGAGAAGGTCAGGTCTCATCCAGAGCACTGACTGTACCGGAGTTGGCAGCCGCACACTAGCGGCGCTTCGCCTCGGGGCACCCGGCACCAATCAGTGAAGGAGTTCCTATGGGAACCGTTCGTCGCTCCGCATCCACCGGTCGTTTCGTCTCCAAGGCGGCCGCGGCCCGCTGGCCCGGAAAGACCACTACCGAGCGTGTTGGGTCCGGCACGAGCAACTCGACGACGGCGCACCGCTCCGCGTCGACGGGCCGGTTCGTGACCGAATCGACCGCCAACCGCAACCCGAGCGGCACGATCAGCCAGCGCGTCTGATCGAAACAGTGGAGCTTGCGCGCGTACGCGCAGGCTCCACTGCTGTCGGGCCCGAGCTGCGCCTGCACGCTCGGGCAGCGCATCCGCTAGGCGCGAATGCGCTGCGATGCGGCACCGGCCTCTGAGGCGATGCTCTTGAAGAATCGCTTCGCGTCGCGTCGAAGTGCGGCTTGGAAGCCTGGTTCGCGCCACACGTCGATGGCATGCCGCGCGGCGTTGGCGAGTGCGGTCGCGACGGCGTTTCGCGGGGTTACGTCGATGAGGGCCATGGGTTCACCTCCTCCCGAACTCGTGGGTGCCGACTAGGACCACGCTGGATCGGCGGTCGATCACGTGACTTCGAGCTCGGATCGTCCCGCGCGCGACCGAGAACGCAAAGTCGATCAGGATATTCCTGTCGGCGATGCGGGTCAAGAAGGGGCGCGACTACGGCTTTGGGAAATGGGTGTTGACGGCGAGTCAGCGCTACCCATATTCTGATCAACTTTGCTTCGCGCTGAGCCGACCTTCGAGACGGATGGCGTGAACCAAGGATTCAGCGGGCGACTACTCGATTCGAAGGGAGGTGAACTCATGGGGAAGTACAACCGCGACCAGAACTGCTGGTCTCGTGGGGAGGTGAGCGACGCCCGTCTGCACCAGCACTCCGGACCCCAGCACGCTTTCGGCGGCTGGGAGAAGGTCAGCAACGGGGACGGCTCGTACTGGATGCGCGAGACGCACCGGTGACCTTCCGGTGCCCCGCTGGGATTCCCTCCCAGTGGGGCACCCACTGCGCAGAGCAGCTTCTTGACCTGGCACTCTAGACACAAGAGAAGGGAATGAGGTGTGTCGAAGAACGAAGACGGCGAGTACTCCCGCCTATATCGCACGGTCGCGACGTCCTACAGCTCGCGTCTTCTGACCCAACTGCGCGTGCGGAACGTGAAGTCGCTGGCGGGGGAACACTCGATCCCTCTCGCACCACTCACGCTCGTTTACGGCCCCAACGCCGCAGGCAAGTCCTCAATCATCCAGTCGCTCCTCCTCGCCGCGCAAAGCATCAACGCGGACGGTTTCACGCCACGAGGCCCCCTCGTGGACGTGCGCGACTTCGGTCATGTTGTCAACGGTCATGACACGTCGAAGGAGCTCACCATCGGAGTGCGCTTCACGATTGAGCAAGAAGACTCCGACGCGCTAATGACAGCAACCTTCGCTGACGAGGATGTCGAGGAAGTTCCCTCGCTCAGGGTTGAGGGGGGCGCAACGCTGACCTTCTATCTGCCGGATGGCAAGCAGACGCCGGAACTCCGCGCAGCGTTCGAGGTGGGGAGCGTTGCCCTGCTGGAACCCTCCCCAGTTCCGGTTGCGGAAGGTGAAGATCCCGACGGGCGCCCTTACGGTCCATACTTCCTGCGCTGGACGATGGATCTATCCGACGCATCCTCCGTTGCGACCTTGACCTCGGCAATCGAGGGCCTCGCTGGAAACATCGCTGACGTCAGAGGGTCGGTCGCTCTTCTCCAGTTCGCATCAGACCTCGTGTCAGCTGGTGATGCTGAATCAGCGGCACTTGAGTGCTGGGTAGATCCCATGGAGTGGGTACGAGGTTTCCATGCGCCGACGACACTTCGACTCTCGCTCGAGCGAGCGAACTCGCCTCGACTCGATCGGCCGCCAATCATGGCCGAGGGACGAGGCCTGCTTCCCGAGGATGAGGCGTACGCGCGGATGATGCTCGAACAGTGGGCAGCGAATACTCCGGCGGCAGGCTTCTTCGACCTCCGAAAACCAGTGATCGGAGTCTTCACCCGCGTCGAGCAAGAGGCGCGCGGGCTCTTTCAATCCGCGTCGTTGCCGGAGGACGCAAGTCCGGCGGCGAACAGTTACCGCGAGCGATCCGCGTGGGATCACCGGTCAGAGGCCGGGCTTGTCAGCCTGGGTCCAATGAGGCCGACGCCGAAGCGGGTGCATCTCGAGGACGGTGATTCGAAGGAAGCGGAACTCGCGCTGATCCGCCGTCTCTACCGGAACGACAAACTGCTCGCTCAAGTCAATGAGTGGCTGGAGCGGCTCGATGTTCCCTATTCGGTGGCGGTCGACAGACTGGTCTCGCAGAACTCGGGCGTCGAGCGCGGATACTCATTCGAGCTGACCGATACCCGGTCCGGGGTGGAGGTGAGTCTGGCCGACGTTGGCTATGGAGTGAGCCAGGTCTTGCCGATCATCACAGAGTGCGTCGGATCGACCCGCGACGTCATCTGCATCGAACAGCCCGAGCTTCACCTCCACCCCCGCCTTGCTGGGCAGCTTGCGGAACTGCTGGTCGAAACGGTCGCACGAGGATCCCAGGTAATCGCTGAAACGCATTCAGAAAGCATCCTGCTACGAGTGCGCCGACTGGTGCGAGGCCGCGCACTCCAACCGGAAGATGTTGCCGTGCTCTATGTCGAGAACGCTGGCGCGGGTGGCGCGAAAGTCAGCCGCCTCCGCCTGGGCGAACAGGGGCAACTGCTCGACCCGTGGCCTACGGGGTTCTTCGATGATGGACTTGCAGACATTCTGGGGACAGCATCGTGACTAGCCCACCGCAAGTCATGTTTCCGATCGCACTGGATCCGCGTGCCCTTCTCGATTACCCCTCGGAACGCGAAAGACCGGTGCACGTCGGAGTCGAGCGTGTGCTTCTCGATTGTGGGATCTTGGCCCTCGAGCGGGATGAAGGCGAGGAGCTCAAGCGCGCAATTCATCGACTTGCGCCCGAACTCCAAGAACTCTGGAACCGGCTTATCAGAGGACTCGACGGGATGAACCGCCTCGATCGCACGCTGCTCCACACAACGGTCGGCGAGCTGGTCGAAACCCTTGGACTCCCCGGACATTCAGCCACCGAGGTTCGGTTGATCATCGCCAGCGAATCAACGGTTGAGAGCTGCGGTGCGGACCTCGAGTCGGGGAGCGTCACGATTGCCGGCACGGATGTTGTCGTTGCTTCAAGCGTCGACAAATCAGCTGCAGTCAACGCAGCCGCAGAGTTGAGCAGTTTTGTCCCGGGAACCGCCCGCCAGGTGGTCGCGTCGGCCGTGCTCAAACCATTAGCCGCGCGTTCGGGGACCGTCACGGTGCTTGACCCTCACCTATTCGACCATGTGCTCGGTACCGCGCGACCTCGACGTGTGAAGAGTGGCAACACCTGGGTTGAGCGGCCCGCAGATCACGTCGAGTGGTTGGTGTCCGAGCTCTCTCGAGCGCTACCGTCGGGGGCGAGTATCGACCTGATCGGCGACTACCCGACTCAACGCCGCAACGATGGCGCCCTTCTGACCAAGGACCTTGCTCGAGATGAGATCACAAGAG
Organism: Microbacterium sp.; assembly: GCA_047605925.1. Taxonomy (GTDB): domain Bacteria; phylum Actinomycetota; class Actinomycetes; order Actinomycetales; family Microbacteriaceae; genus Microbacterium. Next base: position 9,876 of record JASGEY010000042.1, read on the forward strand.
CTATCGAGCAGTCACTGAAGAACAGGTCGTCCCCCATCACTGTCAACTTCACTGCCGTGCAAGCGCCTAAGGCAGAAGTGAAAGTCAGCAATCGCTACCTAATCTTCGATTGCGGAGTCTCGTACCTGGTTGACCATGACTTCTACCGCATGGGGTCAGGCGAGATCGAAGGGCCAGAAGAGCTGATACTGTCCCGGCTCAACACAATGCAGGGGAGACGGGCACGCGATCGCGCCGGCGCGTACACGGGCTACTCACCGTCCTCCGCCCGCGTCGAAGGACAGGTGGCGGTCCAGTCACTCGAGTGCGTCACTCTCCATGGGTAGCGGACAAGTCGGAGCGCGAATCTACTCACCGGCGACGGACATTTCGCGGGTCTGACCCCCTGAACGTCGCCAGCTGAATGGACATCTCTGAGCGGTTCCTACAAGTGGTAGGGATGCCTCGGATTCCGGCCCGTCAAGCAGACCGATTTGTTCGCAGGGCCGAAAACCTCCGCATCTGTGTGATCGCGTAGGCTCACGGGTCATGGCATCCGGGGCGACGATCCACTCCTTCAGCATCCAGCTCGCCGATGTCGACCGGGGGCTCTACGAAGACCTGGCGCTGCGCGTCGCGCGGCATCCCTCCGAGACGGATGCCTTCATGATGACGCGCGTGCTCGCGTACTGCCTCGAGTACGCCGACGGCATCGCGTTCACCGAGGGCATCGCCTCGACGGACGAGCCCGCCGTGCTCGTCCGCGATCCCACGGGCGCGATCACGGTCTGGATCGAAGTGGGCGCGCCGGATGCCGCCCGCCTCCACACGGGAAGCATGCGGTCGCAGCGCGTCGCCGTCTACACCCATCGCGACCCCGTCAAGGTGGCGGGCGCGTGGGCGGGGAAGCGCATCCACCGGGCCGACGAGGTGCGGCTGCACAGCTTCGAGCCCGGTTTCGTCGACGCGGCCGCGGGTCTGCTGGAGCGCCGCACGTCGATGACGCTGTCGGTGGTCGAGCGCCGGCTCTACCTCGAGATCGGCGGGACAGTGCTCGAGTCTGACATCACCACGACGTCTGTCCCGTGATCTGGCTTCCGCTCACTCCGGGCTGCACCGGATGTGCGAAGGTGGCGCGAAGCGCCGCATCCCTCACTCCGACCCGACCACGCGCGTCACCTTCGTCGCGAGTCCCAGGGGCGAAGGTGGCGCGTCGTGCCGTATCAGGCGATGGGATGCGGCGCAGCGCGCCACCTTCACACGGTCGCTGCGGGCTGAGGCGCTGTTGTGGTGGGTCGCCGCGTTTCGTCTCGGGCGCGCTGCGGGCGGCCTCGCGGGGCGACCGGCGCCCCTCGA
>JASGEY010000043.1:0-4538 GCA_047605925.1 Microbacterium sp.
GATTTCCTGCGGAAATCGGACCAGGTTCGCGACCGGAGTGGGGTTGGCGGATGGGCTTAGGGTGGATGCGTGGCATCCCCTGCAGTCGACGACTATCTCAAGACGGTGTACGCGCACACCGAGTGGCAGGACGCGCCGATCACGCCGTCTGTGCTCGCAGCGAAGCTCGGCATCGCGCCGTCGAGCGTGACCGAAATGGTCAAGAAGCTCGCTGCGGCGGGGCTCGTCTCGCACGTCCCCTATGGCGCGGTGCGCCTGACGGATGCCGGCGAGGAGCGGGCGCTCGAGGTCATCCGTCGGCACCGTCTGATCGAAACCTGGCTCGTACGCGAGTTCGGCTACGGCTGGGACGAAGTGCACGACGAAGCCGAGGTGCTCGAGCACACGATCAGCGACCGACTGCTGGAGGGCATCGACGCACGGCTGGGCCGTCCGTGCTTCGATCCGCACGGCGACGCAATTCCGGATGCCGCAGGGCGCGTGCATCGCGAGCCATTTGTGCTGCTCGCTGAGGCCGAAGAGGGTCACACAGGGCGCGTGCTGCGGGTCAGTGACCAAGACCCCGAGGTTCTTCGCGCGATCGAGGCCGCAGGGATCTCCGTCGGCGCTGAGGTGACCGTCACCAGCGGTGGGCTCCTCCTCGGTGATATCGACGTCGCATTGGGTGACGCCGCCGCCGTGATCTGGCTGACCGCCTGACCCTGCAGCATCCATTCCCGCGGAGTTCTGCGAGCGCAGCATCCGCCGACCCCGCTCCACCCCTGCAGTATCCATCCACCGCAGCAGCACCCGCGCGCCGTAGGCTGGGCACATGGCACAACGTGACGATATCGAATGCTGGCTCACTGATATGGACGGCGTTCTCGTGCATGAAAACGTCGCCATACCTGGCGCGTCTGAGCTGCTCGCAGGCTGGGAGAGCGCCGGCATCCCCTACCTGGTGCTCACGAACAACTCGATCTTCACCGCTCGCGACCTCTCTGCGCGTCTACGCACGAGCGGACTCCATGTTCCCGAAGAGCGAATCTGGACCTCCGCCCTCGCGACGGCCGACTTCCTCACGCAGCAGCTGCCAGGAGGATCGGCGTTCGTGATCGGCGAAGCCGGCATCCTCACCGCTCTCCACGAGGCGGGCTTCATCATGACCGAGACGAACCCCGATTTCGTGGTCGTGGGAGAGACTCGCAACTACTCCTTCGAGGCGATCACGAAGGCGATCCGCCACATCATCGACGGCGCCCGCTTCATCGTCACGAACCCCGACGCCACCGGCCCCAGCGCCGACGGTGTGCTCCCCGCGACCGGGGCGATCGCTGCGCTCATCACCAAGGCCACCGGCAAGGAGCCCTACGTCGTCGGCAAGCCGAACCCGATGATGTTCCGCTCAGCACTGAACAAGATCGGCGCACACTCGAAGCGCACCGGCATGATCGGCGACCGAATGGATACCGACGTCGTCGCCGGCATCGAGGCGGGCCTGCACACCGTGCTCGTACTCACCGGCATCAGCGACCAGGCCGAGATCGAAAAGTACCCGTTCCGCCCCGACGAGATCGTGCAGTCGGTTGCCGATCTGCTGCCTCGCATCACCGAGTCGATTCCAACGGTCAAGACGAAGAAGCGATGAGCGCCCGCTGGTGAGGAGCAGGGGGCGAGTTGGCCCCAACATTTCCTGCACATGGCCACGATCAATCGGATTCTCCACACACCCCGACAGTTCCGCCGATCTCCGATCCCCCGTTACCCAGCTCGTCCCGCAGCGTCCACACACCCCGGCAATTCCGCCGATCTCCGATCCCCCGTTACCCAGCTCGTCCCGTAGCGTCATTGTCCGGACCCGATAACGGATGCAGAATGGTGGCATGTTCGTGTCAGCAGAGATTCTCACGATCGTGCTCAGCGCGATCGGGATTGTGCTCAGCCTGGGGACGAGCATGTTCGCCGGGCTCGCCTGGGTCGTCCGGCGAATCGATGCCGTCGACGACAAGCTCTCGACACGCATCGACGCTGTCGATCTGAAACTCAGCGCCCGGATCGATGCGCTCGCGGCCGAGATGACAGAGGTCAAAATCGCCGTGGCTCGCCTGGAAGGCCCGCCACGGCACCTGTACGTATCCGGGCGCTGAGCATCGGCGATCAGCGCAGCACGAACGCTGCGGCGCCGATGAGTGGCCCCTCGTCGCCGAGCGCCGAGCGGACGACACGCGCGCGGCGCGAGTACTCGTGCGCGGCGCTCTCCGTGAGCGCCTCCTGCACAAGGTCGATATAGTCATCGCTGACCCGCGAGAACCCGCCGCCGATCGCGACCCTGTCCAGATCGACAAGGGTCGCAGCATCCGCCAGCGCCTCCCCGACCGCCCTGGCTGAGCGCTCGATGGCAGCACGCGCGATCGCGTCTCCGGCATCCGCCTCCCAGGCCAGATCCTCGCCGCTCGCGCCCGACCAACCCTGCTGCTGCGCCCACGCCACGCTCGCTGGTCCCGAGGCGATCTGCTCAAGCGTCAGGCCACCATCGCGGCGCATCTGCCCGAGATGGCCGGCGTTGCCTGAAGCCCCGGGAATGTACGAGCCGTTCACCACGAAACCGCCGCCCACCCCGGTCGAGACAACGACCGCGAGCGACGCAGCGGCCTCCTGCGTGGCCCCGAGCCATGACTCCGCGAGCGCCAAGGCCCCTCCGTCATGGCCGAAGATCGTGCGCACGTCGTGTCCGAGCACAGCGGATGCCGCAACACGCACTGTCCCGGCGAGCTCGAAACCACGCGCCTGCGGCATGTTGACCGGGAAGATCGCACCCGATGCGCGATCAATCGGCCCCGCGCTGCCGATGCCGACCCCGACGACCTCGCCTCCGTCGGGGAGAACGGTGAGCGCATGCCTAACGGCGGCAGTGACGGCATCCGTCAACAAGTCGAAGGTCGCATCTCGCCCCGTAGGCTGCCTGCTGCGGCTGCCCGCGACGAGCGACCCGGTTTCGTCGACGAGCGCCGCTTCAAGCTTCGTCCCGCCGACGTCAACAGCCAGGGCGTAGCCGGTCACTGCGGGGCTAGTCCGAGGTCATCGAGGTCGAACGCGGCACGCCACTCGAGACCCTCGGCCTCGATCGCCGCCTGCGCCCCGGTCTTGCGGTCGACGATCACCGCGACCGCGACGACTTCGGCGCCCTCCTTGCGCAGCGCCTCGACAGCCTTGAGCGCGGACTGCCCGGTGGTCGAGGTGTCCTCCAGAACCACGACGCGCTTGCCCTTCACATCAGCGCCCTCGATCTGCCGGCCGCGACCGTGATCCTTCGGCTCCTTTCGAACGACGAAGGCGTCGAGCGGCGTGCCGGCGGCGACCGAGGCGTGCATGACAGAGTTGGCGATGGGGTCGGCGCCGAGGGTGAGCCCACCCACCGCGACGACGTCGAGGTCGCCGATCAGGTCGAGCATGATCCGGCCGATCGCTGGGGCCGCTCGGTGGTCGAGGGTGAGTTTGCGCATATCGACGTAGTACGTCGCCTTCTTACCGCTGGAGAGGGTGAAGTCGCCGTGGAACACCGCCTCACCGGTGATGAGATCGAGGAGCGTCTGACGGTCTTGATCGAGTGCGGTCACAACGACCAGTTTAGGCGCAGCGGATGCCGGATTCGGCGGTAGTCCGCTTCACCACGGCCAGTCGACCGATCAGCGTATAGCCCTGCACACAGGCTGCAGGCAAGCGTCTGTCCAGCCACCCCATGGGGCGTGCTGCCCCCTGCCGCACAAGGTGTTGCAGCTTTTAGGATCGTCAGTAACCGTGTGTCGAGGGGGAGAACATGAGTAGCACGCACGTTCCAGGGAGCTTCCCGGTCTTTCCGATGCTTCCGGTCGTCCCGGTGATTTCGAGTTTCGCGGCTCATGCGATTCGGATGGTTCAGTTGAACAAGGACGAGGCCGGACGTCAGGTCAAGCTGATTGAAGACGCATGTGCGTCTTTGGGTGCCTCAAAAGTCCAGTTGGAGGGAGTCGCCGCTGGCCAGACGACGTCGGTGTGGACGGCGGATGGCAAGTGTGTCGAGCTCGCGGCGGTGCTAACTGCTCGCTATAACGCGCTGTTGGCGTGGCGGGATGCGTTGGACGCGCAGTTGGATCGGGCGAAGGAGAATCTGGTGCTCGCGATCGACTCGACGACCAAATTCGATGAGGCGACGCAACAGGAGTACATCGACCGATTGAACAAGGCGGATGCCGCCTCGACGTCGGGCACAGGGATCGTCTGAGACCGGAGGGGTAACGGGTATGGGACAGCACAAGGAACGGCTTGAGCGGCTGCAGGCGAATCGGGAGAATCCCAGAGTCGCCGCCGCGCGTGCGGACTTGTTGGCCAAAGGATCTGAAGCCGTCGCCTCAACCGAGGAGGCGTCCGAGAGCACGCTTCGGGCGGCGCGAACTGCGGTCAAGTCCCGTGGTGTGGTGTCACTCGGGTTGTTTCCTTGATGGTTGTTGGTTAGGCGGTCAGGGATAGTTCGGGGTGAGCGGGTTCGGTGGTTTCGTGGAGGATGTGGACGAGCGCGCGTA
>JASGEY010000044.1:0-4368 GCA_047605925.1 Microbacterium sp.
CTGCGACAACGACGACGCCACCTGCTCCATCTCCGCATAAGACGCACCGAAATCCGCCATGACCACACCTCCGAAAAATCAGTGAAACCGAACCACCCCGGCCCGACACCACAACCATAACAACCCCCACCCCGCGCCGTCCATGGGGACAACTACCCACCTGACACGCGCAATTCACCCCCGCAGAATCCGCCTGCCGCCGACGATCCCGGACCATACCGCTACCATGCTGAGCTGCGCGGGCGTGGCCGCAGCATCCGTGCCGGGAACCGGGATCAGATAGGTTCGTGTGCGGGTGTGATTCCTTGGACATTCGGCGCGCCCACAGCCTCTTCCCTCGCGCCCCTTCGCGAGACCGTCTCCTTCGACTCCTCCACGCGACCTCAGCTGATCGCCGTGATGACAGCGGCCGCCGATAAGCCGAGAACGCCGATACCGAGGCCGAGCGCGAACGACCACCTCGATCGAGGTGTTGCGAAGAGAGCATTCCTCTCCGTAGCGCCCACCGCCCAGTGCGATGACGATTCTCTATAGACCTCCCCGCCCTGCGGTGAAAGCAGAGCGCCGAGCCGGCTGAGATCGCCAACCCAGTGCCAGAAGACGGGGTTGGTCAGCGGGAGCGCTTTGCGGGCGAGGACGAAGAATCGTCCGCCATCCACCTCCACATCACAGAACTCGACCAACTCACGCACCGCCGCGCGCACAGTCGGTGTCAGCTGCTGCCGCACTGCGTCGTCATCCTGAGGAGCACAATACACTCGAATGTGCGCGTCGAATTCGTCATCGATGCTCAGCTGGTGCTGGGTTTTCTTGCGGGTCGACGGATGACTCCACGCATCTCCGGCCTTCGACGCCACTGTCATCGATGCTATCCCGACGGGAGCATCCAGGCTGACAAAGGTCGCACTGTGCTCAACGATCGAACGCCCCATGCTCTGCTCGTAGTGATATGTGCCCACCTCGAGTCCCTTGCGCTGAGGCGAGCGCATCAGATCTCTGACCGCCAGCGGACCGCCGTGACGAAATCGGACGATCGGATGCTGCGCCGCAGCCTCCGCTGGAACATAGGTCATTGCGTTATCCGCAGCAAACCGGGCAAGTCGGTGCGCGGTCTCTCCGAGCTCACGCCGACGAGCACGAAACCCGCGTATCTGAGTGATCGCAAGGGGAGCGACCATCACAGCGGCGATAAGCCACGTCAGAGCACTCATGCCCGACCCGCCGAAAGCCAGTTGCACGATCATCACTGCGATCGCGGCGAGCAACCCGAACCCCACAACCTGAAAGACGATAGTGATCAAGAGCCGACGCACCGACAACTCCTCGGCAGCACTGCCTGGGATCGCAGTGTCCGCCGTCGGGACAGCCGCTGCGGCATCCACCGACCCCTGCAATGCCGTCTCATCGAAGTCGAACGGGTTCACGCCTGCCAGTCCTCCCCGAATTTGACAACGGATCCCGCCAACTCCTCGACACGCTCCTCGTTGGCGCGCGGAGAGAAACCTTCCACCTTCGCGCCGGCGAGGATGATCTCGGCGATGGGCTCCACCACGGCAAGCGTGTAGGGAGCAACCGGTCCTAACAATGCACCCACGGTGAGACCCTGACCGAAGAATAACCATCGGCGAGTGCCGAAATCAGACCCGTCTTTGCGCTGCGCCAGAGTCGACGAGAACCCGACGCCGAGATGCTGCGTCTCCACGCGAAGGGCGGCAGGTGGAAGGATCGCAGAACAGTCCCAGAGGAAGTCGGCCTCATCCTGCCGCGAAAGCTCGTGGTCAGCGACGAAAAAGACCAGAGGGGCGAGCGCCACGGCATCCGTCCCCACCAGCAGAAACCGTCGTGCGTCATCAGACGCCTCGGCAGCGATGTTCTCCAATGCTCCCTGAAGCCGACCCCGGAGAACGCCGGGAACATCGATGACCGAACAGAAACGTGCCGTAGCATGTGCCGCCCACTTCGCAGCACCCAGCCGCCGGACGTCTGTCGTCTCGATCGGGATAGCTTTGGCTGTCTCGAATTCGAAACTGATTTCCATCATGCCTCCCAGGTGAACGTCGACACGTGCGCGTCAAAAAGCGCGACCCAGAGTTCCAGCACCGGGTCATCGTCAGGAATGTCCGCCTCGTGCGCGACTGTGACCGTCCACTGCACCGCTTCGGTGAGCTTCGAGCCGGGAACCGGGATCAGATAGTTGATCATGTTTGAGACCGCGTCGATGCCGTCCATCGAGACCGGCCGACGCTGCGTCCATCGCACAATGCGGTGTCCCTCGCCGACGGCCACCGCACCATGGCTGGAGATCAGGGTCTCGACGACCCGACTCAAGGGTGCCTCTGGCGTCGACAACCTTTTGATGCCGATCAGACTCGCTATGCCGAGCGCCCAGGTCGGTGCGCTGTCTCCGGCGAATGCGTAGAGGAATCCCCCCTGCGCACGCACGGAATCAATGGCGTCATGTACCTGCATAGACGCATTGAGGACGAGCGCTTCGGTCGCTTGAGCGGCGCGCAATCGAGTCACCGCCCTGCCGATCAGCACCTCCTCGGTGTCTTCGCTCAGATCGTACGCATCCCACCCGGGAGGGAGCAGCATGCGATACGGGGGCACGATGGCTCCTCTACGCCCGAGCAGCTCTGTTCGAAGATCGCTCATTGACCCAGTCTGTCACTTCTGCGGATGTGTGAACGGTCAGCTGAAAGGGTTCTGGTCAGGATCAAATGCGCCGGACCATGCACCCCCGGCGGAGTCCTTGATGGCGCCGGCAATTCCGAACTGCGCCGACCAGATCTTGCCGACCATCTCCAAGGTCTCAACCCCGATGGCCGTACCACTGGTCAGAGTGGTGAACTCTGTGAGCGAGTGACCCGCGAACAGCCGCGCCGTAAAGTCGGGAAAGCTCCGCACCACATCGGTCTGACGACTCCACGCACTCCACCCGGCTGCAGGAGTTATTCGGGCCAGAAACCCGGTGCCGGCTGGCGCACTGCCGAACGCGCGCAGACCCCGGGCAGCGGGGCCAATGAACGGAATCACCCCGATGACGCCGAATACCACATCGACCCAGCTGCCTTCTCCTCGTATCGCACGTGTCAAGGCGACGGCAAGCGTCAGCACAGCAACGATACCCGCGAGGGCCGCGATCAGTGGGCCTCCAACGATGATCGAGAGCACCGCAAGGATGATGCCGGCCACGGCCAGGACGTCCGCCATGAAATCCAAGAACCCGCCGAGATCATCGTTCCAGCTGTCCTCGATCTTGCCCTGCATGTCGTCGCGGATGCCCTGAGCCGCACTGGTGAACGCGCTATGCCACGAATCCCACTCGATGTCGTACTCTCTGGCGCGGTCGTCCCATGCCGCCCTGGCCGCATCAGCGCGGTCACTGGCCGCTTTGGCCGCTTCGTCGCGCTCTTGCTCCGCCTGTTTGCGCAGTGTCTCGTCGGCCGCGTCGTCTCCCGTGGGATATTCCGGGCGTTCGAAGCTCGCAGCATCGGCGGCATCCGCCATACGGCGGTACTCGTCCCAGCGATCGCACAGGTCTTCGATGATCGTAGTCATGCTCGACTGGGAGGCCTCGAGGTTCCGAGCGTAACCGATGATGTAAAGCGCCACAGCGGCGTAGAGATCGCCGCCCCTGGCCAGGTCTCCGTACACCTCCTTCGAGAGCGCGGCGAGCTTGTCGATGGCATCCCCTGTCATCTCCGCGCCGTTCTCGACGAGATTGCGCATCAGGGTGGCAGAATTGCGCATGTTCGCCGCTAGGTCACTGATCTGCGTACCGCGCACCTTGATCGCGACAGGGTCGCCTGAGACCACCTGGATCTGATGTCCGCCTGGCGATATCTGGGGCATCGTCCGAATCATGCTCATTCGCCCCTGCTTTCGGATTTCTTTGCCGCCTCAACGTCGAAATCCTTGAATCCTCTGACCACTGCGTCAAGGTGCTCGGCAACTTTCTTGCAGTTCTCCATCAGTGTCTTCCGCTTGTCGTCCCAACGGCCCTCGAAGTCCTCCGCTGCATCCAGCAAAGCGTTCTCGCCATAGGGGCGGCCGACTGCTCGGGATAGGTCACGGCGTCTGCTACCGGCACTCTCAAACTCATCGACTATGCGGTTAAGTTCGCTGCGCAGCGCGTCCAGATCGTCGTACTTTAGCGTGACTCCGTCACCCATCGTGTGCTCCTCCGGTCGACATCGGATCAGCGGGCGACCCGAGGGCCGTCCCCTAGGGTCGACTCACTGCGCTCAGCTGCCGGCGAGCTGCTGGTCGAGGTCTTGGATGGCGCGCATCATGCCCAGCAGTGCCTCGGACATGTCGTTGATGCCGTCCACCGCGCCCTTCAGGCCCGTGGTCAGCTCCCCGTAC
>JASGEY010000045.1:0-15070 GCA_047605925.1 Microbacterium sp.
CCGCAAACCCCTCTCACGTGCGCCTACCCCCCCCCTGCCCGCCGACCCCCCGGGTTCGCGGGGGGGCCTGGGGGGGGTCTCGGCGGGCAGGCGGGGTCTCGGCGCACGTGAGAGGGGTGTGCGGGGTCTCGGCGCACGTGAGAGGGGTGTGCGGGGCGAGGCTCCAGCCCTGCTCGGCCACGAACGATGGTTCAACCTGCGGACGTCCGGTTCCCCCGATCCGCGAGGGGCGTCCGGCCGGAGCATCCGTCGTGCCAGCCCAGCCGTCGTAGAAGGCCGAACCCTCAGGATCGACCACGGCGATCTGCGTCTCATATCGGCGGTATCTCACATAGCGGCCGAAGGTCGCGCTCGTGCCGCCGGTGCCTGCACCAACGACGATCCAACGGAGGATCGGATGCCGTTCCTGAGCGAGCTGGCTGAACACACTCTCTGCGATGTTGTTGTTGCCGCGCCAGTCGGTTGCGCGTTCGGCGAAGGTGAACTGGTCGAGATAGTGGCCGCCGCATTCGTCGGCGAGTCGACGGGCTTCGAGGGAAATCTCCGACGCGTGATCGACGAAGTGACAGCGCCCGCCGTAGAACTCGATGAGGTCTATCTTCTCCTGGCTGGTCGAGCGGGGTGCCACGGTGATCAAGCTGAGCCCCAGCATCCGCGCGAAATACGCCTCCGATACGGCGCTGCGCTGGCGCCAGCGCATTCGGTCGCGAGGCGCTAACGCGTGAGAGTAACGTCACATGTCATGAGCGCTTTCACCAGTGACGCCGTCATCGTGGCGCCGCGTCGCGGAACGAACACCGGAGTGCTCGTCGCGATCGGCGCCGCGGTGTCGTTCGGCATGTCCGGCATCTTCGCGCGCGGACTCATCGAGGCGGGCTGGAGCCCCGGCGCCGCGGTCACTGCGCGCATGGGGGTCGCGGCCCTCGTGCTGCTCGTGCCGACCCTCCGCGCCGTGCGCGGTCAGTGGGACGCGGTGCGCCGAAACGCCGGCATGATCCTGCTCTACGGGATGCTCGCGGTCACACTGGCACAGCTGTGCTACTTCCAGGCGGTCGCCGTGATGGACGTCGGTATCGCGCTGCTCATCGAGTACACGGCGCCGATCGCCGTGGTGTTCTGGCTGTGGATCCGCCGGGGCGAGAAACCCAGCCGCCGCAGTCTGATCGGGGCGGTCGTGGCTTTCGTAGGACTCGTCCTCATGCTCGACATCCTCACCGGGGCGCAGGTGAACCCCGTCGGCATCCTGTTCGCACTCGGTTCGATGGTCGGAGCGGCGACGTACTTCCTGCTTTCCGGCAAGGGTGACACCGGGCTGCCGCCTCTCGCGCTCGCAGGGCTCGGCCTGCTGATCGGTGCGGTGGGCCTTGCCCTCGCCGGCGCGATCGGGGTGCTTCCCATCGAGTGGACCACTGCCGACGTCGAGTACAGGGTGATCACCGTGCCCTGGTTCATGCCGGTGCTTGCGATGGGGGTCATCGCCACGGCTCTTGCCTACATCCTCGGCATCGCCTCGACGCGCATCCTCGGTTCTCGGCTGTCCTCGTTCATCGCCCTCTCCGAGGTGGTCACGGCTATGGTGCTCAGTGCGCTCATGCTTGGGCAGGTCCCAGGGCCTGCCCAAGCGATCGGCGGTGCGCTCGTGCTCGCGGGGGTCGTCGTGGTCAAGTTGGGGGAGTCGGATGCTGTCGCTCCCGCACTCGTCGTGGAAGCGCTTCCGGTGGGCTCGGTTCCGCCGTCCGACCGCTGATCCGCCTGCGACCGCCACCCGGTCCGCACCGATCGCGCAGTAATGTATACCCGATCATCGGTTCAATCGCGGATGGATGCCAATTCTCACGTTTATGTATACGCTAACGTGATGACCCTCGCAGCAGAGCGCACCACCGCGAGCGATCGCGCCTACGCGGCCCTGCTCGACGGCATCCAGTCGGGTGCCCTGCCCGCTGGCTTCGTGCTCGCCGAAGTCGAGCAGGCGGCTCGGCTCGGCATCAGCCGTACCCCGATGCGCGAGGCGCTGCGTCGACTTGCCGCCGACGGGCTCGTCGTGCAGCAGTCGCCCCGAGTCACCGTGGTCGCCGATCTGGATGCCGACGACATCCGCGCCCTGTTCGAGATTCGCCGCGCGCTGGAGGAGACATCAGCGCGCCTCGCCGCCGTACGCGGCGACGCCGCCGGGTTCGCAGAGCTGGCCGCAGAGTTCGCCCGAGTCGACCTCGAACGCGCTGAAGGCCGTGACGCCTACTATGCGCTGATCGCCCGGTTCGACGCCGCCCTCGAGGCCGCCGTCGCCAACGACTACATCACCTCGGCGCTGCGCACAGTGCGCACCCACCTGGTCCGCGTGCGGCGGATGGCCCGCGACAAACCAGCCCGGCTCGCAGCATCCGCCGCCGAGCATCGAACGATCGCCCAGGCCCTCGCCGCTCGCGACGGCGACCTGGCCGCCCACGCCACGCATGTGCACCTGCACAACGCGCTCACCGGCATCCTCGAGACCCTCAACGAAGGACAGCAATGACCGTCACCCACCACGTCCGCGTGCACCGCAGCGACGAGAACCTCGAACGCGCGGGCCAACTCGCCTGGAAGATCGCCGAGGTCGCCACCGACCCCGTCGAGGTCGAGTCCGCCGTCGTCGACATGATCATCAACCGCATCATCGACAACGCCTCGGTGGCTGCGGCGTCGCTGACGCGCGCGCCGATCGTCGCCGCGCGTGCCCAGGCGTTCAGCCACCCCGTCTCGACCGGCGGCCGGGGTGCCAACCTGTTCGGCGCCGCGCTCGAGAGCCGCACGAGCCCCGAGTGGGCGGCCTGGGCGAACGGCGTGGCCGTGCGCGAGCTCGATTACCACGACACCTTCCTCGCCGCGGAGTACTCGCACCCTGGGGACAACATCCCCCCGATCCTCGCCGTCGCGCAGCACGCCGACAAGGACGGCCGCGCGCTTGTGCGCGGCATCGCCACCGGATACGAGATTCAGATGGACCTCGTGCGCGCGATCTGCCTGCACAGGCACAAGATCGACCACGTGGCGCACCTCGGCCCCTCGGCTGCGGCCGGCATCGGCACCCTGCTGGGGCTTTCCGCCGAGACGATCTACCAGGCGGTCGGCCAGGCTCTGCACACCACGACGGCCACGCGGCAGAGCCGCAAGGGCGAGATCTCGACATGGAAGGCGCATGCCCCGGCTTTCGCAGGCAAGATGGCCGTCGAAGCGGTCGATCGGGCGATGCGCGGGCAGACTAGCCCCGCCCCGATCTACGAGGGCGAGGACGGCGTGATCGCGTGGATGCTCGATGGCAAGGATGCCGCGTACGAGGTGCCGTTGCCGGCATCCGGCGAACCCAAGCGCGCGATCCTCGACTCGTACACCAAGGAGCACTCTGCCGAGTACCAGGCACAGGCCTGGATCGACCTGGCCCGCAGGCTCGGCGCTGAGAATCCTGCTCTGCGCGATCCAGCGAACATTGCGTCAATCGTGCTGCACACCAGCCACCACACCCACAATGTGATCGGGTCTGGCGCGAACGACCCGCAGAAATACGACCCCCGAGCCTCGCGCGAGACCCTCGACCACTCGATCCCGTACATCTTCGCTGTGGCCCTGCAGGATGGCGGCTGGCACCACGTCGATTCGTACGCACCGTCGCGCGCTGCGCGCCCAGACACTGTCGAACTGTGGCACAAGATCACCACGGCGGAGGATGCCGAGTGGACGCGCCGCTACCACTCTGAGGATCCTGCGGAGAAGGCGTTCGGCGGCCGCGTCGAGATCCGCCTCACCGACGGCTCGACCATGGTCGACGAGATCGCTGTCGCGGATGCGCATCCGCTCGGTGCACGTCCGTTCGCCCGCGCCGACTACATCCGCAAGTTCCGCATCCTCGCCGAGCCCGTGCTCAATGAGGCCGAGATCGAACGCTTTCTCGAGCTCGTGCAGCGTCTGCCCGAGCTCGACGCCTCGGAGGTCGGCGCGCTGTCGATCGTCGCCAAGCCCGGCGTGATCGACCTCGCATCGGCGCCGGAGGGCCTGTTCTGATGCTGTACTCCACCGTCGCCCCCATGGGCACAGTTTCGGGTCGCGCTGCGGGCACAGTTTCGGGTCGCGCTGCGGGCACTGTTTCGGGTCGCGCCGCGGGCACAGTTTCGGATGCGGCGGCCGCCACGCCGTGTCCGGCATCCGGGTCTCGGCGTGTCGTGTCCGGCATCCGAACCTGTGCTCGGGGTGAGGAGTGTCGGGTCCGAATCTGTGCTCGGAGTCGAGTGCGTGCGAAGCGATTCTGCTGATGCTGTACTCGAACGTGACGCCGGCCGAGAAGCGCCGACTCTTTCGTGAGCGGCTCGCATCCGGTGAGCTGCTGCGCCTGCCAGGAGCGTTCAATCCGGTCAGCGCCCGGCTCATCGAGCAGAAGGGATTCGAGGGCGTCTATATCTCCGGCGCCGTGCTCGCAGCCGATCTCGGGCTGCCTGACATCGGACTTACCACCCTTACCGAGGTCGCCGGGCGCGGCGCGCAGATCGCGCGCATGACCGAGCTGCCCGCGATCATCGACGCCGACACCGGCTTCGGCGAGCCGATGAACGTGGCGCGCACGATCCAGGAGCTCGAGAACGCCGGGATCGCCGGATGTCACATCGAGGACCAGATCAACCCGAAGCGCTGCGGCCACCTCGACGGCAAGGCCGTCGTCGACGAGGCGACGGCGACCAAGCGCATCCGCGCCGCTGTCGACGCCAGGCGCGATGAGAACTTCCTCATCATCGCGCGCACCGACATCCGTGCCGCCGAGGGCCTCGATGCCGCGATCGATCGCGCAAAGGCGCTCGTCGACGCCGGGGCGGATGCCGTCTTCCCCGAGGCGATGCGATCTCTTGACGAGTTCGAGGCGGTCGCGAACGCGGTGGACGTGCCGATCCTCGCGAACATGACCGAGTTCGGCAAGAGCGAGCTGTTCTCGGTTGATGCGCTTCGCGACGCGGGTATGCGCATGGTCATCTGGCCGGTCTCATTGCTGAGGATCGCGATGGGTGCGGCAGGCCGTGCGCTCGATACGCTGAACGATGAAGGCCACCTGACGTCGAAGCTCGGTGAGATGCAGCACCGTGCCGATCTGTACGACCTGATCGACTACGAGGCGTACAACCAATTCGATGCGAGCGTCTATACCTTCACAATCGAACATCCGCGTCGCTGAGCGAGACGATCCTGGTTGCTGAGCGAGGAGCGCAGCGATGGGACGATCCTGGTTGCTGAGCGAGGAGCGCAGCGATGGGACGATCCCGGTTGCTGAGCGAGGAGCGCAGCGACGAGACGATCCTGGTTGCTGAGCGAGGAGCGCAGCGACGAGACGATCCTGGTTGCTGAGCGAGGAGCGCAGCGACGAGACGAAGTACACAAAGGAGTGACCATGACCGAGCCGGACATCAAGAAGGGCCTCGCGGGCGTCGTCGTCGACACGACGGCTATTTCGAAGGTCAACCCCGAGACGAA
Source organism: Microbacterium sp. (assembly GCA_047605925.1). Taxonomy (GTDB): domain Bacteria; phylum Actinomycetota; class Actinomycetes; order Actinomycetales; family Microbacteriaceae; genus Microbacterium. The sequence continues at coordinate 5,494 of JASGEY010000045.1, forward strand.
CAGCCTGCTCTATCGGGGATACCCGGTGCAGGAGCTGGCTGCGACCCAGCCCTTCGAGGCGGTCGCGTACCTGCTCTGGCATGGGGAACTGCCGGATGCCGGTCAGCTCGCCGCACTGCGTGCGACCGAGCGGCGCCACCGAGCCCTGGCAGACAGCGCCAAGGCCGCGATCGACCTTCTCCCCCTGACGGCGCATCCGATGGATGAGCTGCGCACAGCTGTCAGCGTGATCGGCGCCTCGGATTCCGGGGTGGGCGGATCCGTGCTCGATGCGGGCGGCAGCCCCGATGAGAACCTCGCCCGCAGCATCCGCCTTTTTGCCGCTCTTCCCTCGATCGTCGCCTACGGACAGCGCCGACGCCGAGGGGAGGAGATCATCGCTCCCCGCGACGACCTCGACTACTCGGCGAACTTTCTGTGGATGACGTTCGGCGAGGAGGCAGACCCCGTCGTCGTCGACGCGTTCAACCGCTCGATGATTCTGTACGCGGAGCACTCCTTCAACGCATCGACCTTCACCGCGCGGGTGATCACCTCGACTCTGAGCGACCTGTATTCCGCGGTCGTCGGCGCGATCGGCGCGCTCAAAGGTCCGCTGCACGGCGGCGCGAACGAGGCCGTGCTGCATATTTTCGACGAGATCGGGGATGCCGCGAATGTCGTGCCGTGGCTTGACGAGGCTCTCGCCTCCAAGCGCAAGATCATGGGGTTCGGGCACCGCGTTTACAAGAACGGAGACTCCCGGGTGCCGACCATGAAAGCCGCCCTCGATACGCTCATCGAGCACTACGGTCGGCCAGATGTGGCGGAGCTCTACGATGCGCTGGAGGCGGAGTTCGTTGCGCGCAAGGGCATTCATCCGAACCTCGACTACCCCTCAGGGCCCGCCTATGACCTGATCGGATTCGACACGCTCACCTTCACTCCATTGTTCGTCGCGGCGCGGGTGACCGGGTGGACCGCGCACGTGATCGAGCAGGCCGCAGCCAACGCTCTGATCCGTCCGCTTTCGCAGTACGACGGCGTAGATGAGCGACACGTATCGCTCTGAGTCGCTCGCAAGGTAGCCTGGTGGGGTTCCCGGCCGGTCGCGCCGCAGCCGGGGCTGAGTCACCTCCTCCTGGTGGCGACGAGAACAACGGATGCCGACACCCGTCGGCATCGGAGGGGAACAGCCATGAGTGATACGCCGGAGAACCCAAACCCACAGCAGCCGCCTGCGCCGTATCAGCCGGAGCCGGTACAGCCGCCTGCGCCGTATCAGCCGGAGCCGGTACAGCCGCCTGCGCCGTATCAGCCGGAGCCGGTAGCGCCGCAGCCCGCGTACGACCCGAATGCGTACCAGGCGCCGCCGCCTGCATACGACGCCAACGCATATCAGGGTCAGCAGCCTGTGTATGACCCGAATACGTACCCCACAGCTCCCCAGGGCGCCCCGAATGCGTACCCTGGCGCCGCACCTGTAGCACCGACCGCATACCCTGGAGCGGCTCAGGCCGCATATCCGGGGGCCGCGGCATCCGCTGACCCGAACGCCTACCCGAATGCCTACCCGAACGCCTATGCGTCAGCGGGATACGCCGCAGCACCGGCGGCAAAGAAGCCGATGTCGAAGGGTCTGCTGTTCGGACTCATCGGCGGTGGGGCTGCCGTCGTGCTCGCGATCGCAGCAGCCGTTGTCATTCCGATCGTCACCCGGTCCGGTGGCACCACGTCGGGAGGCGATGGCGGCACCAGTGCAGCCTCGGCATCCGAGTACGTCGAACAGTACCTGGCTGCGCTCGCCGACGGCGACGCCGAAACGGCTTTGAGCTTCGTCGAGAGCTATGGGGGCGAAGACCTGCTCACCGACGATGTGCTCGAGGCCTCGCTCGCTCTGGGCGCGATCGGTGACGTCGAGGTCGGCAAGGAGGCCGAAGGCGAATACGGAGACATCGAGGTGCCCGTCACCTTCACGATCGGCGACACGACGGTTGACCGCACCTTCTCGGTCACAGAGTCGTACGACGGCGAAGAGATGACGATCGTCGACGGACTCATCACCTTCTCGGGCCTGTATGGTTTCGAGGGACTCGGCCTTACGGTGAATGGCGCTGAGGCGCCGACCGATATGCAGTACGTGTTCCCTGGCACCTATGAGCTCGCGGTTGGCGTCGAGGAGTTCGCGATCGACGGCGAGACGACCCTTGTGCTCGGCGACGAAGACGACTCCGAGGTGCTCTACGACATCCGACCGACCCTGAGCGAATCCGGTACGGCAGCGTTCCGCGAGCTCGTGAAAGCCGCCTTTGCCGAGTGTCTCGCGATGAAGACCCTCGATACCCCCTGCGGTATGAACGTCAGCGACATGGGACAGGACGGATACTCGCCCATCGACGGTACGGTCACCCGCACAATCGATGCGGAGAACCAGTCGAAGCTCGACAATCTCGAGCCGTACGTGAGCGAGCGCGCGATCGTGACGACCTACGACTATTGGTCCGCCAAGATCTCCCTGGAAGCCTCGAACGGCTCATCGAGGTCAGCGTTTGACGTGCTGTTCGGCGCTGAGGTGCTCAGTCCGAAGGTCGATTTCGCGGCGGAGACGCCCACCGTCATCTGGGAGTGATGTCGACGCGGGTCCAGGCGGCTCTCTGGTCGCCTGGACCCGCGCGATGACCTGGCGACACGGGTCGCGACAGCTCCTACAACGTTGTAGACTGGGCGTGGACAAGGGGAGGGCGTATGGCGGTGACACTGCGTGACGTCGCGGCTCGCGCCGGCGTGTCGATCAAGACCGTGTCGAATGTCATCAACGACTATCCGCACATCCGCCCTGAGATGCGCGAGAAGGTCGAAGCTACGATCGCGGAGCTGGGCTACACGCCGAACCTCACGGCACGCAACCTGCGCTCAGGGCGCACCGGAGCGATCGCTCTGGCCGTGCCGGATCTGAGCCTGGCGTACTTCGCAGAACTCGCCGCAGAGGTGATTCGCGAGGCAGAGGCCGCAGGAGTCGTCGTGCTGGTCGAGCAGACCGGCGCCGACCGCAGCCGCGAACTCGACCTGCTGCGAAGCCCTCGACTCAAGCTCACAGACGGACTCATTTTCAGCCCGCTGGGAATGGGACAAGAGGATGCCGCAGCGCTCGATGTTCCTTTTCCGATGGTGCTGCTCGGTGAGCGTATCTTCGACGGGCCGACCGACCATGTGACGATGCGCAACGTCGAGGCTGCGCGCGCTGCGACCGAGTACTTGATCGCACACGGCTGCCGGAGGATCGCCGTGGTCGGGGCGCACGAGGGAGAGGTCATCGGCTCGGCGGCACTGCGTCTTCAGGGGTATCGCGAAGCTCTCGAGGCCAGCGGCATCCCGTACGACGATGAGATCGTCGGCTACACCACGCTGTGGCACCGCGCGAACGGTGCGGACTCCATGCGCGATCTGCTGGCCAGAGGGGTCGAGTTCGATGCGGTGTTCGGGCTCAACGACACGCTCGCACTCGGTGCGATGCGCGTGCTGCAGGAGGCAGGTCGGCGGGTGCCGGACGATGTCGCGGTTGTCGGATTCGACGGCCTCGACGAAGCAGAGTATTCAATCCCGAGCCTCACCACGGTAGACCCAGGGCGTAAGTGGATCGCGCGTACGGCAGTGTCGACACTTCTGAAACGGATTGCCGGCAATGTCGATGCGCCACCGCGCACCCTGCTGGCCGACTACCGGATCCTGCAGCGCGAATCCGCACCGGTGCGCTGACGCGGCATCAGCGCGCCGTCGACTCGCGAAGCACGAGATTGAAGTCGACGACGACCCGCCGCGGAGCTGGGGGGATATCCGCCCCCAATTGTTCGACGAGAAGGCTGACCGCCGTCTCAGCGATCCTCCGGCTGCCGAGATCGACCGTGCTCAGGCTGGGGATGGAGTACTCGCCTTCTGCGATGTTGTCGATACCGATGACAGCGACATCATCAGGCACTCGTCGTCCGGCATCTCCCAGAGCGCGAATGGCGCCGAGGGCCAGGCTGTCGTTGAATGCGAAGACCGCGTCAAAGTCCACACCACGCTGCAGCAACTGTCTCATTGCAGCCGCCCCCGTGAGCGGGGTCCACGGGTCTGCGTCAACGATCAATGCGGGGTCGATGCGGCCGCCCGCTCGTTCGATGACGGATCGATAGCCCTCGAATCGCAGGCGGGCAGAGCCGTGCTGGTCGTCGTGACGAGCGCCGATAGCTGCGATGCGGCGCCGACCGGTGAGCAGCAGCTGTTCTGTGGCGAGGGCAGCAGCTGCGCGGTTGTCCGAGCTGATGTGCACGGCCGCGCTGCCGACGGAGTGGTCGCCGAGCACGATCATTGGCAGGGAGAGCCGCGCGGACTCGAGTTCTTCGGCGATGTGATCCATGGGGTTCAGGATCAAGCCATCGATGTGCTGCAGGCGGGGGCTGGCCAGTAGTGCGCGTTCGCGCTCCAGGCTGCCGGTTCGTTCGATCTGCACCACGAGCCCATGCTCTTCGGCCGCGCCGACTGCGGCTTCGGCGAGCTCGGCGAAGTATGCGATGCTCAGGCTGGGCACCGCGAGACCGATCACGCCGCTGCGACCGGATCTCAGGTTGCGAGCGGCGAGATTGAGCTTGTAGCCGAGTTGAGTGATCGCGCGTTCGACGCGGTCGCGGGTCTGGACGCTCACGTACGGCCGATCGTTGATGACGTTCGACACGGTTTTGGCAGACACGCCGGCGAGTCGGGCGACATCCTGCATTGTGGCCTGTGTCATACCAGTCTCCTCGTCATCGCTTCATCGTACATCGATGAAAGATGCTCACAGCATCCGGTCGAAATCTGCCTTGACAAGAGAGTGCTACAGCATCCATGATGATATTTCATCGTTGTACTTCATCGATGTAATACCCGCATCCGTCACCCGAACGTCGACGGCGGCACCGGCGGTCGCAGAAGATCTCCGCCGCATACACCATCAAGAATCCATCGCTATCAAGGAGGACAGCATGTCAACGATCCACAGGAGGATGCGTGCAGCCGCAGGGTTCACCGCGGCTGCAGCGCTCTTGCTCACCGGATGCTCGGCGTCTGAGACAGACGGGTCAGGCGACGCGGACGGTTCGCCGACCGTCGTCAACGTCTGGCACGGCTTCACCGAGGCCGACGGCAAAGTCGTGCAGGCCATCGCCGACGACTTCAACGCGTCGCAGGACGACTACAAGGTCGAGATCGAAGTCAACCCGTGGAACGTGATCAGCGACAAGCTGCTTCCCGCACTGAAGTCGGGGAACGGCCCTGACCTCGTCGTTCAGGGCGTCGATGCGGCCGCCGGCTACATCGAGCAGAAGGCTTTCGCCTCCCTCCAGGACTTCTACGACGACGAGGCCAACGAGACCGACACCTACGACCAGCACGTCGTGGACTACACCGAGTTCGACGGCGAGCTCTACGGGGTGCCGATGGGCTATGCGCCCTTCTCGATCTGGTACAACAAGGCGATGTTCGAGCAGGCGGGCATCACAGAGGCCGACTTCCCGGAGACCTGGGATGAGCTGTTCGCACTGGCCGAACGCCTCACCGTGAAGAAGGACGGAGAGAGCACCCCGGAGATCTACGGACTCTCGCTGGGGGACAAGACCAACTCGTTCCTCCCAGCGATCCTCCAGTCCGGGGGCGGCGACGTCGTCGAAGACGGCGAGATCGTGCTGGATTCGCCCCAGAATGTCAAGACGCTCCAGTGGTGGCGCGACGCGTATGAGGGCGGGTGGGGTCCGACGAACATCGGGCTCGCGGATGCCGTCGGCCTCTTCACCGGTGGCAAAGCCGCGATGACGTGGATCGGCCCGTGGGTCGCGTCTGGCGCGGAAGCGGCAGGAATCGACGTCGGCCAGTTCGCCACCCCTGCCGGTCTGGAGAAGACCGCGACCGCTGCTGCTGCGAACTACTGGTGGCTCACTGCTCAGGGAGCCGAGGACGACAAAGTCAAGGCTGGTTCCGAAGCCTTCCTCGCATACTTCAACTCCCACGAATCCCAGGTCCGCTGGGCGCTCGAGGCGAACTACCCGCCGAACCGCACGGACATCACGGCAGAAGAGCTCGCGGCAAATCCCCTCATCGCCGCACTGGCCGAGCAGACCAAAGACGCGTACATCGCACTAGCGACGCTCCCCGGCGGCGCCACCGATGTCAACGCCGAATTGGACACTCTCTCGGTGAACGTGGACTCCGGGACAGGGGGCGACATCGAGTCTCTCCTGTCTGCGACCCACGAGAAGCTCACGGAAATCGTCACCCCGTTCCAGTGAGCATCGTGCGGGCCGGCGGCGACGCCGGCCCGCACGACCAGGAGGATTCCATGACAACGACCTCTGCGAGCCGGCATCCGTACCGACCCCCGGCTCCTCTCGGCGGCCGTCGCCGTGCGCTTCGACGTGCTGACCGCCGGCGCGCCGCCAAGGCTGCGCTCTTCGTCGGCCCCGCTTTGCTCGTCCTCGTTGCATTCGTCGCAGTTCCCGCCGTGCAGGCGTTCATCATGTCGCTGACGGATGCGTCCGGATTCGGCGACCCCGACTGGATCGGCCTCGAAAACTACGTCGAAGCGTTGACCTCGCCCAGGGTGTTGCGGGCGCTCGCGAACACGATGCTCTATGCGGTGATGTACGCGCCGGGGGTCATCGTGGTTGGCCTGGCGGCCGCGCTGCTGTTGAACCGTGACGACATCCCGCTTCGAGGATTCTTCCGGACCGCGATCTTCCTTCCGTTCGTCATCTCGATGGCGGTCGCCTCGATCGCCTGGAGCTTCCTGCTCGACCCCAATCTCGGGCTCGTCACCTACTGGCTGAGCCTGGTCGGCATCGACATCGGGAACCTCTTCGGGGATGCCACTACCGCACTCCCCGCTGTCACGGCGGTGGCGGTGTGGAAGAACTTCGGCTACTTCATGGTGATCTTCCTCGCCGGGCTGCAGAGCGTTCCCCGACACCTTTACGAAGCGGCCAGGCTCGATGGAGCGGGACGCTGGCGCACGTTCTTCGCCGTGACGCTGCCTGGCTTGGGCAGCACAATGACCTTCGTCGTGATCCTCGCGTTGATCGGGGCCTTCCAGGCGTTCGATCAGATCTACATCATGACGCAAGGCGGGCCGGATCACGCGACCGAGACCCTCGTCTACCGCATCTACACCGACGGATTCCGCGACTTCAAACTGGGCTTCGCATCGGCGCTGTCGTACGTGCTGTTGGCCATCACGCTCGTGCTCGGTCTGATCCAGCTGCGCATCAACGCGCGGCACGAGGAGGAACTCGAATGACCGCCACAGCCGCACTGATCACCGCGAGTAGCCCACGTCGGCGGTTGCGCGCTGGAGCCACCGGGGCGCCGCTTGCCGAGCGCATCCTCGTGCTCCTCGGGCTGGGTGCCCTCGTCTTTGTGACGGCGTTCCCCGTGGTGGTGATCGCGCTCGCCGCCTTCTCTCCGCAGGAGGAGGTGAACCACTGGCCGCCGCGGCTGATCCCGTCTCGGCTCACCCTCGACAATTTCGTAGGGCTCCTTGAGCGGCTTCCTGTGCTGCAGCAGTCATGGAACTCCGTTGTCTTCGCAGGCACCGTCACCGTTCTCTCTCTGGCGCTGAACACCCTGGCGGCCTATGCGCTGGCGCGCATGGACTTCAGGGGGCGCGGAGTGCTGCTTGCGGTCCTGATCGCGACGATGATGATTCCGTTCCAGGCGCTCCTGCTGCCGATCTACCAGATCGCCTCGTCGCTCGGGTGGGTCAACACGTTCTTCGGTCTCGTCGTACCGCGTGCCGCAGATGTCGCCGGAATATTCCTGCTGAGGCAGTTCATGATCACGCTCCCGCGCGACCTCGACTCGGCCGCTCGCATCGACGGTGCCGGAGAGTTCCGCATCTTCTGGTCCGTCATCCTGCCGAACACGAAGCCCGCGCTGCTGACGATGGCGCTGTTCAATTTCGTCGGGAACTGGAATGACCTGCTCTGGCCGTTGATCATGACGAGCGATTCGGAAGTGCGGCCGCTGACCGCAGGACTCGCTCTGGTCACCGGCTCTGCCACGGCGACTGCGCCGTACGGCGTGATGATGGCGGGAGCGCTGATCGCCGTCCTGCCGCTGGTGATCCTCTACCTCGTGGTTCAGCGCCGCTTCGTCGAGGGTGTCGCCATGACTGGAATGAAAGGCTGACCATGACCTGGTACACCGATGGGAGGCTGCACTTCGGCCTCGGAATCGAAGACACGTTCATCCCGCAATCAGGACCAGGAGAGCGTGCACTCGACGAGTACGAGCTCACCGAGCACTACCAGCACTGGCGCGAAGACCTGGGTCTTGCGGCCGAGGTGGGCGCGGAGTTCGTACGGTGGGGCATCCCCTGGCACCGGGTCAACCCCGGCAAGGGCGAATGGGACTGGATGTGGGTGGATTCGGTCATGGACCGTTTCGCCGAGCTCGGAGTGCGTCCGATCGTTGACCTCTTGCACTACGGCACGCCGCTGTGGATCGACGGCGAGTTCGCGCATCCTGACTTCCCGCTGTACTTCGAGGAGTTCGCAGCGAGGGCCGCCGAGCGCTATGCCGCGATCGCCACCGACTATACGCCGGTCAACGAGCCGATGATCCACGCTCGCTTCTGCGGAGACATCGGGTACTGGCCGCCGAAGCTCACAGGAGAGACCGGCTACAACACCATCGCTGTCGCTCTCGCTGAAGGATTCGTGCGCGCTCAGCGGGCTGTCGCCGGGGTGCTGGGCGAGCGCGCGACCTTCGTGCACGTCGATGCCACTGCTCGCTTCGCCGGTGATGTCGCAGGCGGTCACCGCGAACTCGTCGCGCTGCAACGGGCGCAGTCGTTCCTGGTCGAGGATCTGGTCACGGGGGGCGTGGGCACCGAGCATCCGCTTGCCGCCAGCCTGGCCAGAAACGGTGTATCGGACACGCGCCTTGCGTGGTTCCAGGACAACGCGGTGCGTCCTGACGTGATGGGCGTCAACTATTATCCGCGTCACTCCACCCAACTGATGCAGGAGGGCGTGGTTCACGACGGCGGATTCATCGATCCGTGGCCGACGCAGGACGACGGAGTCGCCGGGATGGCGGAGCTGCTGCGCACCTACGCGGAGCGCTACGGCGCGCCGGTCATGCTCAGCGAGACCTGCGTGACTGACTCGCCCGAGGTGCGCATGGCCTGGCTCGACGACTCGGTCGCCTGCGTCCGTGAACTGCGGGATCAGGGTGTGGACATCGTCGGCTACACATGGTGGCCGCTGTTCGACATGTACGAGTGGACCTACCGTCATGCAGACACGCCTCGCGAGAAGTCGCTGCTCACCATGGGCCTGTTCGACCTGGTCGAATCTTCTGCGGGCCTCGGTCGGCGTCGTAACCCGGTGGCTGACCGATTCTTGGCGCAGGCGACGGATGCCGAGGCGAACGCTGCGCGCAGGGTCCGCGTATGACAGTAGGGTGAGTCCCGTAGCGTGGTGTCATTTCCCGCGGCTGGCTTTCGTCGTCGTAGACGTTGAGGGGCCATCGTGGGATGACCTAGTTGTTTCCGCCAAGAAGCAAGAAGAGAGCCCACGATGACCCA
>JASGEY010000046.1:0-11368 GCA_047605925.1 Microbacterium sp.
CATCGAGCAGGGCGTTCTGTCCGCCGAACAGCTCCAGAGTCGCGGTCGAGCGCCCTTCGCCAACGAGCTCGATGCGGTCGCCGACGACAGCGACCACATAGTCGGCGCGCTGGGCGTCGGCGACAGCATCCGCTATCAGTTGCTCATCGGGCTCGCACGAGGTCGCGATCGGCGGGCGCGGCTGCCCGTCGGCGAACTCTTCGCCCCCGGGATCTGGCGCGAGGGTGAGGATCTCGGCGCCAGGCGCGTACGTCACGCTCCAGTTCGCTGGCACGTGCGTGCGGATGCCGTCGAGCACCGTCGTGATCATCTCTCGGGGCTGACCGTCGAGCCAACCGGCCTGCCCCGAGCCTCCCGCCCAGTCACCGAGCTGGGTCTGCGCGTCGTCGGCGAGCGGGCCGACGACGGCGATCCGGCGCGGAGCGGGGTCGCCGCCGGTCGCCCTGCCGTCGGCATCCGCTTCGTATCCGCCCGCCAGGGGCAGTGTGTGCTCTTCGTTGCGCAGCAGGACGAGCGATCGTCGGGCGGCTTCGAGGTTGAGCGCGGCATGTTCGGCGGAGCCGATAGCCGTGGCGATGCGTGCGGGGTCGGGGCGCCGAGGATCTTCGAAAAGGCCGAGTTCGAACTTCACAGTCAGGATGCGGGCGACCGCGACGTCGAGGTCGGCCTCTTCGAGCAGTCCGTCGGCAAGAGCCTGCAGGGCTCCATCGAAGAAGCCAGGTGTCGTCATGATCAGGTCGTTGCCCGCTTTCACTGCGGCGGCGGCAGCGTGTGCGTAGTCGGGCTGAACGTGCTGCTCCCACACCATTCGACCGACGTTGTCCCAATCGGTGATCAGCGTTCCGGTGTAGCCCCACTCGCCTCGGAGCACCTCGCTGAGCAGCCAGTCGTTCACCGTTACAGGCACCCCGTCGATCGATTGGTAGCCGAGCATGAAGGTGCGGCATCCCTCGCGCGCCACGCGCTCGAACGGCGGCAGGAACCAGGAGCGCAGCTTGCGACGTGAAATGTCGGCCTCCGAAGCATCCCTCCCGCCCTGGGTTTCGGAGTATCCGGCGAAGTGCTTGGCCGTCGCCAGAATCGCGGTGGGGTCTGCGATTCCCTCGCCCTGATACCCGCGCACCATCGCGCTGGCCAGTTCGCCGATCAGAAACGGATCCTCGCCGAAGGTTTCGCCGACGCGGCCCCAGCGCAGGTCGCGAGCGATGCACAGCACAGGGGAGAACGTCCAGTGCACGCCGGTTGCCGAGACTTCGACGGCCGTCGCTCTGGCCACTCGCTCGAGAAGATTTCGATCCCAGGATGCCGCGAGCCCCAGCTGCGTGGGAAAGATCGTCGCCCCTTCCCAGAAGGAGTGGCCGTGGATGGCATCTTCGCCGACGAGCAGGGGGATGCCGAGGCGGGTCTGCGCAGTGAGTTCTTGGGCCCGGACGATGCGCTCGGGGGACGTGTGCAGGATCGACCCGACATGGGTGTTCAGCACCATGTCGTCGAGGTCGCCGCGAGCATCGAGCTGCATCATCTGCCCGATCTTCTCTTCCGTCGTCATGCGCGCGACAAGATCGGCGACGCGGGCAGAGATCGCCAGCGAGGGGTTCTGGTAGGGCATTGGGGCGCTCATGCCGATCATCTTCGCACGGAGCGAACAGCCGCGGGACGCCTGCAGGACCCAGGCACGTTTGCAGGGCCAGCATCCGTTTTCTCGTCCTGCAAACGTGCCTGGGTCCTGCAAACGTTCCGGGGTGACGACGCGGGTCCGATGAACGTCCAGGGTGGGGTTTATGGGCACGCGCCAGGACTTCCAACCCCAAAACCATTGAGGGATTCACGCTGGCGTGCCAGGATGAACCAACGCGGCCAGCAGTGGCCGGTTCCCATTGGTGAGGAGCAGACATGCAGCTTGCAATGATCGGGCTAGGCCGGATGGGCGGCAACATCGTCCGCCGTCTGATGCGGGATGGACACGACTGTGTGGTCTATGACGTCAGTCCCGATTCGGTGGCGGCGCTCGTCGCCGAGGGCGCGACGGGTGCGGAAGACTATGCCGACCTGGCGTCGAAGATGACAGGACCGCGGGTGGTCTGGCTGATGGTTCCCGCGTCGCTGACCGGCGGAGTCGTCGAGGAGGTCGCGGCTGTGCTGGAGGCCGGCGACATCCTGATCGACGGAGGCAACTCGAATTACCGCGACGACGTTCGCCGGGCCGCTGCGCTCCGCGAACGCGGCATCGAGTTCGTCGACATCGGCACCAGCGGCGGGGTATTCGGCCTCGAACGCGGCTACTGTCTGATGGTCGGCGGATCGGATGCCGCGCTGGCGCACATCGAGCCGATCTTGCGTACGATCGCCCCCGGGGTCGGCGACGTCGAGCGCACTCCCGGCCGGTCAGGAGATCTGGCCCCTGAGGAGCAGGGCTACCTGCACTGCGGGCCGTCAGGAGCCGGTCACTTCGTGAAGATGGTGCACAACGGCATCGAGTACGGCATCATGGCCGCGCTCGCCGAGGGGCTGAATCTGCTCGAGAACGCCGATGCCGGCATCCGTGAAGCCGAGCATTCCGCCGAGGTCGCTCCCATGGAGGAGCCGGAGTACTACCAGTTCCCGATCGACACGGCCAAGGTCGCAGAGCTCTGGCGGCGCGGATCTGTCGTCTCGTCGTGGCTGCTCGATCTCACCGCGGCCGCGCTGCACGCCAACCCTCGGCTCGACGGTCTTGCCGGGCGCGTATCGGATTCGGGCGAAGGGCGTTGGACGGTGAAGGCCGCCGTCGACGTCGGCGTGCCGGTGCCGGTGCTCGCGGCATCCCTGTTCGAGCGGTTCGCTTCGCGTGACGAGGATCGCTTCGCGAACCAGGTGCTCTCGGCGATGCGACTGCAGTTCGGTGGGCACCAGGAGCGCCCGGCCGGAGACGTGCTGGAGGCAGGGGGGCGCAATGTCGACGCAGGCTGAGCGCAAGCCGCCACGGAAGCCGGATGCCGCGGCGAAGCCGCAGACCGTTGCGTATCCCGGCGGACAATCCCAATTGCGCAAGGATGGCCCAGAGGTCGCTCCGCATGTGATCGTACTGTTCGGCGCGACCGGAGACCTTGCCAGACGCAAACTCCTGTCGGGAATCGGCTTCCTCGCCGTATCGGGGTTCACCGGCGGCATCCGTGTCGTTGGCACCTCCCTCGACGAACTCGATGACGACGAGTTCCGGACCTTCGCCCGCGAATCGATCGATGCCGTCGGCGCCCGTAAGCTCACCGATGAGCAGTGGGAGCAGTTCGCCCCGCTGCTGTCGTACGTGCCGACCGGGGCAGGACCCGCCGCGCTCGCCGCGAAGGTCGCGGCGGCCGAGGAACAGCTCGGCAAGGGTGTGCGGCGACTGCACTATCTCAGCGTGCCGCCGAGGGCGGCTGGCGCGGTCATCGACACGATTGAGCAGGCGAAGCTTGTGGCGCAGTCGCGCGTCATCATGGAGAAGCCTTTCGGCGAAGACCTGGAGACTGCCGTCGCCCTGAACGCCGAGATCCATCGGACGTTCCAGGAGAAGCAGATCTTCCGCATCGACCACTTCCTTGGGAAGGAGGCCGCGCAGAACATCCTCGCATTCCGGTTCGCGAACGGTCTGTTCGAGCCGATCTGGAACCGAAACTTCATCGATCACATCCAGATCGACGTTCCAGAGGCGCTTGGGCTGGATGCCAGGGCGGCGTTCTACGAGCCGACGGGCGCCTACAAGGACATGGTCGTGACGCACCTGCTGCAGGTGCTTGCGTTCGTTGCGATGGAGCCGCCGACGGCGCTCGAGCCGAGGGCGATCTCCGAGGAGAAGAACAAGGTCTTCCGCTCGCTGGAGCCGATCTTGCCTGAGGATGCCGTGCGCGGTCAGTACTCGGGCTACCGGAATGAGCCGGGTGTGCACCCCGATAGCGACACGGAGACGTTCATCGCGCTGCGAGCACGTATCGACAACTGGCGTTGGGCTGGGGTGCCGTTCTATCTGCGCACCGGCAAGCGCATGGCTGAGGGCATGCGGATCATCTCGATCGCCTTCAAGGAGGCGCCGAAGTCGATGTTCCCGGCGAATTCGGGGATCGGGGCGGCAGGTCCCGATCACCTGACGTTCGACCTGGCGGACGAGTCGAAGGTGTCGCTGTCGTTCTACGGCAAGCGCCCAGGGCCCGGCATGCGGTTGGAGAAGCTGTCGATGCAGTTCTCCACCGAGGGAACCGATCGCGCCTCGGATGTCTTGGAGGCGTACGAGCGGCTGATCCTCGACGCGATGCGCGGCGATCACACGCTGTTCACGACAGCCGAGGGCATCGAGTCGCTGTGGGAACGCTCGGCTCCGCTGCTGGAGAACCCGCCGGCCGTGAAGATGTACGCCCCTGGTACCTGGGGGCCGAATGCGATCCATCAACTCGTCGCCCCGAACGCCTGGCGGTTGCCCTTCGAGCGAAGCTGGAGGCCGTAGCTCTGATCGCATGGCGTCGCCCTGCCGGCATCCGTTCTGGCAGGGCGACGGCCGTATGACGGCTCGCGCTGAAATGAATACTTGACTCGCTTAGGGTTTCGCGTCAGACTCTCATCGAACCGGCCCACATCGGTGTGGCGCCGCAGACCCGATGGAGCGTGTGCATGTCTGAGCAGCCCGTGACGAGTTGGGATTCGGTCGAAACCGAAGAGCGAGTTGAGCGCTATCTCGCCGAGATGACTCTCGAAGAGAAGGTGGCTTTCGTCACCGGCGACCTCGACTGGAACTACGGCTTCTACTCCCGAGGTAACGACAGGCTCGGCCTGCCGAACCTGCAGATGGCCGACGGCCCGGCGGGAGTGCGCATCAACAAAGGCGATGTGCACGAGGGCAGGGCCACTCAGCTTCCTGCCCCCATCGCGCTCGCCGCGACCTGGGATCCGGCTCTCGCCGCCGAGTACGGCACCGTGATCGGCGTCGAATGCCGCGCGACCGACCACAACGTCTCGCTCGGCCCTGCGGTCGATATCGCCCGCGTGCCGCTCGGCGGCCGCACTTTCGAGTCCTTCGGCGAGGACCCGTTGTTGCAGTCGTGGATCGGCGTCGCTGTCGTGCGGGGCATCCAGGCCCAGGGAGTGCAGGCGTGCGCCAAGCACTATGCGATCAACAACCAGGAGGATCACCGCTCGAGTATCGACGCAGTGATCGACGAGCGCACCATGCGCGAGCTGTACCTGCCGTCGTTCGAGGCGCTGATCCATGACGGGCACGTCGCCTCGATGATGGGGTCGTTCAACCGGGTGAATGGCGAGTTCGCGTGCGAGAACCCGGAGCTGCTGCGCGACATTCTGCGTGACGATTTCGGATTTCGCGGTTGGATCATGAGCGACTATGGCGCCAATCACTCCACGGCCCAGGCGGCAAATGCGGGTCTTGACCAGGAGCAGCCCAACGAGGGCTTCTGGGGATCCCAGCTGCTCGCTGCGGTGCAGGCCGGAGAGGTCGCCGAAGAGGTCGTCGACGAGAAGGTGCGCAACATTCTTCGGCCGTTGATCGGTCTTGGGCAGCTGGAGAACCCGGTGAGCGTCGCAGACTTCGACGAGGATGCCCATCACGAGATCGCGCAGCGCATCGCCGAGACCAGCATGGTGCTGCTGAGCAACGACGGACTGCTGCCTCTGGCCGGCGTGCGTACGGTGGCGTTGATCGGGCCCGATGTCGATGCTGCGAGCGCCCAGGGCGGCGGCAGCTCTCAGGTGCGCGGCACCAGGGCTGTGTCGGCGGCTGACGGCCTCCGGCGCGCCTTCGGCGACGACGTCGAGGTCACAGTCGTGCACGGCAGCGATCCGGTGACGCCGGGCGCACTGCTGCCGGGGCCGGATGCTATCGGCTCAAGCTTCTTCCGCACCCCGGACGGCGAGGTGGGGCTTCGTGCCGAGTACTGGACGAACACGGATTTCTCAGGAGACCCGTTCCTGGTGCGCACTGACGGTCAGATCGAGCTCATGCTCGGCTTCCACAACTTCCCCGGTTTCAATGCCTCATCGGCGCGGTTCACACCGCTGCCCGGCGAGCTCAACGGGCAGATGTCGGTGCGGTACTCGGGAAGCCTCACGGTGCCCGTCACGGGCGACTACACATTCTCGGTGACCGCGCTCGGCAGGTATTCGTTCTTCCTCGACGGGCAGGTGGTCGCGCAGACGGTGGTGGATGCCGGAGCAGCTGAGGACGCGGTGGAGAACGCAGTGGTGGATGCCGGGGCGGATGCCGCTGAGTCGGCGCTCGCGGCGGCATCCGAAGTGATCGACCTCGCCACTGCAGAAGCCGCAGAGACCGCCGAAGCCGAAACCGTCGTGCCCCAGACGCCCTACGGCTGGGGCGGCGACGGCAGTGACGGTATCCCTGAGGTTGACGAGGTCACGGTGCGGCTGCGGGCGGGGCGTGAGTACCGGCTGCGCTTCGACTATCAAGCGAATCACCCCTCGCAGGGATTCCTGCTCGGCGCCAAGCTGCGGCTCGGGTGGGTGCCGCCTGTCGGTGTGTTCGCGCCAGCGGTCGCGCACGCGGCCGAGGTCGCGGCGGCATCCGATGTCGCCATCGTGGTCGTGCGCTCCTACGAGGCCGAAGCCGATGACCGGCCAGGGTTGAATCTCCCCGCAGGGCAGGACGATCTGATTCGGGCAGTGATCGCCGCGAACCCGCGCACCGTGGTGGTGCTGATGACGGGTGCGCCGGTCGATGTCACGCGCTGGGGCGGCGAGCCCGCCGCATTGCTGCAGGCGTGGTTCCCCGGGCAGGCGCAGGGCGACGCGCTGGCGCGCGTGCTCACGGGAGATGTCGAGCCATCGGGGCGCTTGCCGCTCACACTGCCGCTGTCGCTCGATCAGACGCCAGCCGCGCAGGTGCGCACCTACCCCGGTGTCGACGGTCAGGTCTTCTACGATGAGGGTGTCTTTGTCGGGTATCGGGGCTTCGACGCTCACGAGCTGACCCCCGCCTATCCGTTCGGGCACGGTCTCGGCTACACAAGCTGGGAGTTCGAAGATCTCGTTGTCGAAGCGGGCGATGCAGCGGATGCCGGAACAGCCGTGGTCACGGTGCGAAACGCCGGTGAGCGACCCGGATCGACCATCGTTCAGGTGTACGCAGGCGACGTGCAGGCTCCGGTGCCGATGCCGCCGCAGCAGCTCGCCGGATTCGCGAAGGTCAGCCTGGAGGCCGGTGCGTCCGAGCGTGTTCGGGTGCCGATCTCCCGGCGTTCGGTCTCGTATTTCGACGTCGACAGCCACGCGTGGGTCGCCGCGTCCGGCCTGGCGCAGGTGCGCGTCGGCGTCTCGTCGCGTGACATCCGAGCTGTGGGAGTGCTCGAACTGTAGACCAGCGCCCAGGAGGGCGCATGACAGGGTGCCGCACTACTCGACAACCTCTTGCGCGGGAATACCTTAACGTGCAAGGTTTTTACCGAGCGGCCTTGAACCGCTCGACCGAACAGGCATCCGACGTCCACCACATCGGCGTGACGGACGCGGGCCAGAAGGAGAGAGCAGCATGAAGAAGAACGTCATCCGCATCGCCGCGGTGACCGCAACCATCCTCGCAGCTACCACGCTCACCGGACTCTCGGCGAACGCTGCGCAACCCGTCAGCACCGGCAGCACGAGCGGTGTCGTGAGTGCCGGCGGCAGTAAGTCTGACAAGAATGCCGTCGTGATCTATCTCACCCGTCACGGCCGAACGATCCTCAACCAGACCGACACCGTGCAGGGCTGGGCGGACTCGCCGCTGCTCATCGGCACGCAGCCGGTCGCCACCGCTCCCGTGCAGAAGCTCGACGAGGGTCGCCCGCTCGCGACCGCCGTCGGCGCGAGCCTGCGCTCGAAGATCGGCACGTTCGACGTCGCCTACTCGGCGGACGGCAAGCGTCACTACGAGACCGCCACTTATATCCTGCAGGGTGGCAAGCAGAGCCGTCTCACCGTGACACAGGACGCTCGCCTGCGCGAGGTGAACTTCGGCCAGTACGAGGGCAAGGAGAACAAGGAGCTGTGGTCGGCCGCGGTCGAATACCTGGGCTACACCATCGACCACGATGCCGCGTCGACGGCTCCTGCAGACGCCACCGGCCAGAACGGCGGATGGCAGACGATGCAGGGCATCGCGATCACAGAGCACGGCCTGTACGGGATGATGGAGGCCATCAAGGCAGTCGCGGACGCTCCTGACCTCGGCCTACCGGCCGAGGACTGCACCGAGGTCGACACCCGCATGACGCAGGCGCTCACCGACATCGCCAAGAAGGCGCAGCGTGCGCATGACGACACCGTGCTCGTTGTCTCGAGCGGTTTGTCGATCAGCTGCTTCGCGGGCGCTCCGGACATGCGCACGGTTGACGGCGGCATCCCGGTGTTGCCGTCCACCGGCGTCCCGAACCTCGGCGTGACCAAGGTGATCTACAAGAACGGCGTCTTCACCATCGATGGCGCTGTCGGAACGAAGGACTACTACCCGCAGGGCTGATTCCGCCCCGGAAGCGCGCGTGGCTCGAAGCGACGCGCGCTTCCGCACGTTCTGCCCCATTTCCCGTGCATTGACGTGCACAACTTCGGAGCTGGTGGGCGACACGCCGACAGATACCGGGTTCGACACGGCGTGTCGGATGCCCGCTCCGAACTTGTGCACGGAGACGAAGGGGCGAGAGGCCCGCGTCAGGATGTGGGGTGGGTGCGGGAACCCTCCACCAGAGTCAGCAGCACACGAGTGTGCAGCAGATCCTCCGGTGGAGATTCGAGCGGATCGCGGTCGACCACGATGAGATCGGCAGGCCCGCCGACGACGAGCGCCCCGCCGTCGGAGCCGACTGAACGGTGCGCGTGGGTGGTGTACCCCTCGAGCGCCTCGGTCGCGGTGAGCTGCTGCTCCTCACCAATGGTGGGCGAATCCGGCACTGCCACATGGCGGCGCAGCTGAGCATCCGCCATGATCTCCCATGGGTCGAAAGACGCCACCGGCCAGTCCGAGCCGAGCGCCAGAGTCGCTCCGCTGCGCCGAACATCGCCGGTGCGCCACGCGCGCGCAGCGCGCTCAGGTCCCAGCCTGCGCGACCAGTCGTCGCCACCGTCGCCGCGGATGTGGTGGGTGTAGTGCGTCGGCTGCATGCTCGCCATGATGCCGCTGCGCCCGATCAGCGCGATCACGTCGTCGTCGACGGTCTCGATGTGCTCGATCCGGTGCGGAACACCCGTTGAGGGCAGGGAAGCGATGGTCTCGGCAGCGAATCGGATGCCGCGGTCGCCGATCGCGTGCGTGGCTGTCGGTACGCCCGCCTGGTGGAACTGCCTGATTCGCTCAGCGTAGGCATCGGCTGGCACCCAGGTCGATGACAGGCCCTCTCCTTCGGAATCAGGCCTCGACAACCACGCAGTGCCGCCCTCGACGGTCCCGTCGATGAAGAACTTCACTCCTTCGATGCGATAGCGCCGACCGCCGCGACCCTGCTGTGCGATGAGCTCGCTGACCTCGGCATCCGTTGTTTCCGGCGTGACCCAGGGCGAGATCCGTAGCCGCACCGGCAGGTCTCCGGAGGCCTCGATCGCCGCGAGCAGGTCGAGTGCGTCGTTGTCCTGCAGGTCCATGACGTGCGCCGATGTGATGCCGACGGCCGCCATGTCGCTCAGCAGCTCGCGCAGCTGCGCGACCCGATCATCGAACCCGTAAGCAGGCAGCGTCTTCTCGACGATCTCCATGGTCGGGAACTCGATCAGATGGCCGGTGAGGTTGCCGTCGGCGTCGCCTGCGGCGCCTGATCCGTCAGGGTGTGTGACGGGCGCGTCGATGCCGGCGCGGGAAAGAGCGGATGCCGAGGCGATGGCCGAGTGCGCATCGAACATCTTGATATAGGCGGGGCGCTCGGCGCCGAGCGTCTCGTGCAGCACGGTGTTGCCGATCGGCCTGCCCTCGAACGCGGTGGGATCGAGCCCCCAGGCGAGGAACCACTCGTCGCCTTCCTGCTCGTCACGGCCGCGTTCGATCGCCGCCCGCAGCTCGGCATAGGTGTGCACGTTCGTGAGGGAGAGACCACGCACGATTCCCAGACTGTAGATCGGGTGGCTGTGCGCGTCGACCAGGCCGGGGATGATCGTCGCAGCGTCGTGCGTGATCACATCGGTCTCGGGACCGGCGAGGGCGAGCACGTCGGCGCGAGGCCCGATTGCGATGATCCGTCCGGCGGTGATGGCGACGGCATCCGCTTCGCCTGATGTCTGGGGAGCGAGCGTCCGCACCCGAGCCCCGACGACGATCCTGTCGACCACGATCACTCCTTCAGGTCGAGGGTCGGCGTCGGGCGGCTGAACAGGCGGGTGACGATCAGCAGCAGCACGAATCCGATGGCGAGCCAGGACAGGCCGACGATGAAGGTCATGCCGGACAGGTTCGTCCACAGCCAGATTGTGAGCGCGAAGCCGATGCCGGGGAGCACGAGATTGTTCAGGACACCCAATCCGCCGCGCTCAGCGCGGTCGATGAAATAGTGCTTGATCGTCGACAGGTTCACGCAGGAGAAGGCGATCAGAGCGCCGAAGCTGATCATGTTCGACAGTGTCAGCAGGTCGGCGAACAGTGCGTACAGCGAGACGACCGACACGATCAGGATCGGCACGACGGGGGTGCCGAAGCGCTTGTTCAGGTGCCCGAAGACTGCGCGGGGCAGCACCCCGTCACGGCCCATTGCGAACAGGATGCGCGCCACAGAAGCCTGCGAGGTGAGAGCCGACCCGAGACCGCCAGCGATGAAGCCTGCGATGAAGAGCGTCGAGATCCACTGCTGACCGAACGAGGCGACGACTTCGAGGCTCGCGGTGTCTGCGGAGGTGAACTCGTTCGACGGGTAGGCGACCTGGGCGAGATAGGTGAGCAGGATGAACACCAGGCCGGCGCTGACGGTGACGATCATGATCGCGAGGGGGACGGTGCGACGGGAGTCTTCGGCCTCTTCGGCCAGTGTGGACACCGAGTCGAACCCGAGGAACGACAGGCACAGGATCGCTGCTCCCTGGAACAGCGGAATGAAGCCGTCGACTGTGCCGTTGCCGGTGAACGGCAGCAGCGGGTCGACGCCCTGCCCGCTGGCGGCACCGATCGACAGCGCGATGAATGCGACGATGAAGATGGTCTGCACCGCGATGATGACGAAGTTCGCACGGGCGACGGAGACGATGCCGACGATGTTCAGCACGGTGACGAGGGCGATCGCGCCGACGATCCATACCCATGTGGGCACTCCTGGGAACGAGGCACCCATGTACAGCCCGATGATGAGGTAGTTGATCATCGGCAGGAACAGATAGTCGAGCAGTAGCGCCCAGCCGGCGAGGAAGCCCAAGGCGCCACCGAAGGTCTGCTGCGTGTAGA
>JASGEY010000047.1:0-10220 GCA_047605925.1 Microbacterium sp.
GGTGACAGGGCGGGAGGGTGACAGGGCGGGAGGGTGACAGGGCGGGAGGGTGACAGGGCGGGAGGGTGACAGGGCGGGAGGGTGACAGGGCGGGAGGGCGACAGGACGGGACGGCGACGACGGATGCCGACGCCAGGGTATAGTCTGGTTCGACTAGTCTAGATAGACTATTCGAACGGGAGTGATCGTGAACGACGTGCCGCTGACGCCCCTCGGGGTGATGGTGCTCGCGCTGCTGCGCGAGGGCGACATGCATCCCTACGAGATGGCGCGGCTGCTGAAGGCGCGCCGCCACGATCGCATGGTCACGTGCACCAACGGCACGCTGTACCACACCGTCGCTCGACTGCACGGGCACGGATTCCTCGAAGAGGTCGGTGTCGATCGTGACGGCAACCGACCCGAACGCACGACCTACCGGGTCACCGAGCGGGGCTCGGCTGCCGTCGCCGACTGGGTGCGGCGCGAGCTCGGTGCCCGTGGCAGACCGGCACAGTTCCGCGTCGCCCTCTCCGAGGCGCACAATCTCGAGCGCGACGAGGTCGTGGCGCTCCTCACGAACCGCCTTGACGCACTACGCACCGAGCTCGACGCGCTCGACACGGGCCGCGCGGGGGCAGCGGCCCGCCGCGTGCCGGAGCAGTATCTGCTCGAACTCGAACGCGCCAGCATCCTGCATCGGGCTGAGATCGATTGGCTCGACGCCCTGATCCCCCGGATTGCCTCCCCCGACTTTCCCTGGGGACCCGATCCCGACGACCTGCTTGCCAGGCGAAAGGCACGCCAGAATGACTGAGACTCCCGCCGGCGCGACCGGCGCCTACGCCACCGGGCACAAGCCGAAGAGCCCCTGGCCGGCGCTGTGGGCGCTGGTCATCGGCTTCTTCATGATCCTCGTGGACACGACGATCGTCTCGGTAGCGAACCCCGCCATCAAAGCCGCGCTCGACCCTGAGACGAACAACCTCGACAACGTCGTGTGGGTCACCAGTGCCTATCTGCTCGCCTATGCCGTGCCGTTGCTGATCACCGGACGTCTCGGCGATCGGTTCGGTCCGAAGAACATCTACCTCACCGGTCTGGTGATCTTCACGCTCGCCTCGCTCGGTTGCGGACTGTCGGGCACGCTGCCCATGCTCATCGCCTTCCGTGCGGCGCAGGGGTTGGGGGCCTCGCTGATGACCCCGCAGACCATGGCTGTCATCACTCGCACCTTCCCCGCAGACCGCCGTGGTGCCGCCATGGGCCTCTGGGGTGCGACCGCGGGCGTCGCCACGCTGGTCGGGCCACTTGCCGGAGGTCTGCTTGTGGACGCCTTCGGATGGGAATGGATCTTCTTCATCAACTTGCCCGTCGGGGTGATCGGCTTCGTGTTCGCGTGGATCCTGGTTCCGCGTCTGAAGACACACGAGCACCGGTTCGACATGGTCGGCGTCTTCCTCAGCGCGATCGGCCTGTTCCTGCTCGTGTTCGCACTTCAGGAGGGTGAGCACTACGACTGGGCCGCCTGGATCTGGGCGGTGGCCGGTGCCGGCGTCGTCGTGCTCGCGGTGTTCATCCGGCAGCAGGCGACGACACGCAGTGAGCCCCTTGTGCCGCTCGCGCTGTTTCGCGACCGCAACTTTTCGGTGTCAAACTTCGGCATCGCCACCGTCGGCTTCACGGTCACCTCGATGTCGCTGCCGATCATGTTCTTCTACCAGCTCGCCCGCGGACTCACCCCGACCGAGGCGGCACTGCTGATGATCCCGATGGCGGTGCTGTCGGGTGTGTTCGCACCGATCGCGGGCCGCATCCTCGATCGTGTGGACCCGCGGGTGCTGCTCGTGCCCGGGCTCGGCCTGACCGTGGTCGCGCTCGTCTGGCAGGCTCTGCTGATGAACTCGGATGCGGCGATCTGGATATTCCTGCTCCCGTCGGCCGTGATGGGCGTCGGCCAGGCCGGCATGTGGGGGCCGCTCGCGACCACCGCGACCCGCAACCTGGAGCCGCGTCAGGCCGGCGCTGGTGCCGGCATCTACAACACCACCCGCACGATCGGGTCGGTGCTGGGCTCCGCCGCGATCGCAGCCCTCATGCAGGGGCGCCTCGAGGCGAACCTTCCGGGAGCAAGTGACCGCGGCGGCGACTTCGGGTCAGGACAGCTGCCGTCGTTCGTGGTGGACGGGTTCTCGGCCGCCATGGCGCAATCGATGATCCTGCCCGCGGTGGTACTGCTCGTCGGCGTGATCGGCATCTTGTTCATGCAGCGCCCGAAGCACCTCGTCGCGCGCTGAGCGGTTCGCTGCGGGCACAGCTTCGGAGCTGACGAGCGACACGCCGTGGTTCGGGGCTGGTCTGCGGCGTGTCGTGTCCAGCATCCGAAGTTGTGCCCGCCGCGACGGGACGGGGGGGACGACGGGGGACGACGGTGGGGGGGACGACGGGGGACCAGGGACGTTACTGGGCGACGCGGGCGGCGATGTCAGTGCGGTAGTGCGAGCCGTCGAGAGTGATCATCGAGATCGCCTGATATGCCCGCTCGCGTGCGGTGCGGAAGTCGGAAGCCACGGCGACCACGTTCAGCACCCGGCCACCGGTTGCAATGAGCGATCCGCCAGGAGCGTCGGGTGAGGCCGTCGCAGCGTGGACGAGACGGACGCCCTCGACGGCGGCGGCCTCGGCGAGACCTTCAATGGGTCGCCCGGTCTGCGGAGCATCCGGATATCCCTCGCTCGCGAGCACAACGGTGATCGCCACGTCGTCGCTGAAAACAGGGTCGGGTTGGTCTTCGAGGGTGCCGGATGCCGCAGCGAAGAGCAGCTCCGACAGCGGGGTCACCAGGCGGGGCAGTACGATCTGCGTCTCGGGGTCACCGAATCGCGCGTTGAACTCGATCACGCGCACACCGGCGGGAGTAAGGATGAGCCCGGCGTAGAGGAGGCCGATGAAGGGCGTGCCCTCGGCATCCAATTGGCGGATGACGGGCAGGGCGATGTCGCGAGTGACCTCATCGACGAAGTCCTTCTCGCTGCCGAACTGCTCAGCCAGCCACGGTAGCGGCGAGTATGCGCCCATGCCGCCGGTGTTCGGGCCTTCGTCGCCGTTCAGCGCACGCTTGAAGTCCTGTGCAGGGCTCAGCGCGCGCACTGTGTCTCCGTCACTGAGGAAGAACAGCGAGACCTCAGGGCCCGACAGGAACTCCTCGACCAGCACCGGCCCGTGCGGCAAGTAGTGCTCGGCATGCGCGAGCGCAGCTGCGCGGTCTGAGGTCACGATGACACCCTTGCCCGCCGCGAGCCCGTCTGCCTTCACCACGTGCGGGGCACCCAGCTCATCGAAGGCTCTCTCGACGTCGGTGAGGGTCGCAGCGCGCACCGCGCGCCCGGTCGGGACGCCCGCGGCATCCATGATCCGCTTCGCGAACGATTTCGATCCTTCGAGCTGGGCTGCAGCCTTGCCCGGGCCGAAGACGGGCACGCCGTGCCCGCGCAGCACATCGGCGACGCCTGCGACGAGCGGAGCCTCAGGGCCAACGACGACGAGATCGATCGCGTGCTCGTTCGCGAACGATGTGACCGCTGCACCGTCGAGTGGGTCGAGCGAGACGCACGTCGCATCCTGAGCGATGCCCGCGTTGCCAGGGGCGACGAAGATCTCATGCTCCGTCTGCTCAGCGCGCAGGGCGAGGATGATCGCGTGCTCACGGGCACCGGAACCGAGGACGAGGATCTTCACCCGTCCAGACTACCGAGATCGGCCGGGTCACACCGTGATCGGCCGGGTCACACCGTGATCGGGCGTTCGATCGAGCGATCCCATGGCTGGGTCCAGCCGGCCGCGTCGAAAAGGCCGTCGAGCACCATGGCTGTGAAGCCCCACACGATCGTGCCGTCGATGTCGAACGCCGGCCCCTTCCAGGTGCGGCCCATCCTCGTGATCGTCGACGTGAAGCGAACGCTCGGATCGAGCAGCCGCGCCACAGGCACACGGAATACCTCGACAGTCTCAGTGTGATCCACCGCCGCCACGCGCGATGGCGAGTGCCACCACGCGAGCACCGGGGTGACCAGGTGGTTGCTCGCGGCGAGCGGCAGCTCAGAAAGCGTTGCGAGGACTTCGACTCCGTCGGGATCGAGCCCTGTCTCCTCTCGTGCTTCGCGCAGCGCCGTGGCGACAGCATCCGCATCCTGCTCCTCGCGACGCCCGCCAGGAAAAGACACCTGCCCTGGATGCGACGACAGGGTGGCCGCGCGGCGCTGCAGCAGCACATCGAGCTCGGCCGCGACGGTGGGCATGTCGGTGCGCGCCGGGATGCTGTCGAGCCGCCCGAACAGCACAAGGACGGATGCTGCGTGCGCGCCGTCCTCGGTGGGTGGGAACCGCGCCGCCCATGTCGCACTCGGCTTGGCGGCGGCGATCAGCTCGGCCCGCGCGCCGTGCAGGGTCTGGGAGTTCGGAGTCATCCCTCCGAGCCTAAGGCCGTGAGGGGGAGCGGCGGTGCCCGCCGTAGGGTGGGACCATGCCCCCGAAGAAGATCGACGTCGTCGACGGGCGGGCGGCGCTCGACGCGGTGCGCACAGCGGATGCCGCAGGCGAGAAGCCGCAGCGCTCCGCCCTTGCCACCGCCGTGCGCTACCTGCTGCAGCTGCTCGACGAGAAGGCGCCGGGAGGCACCGTCGAGGTGCGGGTGCCGCCGTTCGGCGCTGTGCAGGTCATCCAGGGCCCGCGGCACACGCGGGGCACCCCGCCAAACGTCGTCGAGATGGATGCGGCGACCTGGATCGCCGTCGCGACTGGAGCTCAGGACTGGGCGGATGCCGCGGCATCCGGTCGTATCCATGCCTCGGGAACCAGGGCCGATCTCGCCGAGCTGCTGCCGCTGCGGCCCTGAGATCGGGGATCATTCGTCGTCGTATCTGACCCACAGGCAAGGGTGGGAGAATGGAGGCATGCCGTCTTCCGAATCCCCCGAGATCGCCTCAGCGACAGTGCGCACTGTGCCGCGCTACGGCGTCTTCATGGGCATCGGTGTCGTGGCCGGCGTGATCGCGGCCGGCATCCTGACTTACGCCGGGAGCTTCGAGCCGTCTCCGGTGCTCAATGTCGTCTACCCGGCGGGCCAGGTCTTCGGGTTCCTGCTGCTGTGGACGGCTCCGATCGGCCTCGCCCTCGGCGGCATCGCCGGGCTCATCGCGGAGCGCGTCGCCCGTGGCAAGGATCGCGTCGTGCGGGTGCAGCGCGAGACGATCATCGAGAGCGACTGAGGCTCGCTCGGGCGTAGGCTCACGCACGCTTACGCGAGTTCGGCGATGATCGGACGGATCGCCGTGTCGAAGGCGACGACGTCGCGCCGAAGGCCGTCGGTCACCGCGACCGTGAGCGCGCCGATCCACCAGATACCCCGCTGCGTGAACGGCAGCACCTGCACGTTCAGCTCGAAAGAGTGCGCGCGGCGTCCGACTTCGCGTTCGAACTCGGCGATCGCGCTCGCATAGGCGCGGTAGGAGTCGCCTCCGGTGTGGTTGGTGACCGATGACACGTAGCGATCGTGGGCGGTGCGGGCGAAGTGCACAGCGGATGCCGCGTGCGGCGTGATCGCTTCGGCTAAAGCCTCGGCACCCGATGCGGGCAGGGCGACGAGGGTGTCGAAGCCGTCGATGAGCTCGAGCGGCACTCCGGAGCGGTGGGCGCGGGGCTCGACAGTCATATCCCAGTAGTCGCGCCACTGCGCTTCGATTGCTTCTGTCGCCTCGGAACCGTCCGGTGCCCTGACCGGCAGATCGCGCAGGCTGGGCAGGTCGGCGGGGGCGCGGATGCCGAGTGCCTGTCGCAGCGCGAGCGCGACCAGCACCGGGACACCCGCGTCTTCGCGGATCAGCCACTGCGGCTTGTCGGACATGTGCCCATCGTATTTCGCTGGGCGCTTCTCTGCCGAGAGCTGGTCTCAGCGACCCGCCGCTGTGCTCCGGTCGCACTTTGTGCCATCGCATGTGCTCGCTCCGTCGTTCCGGTCGCGATTCGTGCCGTCGCATCCGCTGGCGCGCGGCACAAATCGCGACCGGAACCGCGGCAACGTCAGATAAGCACCCGAGACTGTGCTCGCGCTGGCGCGCGGTACTGTTCGGCGATCTGCTCGACGGCGACGAAGACGTCCATGGCGGGAGTCACTTTGCCGTTCAGGTAGGTGTTCAGACGTGAGCGGGAGGTGCCGAGGCGGTCGGTCAGCTCGGCTTGCGTCATTCGGGTTCCGCGGTAGGCGGAGCGCAGCCGCGCGAGGGCGAGTTCGGAGGCCGTGAGCAGCTCTCGTTCGAGGACGGCATCGCGCAGCGCGACGGTGGCTCGCGACTCGGCCGCGTCCCGTGCCTCATCGAAAACCGGTCGCAGGTGAGGGTCGGCGGCGTCTGCGGAGACGAGCTTGCGCCAGTGGCTCGCATAGCCGCGGTCGATCGCTGCAAGCATCCCTTCGAATCCCCACTGATCGACGGGGTCGTCGGGGGTCGCATCGATGTTGCGGAAGTGCAGCGGCATGTCGATTCCCCTCCTCTCAGATCGTCAGCGCAGCGAGCGTGCGGCATTCGGCGATCACGTCATCCCAGTTCTGCCAACGAGGAACGAGGCCCTTGGAGGCGGGGAGATCAGCGATCCGCGTGCGGTCTCTTGGCTCGAGGAGTGCGAGTTGCCGAGCGCGTTGCGACCGCACGGGGCGGTCTGCCGCATGCGACGGGTCGGTGTAGTAGTCGTCGATCTGCGCGAGAATCGGCCCGATGGTCCCGGCACCGAACCGTCCGGAAAGCGCTGCGACGTCGACGTAGTCGCGCAACTGGTTTCGTTTGACGATTCGTGTGACGATGAGGTAGCCCTTGACCCGGGCGATCTCTGCCAAGGTCGGCACGGTCAGTTCCGCCCCCGACGGTAGCCGGACGCGTTGCACGTCGAGCGGGCGCGTGCGGATCATCTGGCGGATGCCCGCCTCGATGCCGCCGAGTTCCCCGAGGATGATCTTTCCCGGAACCGCACGGTTGAGGACGAAGTCCCCGACGCGTTCCAGCGCATCCAGGATGACATCGAAACGATCGCTGAGGTCTTCCAGGATGGGATCATGATCGGTCGACATGCGATGCCGAGCGTAATAGGCCGCAGCTGAGCCACCCACCAGCACGGCGTCGGGCACGAGCCGTTGTAGCCGCGCGGCGGACTCTAGAACCTCTTCGAGACCTGTCGACATGCCGCTGTCGCGGTGTTCCGGTCCTCCGTTTCCCTCCATCGCCATGCGCTCGCAGTATCACTTCTGATACACACCAGTTCACATCGCGCCGTTCGCTCGGGCGCTCCGGTCGCACTTTGTGCCGCCGCATCCGCTCGCCAGCGGCACAAATCGCGACCGGAACATAGAACCCGATGTTGTAGGCGGCACAAATCGCGACGGGAACCGGGGGAACGGATGCCGCGCAGAACAGATGCCGCGCGCAACGCGGATGCTGCGACCAGCGCGGATGCTGTGAGAACCGCGGCGCGGGCGCCGCGGGCCTGCCGGTAGGATCGTGGGGTGGCAGTTTCTCCCACTAATCCCTATTCCGAAGCCGGTGTCGACACCGCTGCGGGCGACCTCGCCGTCGAGTTGATGAAGTCCTCCGTTCGCGCGACCCACGGCCCCGAAGTACTCGGCGGCGTCGGCGGTTTCGCCGGGCTCTTCGACGCGAGCGCCCTGCTCGACTATCGCCGTCCACTGCTCGCCTCGAGCACCGACGGGGTGGGCACGAAGGTCGCGATCGCGCAGGCGATCGACAAGCACGACACGATCGGACAAGACCTGGTCGGAATGGTCGTCGACGACATCGTCGTGGTGGGCGCCAAGCCACTGTTCATGACCGACTACATCGCCTGCGGCAAGGTCGTGCCAGAGCGCATCGCCGACATCGTGCGCGGCATCGCCGAGGCCTGCTCCGCCACCGGAACGGCCCTCGTCGGCGGTGAGACGGCGGAGCATCCTGGCCTTCTCGGCCCCCGCGATTACGACATCGCCGGCGCCGCAACCGGGGTGGTCGAGGCCGATGCGATCCTCGGCGCAGAGCGCGTGCGCGACGGCGACGTGGTGCTCGCCATCGCCTCGAGCGGACTGCACTCCAACGGCTTCTCGCTCGTTCGGCACATCGTCACGAACGCAGGGTTGGCCTACGCAGACCGCGCTGCCGACTTCGGCACCACCTGGGGCGAAGCACTCCTCGAACCAACGCGCCTGTACACCACGCCCCTGTTGCGCCTTATCGACGCTCTTCCGCACGGCATCCACGCGCTGAGCCACGTCACCGGCGGTGGCATCGCAGCGAACCTCGCGCGCGTGCTCCCCCAAGGCAGCTGGGCAGAGGTCGACCGCAGCACCTGGTCGCCGAGCCCAGTCTTCCGCGTGCTCAGCGACATCGCCGGCTCCACTCTGGAATCCGCTGAGGGCACCTGGAACCTCGGCATCGGATTCCTCGCGATCGTGGCGGCAGAGCAGAAGGATGCTGCCATCGCCGCACTTGCCGCAGAAGGCATGCCAACGTGGCAGGTTGCCACCGTCGGTTTCGGCACTCGCCCGGCCGGAGATTTCGAGCAGGGCGCCAAGGGCGTCGACGGCGGAGCTGTGCGTCTGGTGGGCGCATACGCCTCCCACTGAAGAAACGGATGAAGTAGACACTCCATGTGCGGCATCGTCGGAATGGTCGGGACTGCCCCGGTCAACCAGGACATCTACGACGCTCTCCTGCTGCTGCAGCACCGAGGGCAGGACGCGACCGGCATCGCCACCGCAGAACCTAACGGTGTCATGCACATCGCGAAGGCGCAGGGCATGGTGCGGGAGGCCTTCCGCACCCGCGACATGCGTTCCCTCCTCGGCAACGTAGGCCTCGGCCACGTGCGCTACGCCACCAAGGGCACAGCGTCGAACGAAGAAGAGATGCAGCCGTTCTACGTGAACGCGCCGTACGGCATCGTCCTGATTCATAACGGCAACCTCACCAACACCCGTGAACTGACCGGCGACATGGCGCATCGCGACCGCCGCCACCTGAACTCGTCGAGCGACACCGAGCTGCTTCTCAACGTCCTTGCCGGCGAGCTGCAGAACACCACCTCCACCGTCGATCTCGACCCCGAGCGCATCTTCGAGGCCGTCGCCCGTACGCACCAGCGCATCGAAGGCGCATACGCCGTGATAGCGGTGATCGCCGGGTACGGGTTGCTCGCGTTCCGTGACCCGTATGGCATCCGTCCCCTCATCCTCGGCAAGCGGCCGTCGCAGGTCGATGGCGCTGTCGGCAAGGACGAGTGGGTCGTCGCAAGCGAGTCGCTCGTGCTCGAAAACGGCGACTACGACATCGTCCGCGAGATCGCACCCGGCGAAGCGGTGTTCATCACGAACGACGGTGAGCCGTATTCGCAGCAGTGTGCCGAGAACACGACGCTCGCGCCGTGCGCTTTCGAGTACGTGTATCTCGCCAGGCCGGACTCCGTCATGAACGGCATTTCGGTGTACGAGTCGCGCCTGCGCATGGGCGACAAGCTCGCCGATACGATCGCGAAGCACGTCCCGATGGACGAGATCGATGTGGTTATGCCGATCCCCGACTCCTCGCGCCCCGCCGCGATGGAGGTCGCTCGCAAGCTCGGCATCGAGTATCGCGAGGGCTTCTACAAGAACCGATACGTGGGTCGCACCTTCATCATGCCCGGTCAGGCCGTGCGCAAGAAGAGCGTTCGGCAGAAGCTGAACGCGATGTCGACCGAGTTCCAGGGCAAGCACGTTTTGCTCATCGATGATTCGATCGTGCGCGGTACGACCTCGAAGCAGATCATCCAGATGGCGAGGGATGCCGGCGCGAAGTCCGTCACGTTCGCTTCGGCGGCTCCGCCCGTTCGGCATCCGCACGTCTATGGCATCAACATGCCGTCGCGGCATGAACTCATCGCTCATGGCCGTAGCATCCCCGAGATCGCGAAGGAGCTCGGAGTCGACCATCTCGTCTATCAGGAGGTCGATGACCTCAAGGCGGCGATCACTGAGGGGTCAGCGGTTGACGATCTCGATCTGAGTTGCTTCGACGGCCGCTACGTGACGGGCACGGTGAGCGACGAATACCTGTCCTGGGTCGAGGAGTCCCAGTCATCCTGATGTGCGGATCCGCGCCCTTCGTCTCGCTGCGCTCGCTCAGGGACCGGGACGTCAGACCCTTCGTCTCGCTGCGCTCGCTCAGGGA
>JASGEY010000048.1:0-42136 GCA_047605925.1 Microbacterium sp.
GCGACCTCGTTCGTGAGAATCAGCTTTGCCATGTCGGTACCCCTCAGCGGCCAGCGCCGGCGTAGGGCAGGAGAGCCATCTCGCGAGCGTTCTTGATCGCCTTGGCGATCAGACGCTGCTCCTGCACCGAGACACCGGTGATACGACGGGCACGGATTTTTCCGCGCTCCGAGATGAACTTGCGGAGGGTCGCGACGTCTTTGTAGTCGATGACACCAACGCGAATGGACTTCGCGGGAGCGGCGGCCTTGGCGCCCTTCCGCGGCTTGCGGCGGTCGCCGCTTGACTTTCCAGCCATTTTTTTCCTTAGTTGTGAAGCGGATGCTGGGCCCTGCGACGGGCTCAGGAACCGGATGCAGTTGAAATCAGAACGGGGTGTCGTCGCCGAAGCTACCCGGCGTGCTCCACGCATCGGCGCTGGTCGACGAACCTGGTGTAGACCACGGCTCCTCCGACACCTGCTGCGTCGGGCGCGACTGACCGCCGCCCTGGAAGCCACCACCGTTCGAGGCCGCACGAGTGACCTGTGCGGTCGCATATCGCAGCGAGGGACCGATCTCGTCGACCTCCAGCTCGATCGCGGTGCGCTGGTTGCCCTCGCGGTCCTGGTAGGAGCGCTGCCGAAGACGACCGGATGCAATGACCCGCATGCCCTTGGTCAGCGAACCTGCCACGTGCTCGGCGAACTCGCGCCACACCGACGCGCGGAGGAACAGCGCTTCGCCGTCCTTCCACTCGTTCGCAGCGCGGTCGAAGTTGCGAGGCGTCGATGCGATGGTGAAGTTCGCCACCGGCAGTCCGTTTTGCGTGTAGCGCAGCTCGGGGTCGGCCGTGAGGTTGCCCACCACGGTGATGACGGTTTCGCCGGCCATGTGCCTTAGGCCTTCGCGACCTTGGCGGACTTACGGGCGGCCTTCTCCTCAGAGCGCTTCGCCTCCGCAGCGACCATCGCCTGAGCCTCTTCGGCACGCAGCACCTTGGTGCGCATGATCGACTCGTTCAGCTTGAGCTGACGGTCGAGCTCCTGGGTGGCCGCGCTGGATGCGGTGAAGTTGACGACGGCGTAGATGCCCTCGCTCTTCTTCTGGATCTCGTAAGCAAGACGGCGCTTGCCCCAGATGTCGACCTTGTCAATCGAGCCACCATCGTTGGTGATGACCTTCAGGAACTTGTCGAGCGTGGGGGCGACCGTGCGCTCATCGATCTCGGGGGTCAGAATGACCATGAGTTCGTACTGGTGCGTCACTTACCCACCTCCTTCGGACTAGAACGGCTCCCGGGACTTTCCCGGAAGCAGGAGGGTGTGTAGCACGTCATCCGCTGCAAGCATCCGATTGGGCGCCCAAAAGCAGACAACCTCAAAAGTCTACCCGAGAATCGTCAGCTCTGCCGTCGCGCTCCGCGAACGACGAGCCAGACGAGGTACACACCGCCCAGCACAAGGGTCACCACCCCGACAGGCAGGGCGTGCTTCGGGATGCCGTTCTGCCCGACGATGTCCGACACGCACAGTAGTGTCGCACCCATCAGTGCGGTGGCCACGAGGTGTGCCGTGCCGGTACGAGCGATCGAGCGCGCCAGATGCGGAGCGGCGAGCGCCACGAAGGAGATGGGCCCTGCGATCGCGGTCACCACAGCGGTGAGGCCGACAGCGATCGACACCAGGCCGATCTTCGTCAGGCCGATCCGGCCGCCAAGGCTCGTGCCGATATCGTCGCCGAGCTGCACGAGCCACAGGCCGCGGCGCGCGCACGCGAGTGCCACGAACAGCGCGCCGATGACCGCGAAAGGCAGCCCCACCTGCTGCCAGGTGATGCCACCGAGAGATCCTGCGCCCCAGATCGCGGCCGAGATCGCCACCTCGAGGCGGGCTCGTAACAGTATCCACGCGTTCACCGCCGCGAGCACCGCACCCACCCCGATGCCGACGATCACGATGCGGAAGCCGAGCGCACCGCGTCCGGCGACGAGGGCGGCCACCAAGGCTGCCGTCGCGAACCCGCCGATGATCGCGCCAAGGGTCACCAGCGCCCCTGACCCGGCCAGTCCTCCAGTCATCACGACAAGCGCTCCGGTGTAGGCGCCCGTGGTGAGCCCGATCACATCGGGGCTGCCGAGGGCGTTGCGAGTGATCGTCTGGAAGATCGCGCCAGCAAGGGCGAGCGCAGCGCCGAACACGACCGCGGCGAGCGCGCGCGGCATCCGCCATCCGACAACGACCATGCGCACCCCGCCGCTCTGCTCGAAAATCGACCGCACGACCCGCACCGGATCGATCACGCTGTCGCCGATGCACAGGCTCGCCAGGAACGAGGCGAGAAGTATTGCGCAGAGCACTCCAAGCCCCCACCGGGTGCGGCGGCTGAGCCGGCGGTGGCTGAGTCCCCGGCGTCTCAGCCGGCGGCGCGCAATCTGCTCGGCGTTCACAGCTCGGTCAGGCTTCTGCGACGGCCGATCCAGACCATGAACGGAGCGGCAACGAAAGCCAAGACGATGCCGACAGGCACCTCCTGCGGTGCGATCACGATGCGCCCGACAACGTCGCCGAGCACCAGCGCGATTGCGCCGAGCAGCGCCGACAGCGGCACCACGACGCGCGCAGATGCACCAGCGACGCCGCGCGCGATGTGCGGCACAGCGAGCCCGAGAAAGGCGACCGGACCGGCGATCGCCGTGGCAGTGCCGGCCAGCAGCGTGACGACGACGACGGCTCCGGTACGCGCGTAGCCCATCCGCACGCCCAACGAGGCTGCGGTGTCATCGCCAAGAGCGAGCACATCAAGACTCCGGGTGAGCAGCAGCGCCAGGACGAGCCCGACGACGATCGCAGGGCCTGCCACCGTGAGAATCCCGATGTCGCGTCCGGCAAGAGCCCCGGACTCCCAACTGCGCATCTGCAGGAATGCGGTCGGATTGAGCAGGACGAGCGCGGTGGTGGCACCGCCAAGCACCGCCGCGAGCGCGACTCCCGAGAGCACGAGCGTCACCGGGCTTCCGTCTCCTACGGCCGCCAGCAGCACCACGATCGCCGTAGCGAGCAGCGCACCGAGCAGCGCGAAGGCCATCAGCGCGGGGAACGACGTCAAGCCCAACGCGGCAACAGCGATCGCGACGGCCACCGAGGCGCCGGCGTTCACGCCGAGAATGCCGGGGTCGGCGAGCGCATTGCGGGTGAGCCCCTGCATCACCGCCCCCGCGGCGCCCAGCGCGAGGCCGACGACGATGCCGAGAACAGTGCGTGGAATGCGCGATTCGCGCACATCGAGCTGCAGGGCGTCACCATCGAACCGAAGAATCGCATCGAGCACCGTGTCGAGCCCGATGAACTTCGTGCCGACCGTAAGGCCGACGACCGCTGAGACCAGCAGTCCGAGCCCCGCGAGCACGAAGACGAGCGTGCTCCGGCCGCGTCGGATGACGGCCGGGGCACGCTCGGCGGGCAATATCGTCGTCACTCCGCGGTGTGCGCGGGGCCCTGGCCGTTCACGGCCGTCTCCAGGGCGGGAACGAGGGTTTTCAGCACGTGGGGGAGGCTGAGCGGAGAGGTGAAGTAGATTGCCCCTGCAGTCACGCCATCGGTATAGACGACCTTGCCGTCTTTGTGCGGGACGAGAGAGGTGATGAACGGTTCGGCCTCGAGCGCCGCGATGTCGTCGTCCTTCTCGGTACCCCAGATGAGCACGTCGGCCGCGTTCAGCACGTCGAGCTCTTCGACCGGAATGTATGCCTGGCCGCCGGACTCGTCGTCGGGTGCGAAGGCGTCGATTTCACTGGGGACCGTGAATCCGAGGTCGGTGAGAAAATCGGTGCTCAGGCCGTTCTGGTAGGCGATCGCACTGCCGTCGTAGATCGCATTCTGCAGGAAGACGACCGGGACGCCCGCGAACTCTGGGTGGGCGGCTGCAACCTCGGCGAACTGACCCTTGATGTCGTCGACGAGCTGCTCGGCCTCGTCCAGCAGTCCTGTGGCCTCACCGATCTGCAGGGTCTGCACGTCCCACGGCTCGAAGTACATCGGGTAGTCGGCCGCATGCGCGACTGTGGGGGCGATCTCGCTCAGCCGTTCGTAGTCCTCTTCGGTGAGACCCGCGTTAATGCCGAGGATGAGGTCGGGGTCGAGCAGGGCGATGGCCTCGAAGTCCAGGCCGTCGCTGGTGGTGAGCACCTCGGGCTCGGAGTCGCCGCGTGCCTCATCGGCCCAGGGCCAGGAGGCGAAATCGTATCCGCCGTACCACTCGGTAACTCCGACGGGCTCCAGGCCCAGCGCCCAGAGGGTGTCTTGCTCTGTGGAGCCCACCGAGACGATGCGCTCAGGTGCAGAGGTAACGGTCGTCTCGCCGTAGGCGTGCTCGACGGTGACCGGGAACGTTCCGGATTCGCCGACTGCGGTGGCGTCGTCGGCAGGATCCAGCGCTTGTTCGCAGGAGGTGAGTGCGGTGGCGGCGATGGTCGCGGCGAGGAGAGTCGTGATGGCTCGGGTGCGCGGGGAGAGCATAGGGATCCCATTCATTGAGTAAGGTTTGCCTAAGCATACTGCGAGCGCGTGGTCGCGAGCGAGCGCGAGCGTGAACAAGCTGAGAGACGTACCGAGAGGCTCGGAGTACTCGCTGAGTGAAGCAGTGGGGTGGGTGCTGTTTGGGGAATCAGCTACCCACCCCGTCCCCCCTCGGGGCCAGAGGGAGCTGGGGACTCCCTCCTGACGGCGGTTCTACCGCCGACGCGAGCGATCAGCTGGGGACTGATCAGAATGCACCGCGTCTGTTCATAACGGTATACCGGCTGCCGTTGCAATAAGTTGCACGTACCCCTGAACGGCAATGGTCGCGGCGATCGACCGGGGTGGAGCACTGTGCTCCACCGAAGATACTAGGAGCCGGTATGCAGTTCGGTAGGCCGCTGCGAGACCCAGGCCGCGCGTCGCGCCGCCTGCTCCACAGGGTCGGGCACGGGCAGCGAAGCGATGAGTCGCCTGGTGTACTCGTCTTCCGGATTCCCCAGCACATCGGCCGTCCGTCCGGACTCCGCAATCTCGCCATTGTGCAGCACGACCACCTTGTGCGCGAGCATGTCGACCACGGCAAGATCGTGCGTGATGAACAGCGTCGCAAAACCGAAGCGCTCCTGCACCTCACCGAACAGCTCCAGCACCTTCGCCTGCACTGAGACGTCGAGGGCGCTGGTCGGCTCATCGGCGATCAGCAGCTTCGGGTCGAGAGCGAGCGCCCGCGCCAGCGACGCGCGCTGACGCTGCCCACCCGACAGCTCATGCGGGAACCGATCGCCGTAGGCTGCCGGCAGCTGCACGGCCTCGAGCAGCTCATCGACCCGAGGTCGCGCGTCAGCAGCATCCTTTGCCGCTGAATGCACGATCAGTGGCTCCGCCACATTCTGCGCAATCGTCAGCAATGGGTTGAAGCTCGTCGCCGGGTCCTGAAACACAAAGCCCAGATCCTTGCGCAAAGGACGGAAGAGCCGCTCCTTCACACCGAGCATCTGCATGCCCAGCACCTCGAGCGATCCGTCCGACACCGCCGTCAACCCGGCGATAGCCCGACCGATCGTGCTCTTGCCCGATCCGCTCTCACCGACCAAACCAACCACCTCGCCCGGCGACAGCGTGAAACTCACACCCTTCACCGCGCGGAAAGCACCGCGGCCGAACCGGCCTGGATACTCGATCACCAGGTCCTTCGCGACCACGACCGGTGCGGCATCCGTAACAGGCGACTCACGGTCGGTCACCTGCAACCGTGGCACGGCAGCGAGCAGACGCCTGGTGTACTCGTGCTGCGGCGACGCGAAGAGCTCGGTCACCGGTGCGGTCTCCACAAGCTCGCCGTCGAGCATGACGGCCACGCGATCGGCGAGATCCGCGACGACACCCATGTTGTGAGTGATGAGCACGATGGCTGTGCCCTCGTCGTCGCGCAGGCTGCGCAGCAGCTCAAGAATCTCAGCCTGCACCGTCACATCGAGAGCCGTGGTCGGCTCATCGGCGATGATCACCTTCGGCTTGAGAGCCAGCGCCATCGCAATGACGATGCGCTGCTTCTGTCCACCCGAGAACTGATGCGGGTAGTCGTCGATTCGGCGATCGGGCTCAGGGATGCCGACACGGCGAAGTACCTCGATGGCACTCTTTCGCGCCGCCGCTCGGCTGACACCGCCGTGAGCACGAAGCCCTTCGATGATCTGCCAGCCGACCGGAAACACCGGGTTCAGGGCGCTCGACGGCTCCTGAAACACCATTGCCGCCTTCGGGCCGCGCACGGCCCGAAGGCCCGCCGCATCCAATCGGGTCACATCGGTGCCGTCAAGCACCACCGCACCGCGCGTGATCGCCGTCTCTGGGAGCAACCCCAGGATCGACCTGGCAGTCACAGTCTTGCCGCTTCCAGACTCGCCAACAATCGCGAGCACCTCGCCGGGGCGAACATCGAGACTGACCCCGCGCACCGCCTGCACATCGCCGCCGTCGGTCGCAAAGGTGACGTTCAGATCGCGGATGTCCACTGCTTGTGTCATCACTGCACCTCTCCCTGGCCTTCGTCGGTCACTGACCCGATCGAACCCACGGCGGGCACCGCACCACCTGCCCGGCGGCGAGCCCGAAGACGCGGATCAGCGAGGTCGTTCAAACCCTCACCGATGAGAGTCACGCCGAGCACGACGCTGACGATCGCAAGCCCCGGAGGGATCGCCGTCCACCAGATGCCCGCAGCGACATCGCTGATCGACTTGTTCAGGTCGAAGCCCCACTCGGCAGCTGCAGTCGGCTCAATACCGAAGCCGAGAAAGCCGAGAGCGGCGAGAGTCGAGATCGCCTCGGCCGCGTTCAGTGTGACGATGAGCGGCAAGGTACGAGTCGAGTTGCGCAACACATGGCGAAACATGATCCGGGTCGTTGAGGCACCGATCACTCGCGCCGACTCGACGAAGGCCTCAGCCTTCACACGCAGAACCTCCGAGCGCACCACCCGAAAATACTGCGGCACGAAAACCACGGTGATCGAGATCGCCGCGGCGAGAACACCAGGCCACAGCCCCGACTGGCCACCGCTGATCGCGATTGCAGCGACAATGGCCAGCAGCAAAGTCGGGAACGCGTAGATCGCATCGGCTATCACCACGAGCACCCGGTCCACCCAGCCACCGAGATAGCCGGAGAGCAACCCGAGAAGCACACCCAGCACGACCGACAACACAACGGCGACCACGATCACGAGCAGAGCGGTACGCGCCCCCCAGATCACCCGGGAGAGAACGTCGTACCCACCGACGGTCGTGCCGAGCAGGTGTTCGGCGCTCGGCGCCTGCTGGGCGCCGAAGTTGCCGTCAGGGCCTTTGAGCTGGTCGTAGCCGTACGGAGCGATCCACGGTGCCAGCAGGGCGACGAGCAGAAACAGCCCGGTCAGCACGAGGCCGACGACCAGCATCCCCCGCTGCAGTCCGACGGCCTGGCGCAACTGGCGAATCACCGGAAGACGCCCGAGGAGAGAGGACTTCGCCATGTCAGTACCTCACCCTCGGATCGATGAACGCGGCGATGATATCGACCACGAAGTTGGTCACGGCAACGATGACGGCGATCATCGCGACGATACCCTGCACCGCCACGAAGTCGCGTGAGCCCAGATAGGCGGCCAGCTGAAAGCCGAGCCCCTTCCATTCGAAGGTCGTCTCAGTGAGCACGGCACCGCCGAGCATCAGCGCAATCTGCAGTCCGATCACGGTGATGATCGGGATCAGAGCGGGGCGGTACGCGTGCGTCCGGACGAGGCGCCCCTCGCTGACACCGCGGGAACGCGCCGCATCGATGTACGGCATGGTGAACGTTCCGATGAGGTTCGTGCGCACCAAGCGCAGGAAGATTCCTGCGGTGAGCAGACCCAGCGTCGCGGCGGGCAAGATCGCGTGCAGCAGAACGTCCTGGACATATGCCGGATTACCCGATGCGATCGCGTCGAACAGGTAGATGCCGGTGCCTTCCCTGCTCAGGGCGATCTCGGTGCGCACACCCGCGCGGCCCGAAACCGGCAACCAGCCCAGCCACACCGAGAAGATCAGCTTGGCGACAAGCCCCGAGAAAAACACCGGGGTGGCGTAAAAGAGAATCGCCGAGACTCGCAGGGTGGCATCGGGCCAGCGGTCGCGCTTCGCGGCGGCGACCATGCCGAGAGGGATGCCGACGATGAAGGCGATGATGAGGGCATAGATGACGAGCTCTGCAGTGGCGGAGCCGTACGTGACAAGCACTTCGGTCACCGGCCGATTGTCGGTGAGGGTTGTACCGAAGTCGAAGGTGAGAATCTGACCGAGGTACTCGACGTACTGAACGAGCACTGGTCGGTCATATCCGGCCTCATGCACTCTCTGGGCCAACTGCTCGGGCGAGAGCCTGCCGCCAAGAGCAGCGGTGATCGGGTCACCTGTCAGCCTGATGAGGAAGAAGACCACCGTCACCAGGATCAGCACGGTGGGAATCATCAGTAGAAAGCGGATCAGGATGTAGCGGCCAAGCGTGTTGCCGCCGGATCGACGGCGGGCAGTGCGGGCCTGGAGGATGCCGTCGGCCGAGGTTTCCTCGGCGGACGGCACAGCGTCGGTGCTCGTCATGTGTGGTCCTTCGCGCAAATCGACGACCCCGCCCCCTTCGACCGGGACGGTGAAGCGGACGGGGTCGTGATCGTGATGCTACTTGGTGATCGAGGCGAAACGCAGCTTGAACGACGCGTCGAGGGTCACACCCGAGACGTCGGCTCCTGCCACTGCCACCTGCGCACCTTGAAGCAGCGGGACGGTCGAGAGGTCAGCGGCGACGAGCTCCTGGATCTTCTCGATGTCGGCGAGGCGGGTGGCGGCATCCGGCTCAATGGCCTGCTTCAGGATCAGGTCGTTGACCTCGGCGTTTTCGTAGTGGTTGCCGAGGAAGTTCTCCGTGAGGAAGAACGGCGTCAGGTAGTTGTCGGCATCCGAGTAATCCGGGAACCAGCCGAGCTGGTACGCGGGGTACACGTCGGCCGTGCGGTCCTTGGAGTACTGCACCCACTCGGTCGACTTGAGGTCGACCTCGAACAGGCCCGAGTCCTCGAGCTGCGACTTAACCAGCGCGTACTCGTCACCGGACGAAGGACCGTAGTGATCGGGGTTGTACTGCAGGCTCAGCTTCACCGGTGTGGTGACGCCGGCAGCCTCCAGGGTCGCTTTCGCCTTTTCAGCGTCGGGTGCACCGTTGCCGTCGCCGTACAGGCCCTTGAGCGCCTCGGTTGCACCGGCGAAGCCCTCGGGAACGTACGAGTACAGCGGGGTGTAGGTGCCCTTGTAGACCTGCTCCGAGATCGCCTCGCGGTCGATCAGGTCGGCAACAGCCTGACGGACGGCAAGAGCCTTGGCCGGGTCGGCGTCAGCAGTCGTCGCACCGTACGGCTGCGTGTTGAAGTTGAACACGATGTAACGGATCTCGCCACCGGGGCCGTCGATCACCTGCACCTTGTCGTTGCCAGCGAGGTCTTCGACATCGGTAGCCGACAGGCTGCGGTAAGCGACGTCGACATCACCCTGCTGCACCGCGAGCTTCAGGTTTGACGACTCGGTGAAGTAGCTGAGGATGACGCTGCTGTTGACCGGCGCATCGATCAGACCCTTGTAGTTCTCGTTGGGCGTGAACTCGATGGACTTGTTGAACTCGTAGGAGGTGATCGCGT
The DNA here is from genome assembly GCA_047605925.1 of Microbacterium sp. Taxonomy (GTDB): domain Bacteria; phylum Actinomycetota; class Actinomycetes; order Actinomycetales; family Microbacteriaceae; genus Microbacterium. The sequence goes on from JASGEY010000048.1 coordinate 9,705, forward strand.
ACGGGCCGCCGAAGGCGTTCGCTGCGACGATGTCCTCGTCGGGGGTGATTGAGTCGGCCGAGAACACCTCGTCGTCGACGATAGCCCCGGGGAAGCTGGTGAGGATGAACGGGAAGACCTGGTCGTTCTCGGTCTTGAGGTGGAAGACGACGGTGGTGTCGTCGGGAGCTTCAACGCTGTCGAGGTTGTAGAGCAGGCTCGACGCACCGTTCGGGTCGGCGATGGCGAGGTTGCGGTCGAACGAGAACTTCACGTCAGCCGAGGTGAGGTCGTTGCCGTTGGCCCACTTCAGCCCAGCGGGGAGAGTCACGGTGTACTCGCTCGGCGAGGTGAACTCCGCCGTCTCGGCGAGGTCGGGAACGACCTCGGTGCTGTTGTAGTCGGTGTTGACCAGGTACGGGAACACCTGGGTCTGCACCGCGAGCGAGCCGTTGTCGTATGACCCGGCCGGGTCGAGAGTGGTGACCGAGTCAGTGGTGCCGACGATGATGTCGCCGCCGCCGGACTCCCCGCCACCGGTGTCGCCGTTGTCATCGCCGGACGCGCAGCCGGCGAAGATCAGGGATGCGACGCCAACGGCGCCGACGGCGAGGCCGAGGCGGCCACGCGTGTTGTTTCGCAGAGACATGGATCTCCCCATCTGTGAAGGTGCAGCCTCGTCTGGTGGACGGGCTCAATTCACAATCATGCACACGCACGGTGACGGATTCCGAGAGCACGTCCCAAACCGTAACGAGACTGCAATCCGCTGCATCGGTGTCGGCGGCAGGTTGAGGGCTCAGGCCCCCTCCTCAAGCCTTTCGATGCGAGAGACGAGAGCTGCCCGCTTGGGAGATCGGGCAGGCAGCATCTCCAATGCCAGGCGCAGCAGCTCGATGTCATTCTGACCCTCAGGGATCTCAGCGTAGGCGAGGAGCGTGTCGATGCTCGCCTCTGCGAACATCACCTCGCGCAGAGCAGAGCGCACGTCTTCGCGGAACTCCTCGACGCCCGGCGAGTTCGACTCGGGAAGCACGGGACCTCGGTACGCAGCGAGGGCGACGCGGTGCGCACCGCGGTCGAGCAAAGACAGAACATCGTGAGCATCCGTCTCCAACTGCCTCGGCAGTCGGTACGGGCGAGACTCAGGGATGAGGTCGGGTGCCGTGCGCTCCAGAACTTTGCGCAGGCGAACCATTTCCGGGCGCAACGTGTCAGGGGACGCCCCTTCGCCGTACACGAGTTCGGCGAGTCGCTCGGCAGACAGCCCCTGCCGATGAACAGCGAGCATGAGCATGATCGCTGCGTGCCGCGCACTGAGCTCGATGATCTGCGCTCCGAGTTCGGTGGTGATCTCAACTCGGGCGCGATCACGCCCGAGCACATGCAGGATGCTGCGGATGGCGCCCTGTGCCGCTTTCGATGAGGTCGGTGGGCGCCGGGGGGTCTCACTGCGTTCGCGGAGGCGAGCGACCATAAGTTCGGACTCCACTGCGCGGGCCGTCGCGTCGACGAGCAGCCGAGCTTGGAGCGTGACGACCTCGGCGCCGCCGGTGACGTCGATCATGCCGAGCACTCGCTGCGTCTCAGGGTCTCGCACGGGGGCTGCAGTGCACGACCACGGGTGAACCGTTCGGTTATAGTGCTCGGCACCGTAGATCTGCACCGATTCGCCGAGCATCAGAGCCGTACCGGGAGCACTCGTTCCCACCGCGCCTTCGGCCCAGTTCGTCCCTGCAACGAAGCCTATGTCTCCCGTGAGTGTGCGAAGCCGGTGATCGCCCTCGACCCACAGCAATCGCCCGGCTTGATCGCCGACCGCCACGATCACGCCCGAGTCCTCCTGGGTTCCCGGCAGCAGCAACGCGCGGATCATGTCGATGGCTGAAGCCAGCGGGTGTGAGAGCCGGTAGCATTCCAGCCTGTCCTCGGGGATCTCCAGCGTTGGGGCGGCGTCAGGGCGGACACGCTCCCGCCATGACCGCTCCCATGATTCGCGCACGAGAGGACGCAACTGCTGCAAGCGCTGGTCATCGAGATTCCCCGAAATGAAATCCTCGTGCGCTCGCTCGATGAATAGACGCGATGCCGCAGTGCGGTCATCTCGTGACGCGTTCCACGACGCAGCCACTGTGGTCTCCGATCATCGGTGGTGCATTGGTCATCAGTGTACGAGCCGCGCCTCTGCGGGGGAACCCTGCAAGTGGGGATGAGCTGAGACACGCCGGTGTCTCGGCTCACACACTACTGTTTAGTACGTAGTAGTGTGCAATGCATTGAAGGAGGTCTGATGGACACAACGCAGTTGCTCAAAGGGGTACTCGATGTCGCTGTGCTCGCCGTGCTACGCACGGAGGACGGTTACGGATACGACATCGTCAGGCGGCTGAGGGATGCCGGCCTCGGCGACGTCGGTGACGCATCCGTATACGGGACGCTGCGTCGGCTGTACGCCGCAGGCAGCCTCTCGAGTTACGTCGTCCCGTCGGATGGCGGGCCGCATCGCAAGTACTACGCGATCAATCCGCAAGGACGCACGGCCCTCGACGCACAGACCACCACGTGGCTGGACTTCGCCGGAGCGATGTCCGCGCTACTCGCCCCCGCACACACCGGCGCATCCACGAACGGAGACCACTCATGAATGCCAGCGACATCTCCACCGACGCCCCCATCGATGAGCGGATTCACCAGTTCGCGGCATCCGTGCGCCAGCACCTCGATGACCTGCCGGGTGACGAGCTCGATGAGATCCTCTCGGGCCTTGCCGCCGACCTCGCCGATCAGGCTGCGGATAACGACGGTGTGATCGAGCTCGGAGACCCGGCAGCCTACGCCGAGGAGCTGCGCGCTGCCGCTGGGTTGCCCCCTCGCGCAGCGAAGCCCGCGCGTCTGCCCATCGGCGAGCGGCTTTCAGCCTGGCGTTCGCGGGTGGGAACCAGCATCCGCACCAGCGCCTTCGGCGCGTGGGCCCTCGACTTTCTGCTCGCGATGCGGCCGCTGTGGTGGGCGCTGCGCGGCTTCGGAATCTACGCGCTCGTGCTGCTGTTTCCGACCGGATGGACCTACCCAGTCGAATCCGGCCGCACCGTCTTTCCGAACTCGCCCCTCGACGCAGTGCTCCTGCTCGCGCTCGTGGTGCTGAGCGTGCAATGGGGCCGCGGGCTCTGGCTGCCGAAGCCGTGGCTTCGGCGCGTGCGCACCGTTATCAGCGTGCTGGCGGTGCTCATCCTGCCGTTCGCTCTGTACTCGCTCGTCACACCCCGCGTTGCGTACGTCGACGACAGCGCCTACATGCCGCAGGGGCTGCTCCTCGACGGCGTGCAGATCGGCAACATCTTCGCCTTCGATGAGAATGGCAACCCGATTGAGCACGTGCAGCTCTACACAGACAACGGCACTCCACTCAACCTCTACGGCGCCGACGGAACCGGTGTCGATTATGGGTGGGCGAGCGACGGCGAAAGTGTCGTTGTGCCCTTCCGTGACTATCGGGACCAGCCGATCTGGAACGTCTTCCCGCTCGACGAGGCCAAGTTTGATCCGAGCACGGGGGAGCTCAAGAAGTCGACCATCAGGCAGCCTGAGCCCCCGTTCCAGCGCGCGCCCGACATCGCCGGGGATGAACCAACACCAACCCCCACGCCGACTCCAACAGGTGCAGCCACTGAGCCATCGCCAGCACCCACCTCCTGAGGGCGGGCGTCGTCACCTGCGGGAGCGCCGCTCAGCCGCGGGCTGCCCACCACGCCCGCAGGCGCTGCTCTGCGGCATCCGCTCCGATGACACCCTCGTCGAGGCGCAGATCGAGTAGGAAGCGGTACGCGTCGCCGACCTCTCGGCCGGGGCGGATGCCGAGGATCTGCTGGATCTGATTGCCATCGAGCTCCGGGCGGATGCTGTCGAGCTCCTCCTGCTCGCGGAGGGCGGCGATGCGCGCCTCAAGGTCGTCGTATGCGGCAGCCAGACGGGCAGACTTCCGTCGATCGCGCGTGGTGACATCGGCTCGGGTGAGGATGTGCAGGCGTTCAAGCAGATCGCCGGCGTCCCGCACGTAACGCCGAACGGCCGAATCGCTCCACACGCCCTCGGCATAGCCGAAGAAGCGCAGGTGCAGCTCGATGAGGGTGGCCACGGCATCCGTCGTCTCAGTGTCGAAGCGCAACGCTTGAAGGCGCTTGCGCGCCATGCGTGCGCCCACGACGTCGTGGTGGTGAAAAGTCACGACTCCGCCATCTTCAAGCTTGCGGGTGCGCGGCTTGCCGATGTCGTGCAGGAGGGCCGCGATGCGCAGCGGCACATCGGGGCCGGCATCCGGATGTCGTGAGTGCTCGAGCTCGATCGCCTGCCTCAGCACCGTCAGCGAGTGCTCGTACACGTCTTTGTGGTGATGGTGCTCGTCGACCTCGAGCCGCAGGGCGCTGATCTCTGGGAGGAACTCGTCGATCAGCCCAGTGTCGACGAGAGAGCGGATGCCGCGCACCGGATCATCGGTCTGCATGAGGCGCACAAGCTCGCTCTGCACACGCTCGGGGCTGACGATCTTCAGCGTCTCGCGCAGATCGGCGATCGCGCCTGACGTCGCCTGATCGATCACGAAGCCGAGCTGCGAGCTGAAGCGGGCGGCCCGCAGCATGCGCAGCGGATCGTCACCGAAGGAGATGCGCGGGTCGGTGGGGGTGCGCAGGACGCCTCCGACGAGATCTTCAACTCCGCCCGTCGGGTCAATCAGCTTCACGGCTGGCACCTGCAGCGCCATCGCATTCACGGTGAAGTCGCGGCGCACGAGGTCACCGTCGATCGTGTCACCGAACTCGACGGTCGGCTTGCGCGTCAGGCCGTCGTAATTGTCGGCGCGGTAGGTGGTGATCTCAACCTGTTCGCCCTGCACGCGGGCGCCGATAGTGCCGAAGGCGCGGCCGATATCCCAGTGCGCGGTCGAGATCGGCTTCACGATGGTCAGGATGTCGTCGGGGCGCGCGTTGGTCGTAAAGTCGAGGTCATGGGTCGCGCGGCCCAGCAGCGCGTCGCGCACCGGGCCGCCGACGACGGCGAGATCGAACCCTGCGGCGTCGAACGCTTCCGCGAGGGTGCGGACGACCGGATGCTCGGCGAGCGCGCCGAGCCTGGTCAGGCCGTCAGCCATGTTGAGCATGGTTTCCAGCGTACCCGGCGGGTTGCGGCCACCTTCGCCAGGAAACCCAGAGCGATCGGATGCCGGGCGGCGCGCCGCGGGCGGGGCACGCCGTGCGGGGCCGGGTCGTCAGGGTTTTCCGCGGTCAGAAATGCTCAGGCAAGGAGTAGGCCGTCGAGCACGAGCCGACGGATGCGCGGTTCGAGATCGGCCCACAGGTCAGCAAAAGGAACCTCGAAGATGTCTGCGAGGGCTCCGACGATCTGAGCCACAGTGAGCTCGCCATCGCACGCGCCGACGAACGCCGCGAGCGCGGTATCCACACTGATCGTCCGGGCGAACCCGCCGCCCTGGCGCAGCTCGATCACACGGGGGTCCTCCTCGCCGGGCATCAGATGACGGGCCTCGGTGACATCGGGGGCGACGACCAGCGTCGCAGGCAGACCGCCTTCGGCGAGCAGATCGTGGGCTGCAAGCCCTTGCCGAAACGCGGCTCCGACATTCGACACCGCATGCGGCATCCGCTCGACCCGTCGCAACAGCTCGCGAGACTTCGCAAATGTCACGTTTTCGCCCTCGAAACGTGACATTTGCGAAGTCTCGCGAGCTGGGGGGCGGCGCAGGAGAACGTAACCGAATGCGACGGCAGTGACACCGCGGGTCTCGAAGTCGTCGAGCCAGGCAGTGAGCATCGGGCTAAACGTCGCGTCGCGCGGCGTCGTGCCACCGTCCCGGATCCACAGCTCGGCGTACGCGAGCGGCGAGAGCTCTTCGCGCTGGATCACCCAGAGGTCGATATCGTCGGCGACCCAGGAGGCCAGCCGATCGAGCCCGCGCTCCGGAATCGCGAAAGACTCCCAGTTGCCGAGCAACTGGCAAACGCCTCCCGCAGTGAGAAAGTCCGGAGCTGTGCGCACGAATCGCTCGACGAGCGCATCGCCGACGAGTCCGCCGTCGCGGTACTCGTACTCGGGGACTCCCCCAGCGCGCGGTGTGATGACGAACGGCGGATTCGAGACGATGAGATCAAACGCCTCCCCGGCGACCGGCTCGAACATGCTGCCGAGCCGGAACTCGATGTTGTGCACACCATTGACAAGGGCGTTCAGCTCGGCATACGCAAGTGCCCTGGCCGAGATGTCGGTGGCGACGACGGATGCTGCGCGCCGCGATACCATCAGCGCTTGGATACCGCAGCCAGTGCCCACATCAAGAGCGCGATCGACCTCGATCGGCATCACGACCTCAGCGAGAGTGCGCGAAGCGCCGCCCACCCCGAGCACGTGGTCTTCGGGCAGTGCTTGCCCGAGTGCCAGCTCATCGAGGTCGCTGGCGATCCACAATTCGCAGACCCCGTCGGCATCCGCGAATGACTGCGGCCGCAACAGTGCTGCCGGCCGAACGACGTCGCCATCGATGACAGCGAGTCCCAGACCTGAAAGCCCCTCGATGCCGAGCCGCGGCAACGCCTTCGCGACAGCATCACGGGGTTGTGGCATCCCCAGCACGAACAGACGACCAAGAGTCGCCAGCACGCCGTCGTCTCCGGCGATCGCACGCAGAATCGGCTCGCGCATCCCGCGCGCAAGCGCGTCATCTGCCTCCTCGCCCCACACGTTTCTGAGAGCCGCTGCATGAAAGTCGGCGCCGTCGAGATCGGTCGCAAGCGCGGAGCACAGCTGCGGGTCGGGAACAGGAGAAACGGTGTCGGACACGGCCGTCACTCTACGCGTCCTCAGCGATCTCACCTGCGCCCCCGCCTAGAATCGCAGGGTCAGCACTCCCGAGCAGCCCCCCTCTCGGGCGTTCGAGAAAGACCCCATGACTGTGACCATCCCCGAGAACGGCTGGCGTGCGCGCCTCGCGTGCGCAGCCGTGGCGTTCGCGATGGCACTCGGAGCAAGTGCCATCGCACCCCTCTCGGCGTACGCCGCAGATCAGGCCGATGAGACATCTCCCGTGCTTGTTGTGTCTGCAGGGTCGAATGGTGTTGTCACACCGGGGCTTGCTGCGACAGCATCCGTCACCGTGCACAACGACACCGAGGCAGAGCTGGCAACTGGACACCTGACGATCGAGCTCAGCCGCACTGCTCTCACCGATGCGACGGCTGTCACCGCCTGGCTCGAAGCGGGGGAAACCGCGGACGACTTCGCGCTCATCGGGTCCGACAGCAGCGAAACGGTCAGCGCGGCGAGCGAGACGACCTCCAGTATGGCGATCCCGCCGGAATCCCTCGTCGGCCTCGCGCCTGGCGTCTACCCACTCCGAGCAACGCTCACGGGAACGGGGTCTTTCACTGACGACATCTCAACGCGCAGTGTCATGGTGCTCTCCGCCGACCAGCATCCGCAGGCGACCGTGTTCGTGCCGATCACTGCCACTCCTGCCGACGGCAGCCTGCTCACCGCTGACGAGCTGACCGAGCTGACCGCCGCCGATGGGAATCTCACCGCCCAGCTCGACGGGGTGTCAGGGACCTCGGCGGTACTTGCGATCGATCCGGCGATCATCGCGGCGATCCGCGTTCTCGGCACCTCAGCGCCCACGACGGCTATCGACTGGCTGGAGCGGCTGGAGGAGCTTCCCAACGAGAGATTCGCCCTGCAGTTCGGGGATGCCGACGCCACCACCCAAGCGCAGGCGGACCTGCCGAACCTGCTGGGGCCGACAACACTCGCCCCCTTCCTTGATGCCGCGAACTTCAGCTCTCCGATCATGGAGACAGCCTCGCCGAGCCCAGCCGATACCCCGTCTCCTGCGCCGACTGACGGCCCAGTTCTTCCTGACGATGACGCCCTCACAGCACTCCCCGGTGCGACCGAAGGCATCCTCTGGCCCCGCGCCGACGTCACCGACGACGACCTCGCCGACTTCCGCGCATATCTCGGAGGAGAGGCGTCGACCATCCTCCCGTCGACCGCATTCAGTGAAGCCCGCTCAGGGCATGCGTCTGTCGGTGAGGAGGACGTACTCGTAACAGACGCACCGGCGTCTGAAGCGCTCTCCGCCGCTGCCGCCGAGCCCGATGCAGATGCCCGTGCTCAGTCGCTCGCAGCAGCCAACGCATACCTTTTCCTCGCCGCGCAGAGCTCATCCTCACCCCTCGCAGTCGGTCTCGCCCGCGATGAAGACCGCACCTCGGCAGCCCTTCGTGAGGCAGTGGCCACCGCAGACGCGATCGGTGTCGACCTGAGCACGTTGCGCAGCACGACTGCCACGGCCGCCACGCTTAGCGGTGAGGCGACTGACGACCGCAGTCAAGCCCTACAGCTGCTACTGAGCGACGAGCAGACGCTCGGCGAGTTCTCCAGCATCCTCGATGACCCCCAGGTGCTCCTGAGCCCCGAGCGAATCCGCATCCTGCGCGTGATCGGCGCCAGTGTCACCGCTTCTGAGTTCGACGGCGCACTCAGTGAACACCGACAGTCCACCCGCGATACTCTCAGCGCGGTGGACATTCCGCACTCCAGCACGATCCAACTGCTCTCCGCAAACGCCGATCTGCCGTTCGCTGTGCGCAACGACCTGCCGTGGCCCGTGAACGTCGTCCTCACCGTGTCGCCCAGCGATCCTCGGCTCGACGTGCAGCGGGTCACTCAGGCAACGATTCAGGCTGCGACGACAAGCAGAATCAAGGTGCCGGTATCGGCCCGCGTTGGCAGTGGCGAGCTCGACCTGCGGCTATCGCTGGCCAGTTCGTCTGGGGTGCCGCTCGGCCAGCAACAAACGGTGCGCGTCGCTGTACGCGCCGAGTGGGAGGGCATCGGACTCGCGATTTTCGGCAGCCTCATCGTCATACTCATCGCACTCGGCGTGTTCAGGACAGTACGCAGGCGACGCCAGAGCGCGGATGCCGGAGACGGGACGGATGCCGGGACGGATGCCGCCGTCACGGACGCCGGCGAATCGACCGCACCCGCGGACCAAGGGTTCCAGGTGTCGACATGAGCAACCTCGGTCGCGCCAGCGCACTCCTCGGAGCAGGCACTCTCGTGTCCCGCATCACCGGCCTGCTGCGCACGATTGTGCTCGTGGCGGCGATCGGTAGCATCGGCGAGGCCGGCGATGCCTTCGGTGTCGCGAACCAGCTGCCGAACAACGTCTTCACGATCATTCAGACCGGCATCCTGACGGCAGTGATCATCCCGCAGATCGTACGCGCCGGTACTCATCGCGACGGAGGTCAGGCATATATCTCCAAGCTGTTCACCCTGGGTACCGTGATGTTCGTCGCCGCTACCGCCATTGCGATGCTGCTCGCGCCATGGCTGGTTTTCGTCTACGCCAAGGACTTCAGCCCCGAACAGCTCGCGCTCGCGACAGCATTCGCCTACTGGTGCCTGCCGCAGATCCTCTTCTACGGTCTGTATGCGCTCATCGGCGAGACGCTCAACGCGAAGCGAATTTTCGGCCCGTACACCTGGGCCCCAATCGTCAACAACCTCGTCTCCATCACCGGATTTCTGCTCTTCATCGCCCTGTTCGGCGACAACCGCAGCCGGGTTCGGCTGTGGGACCCGACGATGATCGCCGTCCTCGGCGGCACCGCGACGCTGGGCATCGTGTTGCAGGCGGTGCTCCTGCTCTTCGCCTGGCGCCGCACCGGACTGCGTCTCCGCCCTGACTTTCGGTGGCGTGGAGTGGGTCTGCGGCACGTGGGGACTCTGGCCGGCTGGACCTTCCTCATGGTCATTGCGGGTCAGATCGCTGGCCTCGTGCAGAGCACGATCGTGTCGGATGCTTCGGGGGAGCATCCTTCGGTCTTCATGATGCAGGCCGCGTGGCTGGTCTTCATGCTCCCCTACTCGATCTTCGCGATATCGATCGGTACCCCCTACTTCACTCAGATCGCGGAGCATGCAGCCGAGAAGCGAGATGACGACGTCCGCATGGACGTTGCCCGCTGCATCCGCTTCGTCTGCCTCTTCGTTGTGGGCTCCGGTGTTGCCCTCGCCGTTGCCGCGGTGCCCGCAACCCGGATATTCACGAACAGCGCTGACCAGGCTGAGCAGGCCGCCCCTGTGCTGATCTGCTATCTCGTTGGACTCGTGCCCCTCGCTGTGCTCTTCATCGTGCAGCGTGCGTTCTATGCGTATGGCGATACGCGCACACCGTTCTCCTTCACTCTTGTTCAGGTCGCGCTCATCATCGCCTTCTCTCTGATCGCCGCCGCCATCGCTTCGCGGGATCAACTCGCCGCAGCGATCGCCCTCGGGCAGTCGGTAGCTGGGATCGTGCAGACGATCATCGCGATGTGGATTCTGCGCAATCGCCTCGGCGGGCTCGACCTGCCGAAGACGATGTTCGCGCTGGCACGCTTTGCCAGTGCCGCCGTACCCGCCGGTCTCGCCGGCTGTGGTGTGTATCAGCTTCTCGGAGCCGGTGGCGGCTGGGCTGCAGGGCAGACCGGCACGAACGTGCTCGACCGGTTTCTCGGTGCGGTCGGCACCGGCGTGATCGGGCTCGCGTCCGTGATCGTTTACGTGATCGTCCTCGTCCTCCTGCGCGCCCCCGAGCTGTCTGCCGCCACACGGATGCTGCGCCGCTGATCCCGGCATCCCCCGCGCTGGGAATGCCCCGCCGTTACGATGGGTTGAAGCAAGCCGTACGCCCTCGCGGGCGAAGAGAGAGAAGCATATGCGCCAGGTCATCATCATCGGCTCGGGTCCCGCCGGATTCACCGCTGCCATCTATGCGGCGCGGGCGAGCCTCAAGCCGCTGCTCATCGCAAGCTCTGTCGAGGTCGGCGGCGAGCTGATGAACACCACCGAAGTCGAGAACTACCCCGGATTCCCCGAGGGCATTCAGGGCCCCGAACTCATGGCGAAGCTGCAGGAACAGGCCGAGAAGTTCGGTACGGAGGTTCTCTACGACGACGTGACATCGCTCGACGTCGACGGTTCAGTGAAGACCGTCACTCTTGGCAGCGGTGCTGTGCACGAGACGCGCGCTCTCATCTATGCGACGGGGTCGGCCTACCGCAAGCTCGGTGTCGAGGGGGAAGATCGCCTGTCCGGCTACGGCGTCTCCTGGTGTGCCACCTGCGACGGGTTCTTCTTTCGCGAGAAGACGATCGCGGTCGTCGGCGGCGGTGACTCGGCTATGGAGGAGGCGACGTTCCTCACCCGCTTCGCCGACAAGGTCTATGTGATCCACCGCAAAGACACCCTGCGTGCATCGAAGATCATGCAGGAGCGCGCCTTCGCGAACGACAAGATCGAGTTCGTCTGGAACAGTGAAGTTTCCGAGATTCGTGGGGCGGATGCCGTCACTGGAGTGCAGCTGCGCAACACCGTCGACGGAACAGTCAGTGAGCTCGCGCTCGATGGCGTGTTCATCGCGATCGGAAACGACCCGCGCACGCATCTTGTGCACGACAAGCTCGACCTCACGGCTGAGGGCACCATCTGGGTGAACGGCCGCTCGTCGAAGACCTCGGTACCCGGAGTATTCGCGGCCGGTGATGTCATCGACCCGACCTATCGCCAGGCAATCACCGCGGCCGGGTCGGGAACGGTCGCTGCTCTGGATGCCGAGCACTACCTCGCGGAATTCGATGACGCCTCTGCTGCCGACGCCACCGAGAGCATCGTCGTCTGACGCGACGGGAACACGTGACCCTCGCCCGCTGTTGTAGCGGGTGAACTCGAACCAAGGAGAAACGCTGATGAGTGCAAAGGCTACGAGCCAGGAGACCTGGGAGCAAGACGTCCTGCAGGCCGAAGGGCCTGTTCTGGTTGACTTCTGGGCCGAGTGGTGCGGCCCCTGTCGCATGGTCTCGCCTGTTCTCGATGAGATTCAGTCAGAGAATCCCGACAAGATCACCATCCTCAAGCTGAATGTCGACGAGAACCCGCAGCTCGCGATGCAGTACCAGATCACCTCGATCCCAGCGATGAAAGTCTTCGTCGGCGGCGAGGTCAAAGAAAGCATCATCGGCGCCAAGCCGAAGTACGCTCTCGAACAGGATCTTGCCGCCTATATCGGCTGATTGACAGATCTCTCGGAGCCGTCGTCTCTTCGGAGGCGGCGACCCGTACGCAGGAATGCTGCGAGACCTCAGGAGGAAACGCTCGGATCCCACCTGCGGTGACGCTGCGTCTCATCGAGAAGCCCCCACACAGCAGGCGTGAGCTCGGGATACTCCAGCGCGATCTGGCGCAGCACCCGGTAGTGCCTGGCCTCGTTGGGGCGTACGCCGTCATTCGCCGCGATGTTGTCGGCGCGTAGCAGGTACACGACGAGCTCGTCGACGCTGGGGAGCTCTTCCATGAAATCCCAGGGGTCTTCTCCCCCGAGCAGCCGTTCTTGGATGAGCACCGCAAGTTCGTCCGCTGCCTCGGCGCGCAAGACCTCGAGACTAGCGCGGCGAGGTACGGACTCTGTCATCTCTCCAGCCTACGCGCGCTGTCCTCTCCTTCGGCGCTGGATCAACCCTGCCCGAACCCGGATTCTCCGATCTCCTCGAGGATCCTATTCAAATCCTGGACTGAGGAAAATTCGATCGTGACCTGGCCTTTTCTCGCTCCCAGTGCGATCTTCACTCGCGTGTTCAAGCGATCACCGAGTCGTCCAGCAACCTCGTCGAGGTATGCCCGGCGCGCTCCTGGCGTTGGCTTCGCAGTGCGCCCGGGCGCTGCGGGCTCGCTCTTCGCTGCGGCCTCAGTCGCGCGCACAGACAGGTCCTCATTGACGACCTTGTCTGCGAGCCGCTGCATCGCATCTGGTGTGTCCAAACTCAGAATCGCCCTGGCGTGACCAGCGCTGAGCACACCGGCAGCCACGCGTTGCTGCACAGGAACGGGCAGCTTGAGCAGGCGAATCGTGTTGCTGATTCGCGGCCGTGATCGGCCGATGCGCGTCGCGAGTTCCTCCTGTGTGATGCCGAAATCCTCAAGCAGCTGCTGATAAGCGGATGCTTCTTCCAGAGGGTTCAACTCAGAGCGATGAAGGTTCTCGAGCAGCGCATCACGGAGAAGGTCTTCGTCAGCAGTATCGCGAACGATCGCGGGGATTTCCTCCAGCCCAGCTTCGCGCGCAGCGCGTGTGCGGCGCTCCCCCATGATGAGCTCGTACGCGCCATCACTGTTGCGCCGAACCACAACGGGTTGCATGACACCGAACTCTCGGACACTGTGCACAAGTTCAGCGAGGTCGTCTGCATCGAAATGCGTACGAGGCTGACGGGGGTTGGGGATGATCTCGTTCGGATCGATGTGGATCAAGCGAATGCCGGGAACCGGCGTGAGATCGGCGGAAACTCCGGTCTGTGCACCCTGCCCAGCATCGCCAACGTTGGTTATCGAGGCCCCGGGGAAGAACACGTCTACCGGGCGCTCTGCCTGATCTGCGGTGGGAATGAGGGAACTGATCCCCCGGCCCAGGCCTGTGCGCTTCGCCATCATCTCTCCTTGCTCTGCGTCGTTCGGGACGCAATCTCTACGGCGGCCTCACGGTACGCCACAGCGCCGGCGGACTGCCCGTCATAAGCGATCACGGTTTGACCGAAGCTCGGCGCCTCTGACACCCGAACGGAGCGCGGGATCACGGTGTTGAGCACCTGCTTAGGGAAGTGTGTGCGCACCTCGTCAGCCACCTGGTTAGCCAGCCGTGTGCGCCCATCGAACATCGTCAAGAGGATGGTCGACAGGTGCAGCTGTGGGTTCAGGTGCTTCTGGATCATTTGGATGCTGCCAAGCAACTGGCTCAAGCCCTCCAGTGCGTAGTACTCGCACTGGATGGGTATGAATACCTCGGATGCTGCTGTGAAGGCGTTGATGGTCAGCAAGCCAAGGGATGGTGGACAGTCGATGATCACGAAGTCCTTCGGTGAGGATTCGAGATAGGCGTCGAGTGCACGGCGGAGGCGATGTTCGCGGGCAACCTGCGAAACGAGTTCAATCTCAGCGCCGGCGAGGTGGATCGTGCTCGGTGCACAGAAGAGTTTCTCGTGTTCCGGGCTCTGCGTTACGATCTCCGCCAACGTCAGATCGTTGATGAGCACGTCGTAGATGCTGAGCACGTCTGTGGTGTGTGGTACCCCGAGGGCAGTGGATGCGTTGCCTTGGGGATCGAGGTCGATCACGAGGACTTTTGCACCAAGGCCGGCCAGCGCTGAAGCAACATTCACTGCGGTCGTCGTCTTACCAACGCCACCTTTTTGATTACTCACCGTGAGGACACGGGTATCCCCGGCGAACTCGACACTGACGGTGTCGAGAACTCGGCGACGAGCGGTGAGGTCGGCGAGTTCGCGTGCGAGCGGCGTGTCCATCCCGAAGGTGTTCACTGATTCCTGTTCGGATTGTTTCACGTGAAACATCCACTCCTTTCGGGGCTGCGTTCCACTCTAATCGCAACGGCTGACATTGGAGGGCGGGGGGTTGTGCATTTGCTGCTACTCGTGGATGGAGGCACGTTTCACGTGAAACATTCTGCTTAGGAGTGCTGCGACACTGTGATTGATCGAGAAATGTTTCACGTGAAACATCAGTGGACAGTCGCTCGCAGGACGCGAGTCGTCTCGGCAAGCACGCCTTCTCCGAGCACCTCCACTCGCACATCTGTTAGCCGAAACTTCTTGATTTGCTTCTGCGCAGCGTCGATCTCGTTCGTCACGTTCAATCCTTTGAGGAACGCGATCTCTCCCCCGTTGCGCACCAACGGCGCGGTGAGGGGGATGAGAGTCTTCAATGCGCTCACAGCCCGCGCGGTGACCATATCAAATCCCTGAGATCCACGCACGTCCTCAGCACGGGCGCGCAGCACTTCGACATTGGTGAGTTCTAGCTCGGAAACTTGCTCCGTCAACCAGGCGACACGGCGCTCCATAGGCTCCACGAGCGTCCACTGGACATCAGGGCGGGCAATGGCGAGCACAAGACCGGGCAGACCTGCGCCAGAACCAATGTCTGCAACGCGCCCCGAGAACAGTGGAGCCGCGATCGCACTGTTAAGAATATGGCGGGTCCACAAACGAGGAAGCTCGAGCGGACCGATCAGTCCGCGCTCTTCACCCTCGCGCGTCAACGCTTCTGTAAACCGGCGAGCAAGCGTGATCCGATCACCGAAGAGGTCTATGGCAACCGTCGGCTCGAGTTCGACGTCACTCATGTTTCACGTGAAACATCACCGACGACGCAGAACGGTGTGTCGGTCAGAGCCCTCGCCATACGACTCGGACACGAGACCACGCTCGGCCGCAATATCGTGTACGAGTTTGCGCTCGTAGCTCGACATTGCAGGGAGCGACGCCTGGGAGGATCCTTCGCCGAGCTTCACTGCAGCGGCATCCACCAGCGTCTCCAGTTGGCGCCGTCGAGTGTCTCGGGAACCACCGATGTCGAGAATTAGTCGTGAGAACGACCCTGTCTTGTTCTGCACCGCGAGTCGGGTGAGCTCCTGGAGGGCCTGCACGGTGTCAGGTGCGGCGAGCAGTGAAAGACCGTCTCCCTCAGCCTCGACCGACACGTACGCGCGACCTTGACGCACGTCGAGGTTGAGATCCCCATCAATATCAGCGATATCGAGGAGTTCTTCGAGGTAGTCCGCAGCGATATCGCCTTCGTTCTCGAGCTGGGCCACCGAAGGCTCGGTGGAATCCGTCAGGTTCGTACTCATGCCCCCGACCCCTTCTTCTTCGCACGCTTCTTACTGACTGGTTGCTGGCGCTTAGGAGCCTCGATTTTGGCTTTCTCGGCCTCCTCGAACAGACGTTGCTGCTCGGCCTCGTACACGGCGAGCGGAACAACCTTGCCTGCAGAGTTGATTGCCTTCCCTTTGCGTGCCAGGCGCTCTTCGCGCGCTTTGGCTGCCTCTGAACCAGGAGTGGGCATTTCGCGGATGACGAGGAACTGCTGACCCATGGTCCACAGGTTCGAGATGAACCAGTACACGACGACGCCGAGAGGGAAGAACACACCAGAGAAGATGAATCCCAATGGCAGGACGTAGAGCATCACCTTCTGCATCTGGTACGCCTGACCGGTCTTGGCCTCCGGCGACAGATTCTTCGAGATGATCTGCAACTGGGTGAAGAACTGAGAGGCGATCATGAGAATGACCAGGATCACGAGGATTGTGATCGCGGTGGTGTTCTGCGCATCCCACGCATCTCCGAGGGTCTCGTGCAGTGAGGCCACTCCGAACAACTTGGCATCGTAGAACTCTTTGGTGAGCTCGGAGTTGAGGAATCCCACCCCGCCGATACCGGCCTCAGCATGCTTCTTCACATCGCTCAGCACTGAGTACAGCGAGAAGAACACCGGCATCTGCACGAGCAAGGGAAGACAGCTCGAAACAGGCGTCGTACCGTGCTTCTTGTACAGCGCCATGGTTTCGCGGCTCATCGCCTCACGGCTGAGTTGATCCTTCTTACCGCGATACTTGTCTTGGACTTTTCGCAGTTCAGGAGCAATTTCCATCATCTTGCGTTGGCTCTTGATCTGCTTCACGAAAAGTGGGATGAGAGCAGCGCGCACGACGATGACGAGTCCGACGATCGACAGCACCCACGTCAAACCACTGTCGGCCGGGAGCCCGACTGCGGTGAGCAGCCAGTGCCAGGCAACGAGCACGAGCTCCACCAGCCACTTAAGTGGCCAAAGGATGGTGCCGAGCAGGTCGAACCCGCCAGAGCCACTGTCAGTCGAAGACTGCGTTTCCGCAGCGAACAGGAGGTCAAGACCCAATGGTCAGTCCTTTCGGGCAGGGACGACGAAACCGTGTGCGGTCAAGTCGTAGGGAAAGTGTGTGTGCGGACGAACATCGTCGACGCCTCCGCGAGTCCAAGGATTGCAACGCAGGATGCGCCAGGCCGACAGCAACGCTCCCCGCAAAGCTCCGTGCTGCTGAACCGCACCTACAGCGTATGCCGAGCATGACGGGTAGTAGGCGCAGACATCGCCATACAGTGGGGAGATGACTGCTCGATACGCGGTAAGAAAGCCGAGAACCAGGTTGCGTGGAAGGAGCGGGATGCTGCGAACAAGGTTCCTTACCTGCATCCGCCCCGTCCCGATGGACGTCGCCGGCAAAGCGCTCATGCGGGCATCCGCTCGAGCCGAGAAAGGCAACGGTTCACATCGGCAGTGAGTTCCGCATACGTCGCAGTAGCGGATGCAGGAAGGGCACGGATGACGACATCCGTGCCCTCGGGGACACGCGGGAGTGCCCCGGCGCACACGGCCTTGAGTCGCCGACGCACCGTATTGCGGACCACAGCAGTGCCGACTTGTTTGCTGATGATGAACCCGAACCGGGGAGCTCTGCTCTCGCCCGTCGACAACATCGAAGTCACGACGCGCAACCCGCCACACCGAGAACCGCGGCGAACGACCAGTCGATAGTCGCTCCCGCGGGTCAGCCGGAACGGGCGAGCGAGCACAGCGACTTAGGCGGAGAGCTCGACGCGGCCCTTCGCGCGGCGGGCCGAAAGAATGGCGCGGCCGGCGCGGGTGCGCATGCGAGCACGGAAGCCGTGCTTCTTGGCGCGACGACGGTTGTTGGGCTGGAAGGTGCGCTTGCTCATGGGTTCACTCCGGGAATGCTGCCACCGGATTCGTTTCGACCGGAGACATAGGGATCTGCCGTTCAGGCATAAGTCAACCGATTAAGGGTACGTGCTACCGACGCGTAGAGCAAATCTGCGCGCTCACCGGGCTCTCATCCTCACCGAACCGCACAGCAATTATCCACAACTGAGGGCAGCTGTGGCTCACAACACGCCCGCGACTTTTCCCTCGGCAGGTTGCTGTCAGGGGCGCAGATGACTACCGTGGCATCCGAAGTTATCCACAGGGGCCTGTTTCACGGCATCCCTTCCGTCCACGCTCGGAGCGCCATGTCCTCACCTGACCAGCCAGACGTTCCTATCTGGACCGCGGTACAGCAGCTGCTCGAAGAAGACGAACGTGTCACTCCGCAACTGAAGGGGTTTGTGAATCTCGCCGTACCTGCAGGGGTCATGGCAGCGACTCTCTACCTTGAAGTTCCGAACGACCTCACGGCGGCGCAGATCAACAAGCGGCTTCGGCTGCCGATCATGGAGGCTCTCGCACACATCGGCGACGAGGTCACTTCATATCGCGTCGTCGTGAACCATGAGCTCGCCGAGCAGGCAACGGTGCCAATTGCTGTGCCGGACTACGGCCGAGTGGAACAGCGCCCTGATTCGCCCATGGAGCAGCCGACCCCGCTGCGCCACGAGTCGCGCTTGAACCCGAAGTACACCTTCGACAATTTCGTGATCGGTCAATCCAACCGTTTCGCACACGCCGCTGCCGTCGCTGTTGCCGAAGCGCCGGCCAAGGCATACAACCCGCTGTTCATCTATGGCGACTCAGGACTCGGTAAAACGCACCTCCTGCACGCGATCGGAGACTACGCGCAGTCTCTGTTCACCGGGGTCAAGGTGCGGTACGTTTCCAGCGAAGAGTTCACGAACGACTTCATCAACTCGATCGCGAACAACCGGGGTGCCGCATTTCAAGCTCGGTATCGTGAGGTCGACATCCTCCTCATCGATGACATCCAATTCCTGCAAGGTCGCGCCGAAACACAGGAGGCGTTCTTCCACACGTTCAACACGCTGCACGACCACAACAAGCAGGTGGTGATCACCAGTGATGTAGCCCCCAAGCTGCTCACGGGATTCGAAGATCGCATGCGGAGCCGATTCGAGTGGGGCCTGATCACAGACGTGCAGGCGCCAGACCTGGAGACCCGCATCGCGATCCTTCGCAAGAAGGCTCAGAGCGAGTCGCTGCACATTCCGGATGACGTGCTCGAGTTCATCGCGACGAACGTCGCGTCGAACATCCGTGAGCTGGAAGGCGCATTGATCCGCGTCTCAGCATTCGCGAGCTTGAACCGCGCGGCGCTCGATGTCTCTCTTGCGCAGACGGTGCTGCGCGACATCATCGACACCACCGAAGACAACATCATCTCGCCGACGGACATCATCACCGCCACAGCCCGGTACTTCAAACTCACGGTCAATGACCTCTACGGGTCGAGCAGATCGGCCCAGATCGCGATCGCACGCCAGATCGCGATGTACCTGTGTCGCGAACGAACGAGTTTGTCGTTGCCGAAGATCGGTCATCTCTTCGGCAACCGTGACCACACCACTGTGATGTACGCGTACAAGAAGATCAGCGACCTCATGCAGGAGCGCCGCTCGATCTACAACCAGGTGACCGAGATCACCACCCAGCTCGGTCGTCGCACGCTCGAATGATGCGATTGCACATGTGTGGATAACGTGTGGATGGATCGCCTCTCAGATCGGGACAGATGTGGGAACGGCGATGCATCCTGTGGACAACTTCCGGACGAGACAGAGACGAGAGGATGCCGTTCACGCCCGGTTTCCTCAAGGACTCCACAACTGACACGCGTGTAGTTCCTTACTCGCTTCTGCTTTCCACCGACTTATCCACAGTATCCACAGCGGTTAATACTGTTAAAGAACTAACCCGATAGAGGCACGCTCCGATCACCTCATCGATGTGCGGGGTACAGTTGCACGTCTCGGGAACAGACGCACGACCAAATCCGCTGTTGCGTCGTGCATGAGTGCCCGGGTCGTGCAGGTGTACCGGCATCCGCCCGGCAACCCCACCACCCGGCGCCGAACCGGCTAGCATGGGAAGCCCTGCAGTGGCAGCGGCGCGCACATCGTGTCATACCGATCGTCGTGATGAAGTGTTCAGATAATGACGAGGAGCACCCGTGAGGTTTCAGGTCAACCGCGATGTCTTCAGCGAGGCTGTTTCCTTCGTGGTCAAGCTGCTCCCGCAGCGCAACCCCCAGCCGATTCTTGCGGGTGTCTTGATCGAAGCGGGTGATTCAGGTCTTACGCTTTCGGCGTTCGACTACGAAGCATCTGCTCGCACAACGATCGAGGCTACCGTCGACACACCAGGCACGATCCTCGTGCACGGCAAGCTGCTCTCCGAAATCGCCAGCCGCCTACCGAACGCGCCGATCGAAATCGCGGTCGAGGATGACGGCGGCATCGCCGTCACGTGCGGATCCGCACGCTTCACGCTCGCTGCCATGCCGGTCGAGGAATATCCGTCTATCCCTGAAGTGACCGGGACCACCGGCGTCGTGCCCGCTGACGAATTCGGAACCGCCATCGCACAGGTCGGCTTCGCAGCGTCCCGTGACGATGTAACCCCTGTGCTGACCGGTGTGCAGCTTGAAGTCGCCGGCAACAACCTCAGCCTCGTGGCCACTGACCGCTATCGCGTTTCGCTGCGCGAGGTCCCATGGGACGGCGCTGCGGTGGAATCGACGGCCCTCGTCCCTGCGCGCACGTTGGTAGAGGTCGGTAAGACCTTCGGTCACGCCGGCACTATCCAGGTGGCATTCTCTGGCGCTGGAGATCGTGAGATCATCGCCTTCACCGCTGGCAACAAGACGGTGACTTCCCTTCTGATCAAAGGCAATTTCCCGCCGGTGCGCCGGTTGTTCCCCGAGCAAACCGATCACTACGCGGTCATCAACACAGCTGAGCTCGTCGAAGCAGTTCGTCGCGTATCGCTCGTGCTCGATCGAGCCGCCCCGCTGCGATTCACCTTCACGGCCGACAGCGTCACGATGGATGCCTCGGGCAGCGATCATGCGCGTGCATCCGAATCGGTCGACGCGATTCTGCACGGGGGCGATGAGGTGACGCTCGGCCTGAACCCGCAGTACCTCACGGAAGCCCTCGGTGCAGTCAAGAGCGAGTTCGTCCGGATCACGTTCACCTCAAGTGACAACGCCAATAAGCTCAGCCCTGTACTGATCACTAGCCAGACGTCGGTCGAGCAAGCGGGTCTTGATTCGTTCAAGTACCTGCTGCAACCGAATCTCCTGCTGCGCTGACAGGTGCCCATACTCCTGTGATTGTGGAGCACCTGAGTCTGGTCGATTTCCGCAATTACGCGACCGCAGAACTCACGTTGCATCGTGGCCCGAATGTACTCGTCGGTCGCAATGGGCAAGGAAAGACGAATCTTGCCGAAGCGGTTGTCTTCCTCGCAACACTTGGATCGCACAGGGTCTCAGCGGATGCTCCGATGGTGCGAGACGGTCAGGATTTCGCGATCATCCGCGCTCGCCTTTCGCACGGGCAACGCATAGTACTCGCCGAGGTTCAGCTCAACAGACAGGGGTCGAATAAAGCACGCATCAACGGCTCGCCGTCGAAGCCGAGCGAGCTGCCGCGCTACGCGCACGTCGTGCTGTTCGCCCCCGAAGACCTTCAGATCGTTCGGGGGGACCCTTCGTCACGGCGCCGGTTCGCCGATCAGCTGCTGATTCAGCGCACCCCCCGTATGTCGGCAGTTCTCGGCGACTATGACCGCGTTCTCAAGCAACGAACGGCGCTGCTCAAGTCGACGAGAGCACGCGGGCTGCGCGGCGATAGCTTGAGCACACTGGACGTCTGGGATGACAAGCTCGTCGCTCTTGGTTCAGAAATCATCGCTGCGCGACAGCGTCTTGCCGCCGATGTGCAGCAGCCGCTGGCAGCAGCATATGAGGCGATCGCCGGCGAAGACCACCGGATCGAGTTGGAATGGGCATTATCAGTCAAAGGTGGCGACCCTGAAGAGGGAATGACGGATGCTTCCTCCACCCACTCCACAGGAGACATCTCAGACATGTTCCGCGCGTCTCTGGCAGCCAAGCGCAGCCAAGAGCTTGAGCGCGGACTCACTCTTACCGGCCCGCACCGTGACGACCTGATCTTGCGGGTGAGAGATCTTCCAGTGAAGGGATACGCCTCGCATGGGGAATCCTGGTCGGTTGCTCTCGCATTGCGTTTGGCCTCGGCCGAGCTTCTTCGCAACGAGTCGCCGGCCGGAGATCCCGTACTCATCCTCGATGACGTCTTCGCTGAGCTTGATGCGGATCGCCGTCGGCGACTTGCTGCTCTAACCGCCGAATATGAGCAGGTCGTGGTGACCGCCGCCGTCGAGGATGATATTCCTGAGGCGCTTCATCGCCACGTCGTGCGCATCAACGCAGGCACTATCGTCGATGAACGAGTGGCGGTCACAGATGGTTGACATCTCCGATGACCGCACTGCGACAGCATCCGATCTTCCTGAAACGGTCGCCACCTACCTGCGTCTGCGTGGTCTGCAACCCAGCACGAAGAACTGGAAGCGCAAGCGGCGGGTATCGTCCGACGACGATGAGAACGCACCATTCACACCCGGCCGCGATCCTGGTGCTCTCAGTGATGTTCTCGACAAGCTCGCCAAGGATGCCGGCTGGCAGGGGGCTCTGGCACGTGAAGACCTCGTGCTGCAATGGGTCGAACTTGTCGGCGCTGACACGGCGAAGCACTCGGAGCCGGTGTCTTTGGAGCGGGGGATGCTCACGGTCAAGTGCGACTCGACGGCATGGGCGAAGAACCTCCAGTACATGCGCGCAACGATTCTCACAGAAATTGGACGACGCTTTCCCGATGCCGGTGTCGAGAACCTGCGTTTCATCGGACCGGACGTCCCTTCATGGAAATGGGGCCCCAGGGTCGTTCCAGGACGGGGTCCACGCGATACCTACGGGTAGGAGACCGAGAACGGGGTCTCATGCGCTCATACGGCCATACACGGCGTTACAGCGTCGATTGACGACGAAAGACCGCTAGAATGAAAGTTCGTGATATCGATGTGGAGACTGCCCTCTGATGACGCCTGATCCTTCGACAAGCTCAGGGACCGAGTCCCCCGATGAGAACACTTCGACAACCTCGAAGACTCCGACAACGGGGTCGCCCGCCGCACAGCAGCCAGGCGAGTACGGCGCAGACTCCATTCAGATCCTTGAGGGTCTCGAGGCGGTTCGCAAACGCCCAGGTATGTACATCGGGTCTACTGGTCCTCGCGGTTTGCATCACCTCGTCTACGAGATCGTCGACAACTCCGTCGATGAGGCCCTGGCCGGTTACGCCGACACGATTATGGTGACTCTGCTCGCCGATGGCGGTGTTCGTGTCGTTGACAATGGGCGCGGCATCCCGGTCGATCCGCATTCTTCCGATCCATCGAAGTCGACTGTTGAGGTCGTGCTGACGATCCTGCACGCCGGCGGCAAATTCGGCGGCGGTGCTTACGCGGTGTCAGGGGGCCTGCACGGAGTCGGTTCCTCCGTTGTGAACGCCCTGTCGACGCGTTTCGATGTCGAGGTCAGACAGAAGGGTTTTGTCTGGCGGCACAGCTTCGCTGACGGAGGTGCTCCTCAGCAGCAGCTTGAGAAAGGTGAGGCGACGACCGAGACCGGGACGACCATCACCTTCTGGCCGGATGCGGAGATCTTCCAGGAGACCGTCGAGTTCGACTACGACACTCTGCGAACCCGCTTTCAGCAGATGGCCTTCCTCAACAAGGGTCTGCGTATCGAGCTGCGCGATGAGCGTGAGTCGTCGGCGTATGAGAAAGAGGTTGACGGCCAGAGCGTGCTGACTCAACCGAGCGACGTGTTCTTCTACGAGCGCGGCCTGGTCGACTACGTCGAGTACCTGAACAGAGTTCGTCACAGCGATGTCGTCAACGACGAGATCATCGCCTTCGATTCCGAGGATGCTGAGCGCAAGATCTCCCTGGAGATTGCGATGCAATGGACGACCTCGTACACCGAGAACGTGTTCACCTACGCAAACACGATCAACACGCACGAGGGCGGAACCCACGAGGAAGGCTTCCGAGCGGCGCTGACCTCGCTCGTGAATCGCTACGCGCGCGCGAACAACCTCCTCAAAGAGAAAGACGACAATCTCTCTGGCGATGACGTGCGTGAAGGACTCACGGCCGTGATCTCGATCAAACTCGGCGAACCGCAGTTCGAGGGCCAGACGAAGACGAAGCTCGGAAACACTGAGGCGAAGGCTTTCGTGCAGAAGATCGTCGGCGACCAGCTCGGCGACTGGTTCGAACGCAATCCTGCGCAGGCGAAGAACATCATTCGCAAGGCCATCGATGCTGCGACCGCTCGTCTTGCCGCCCGTAAGGCACGAGAGACGGCCCGCCGCAAGAGCGTGTTCGAGTCGGCAGCGATGCCTGACAAACTCAAGGACTGCACGAGCAAAGATCCATCGATCAGCGAGATTTTCCTTGTCGAGGGTGACTCCGCAGGCGGTTCTGCTGTTCAGGGACGAGACCCGCACACCCAGGCGATCCTGGCGCTGCGCGGCAAGATTCTCAATGTTGAGCGCGCACGGCTCGATAAGGCTCTGGGCAATCGAGAGGTGCAGGCGATGATCCAGGCCTTCGGCACTGGCATCGGCGAGGACTTCGACATCGAGAAGGCGCGCTACCACAAGATCGTGCTGATGGCGGATGCCGATGTCGACGGCCAGCACATCACGACTCTGCTCTTGACCATGCTGTTCCGTTACATGCGCGGGCTGATCGAGGCCGGTTTCGTCTATCTCGCTATGCCACCGCTGTACCGTCTGAAGTGGACGAACGCCCCGCACGAGTACGTGTTCAGTGATGCAGAGCGCGATGCTCTGCTCAAATACGGTCTTGAGAATGGCAAGCGGATCCCGAAGGATGCCGGCATCCAGCGCTATAAGGGTCTCGGCGAGATGAACCCGAAGGAGCTCTGGGAAACCACGATGGATCACACCACTCGCACGCTTCGCCAGATCACGATCGACGACGCTGCCGCTGCGGACGAGATTTTCAGCGTTCTGATGGGTGAGGACGTCGAATCCCGACGCGGCTTCATTCAGCGAAACGCCAAGGATGTCCGCTTCCTCGATATCTAGCGCCACCAGCGATCTTCTCGCTCATCGAGGAGATCCGGATGCCGAGACATGCCCCGCTACCAGGAAATGACACATGACTGACGAAGAACGCCCCGACATCAACGAGGGTCACGACCACGGCAGGATCGACCAGGTCGACCTCCAGTCGGAGATGCAGCGCAGCTATCTCGACTACGCCATGGCCGTCATCGTTGGGCGAGCACTCCCCGACGTCCGCGACGGTTTGAAGCCGGTGCATCGTCGTGTGATCTACGGCATGTACGACGGTGGGTTCCGTCCAGACAAGTCTTTCTCGAAGTGTGCACGTGTCGTCGGTGAAGTCATGGGTCAGTACCATCCGCATGGCGACTCGGCGATCTACGATGCCCTTGTTCGTCTCGTGCAGCCGTGGTCGCTGCGGTATCCGCTGGCTCAGGGCCAGGGAAACTTCGGCTCCCCAGGCAACATGGGGGCAGCTGCCCCGCGGTACACCGAGACCAAGATGGCTCCACTCGCGCTGGAGATGGTGCGAGACATCGAAGAAGACACGGTCGACTTCCAAGACAATTACGACGGGCAAACCCAAGAGCCGACCGTCCTGCCAGCTCGTTTTCCGAACCTGCTCGTCAACGGGTCTGTCGGTATCGCAGTCGGCATGGCAACCAACATCCCGCCGCACAACCTTCGTGAAGTCTCGGCTGCTGCTCTGTGGGCGCTCGATAATCCCGGCATCTCTCGTGATGAGCTGATCGAGGGACTCATTCAGCGCATTCCCGGTCCTGACTTCCCCACCGGTGCACAGATTCTCGGCACCAAAGGCATCCACGAGGCGTACCGTACTGGCCGCGGGTCGATCACGATGCGTGCTGTTGTCGGTGTCGAGGAGATTCAAGGGCGTACCTGCTTGGTGATCACCGAGCTGCCGTACCAAGTCAACCCGGACAATGTGGCCGTGAAGATCGGCGACCTTGCCCGTGAGGGCAAGATCACCGGCATTGCCGACATCCGCGATGAGTCCTCTGACCGAACCGGCCAGCGCCTTGTCGTCGTGCTCAAGCGGGATGCCGTCGCCAAGGTCGTGCTGAACAACCTGTACAAGCACACCCAGCTTCAAGAGAACTTCGGCGCGAACATGCTCGCGATCGTCGATGGAGTGCCGCGGACGCTCGCGATCGATGGTTTCGTGACGCATTGGATCGGTCACCAGCTCGAAGTGATCGTGCGGCGCACTCGCTTCCGTCTCGCCAAGGCTGAGGCGCGTATGCATATCCTGCGTGCATACCTCAAGGCGCTCGACGCGTTGGACGAGGTCATCGCTCTCATCCGTCGTTCGCCGACGGTTGACGAGGCGCGTGACGGACTCAAGGCGCTGCTCGACATCGATAACGACCAGGCCGATGCGATCCTCGCAATGCAGTTGCGCCGACTCGCTGCGCTTGAGCGTCAGAAGATCCTCGACGAGGCGACAGAGCTCGAAAAGCTCATCGCCCAGTACAACGCGATCCTCGCTGACGAGGCGCTGCAGCGCGACATCATTCGCGAGGAGCTCACCGGTATCGTCGACCGTTTCGGTGACGAGCGCCGAACCCAGATCATGCACGGCTTCGACGGCGACGTCTCGATGGAAGACCTCATCGCCGAGGAGGAGATGGTCGTCACCGTCACGCGCGATGGGTACATCAAGCGCACGCGCAGCGACAACTACCGCTCACAGCACCGCGGCGGCAAGGGTGTCAAGGGTGCGCAGTTGCGAGCGGATGACATCGTCGAGCACTTCTTCGTCACAACGACGCACCACTGGCTGCTGTTCTTCACAGACAAGGGGCGGGTGTACCGGTCGAAGACCTACGAGGTGCCAGAAGCCGGTCGCGATGCGAAGGGTACGCACGTTGCGAACCTGCTCGCCCTGCAGCCCGATGAGAAGATCGCGCAGATCCTCGATATCCGCGACTACCAGGTCGCTGACTATCTGGTGTTGGCGACCCGTGACGGCCTGGTCAAGAAGACGAACCTGTCCAGCTACGACACCAACCGGCAGGGCGGCGTCATCGCAATCCGGCTGAACGACGACGATGAACTCGTCTCTGCTCTCATGGTGAACGCCTCAGACGACGTGCTTCTGATCAGTCGAAAAGGCTTCTCGGTGCGTTTCAGTGCGACCGATGAGGCGCTTCGACCGATGGGTCGGGCGACTGCGGGCGTTCGAGGGATGAAGTTCAAACTTCCTCAGGACTCGTTGCTCTCAGCATCCGTCGCCACCGAGGGTTCGTACGTGTTCACCGTGACCGATGGCGGCTACGCCAAGCGCACGAGCATCGACGAGTACAAGGTGCAGAAACGTGGTGGAACGGGCATCAAGGTCGCGAAGCTGAGCGACGATCGGGGCACTCTTGCCGGCGGTCTGATCGTCGCGGAGGACGACGAGGTCTTGGTGGTTCTCTCCAGCGGCAAGGTGGTACGCTCTGCCGTGGCCGAGGTGCCCGCGAAGGGCCGCGACACCATGGGTGTCGTGTTCGCACGGACCACGGACGCAGACCGCATCCTTGCGATAGCCCGCAATGGCGAACGAGGACTCGGGGAGGATGAGGCGGATGCCGAGTCCGACGCCCCTGAGACGACAGATACCCCTGAGGAAACCGCATGAGCACCGTAGCCGACAAGCTGGCGAAGAAGTCCACGCGCAAGACCAGCGGCAAGCAGGTGCGGTTGCGCCTGGTGTATGTGGACTTCTGGTCAGCGGTGAAGCTGTCGTTCCTCGGTGCTGTTGCGCTCGCGATCGCCACGATGGTGTCGTTCTTCCTGATCTACATGGTGCTGCAGTCGACCGGGATCATCGCTCAGGCCGATGAGTTCATCGAGGGTCTCAGTGTCAGCAACTTCTCGCTCGCCGAGGTGGCCGGGCTTCCGCAGGTGATGGCGTTCGCTGCCGTCGTCTCGATCCTCAACCTCATCGTTTTCACGGTTCTCGGTGCTGTGATCGCGGGCATCTACAACTTGGCGGTGAAGGTTACCGGCGGCCTGCTCGTCGGCTTCATGTCGAACTGAGCCGGAGGCTGTGGGCGGCTGCGGTCGACCGCAAGTAGGGAAAACCCGAACCGGAGAGTCCGGTTGACTCCGTATCGCGGGTGCGGCGGCACGCCATAGCGTGGAGCCATGACAGCGATCATCCCTCCTGCCCCAAATGCTGACTGGGCTACCTCGCCGGTTAATGACCCGGTTACCGCGCTCGGGCTTGGAGCCAGTTCGCGACGGTGTGGTTGATGAACTTGGACCTGTTGTCGGAGTCGAACACGCGTAGCGGGAACGGGACCACGCCCTGCAGGTCAGAGACAGCGCCGACGATCCATGTGGACGCGTTGTTGCGGATCGACGTGGTCTGGGTTCACGCGGTGACCAGGTCGGTCATCGTTCGGGGTGCGGCAGAACTCCTCGGAGAATGTCGGCCCGGTCGGCATCCGCCGCGAGGTCGACCGTTCCATCCTGGTCGTCGCGATCACCTCGTCCAGGATCCGAGCACGGGCCTTCTTCGATGCCTTCGGGTACGCGGTCCTGATCGTGTTCGTGACATGACCCCTCGCGGCCAACGGAATCTTACCTTCCACACAGGCACGCCCCGCGCTTAAAGAACCTGAGGCACGTCGTCGCCTTGACAACCCACATTGTTGCTGGGAACCTAACGCTGTAGCTGCACAATGATCGGAGGAATGATGCGCAAAGTCAGAACGCTTATCGCGGCAGCGACGATGAGCGCCATAGCCGCGGTTGGCCTCAGTATTGCATGCGCAGCACCTGCAACGGCGGGAGCAGGGTGCGTGCGGTCAGACTATGCGAGCTCCGCGTACGACTACGCACGCACGACGGACGCCTCCGGGAAGTGTGGAACTCTCGGCGTTCGCCACCGATACGACCCTGTGTGGAGCTCAACGAACTACTGGACGTCGTGGTACTACACGACAGGTGATGCGGTTCAGACGCCGGCGACGGCAGAGCTGTTCGCGAGCGGACACTCCGGTTCATGACGTCCAGGCGCGCTGGGACCGCTACCATCGTCCTGGCAGCGGTGATTCTCATGGTTAGCTGTACCGGTTCGCCCGAGGTGAACCCGCAAGGATATCCAACGGAATCACCACTGGAGTCTTTGAGGGCTGAGGCCGAGGCTAAAGGCGCGAGCCAAGAACAGCTCGACGTCATCGACAAGGGCGCCGATGTTTCCTTCCCTGATTACGAACAGGCCGTCAGTCGCACGGTTTCGTGCATTAAGGACGCAGGAATCAATGTCATCGGGGACGAGGTGACGGACTACCGTGGATTTCCAGAGATTCGCTATTCGTTCGCGGCCACGTCCGATGGGCGCAGTGACGAGGAGACATTGAAAGTCTCAGATGCATGCCGGTACACCCACAGTCATTGGGTTGAAATGCTGTATCAGACTTCTCCGTCGTCTGTTGAAGCAGTCGAGGCGAGGTTCTCCCCATACAGGGACGCGCTTGTTTCGTGTCTTGAGGAACAGGGTGCCGATCCCGAGGCGAGAACGAGCCGTGACGATCTTCTTGCTCTGAGCTACGAAACGCTGGATCGTACGGGGGTCGACTGCGTGAAGATTGTAGGCGTGCCGCAGTGACGGCTCGTGAAGCGACAACGTCTCAGGTATGGCGTTCACGGGTGGCGCGGATTGGGGTGACGGGTGTTTTGATTTTGCTCGCGGGTGCGGTCGGATGGCTCGCACGAGGCGTCGATGCTGCGACACCTGATCCGCTCTCTGAACCACTGAGGGCTCTGCCCGTTGTGATCGACGTGGAGTCTACAGATCGGGTGATCACCACAGCTGCCGCTGTCGTTGTGCACACGCGACCCGGACCAGTGATTGCGTCGCCGAAAGATGGTGTGTTGACCTCTCTCGACATCGTCGAGGGAAGCCAAATTAGTAACGGCTCTCGAGTATTTGCGGTCAATGATGTTCCGGTCCTCGCGATGGTCTCCTCGGCACCGCTCTATCGCTCCCTAGCAGTGGGCGACAGAGGCCCGGATGTCGTGCGCCTCCAGCAGTGGTTGGCGTCCTTGGGATACAACGTGGAGACTGACGGCCGATATGGGTCGGAGACTACGTCGGCAGTCGCCGACTTTCGGCAGAAGAACGGGCTGCCGGGTTCCGGGGGCGCGGCTTTTGATCTCGGGTGGGTGACGTGGGTCGGGCCGACTCCGCTCGCTCCGGCGCGACTGTCGGTGGGCATCGGCGCGACTGTTGGCGCGCACACCAGCATCGCCGAGGGGGAGGCTGTCGCCGTGAGCGTTACCGTGGCGGAGCTCGCGTCATATCCTCCTGGGGTTGAATCCATTCTCGAAGTGGGAACGGCGTCGGTGCCCTACGTTTCTGCTTCGGGCGTCATCACCGACACCGAAGCCGCCTCTGCAGTGGCAGCGGCGCTCGGCATCGAGACCGAGGGCTCGGGGCGCATTCGCAGTGCGAGTAGCGAAAACGTTATCGTCCTGCCTGCGGGATCCGTGGTGACCGACAGTAACGGCGCGATGTGCGTGTACCCGGATGTCGATGCCGCCCCCATTCCCGTGACCGTTGTAGGCAGCACGGTGGGGACTCAGTCGATTACGCCGATCGATGGACTGGCTTCTGTGCTCTCGAACCCGACAAGTGTGATCCGATCCCCATCATGCGGATAGTGGCCACCGACGTCGGATTCTCGTACCACGACCGTGTGATTGCGAAAGACGTCGCGCTGTGTGTCGGAGTGGGGGAGTCCATCGCTATCGTCGGACCTTCGGGAGTCGGCAAGTCGACTCTGCTTGGGCTTCTCGGCGGGGCAGTGAGTCCGACTTCCGGCTCGATAGACCTAGAGGGCAGCTCATCGTCGCTGCCCGATGCGGTGTCGTGGGTGTTCCAGACGCTCAATGTACTCAGGGACCGAACCGTAATTGACAACGTCGAGCTCGGCGCCCTCCGAGACGATATCGATAGGGGCACGCGCAGGAGAAGATCTGTCGCCGCACTTGCGCGTGTCGGGCTCGATGATCGAGTGAATGCGCCGGTTCGAACTCTCTCCGGAGGTGAGTTGCAGCGCGTGGTGATAGCGCGCGCGCTGGCGAGCGAGCGCGCCTTTATTCTTGCTGACGAGCCAACCGGTCAGCTCGACTCAGAGACCACTAGCTCAGTGATTGGGATGCTCACTGCAGTGAAGAGGGACCGCGGTGTGGTGATCGTCACGCACGATCCTGAGGTCGCACGCCGCTGCGATCGTATCTACCGGATGGATTCAGGGCACCTGACGGAGACGCGATTATGAGCGGATGGAAGGCTCGCTCAGTTATCAGGGAAGGGTACGCACGATTCCGACATGGACGCTGGATCTCCGTAGTCTCGGTGCTGCTCATGTCTCTGGGGATCGCAGTGGGAGCAGGGGCAGATGCGCTCCGTGTCAGCGACATCGTCGCACAGGAACAGGAATGGGTGTCGGCCGGTGGACGGTTGCTCGTCGTAACGGACGAGGAAGGAATTTCGCCGGGGCGCTGTGACGTCGTTGGTCAGCAGCCAGCAGTGATCGGTGCTGGTGCGACCACAAACATCGCACTGCGAGCTCATCTGGCGACGAGTCCCGATGCGTCCCTTCGCGTTGTTGGTTACAGTCCGGGGCTGGTTGGCATCCTCGGGTTGGACAGTTCGTCGAGCACAGCGATTCTCATGTCGCCCGATTCCGCTCGATCGCTGGGGGTATCGACCGGTTCACGTGTCATTCTTGAATCGAGCGGTACCTCTCTTGCGGAACCAACGACACCGTCATTCACGCTCGACCCCCTCGACGTGCAGGTCGTGTCTGAACTGGAGCGTTTGGGCGAGGAGTACGGCGGTGCGATCTTCGTGCCTGCGTCAGCTACTCAGACAGCCGACACGTGCCTGATCGAGGCGCGTGCTGGATCGCTTGAAGGTGTTCGCAGCGCAGTGACCGCTCTTGTGGGCGATGGTGGCGGTGCTCCGACATTGGTGCAGGATCGTCTGGTTACATCGGAGTTCTTCACAGATTTCCGACGGCTCTACGCACATCGAGATTTGGCCGCCGGTCCCTGGGTGCTCGGCATCCTGCTCGGCGTATTCGCGGCGCTGATCAGATGGATCCGCCGATCAGACGACGCGCTGTACGAACTACTCGGTGCTCGACGTGGTCAGCGCATAGCGATTCACGTCACACAATGGATCGTGACGACGCTCACGGGGGCAGTGCTCGCATTCGGTCTGCTGATTGCATGGATCGTCATCCTGCCGTCGATCGTCGATCCTGAACTTCTCCTCATCTTCGGATGGCGATTCGTCGCCATCACTGTATTGAGTTCAGCGATGGTGACGTTTCTCAGCCTGCTGATCCCCTCGGGTTCCCCATTCACTGCGCTCAGGGAATGGTGAATCACGCGTCGGTTGTGGTGAGCCACGCGAATGCGGTCAAGTCCCGTGGTGTGGTGTCACTCGGGTTGTTTCCTTGATGGTTGTTGGTTAGGCGGTCAGGGATAGTTCGGGGTGAGCGGGTTCGGTGGTTTCGTGGAGGATGTGGACGAGCGCGCGTA
>JASGEY010000049.1:0-21787 GCA_047605925.1 Microbacterium sp.
GTGGTACAGGAGCGCCTGGGGCACTCCACCATCACCACCACGATGAACATCTACAGCCATGTCACCCCGACAATGCAGAAAGCCGCAGCAGACCGCTTCGCGGCCCATCTCGGTGGGCCTTAGCACATATCTCAGCACATGGCACGAAAATGACCCCCAACCCGGTGATCTAAACCCCAGGTCAGAGGCCATTTTCCATTCGTGCGCGAGGGGGGACTTGAACCCCCACGTCCATACGGACACTGGCACCTGAAGCCAGCGCGTCTACCATTCCGCCACTCGCGCGAGCGTCTCGCTCCGAAGAACTCAACTTCCCAAAGATATCACGCGATTCACTCGCCCGAACCCCGGGCAACAGCATCCCACCACTCGCCAGCGCCGCTCAGGCGTCGCGACGGCCGCCGCGACGGCGACCGCGAACAACGCCAAGAACCCCGCCCCACACAAAGAGTTCAGACGCACAGCGGCGTTCACTCAGGACACCTGGCTACGATGTACCCACCGGTCGGCATGCCAGAGGAGCCCAGTGGGACTACTTGACAGCTTTGAGAAGGGTCTCGAACGCGCTGTGAACAGCGCCTTCGCGAAGACCTTCCGCAGCGGCATCCAACCGGTCGAGATCGCCTCGGCGCTTCGGCGCGAAGCCGACACCAAGGCGGCCGTTGTCAGCCGCGACCGCATCATCACACCCAACAGTTTCGTCGTGCGCCTCAGTCCCGACGACGCGGAACGGATGCTGGGCCTCGGCGGCGCCCTCACCGATGAACTGCACGCGCTGCTGACGAAGCACGCGAAGTCGCAGGGGTACAGCTTCGCCGGGCCGCTCGCGATCACTCTCGAATCCGATGCGGGTGTCACGACCGGCACCGTGCGTGTGAACTCGGGAACGGTCGAGGGCCGCGTGAGCTGGCAGGCCGTGGTCGACGTCGATGGTCGCCGCCACTCGCTCACCAAGGCGCGCACGGTCATCGGACGAGGATCGGATGCCGACATCACGATCGCCGACGCCGGATCCAGTCGCAAGCACGCGGAGATCCTGTGGGACGGCGAGCGCGCGATGATGCGCGACCTCGGCTCCACCAACGGCACCAAGGTGAACGGGCAGAAACTGCGTGAGGCCCCGCTGCCGACCGACACCACAATCACGATCGGTCGCACCGACATCGTCTTCACGATCGTCCCGATTGCGGCTCCCGCGCGCCCTGCCCGCCCTCGTGACGACGACGCAACCCGCGCGTTCGGGGTGATCTGATGCCCGAGCTGCCCCTTCTTCTGCTTCGCATCGGGTTCCTGCTGCTGCTGTGGTTCTTCGTGTTCGCTGTGGTCTACTCGCTGCGCGCCGACCTGTTCGGCGTGAAGGTGCGCAAGCTGCCCGCCGACCAGGCAGCCGCCGTGCCGGCATCCGCTGCGGCGAGCGCCGCAGCCCCGAAAGCTGCACCGAAGCCAGCATCCGCCAAACCCGCAACCGGCCCAGCCACGCTCTCCACGGCGAAGCGCCTCGTGATCACCTCCGGCCCCAAGGCGGGGCTTGAGCTCCCCCTGACGGGTGAGAGCCTATCGATCGGCCGCTCCAGCGAGTCCGCGCTGGTGATCCGCGACGACTACACCTCCAGCCACCACGCGCGCCTCATGCCCCGTGGCGACACCTGGACGATCCAAGACCTCGACTCCACCAACGGCACCTTCGTGAATGGCAAACGGGTCACGGGCTCGGTCTCGCTGGCGCTAGGCACCCCGATCAAGGTGGGCGCAACGACCTTCGAGCTGCGGGCATAAGACGCGCATGGTCTTCGAGGGCTCAAGCGCTGCGATCTCCCACACCGGGAAGGTGCGCTCCAACAACCAGGACTCCGGGTACTGCGGCGCCAACTTGTTCGTCGTCGCCGACGGCATGGGCGGGCACGCGGGCGGTGACGTCGCCTCGAGCATCGCGATCGGGCGAATGGAGTCACTCGACCACGCATACGCGTCCACCGACGACGCCCAGGCCTCCCTGCAGGCCGCCGCGACCACCGCGGCAAGCGACCTGATCCGCGCTGCCAAAGAACGACCAGAGCTCGCAGGCCTGGGCACCACCCTCAGTGCGATCGTCATGGTCGACGACTACGCCGTGATCGGCCACATCGGCGACTCGCGCATCTACCTCTACCGCGACGACGCCCTCACCCAGATCACCACCGACCACACCTTCGTGCAGCGTCTCGTCGACTCGGGCCGCATCACCCCTGAGGAAGCCCGCTACCACCCGCGCCGCTCTGTGCTCATGCGTGTGCTCAGCGACATGGACGCCAATCCCGAGCTCGACATGTTCGTCATGCACACCAAGCCAGGAGACCGCTGGCTGCTGTGCTCCGACGGACTCTCCGGCGTGGTCGATGAGCCGCACATCCTCAAAGCGATGCGCCTGGGCATCGCCCCCGGCCGCACGGCCGACAACCTCCTCAAGCAGGCCCTTGACGGCGGCGCACCCGACAACGTCACCATCGTGCTCGTCGATGTCGGCGGCCACCACGCGATCTCCAGCGGCACCCCGACGATCGTCGGCTCAGCATCCAATCCGGCCAACGTCGCTATCCCGGCCGCCCGCTCATCGCTCAGCACCTGGCTGCACCCCGTACGCCAGGCCGCGAACGAGCCGAGCCATTTCGAACCGGCCGCCGAATACCTCGAAGAGCTCATCGAGGAAGACCGGCGGCGCGCCAAACGCCGTCGCCTCGGATGGATCGCTGGGATGCTGGTGGTGCTGGCCATGCTCGGCGTCGCCGCCTTCGCCGCCTACGGCTGGACGCAGACGCGCTACTTCGTCGGTGCGGACGAGGACTCGGTCGTCATCTTCCAAGGTGTTCAGCAGAACATCGGCCCGATCACTCTGTCGACGCCACTGCGCGATACCGACATCCTGCTCGCCGATCTGCCCCAGTATCAGCGACTCTCGGTCGAACGCACGATCAATGCCCGCTCGCTCTCTGATGCCGAGGCGATCGTCGCTCGCCTGCAGGCCCGTGCCGATGTCATCACCGGCACGCAGACCCCGCTGCCGACGCCGGTGCCCACTGCGACGGAGGACGCCGGATGAGCATCGACGTTGTCGCCGACACCAGCGTCATCAAGGCGCTACGCGGAATCCGGATGCCGCAAACGCAACGCAACAGGGAGCTCGGCCTGCTGCTGTTCGCCACTGTGATCAGCGGGGGTGCTCTGACGCTCGTGCAGTTGGGAGCTCTCGGCACGATCGACCCGATGATCCTCGCCATCGGCGGAGGTCTCGCGGTGCTCGCCTTCGCGCTGCACATCGTGCTGCGCATGGTCGCCCGTGATGCCGATCCCTTCGTCCTGCCGATTGCGACGCTGCTCACAGGTCTCGGCGTCGCGATGATCTACCGCATCGACATCGCGAAGGCATATACCGGTTGGGCCGCTTATTCGACGAAGCAGCTGGCCTGGACCGCGATCTCCCTGGCCGGCGCGATCGCACTCGTCATACTGCTGCGCAACTATCGTGTGCTCTTCCGCTACACCTACATCTTCGGCCTCACCGGTATCGTCCTGCTGCTGCTGCCTCTCGTTCCTGGCCTGCGCGTCGACGAAGCCAACGCCGCCGTGTGGGTGTCCCTCGGCGGGTTCGTGTCTTTTCAGCCGGGTGAGATCGCAAAACTCTGCCTCGCCGTGTTCTTCGCTGGTTACCTCGTGCGCACGAGAGAGAGCCTCACGTCGGTGGGTACCCGGGTGCTCGGCATCACCTGGCCGCGCATGCGCGAACTGGGCCCTGTCCTTGTCGTGTGGGGAATCTCTCTCGGCATCATCGTCTTCCAACGCGATCTCGGCACCGGAACCCTCATCTTCGGCATGTTCGTCGCGATGCTCTACGTCGCCACCGGCAAGACCAGCTGGGTTCTCATCGGCTTGGGGCTCGTTCTCGCCGGTGCGGCCGTCGCCACCCAAGTGCTCAGTTACGTGCACGGCCGGTTCATCAACTGGCTGTTCCTGTTCGACGCGTCCCGAGTCGACCCTGAAGGCGCCGGATACCAGCCGATGCAGGGCCTGTTCGGACTTGCCAACGGTGGCCTCGTCGGCACTGGCTGGGGCCGGGGCAGGCCCGAAGTCACACCGCTTGCGCAGAGCGACTACATCATCACGAGCCTGGGCGAGGAGATCGGGCTGATCGGGCTGTTCGCGGTCCTCTGCCTCTACATGGTGTTCGTCAGTCGCGGCATCCGCGTCGGGCTCGCAGGTCAAGACGATTTCGGCAAACTGCTCGCAACTGGCCTGTCGTTCACTCTCGCCCTCCAGGTGTTCATCATGGTCGGCGGCGTGACGCGCGTCATCCCGCTGACCGGTCTCACCACGCCTTTCTTGGCCGCCGGCGGTTCGTCGCTGGTCGCGAACTGGCTCATCGTCGCGCTGCTGCTGAGGATTTCGGATGCCGTGCGCTCCCAGCCGAGGACGGTGATCGGATGACGCCTCCACCCCCCACCAGCTCGCGAGACTTCGCAAATGTCACGTTTTTGCCCGGATTTCGTGACATTTGTGAAGTCTCGCGAGCCGTGAGGAGCTTCGGATGACCAAAGAACTCCGCCGGCTCAGCATTGTGATGCTGTTCATGTTCCTGTCGCTGTTCGCCGCGACGAGCTGGATTCAGGTCGTCGACGCCGACGCTCTCGGCCAGAACAGCAACAACAAGCGCACCCGGCTCGACAGCTACGAGATCCAACGCGGATCGATCATTGTCGACGGCACGGCCATCGCGTCTTCCGTACCCTCGAACGACATTTACCAGTTCCAGCGGGAGTACACGGATGCCGAGATGTGGGGCGCCGTCACGGGATATTTCAACCCGGCGCTGCAGTCGCAAACCGGCATTGAGCAGGCACTCAACGGCGACCTCTCCGGCACCGCATCAAACGCGTTCTTCGCCGAGGTCGAACGGATCGTCTCTGGCCAGCCGCAGACCGGTCGGAGTGTCGAGCTCACGCTGAACACTGCCGCCCAGCAGGCTGCGTACGACGCGATGCAGGGTCTTGAGGGCGCCGTCGTCGCGATCGAGCCGAAGACCGGACGCATCCTCGCGATGGTGTCGACCCCGGGTTTCGACACCAACACTCTCGCCACACACGACGCGGATGCCGCAAACGCCACCTACGATGAGCTCCTCGCCGATCCAGACGATCCCCTCTACAACCGGGCGATCGCGGGCGATCTGAACCCGCCTGGCTCGACCTTCAAGCTCGTGGTGGCCGCTGCAGCTTTCGCGAGCGGCGAATGGACTGCCGAATCGGCCCTGCCCAACCCGTCCCGTTACCAGCTCCCACAATCGGACTCCACCGTGTCGAACGCATGGGGAGGCACCTGCGGTCAGGGGGCTACCGTGACGATCGCAGAGGCTCTTCGACTCAGCTGCAACATCCCGATGGCGGAGCTCGCCGTCGAGGTGGGTGACGGAGCGATCCGTGAGATGGCAGAGAAGTTCGGCTTCAACCAGAGCTTCGACACTCCGCTGAAATCAACCCCGTCCAGCTATCCCCGCGCCCTCGATGACCCGCAGACCGCACTCACCGGCTTCGGTCAGGGGGCGGTCACAGCGACCCCGTTGCAGATCGCGATGGTCGCTGCGGGCCTGGCCAATGATGGGGTGGTCATGAACCCGCGCCTGGTGGATGCCGTGATCGGCAACGACCTGTCGGTCGTGCGCTCGTACGAGGACAGCCAGTACGCCACCGCGACCACTAAGGAGGTCGCCGATGCGGTGACCGCCGCCATGGTCGCGAGCGTCGCTACAGGTGCGGCCCAGGGTGCAAGAATAGACGGGGTCGACGTGGCCGGAAAGACGGGAACCGCGGAGAACGGGGAAGATCCCTACACGCTGTGGTTCACCGGCTTCGCGCCGGCGGATGACCCGGCAGTGGCAGTAGCAGTTGTCGTCGAGAACGGCGGCGGTAAAGGGCAGTCCGGAACCGGCGACACCATCGCCGCTCCGATTGCAAAGAAGGTCATAGAGGCGGTGCTGGGCAGATGAGACCGACGCAAGGCGTGTCGTTCGGTGGTCGCTACGAGCTGCAGTCGCGAATCGCGATCGGCGGCATGGGCGAGGTGTGGGAGGCGACGGATCACGTCATCGGCCGCACCGTTGCGATCAAAATCCTCAAAGACGAGTACATGGGGGACCCTGGGTTCCTCGAACGGTTCCGTGCCGAGGCCCGGCACGCCGCACTCGTCAACCACGAAGGCATCGCGAGCGTCTTCGACTACGGCGAAGAGAACGGCAGCGCGTACCTTGTCATGGAACTGGTGCCTGGCGAGGCACTCTCCACGATCCTCGAGCGCGACGGTGCGCTGAGCGCAGACAAGACCCTCGACATCGTCGCGCAAACGGCATCCGCTCTGCAGGCCGCGCATGCTGCAGGTCTCGTGCACCGCGACATCAAGCCAGGAAACCTGCTGATCACACCCGACGGACGGGTCAAGATCACCGACTTCGGCATCGCGCGCATCGCCGATCAGGTGCCGCTCACCGCGACCGGCCAGGTCATGGGCACAGTGCAGTACCTCTCCCCCGAGCAGGCTTCCGGTCACCCCGCCTCCCCCGCGACCGACACCTACTCGCTGGGCATCGTCGCTTACGAGTGCCTTGCGGGCAAGCGTCCGTTCACCGGCGAATCGCAGGTGGCGATCGCGATGGCGCAGATCAACGAGCAGCCACCGCCGCTGCCTGCGACCGTGCCCATCCCTGTACAAAACCTCGTGATGGCGATGATCGCCAAGAAGCCGGGCGACCGGCCGAGCTCCTCAGCGACGGTTGCGCGAGCCGCGCAGGCGCTGCGCCGCGGCGATCTGAACTCGGCGGCCATTGCGGTGCCTGCCATCGCCAACGGAGCGGCATCAGATGACGCGACCAGGATGCTGACGGCATCCGGCGATGATGGCACCACACGCATCCTCCCCACCACCGCAACGCTGCCCGTTGAGGGCGAAGAGGGCGACGATCCGCAGAAGAAGAAGCGCAGCCCGTGGACGTGGCCCCTGGTCGCCCTCATCGCACTGCTCGTGATCGTGCTTGGTGGCACCCTGTGGGCACTGTTCGGCCAGGGCGACGGCGGCGTTGCCGACCCGACAGAGTCGAGTTCGGTCTCGCAGACGCCGTCGGACACGCCGACGCCCTCGCCTACTGAGACCGAAGACCCGCCGATCGATGTCAGTGATCTCGGCCTTGTCGGCTTGGATTGCGAAGAGGCCATCGCAATCGCCACGGAAGCGGGGCTCGTCCCCGCCTGTCAGGATGGCTCAGCCGCGACGACAGCCGAGCAGGTGGGAACGGTCGAGCGCGTCAGCCCCGAGGGGCAGCTGACCAAGGGAACCTCGATCACGCTGTACCGCTACACCGATCAGGTGGCGGTCGGCACCCCGCAGAACGCGCCAACGTTCTCGGCTGCAGCCACGATCGTCGAGGGTGGCGAAGCGACCGTCAGCTGGACGAATTTCACGTGCCCGTCCGGCACCGGCAACTTGACCGCCTACGAGGTCACTCTCACCAACGGCACCTTCGCCGGAGGCGCCACGGTAAGCAACTTCGGCGCGAACACGCGTACCTCGACGTTCACGGTCGACGCAGGCACCGCCGGCCAAGTCGTGACCGCGACGTACAAGGCGTTCTGCGATGACCGCGCCTCTGGCGTCTCGCCGCAGGGTCAGTCCTCGACCATTCTTGCGGCCGCCGACACAGGCTCGGACGGCTAGAAGGTTGAGCCGCTGAGAAAGCTCAGCCGGTTAGCAGACAAAGCACCGTAGGCTGTTCGCACTGCCATCAGGTTTCCAGGGGGTTTGATCCGTGACCACAGAGCCACGTGTTCTCGCGGGTCGATACCGCGTCGACGAGCTCATCGGGCGCGGCGGCATGGCCAAGGTGTACCACGGTTACGATCTGACCCTGGGGCGCGACGTCGCCATCAAGATCCTCGACCCCGAGCTTGCGCGCGACACCGCGTTCCGCACTCGCTTCCGCCTCGAAGCACAGGCGGCTTCGCGCATGTCGCACCCCTCGATCGTGCGAGTGTTCGACGCTGGAGATGAGCCTGCAGTCAGCGCAAACCAGGGCGGCTCAGGAACTGTCACCCCGTACATCGTCATGGAACTGATCCATGGCACCCTTCTCAAAGACATCATCGCAGCAGGCCCGGTACCGGCCGACGATGCGGTGAAGTATGTCGACGGCATCCTCGAGGCTCTCGACTACTCCCACCGAGCCGGTGTCGTGCACCGTGATATCAAACCGGGCAATGTCATGGTCACCGACAAGGGCCAGGTCAAGGTGATGGACTTCGGCATCGCCCGCGCCGTGTCCGACTCCTCGTCGACCGTGGCCGAGACCACCCAGATCATCGGGACCGCCGCCTACTTTTCGCCTGAGCAGGCCAAGGGCGAGCCCGTCGACGCCCGCGCCGACCTGTACTCCACCGGCGTCGTTCTCTACGAACTGCTCACAGGACGTCAGCCCTTCCGCGGCGAATCGGCCGTGGCGGTGGCCTATCAGCACGTCAGCGAGACACCGATAGCACCCAGCGAAGTCAACGAAGAGTCCCCCGTTGCCCTCGACCCGATCGTGTTGCGCG
The DNA here is from genome assembly GCA_047605925.1 of Microbacterium sp. Lineage (GTDB taxonomy): Bacteria > Actinomycetota > Actinomycetes > Actinomycetales > Microbacteriaceae > Microbacterium. The sequence goes on from JASGEY010000049.1 coordinate 8,604, forward strand.
CTCTGGCGAAGGATCCCTACCAGCGGTATCCGGATGCCGCGCACTTCCGTGCGGCACTCGATGCGGCCGTCGAAGGCCGAACTCCCAGCCGCAAGGAGATCGGTGCGCTCACCAGCGAGCTGTACGGTCCGAGTCCGAAGCAGGCTCAGGAGACTGCGCGGTCGCTGCGTCAGCTGTCGACAGACACCACGATGGCTCGCACGCAGTCCGGTCCGCCCGTCGCGTGGATCTGGGCAGGGGTCGCCCTGCTCGGCGTGCTGCTCGCTTCGGTGCTGTTCTGGGTCGTCTCGATCAGCCGCCCGGATGACACCCCGTCGGACGCGCGGGTCGTCCCCGATGTGGTCGATGTGTCGTCAGAGCGCGCGCAGGCCATCCTCAGCGATCTCGACCTGACCACCAAGCTCGTGCTCGAAGCGAGTTCCGATATCGCCGAGGGCAACGTGGTTCGCACCGACCCCGAGGCTGGAGTGTCGGTGACGAAAGGCGATGAGGTGACGGTCTACGTCTCATCCGGAGAAGAGACGGTTGTGGTGCCAACCCTGGTGGGTCTCTCGCTCGCCCAGGCCAAGCAAGCGCTGAGCGACGCCGGGCTCACACTCGGTACGGTGATCCAGCGCAACGACAAGAGCCTGACGGTCGACACTGTGATGGAGGCCAGCGAGAAGGCGGATGCCGAAATCCCACCAGGTACGGCCGTGAATCTCGTTGTCGCCAGCGGCAAGGTCACCCTCAGGGATCTGACGGGGTGGACGGTGGATGCTGCGACCCAGGAGCTCGAGCAGATCGGCCTGGTCGCGCAACCAGCCGAGCTCACGGACTGCCCTGCCACCGACCCGACCACTGTCGTATCGATGTCGTCGGCCCCCGGTGACGTCCCGATCGGGTCGACGATCGAGTTGCGGTACTGCGCGGCGGAAGCCGAGTAGCGACCAGCCGATACGCCCGCCCCGATACGCCCGTATCGTCAGCCTCGTGCGGGCGGGTCGAGGGACAAGGCGCGGGAGACGGCATCCGCATCTCCCACCGTTGCGAGCCAGTTCGCGAGCATCCGATAACCACCCTCGGTGAGCACGCTTTCGGGGTGGAACTGCACCCCGAAGATCGGTAGTTCGACGTGGGCGATCGCCATCACCGTCCCCGTGCTTGTGCGAGCGGTGACGCGCAGTTCGCTGGGAAGAGCGGATGCCGCGACCGCCAGCGAGTGGTAGCGGCCGACATCGAAGGGCGATGGGATGCCGGCGAACAGCGCCGATCCGTCGTGGGTGACCGTCGACACCATGCCGTGCATGAGCTCAGGGGCTTCGGTGACCGGCGCGCCAAAGGCCTCGGCGATGCACTGGTGGCCGAGGCACACCCCGAGAAGCGGCATCCGCCTGTCTGCGGCGGTACGCACGATGTCCAGCGAAGCGCCAGCGTCGGCAGGGGCTCCGGGCCCTGGGGACAGCATGATCGCATCGCATCCGTCAAGAAGATCGTCTGCGGCCGATCGGCTCAGCGACGTGCCATCTCCGATCTCATCGGCCTCTGTGATCGCCACCTCTGCGTCGAGCTCACGCAGGTAGCCGACGAGGGTGTGAACGAAGCTGTCATGGTTGTCCACGACGAGCACTCGCGTCATTCGACGTCGACCTCACCGGGTGCGATGAAGGGACTGACCCAGGGGAAGACGTACCAGAACAGCGCGTACAGGATCGCTGTGACGAGCACCAGAAGAATGAAAAGTCGAACCCACCAGGGGCCGGGCAGCAGGCGCCAGAGTGCGGCGTACATGATTTCTCGTTCCTCCTACACAGAGGGGGCGGCCGGTGGTGGTGGCGGATCGGTCAGCGCCGCTGGCGGACCCTCGGCGCGCGGTTGGAAGCTCTCGAACACGCCGTACGCGACGATGCGCTCAGCCAGCGAGTACAGCGGGGAGCAGGCGGTGAGCGTGATGTACTGCTCGCCGGTGTCGGCTCCCGGCATCTGGGGCACGTCGAGCAGCACATCGGTCTGGGATGGCTTGACGTATTCGAGGGTGCGGAAGCGGTAGGTGAACCAGCCGTCAGGGGTCTCAACGACGATGGCGTCGTTCAGTTGCAGCTTGTCGAGCTGGTTGAACGGCTTGCCCCAGGTGGTGCGGTGCGCGGCCATGGCGAAATTGCCCGGTTCGCCCGGCATGCTGGAGTCGGTGTACACGCCGATGCCGAGCTTGTCGAGGGTGCCGGCTCGCGTGGTGCCGCCGTAGATCCCGACGTTGTAGTCGGCGCCGAAGCGCGGGATGTGCATCTGACCGAGGTGCTGCGTGTCTGCCGGGGCTTCGGGAACGACGGGTTGATAGACCAAGACTCCGTCGTCGTTCTTCTCAAACGGCGGCAACTCGGGTTCCGGGGCTGCTGCCCAGGTCTCAGATACGGCTGCCCCCTCCTCGTTCTTCTGCGCACTGATGATGATGTCGCCGATCCACATCTGCCAGGCGACGAACAGCAGCACGACGACACCCGCCGTCAACAGCAGCTCTCCGAGGACGCTTGTGATCGTGGCGCGCGATGGAGGACGGCTTCGCTTTCCGCGTCGCTCCCCCGAAACGACGGATGTACTCATAGCGCCGATCCTATCTGGCATTGCTGTACATGGACTCGGATGCTGAAAATGGCGTCAGTGCTTGTCATGGGTAGAATGTCGGCATGGTACGAGACCGTAAAACCGAAGAGCCCGAAGTGACGCGCGCCGAAGGCGACGCCGTGCCCAATGCGGTGTGGTTCAAGCCGGTGATGGTCGGATTCATGCTGCTGGGTCTCGTCTGGATCCTCGTGTTCTACATCTCCGGTATGGCTTTCCCGATCCCGGGTCTCGGCAACTGGAACCTCGCCATCGGCCTCGGTATCGCGCTGATCGGCTTCCTCATGACCACACGCTGGCGCTGACAGCATCCGCTTCGAAAGAGGGCCCCTCGCTTCGTGAGGGGCCCTCTTTCTCGTTTCATTTCTCGCTTCACTCTGTACTCACCCAAGTTATCCACAGATTTCTCCACAGCTGGGGAAAATTACATCAATGTGATTCTGGCGGGCGAAGCGTCGGTGAATGCGTCTCGATCACGCCGTGAGAATCAGTGGCGGAACGATGAACACCACCACGAGCAAGACGATGACAATGGCGCCGAGCAGCACGGACTGCAGGACGCGCTGATCACGTCGGCGCGTGCGCGTGAGCACGAAAGCCGCGAGGGCACCGACGATCGCGCCTCCAATGTGGGACTCCCACGAGATACCCCCGACGACGAAGCCGAAGGCGAAATTGATCGCGAGAATCACGAGAATGCCCGTCACGTTGGCACCGATGTGCCGCCCGATGATGAGCAGAGCCGCCATGAGGCCGAAGATCGCACCGGACGCACCCACCACGGCCGACTGTGGAGCAAGGCACGCGGCCATGACCGAGCCGCCGAGGCCGCTGATCAGGTACAGCGTGAAGAACCGTGCGCGCCCAAGCAGCGGCTCAAGCGTCTGTCCCAGCATCCACAGGGCAAGCATGTTCAACGCAAGGTGCACGAAGCCGCCGTGCACGAAGAGCGCCGTGAGAAGACGCCACGGCTCGAACGGGTACACCGACAGTGCCGGGTACAGATACGGGGCGGCGAACAGCAGCTGCGAGGTGACGACATCTCCGCCGCCGGGAATCAATTGCAGCAGACCGATCAGCGATGTCACGGCCAAGAGGGCGTAGGTGACGATGGGGCGCCCGCCACGTACGATCGTGGCTGTGCGGCGACCGCCCCAACGCCTAGCAGCCTTCTTCTGCGCTGGTGTGCGGTTCTTGCGCTCCGCCTTCATGCATTCGGGGCAGATCACCCCGACGGCCGCCTGAGTCTGGCATTCCGGGCAAATGGTGCGCGTGCATCGTTGGCAGAGCGCAAAGCTCTGCCGATCCGGATGCCGATAGCAGAAGTTGTCGCGATTGCTCGTGAACTCGGAGCTGGTCATCCGGATCGGCTCGCTTGGCGTCAGGCCGCGACGATGTCGATCGACTGCAGGACGACCGGCTCGATCGGGCGGTCACCCGCACCGGTCGGCACGGCGGAGATGGCATCGACGACGGCTCTGGATGCGTCATCCGCAACCTTGCCGAAGATCGTGTGCTTGCCCTGCAGCCATGGCGTCGGGTCGGTCGTGATGAAGAACTGCGAGCCGTTGGTGCCTTCGACCTGCCCTGTGATCGCGTTGCGGCGAAGACCTGCGTTCGCCATCGCGAGGATGTAAGGCTCGGTGAAGTCGAGCTCGGGGTGGATCTCGTCGTTGAAGTTGTACCCGGGGCCGCCGATGCCCTGACCGAGAGGGTCGCCACCCTGGATCATGAAGTTCGGGATGATGCGGTGAAAGATGATGTCCTTGTAGAGCGGACCCTCACCCGGCTTGCCGGTTGCGGGGTGCGTCCACTCCTTGGTGCCGTCGGCGAGGCCGACGAAGTTCGCAACCGTCTTCGGAGCGTGATCGCCGAAGAGGTTGATGACGATGTCACCGTGGTTGGTGTGCAGGGTTGCGACATGAGAAGCGTGAACCATGTGCACATTCTCGCAGAGCTTCCAGTGTGTTCGCCTTGGTGCCACGGAGAACACGAGTTCGTGAATGCAGGCGGCGATTCCCTCCCGCCTGACAGCCAGTCGTGGCAAGATGGGGGAACCCCTACTCCAATCGACAGGAGAGCATCGTGAGCCTCACCCGCAAGCGGAAGAAGGAATTGCGTCGTCTTCAGGACGAAGCGACCCAGCTCTGGGAGCACCAGCAGGCGCTCGTCGGACACGCCGCCGATATCGCCCGTGAGGCTGGTCGTCAGCTCGGCAACTTCAATCGCGAGCAGGTGGTTCCCGTCGTGCAAGACACATACAACCGCAAGGTTGCCCCGGTTGTCGATCAGGGCGTGCGCTTCGGCAAGCATGTGGTCGACGACAAGGTGATCCCTGTTGTCGGCGGTGTCGTTGGCAGCGCGCTGAGCGCCTGGGACATCGCCAATGCCAAGCGCCACGGCATTACGCCACGCTCGCGTGCCGTCGTCGCACCGGCAAAGTCCGGACCGGGGCTCGGGTCGATCGTCGCCCTGGTTCTCGGTGCCGCAGCCGCAGCAGGAGTGCTCTATGCCGCATGGCAGGCGCTGCGCGCCGACGATGAGCTCTGGGTCGCCGATGACCCGCTCACCGCACCCGACGCGTGACCGAAGACCCGCACGCACGGGTGCGTCAGGCCGCAGCATCCCGCGGCCTGACTATCGAGATCCGCGAACGACCGAACGCTGAGAGTCTGATCGAAGCAGCTCGGCTACTCGGAATCGAGCCGTCGAGCATCGTGAAGACCCTCGTGGTCAAAAGGGCCGATGACACCTACCTGTTCGCGCTGGTCCCCGGAGGACGGTCGATCTCGTGGCCGAAGCTGCGTGCGGTCGTCGGTGTGAACAAGCTACGCCTACCCGAACCAGAACTCGCCCTGGCAGCGACCGGATATGAGCGCGGAACGATCGTGCCGATCGGCAGCAGCACCGACTGGCCGGTGTACGCCGACGAGACGATTCTTGGCCGGCGGATCGCCATGGGAGCCGGGACGCACGGATACAGCCTGTTCGTCGATTCCGATCAGCTGATCGGGGCATACGGGGCGACGGTAGCCGACATTTCACTACCGGAACTGGATCGCTGAGCCCAGGGTTGCGGGTTGCTAGAGCCCGGCCATCCGCAGCGCGATATCGACGAGTTTGACTCGCTGGAGGTTGTCGATCGAGCTACGCGGGAACCATTCGGCCATGTCGGTCGATCCCCCCTCCTCGAACTGCAGCTTTCCTCCTGTGACAGACGCCCGGTAAACGATGCGCAGGGTGTGCAGGGGTGCCGCAGATTTTTGGACGCGCTGGCTCGCGGGGATCACACGAGAGTGGATGCCGAGGAGTTCGCCGACCTTGACCGTGTAGCCGGTCTCCTCACGCAGCTCGCGGCGAACGGCATCCTCCGGGTCCTCCCCGGGTTCGAGACCGCCGCCGGGCATCGTCCACGCGAGCCGGCGGCCTTCGACCCATCGAGCCAGCAGGATGCGGTCATTGTCGTCAGTGACGACCGCATATGCCGCGACGCGCATGTCCATGAATGACACGATATCCCGCGCCGCCACCGAGTGCCGCGTGCCGGACGTATCGATCAGGAATCGAGAAGCGCATCGCTGTCAGCATCCGTACCCTGAAGGTATCTCAGAGACGAAAGAGGTCCGCATGACCGAGAAGAATTTCACCGCAGCCGAACGTGATGCCATGAAGGCTGCTGCTGCAGAGAAGAAGACGGCGCGCTCCCGCGCGAAGAAGTCGCCCGAAGAGCTTTGTGCTGAAGGTGAGGCCGATCTCAAGGCGGCGATCGACAAGCTTCCCGAAGTCGATCGCGTCATCGCTGAGAGCCTGCATGCTCTGGTATCCGAGGTCGCGCCAGAGCTCGTGCCGCGCACCTACTATGGCATGCCTGCTTGGGGGAAGGACGGCAAGGTGCTGTGCTTCTTCCAACCGTCGAGCAAGTTCAAGACCCGATACGGCACCTTCGGCTTCGACCAGTCGGCGCAGCTCGACGACGGCACGCTCTGGCCGGTCTCCTACGCCGTGCTCGAACTCGATGAGTCGAATCGAGCATTTCTCGCTGATCGCATACAACTCGCCGTCGGGTGAGATGGCGCGCGGCGCGACTCGCGCTCGGGAGGAGAACTCGCGTTCGGGAGGAACATTCTGGCGAAAACCTCCGCCCGAACGTGAGAAATCCTCCCAATAGGTGGAGCCTAGGAGCATCGTATCCCTCGTCATTCTCCCGCGTAATCTCGCGGTTTGAGAGGTTCAGGACCGTCAAAGTGTAACGAAAAGTGTAACGAGTTCGTCGGTTCACAGAGTCGCGATGTCGTCTGGAGCGATGTCGTCGTCATCGCCCCCCCGCGTGCGTTCTATCGACAAAAACGGGGCGATCACCGGTTCGTGACAAAGTCGTTACATTCAATGTTGATATTCCCTGTGTTCCCGTAAATCGCGGGACGAAAAACACAGGGAGTAGTCATCATGGCAACTTTTATCGTCAGTTCGGATTCATTCAGCGGTCACGTTTTCGCATCGCAGGTCGGCGTCAAGGCGGAGGATTTGCGCGCACGCACGGACGGTGACGGCGCAAACAAGTTGACGGACGGCAAGGCACAGTGGCGTACAGGTCTGTCGGGGTTGATTCTCGACGAGCAGGGCAACGTCATTCGTGAGGATCAAGGCATCACGGTCGCGATTCTCAGCAAGGTCGACATTCTCCGAAACGTCGATTACAAGCTCGTGGGCACGATTCGCGTCACTCCGTACGTGACGAACAACAACCGTCAAGGTCTTTCGATCATCGCGGATTCCGTCGTGCCGGTGAAGGGCAACGAACAGAAGTAATCGTCATGGGCGGGGATGGTTGCGTTTCTCGAGGCGTAGTCATCCCCGTTCGCGGTTTCACGGACACAGGGAGCATGAAATGAGATTCATAGACGCAGTGGCGTTGGTATTCAGTCGATCACGTCGCATCGCACACGGTGCATGGGAGTCATGGGCGCGGGAGCAGGTGCAGCGTCACGGCGAAGCACAGCACGGCGGTCAGCAGGACGCAGCGCACAAGGGTTTGGGATTACAAGCAAGCGACGAAGTCGCAACGGTGCAGGGTCATGGCGAAGCACAGCATGCGCGTACCAGCGCGGAGGCATCGCCATGGGATTTGAACGCGGATTGGCGGGCATTCAAGGACGCGCGGGGAGGTGAACGAGCATGAGACGTTGGTTCGGTTTCGGGGTCGTCGCCGTCGCGGTGGCGTTCGTCATCGGTGGCACGGTCGTCAAAGACGAAGCAAACGCAGCTCCGTCAACGGCAACGGATGCAATCGATGTCCTGTACCTGTACGCATGGTTGCCACGCGTTCCGTCGTGGGAAGAAGCGAAGACGAACGCAGCGGCGTCACACGCGAAGATCGTGGACGAGTGCAAAGCGTACGTTCCGTACAGTCATCGCAACGACCGTGACGGATGGATGCGCTTCTGCGATTCGTTGCCGGCTCCGGTGATCGGTGAATACGTCGTAGTCGATCGAGTAACGGGCGAGGTCGTGCGATGAGAACGCGAGGCACACAGTACGTTCCGCAGGAGCGTGATTGGCCGGTCGTCGGGTATTGCGGCGTATGCGGCGCAGCGATCAACGAAGCGTGTTTCCGCGGTGGCGAGCATGATGCGCGCGGGATCGTCGCGGGCGAGTGGTACAGGTGCGGCGTGTGTGGCGGGCGGTGGCAAGCATGAGAGTCACGGACGAGCAGCAGGCGGTCATCGCAGCGGACGAGTCACGCATGTTGGTGAACGCGTACGCAGGCACGGGCAAGACGGAGACGACGGCGCACAGGGTCGCACGGTTACGCAAAGACGGTAAGCGGGTGTTGTTGCTGTGTTTCACACGAGCAGCGCAGCAGCAGTTGTCATCGCGATTGGAGGCGATGGGCGTCAGGGCGACGGTGAAGACGTTGCATTCGTTCGCACGCGAGTTCGTCGCACGGTGGCACGAGAAGAACGGCGCAGTCATGCCGTCCTTGGCAACGGATTTTCTGGTGCGTCGGGTCATCATGCGTCACGGGTTCACGCCGACGAGCGCGAACGTCAACGCGATCAGACAGGCATCGACGTTCATCGCAAACGGCATGGGTGGTTTCCCGCAGAGCAGCGAGTTTGACGGCAAGGCAGCGCGGGCGATGGTCGAGGCATACGCGGTCGAGAAGGAGCGCACGAACACGGTGGACTTCGATGACCTGATTTCGATGGCAACGGAGATCGTGAGGCCGTGGCAGGGGGAAATCGTCGTTGACGAGGCGCAGGATCTCTCGAACCTTCAGTTACGCCTACTGGACGCGTTGACGAACGACGACACGAGCATGACATGGGTCGGTGATCGGTGGCAGTCGATCTACGGATTCACCGGTGTGGACGCGGATTTGTTCAGGAAGCGCAGCGAGTGGGCGCAGTACACGTTGAGCAAGTCGTTTCGTTCGACGGTGGACGTTCTGAGGATCGCGAATCAGTTGGTACCGGATCGGATCGCATCGGATCTCGTCAGCGGTCGCGTGGACGTACGCACACGAGACGAGTTGGAGACGGTCGGGGATTTGCTGCTGTGGAGTCACGGCAACGATGCGATTCTGGCGCGCACGCACGCGGAGTTGGAGGGGATCGGTCGAGCGTTCACACGAGAGGGCAAGGCGTTCTCATGGACAGCATTCGACGCACACGACGCGATGCCGACGCAGAAGACACGGCCGACGGTGTTGAGCACGATTCACGCGGCGAAGGGATTGGAGTGGGAAGCGGTCGCGGTCGTCGGTCTCAACGGGCGTTCATTCGGCACGTTCGATCCATCACCGGAGGAAGCACGGTTGTTCTACGTCGCGGCGACACGGGCAAAGCAGGAGTTGGTGCTGTTCACGCAGGACGGTGATCTTCCGTTCGAGGTCGAATCGTGAGCGTTGTCGATATTCCACGCAAGGGCGTTCACGGTGCTCTGGATGTTCGCTCCCTGGCATTCATCGAGAAACACTGTGAACGCCCTTACTTCGTGCGCAAGATCAATCGCTACGTTCGATGCGGGAGCGGCGATCCGTCGGTGTGTCGCAAGTGCGCGTCGATTCGTTCCCTCGACAAGAAACGCATCATCGGGTCAGGATGCAACGCGAGCGAGCTCGACGGGATCACATGGGAGACGTTGCAGGCATATCGGTTCTTCTTCGTGACGTTCACGGCGCCATCGTTCGGCAAAATCAGAGACGGCGTGCCGGTCGATGCGAAACGGTACGAGTATCGGCGTCAGGTCGCGTGGAATCAACGGAGCAGAGACCTGTTTCACGCGACAACGGATGCGCTGGCACGTCGTTTGCCGGATGCGGAATGGGTGTTCGTCAGGGAGTGGCAGAAACGAGGGGCGATTCATTTTCACGGGATCGTTCGTGTGCCGCAGTGGGTCAGTTCGTCGGACGCGTGGGGCGAGTTGAAGGCGTTACGAGCGGTGCAGTCGCAGGGGATCGCATGGGGTCGGCAGATGAACATCCAGAGCGTCGGCGGGGATGATCGCGGGAACGTCGTTCGCTACATGAGCAAGGTCGTGGCATACACGGCGAAGCATCAGAGCGGGGATCGCGGCGCGTTGTCGGAGCAGGTCGCGGCGTTCTATGAACGCTTGGACAAGCACGCGCAGAATCTTGTGTGCAATCGCAGAGGATGCGCGGGCAAGCGAGTGTGCGACGGACGGATGCACAGGACGCACGGTTACGCAGGGCAGATGATGACGAAGAGCAAGGGATGGTCATTCGCGGCGTTGACGTTCGGAGAGTTGCGGGCACAGCGGTCACGGTTCGCGAGCACGGGTTCGAGCACGGTGCAACAGGCGGAGTTGGAAGAGGCGGCACGGCTGGCACGCATCGGATACGAAGCGGCGTTCGAGGGTATGGAGGCGTCGGCGGTTGTCGCGGGAGCAGACCGGTTACGGAGAACGCTGAAACGCGTGAGAGAGCGTGAACCTACGACTTCTGAGGCGGATCTGAGCGCGCCGTCGTGATGAAGCGTGCGCCGAACGCGGCCGACATCACGGCAAGGAAGGTGCCGATCGCTACCGGCATGCCACGGATTGGGGCGGGTTCGGCGTACAACATGAACGGGAGCACGACGATCCAGATGAGGGCAACGACGACCATGGCAATGCCGATGATCATCCTCGTGGATCTCTGCATGGCGCCAGTCTATGCGAAGGGCCGCATTCGACGCTGGACTGTGTTCTGGCGCTGGAGAGAGCACACACGACGGATAACACGTTTGACGGACGAGACGACGCTAGATCGCGAGCAGTGACGATCCACGGGGATATGGAGGCGAAGGCGCAGGGGCACGCAAGCAGGGCGGCGCGACGACGCGGTTTGTGTGACACGTCGCAAGGTTGTGCGTCACGTCGGTGCGCGGACGCGAGCACGTCACGGCAGCGCGGGAGCGTCAGCGGGAGCGCGTCGGGGCGGAGCACAGCGGGACGCGGGAGATGTGACGGCACATTCCGCAGCTATGTGTCATCGCAATGACGCATAGGCGCGGAGCGCGAGCGCAGCGAGCGGGTCGCGACTTCTTGACAATATATATGAAGATGGATTGGGAAAAGAGAAAGTCAGATCAGGCGGAGACGGAGAGGTCAAAGTCAGATCGGGCAAAAGGTGCGGTAGAAGCGCACGTTTTCGATCAGTAGAGCGTCAGGAGCGAAACGCGACTTTCGCGGAGACGAAACACGACTTTTTTGACGACGATCATTCGCTGATGGGATTTGCCTCGTTGATCTTCGCAAGTCGTCCCCAATCGCCCTTTTCGAGCGCGTCGCCGTACGCGGTGATCGCATCCTTCTTCGCCTGTGCGGAGAAATGCGTGTAGTACAACGTCATCGTCGCATCGGAATGGCCGAGGAGTTCCTGCACGTATTGCAAGTTCTGGCCGGCGCGGAACATCATCGACGCGGTCAGGTGGCGGTTGTAGTGCAGACGCCATTTTTCGGGTTTCGTCTCGCGGGCAGCGAAGTAAGCATCGAGCACGTCGTCCCAGATTTTCTGCACGTCGGTGTAGTTGATGTGCATGCCATCGTCGCGGCGGAACACGAGGTCATCACGCCAATCCCCGATTTTCGGGTACGTGGTCATCTTGTGCCACGTCAAGTCCACCCACCACTCGTGCGGCATGTACACGATGCGGGACTTGTTGTTCTTCGTGCGCGGATCGATGAACCACCCCTGCCCCTTCGCACGCGCCAACTGCTGACGCACGTGAATACGCGCACCCACGTCGGCGTCGTCATCGTCGATGCATTTCCACGTCAGGCCCAACAGTTCGGAACGACGCAGGCCGAGGAACATGAACAGGGTCAACACGTAGTGCTTGTGTTGTTCATCCTTCAGCCAACGGAGCAGATCGAGCGCAATCGTCGTGCGTTTGTCGATCAGCTGGATGTCGTCATCATGCACGGCGGCCTTGTACGTGCGTTGCTTCACGCCGGTGATCGGATTACGCGCGATCAGATCGTTATTCGTCGCCCACGTCAGCATCGTCTTCACGACCTTGTACGTGTTGCGCCACGCCCCGTCCGGCAGCGCAGCGATGTCATGCGACAGGAAGCGTTGCACACGTTCGCGGTCGAGTTCAGAGATCGGCACGTCAGCGAGGTACGGCAGGATGTGCAGCTCTCCCTGACGGCGGTGTTTGCGTCGCACTTCGGTGGAGATGTCATTGGGGCCGTACGAGTCGATCCAGCGGGTGAACACGTCACGCACGGTCAACGCGGGAGCGGAGTCACGCACGGGCGGGGAGGCGAGACGTTTGGCGATGTTCTGCTGTCGTCGTCGGATCGCATCACGTTCGGTCATGCCCACGCCACGGATGAATCGGCGGCGGCCGTCATCGTCGGTGTACGACACTTGCGCGACGTAGCGAGGCTCGCCGTTGTGGGTCGTGAAGGAGACAGAGCCGCCGGTCAGATCACGCATGGCGGCAAGTGTAACGGGAAGTGTAACGAGATGTACCGCTCCAACGAGGTCAGATCGTTGATTTCTCGCGGTTGTACGTTACTTTGTGGAGCCTAGGAGATTCGAACTCCTGACATCCTGCTTGCAAAGCAGGCGCTCTACCAACTGAGCTAAGGCCCCTCGGGGGTTATGTTGAGTTAAGTGTGGGGCTACCAGGACTTGAACCTGGGACCTCTTCATTATCAGTGAAGCGCTCTAACCGCCTGAGCTATAGCCCCGCAACCTCAAAGACTTTACCGGATGATCCCGTGATTTCCGAATCGAGGCGCAAGGTCGCACCCTCTGCCTCCGAGCACACCTCTCTGGCGTTCGATGAGCTCCGGGTCTGCCCGCGTCTGCTGTCGAGGTCTCCTACACCACGTCGAACGTGTCTCGGGCACGCTCACCTCCAAGGTGGTTGCTTCGGCGTACGTACCGCCCGGGCAGAACGTTCCACCGGCGTCGAAAATGCGGTTCGAGCTCTCGCCGCATTCGCGGGTGAGTCCCGTAGCGTGGTGTCATTTCCCGCGGCTGGCTTTCGTCGTCGTAGACGTTGAGGGGCCATCGTGGGATGACCTAGTTGTTTCCGCCAAGAAGCAAGAAGAGAGCCCACGATGACCCA
>JASGEY010000050.1:0-3328 GCA_047605925.1 Microbacterium sp.
GCACGCACCCCTGCCTCGGTGATGATGCGGGTTGCGTGTTCCTGCACGGTGTGGCGAGTCCACGCTGACTCTGCGGCGGCGCATCGATCCAGCGCGCGCGATGCGATCCGCTGCACCGAGAGGTCATCCGTCGATACCGGGACACGCGCCGGCCTGCGGGCCAGGTGCTCGGGGTCGTAGCCGGCTTCGCGGAGCTCGGTGAGCCAGGCTTACTCTTCTCGGAGGGTGGTGGGTTTCTTCGCGGGGCGCTCATACGCCCACGCCTGCGCTGTCAGCCGCGACGAGACGACCGGCCCCATCGTCTCACCCGCGTGCGCCGCCTCCCACTCGGCTTCGAGCCGTTCCAGGTTCTTCCGCACCTGCTCGCCACGCTTCGCCATGAGCGCGTTGAACGGTGCAAGCTCGGTGACTTCGCCGCTCACGGGGTCGAGGGTCAGGCCGTGACGATCCAGTACTTCCGCGAGTTCGGGGCTGGCGGCGATCACGGCAGTACCGAGGGCGCGGATCGCGCCTTGCTGCCGGAACGTCGCCGCCGTATCGAGCGCGCGCCACTTGCTCGCCGCCCACACCCTCATGCCGATCTGCATGTGGATATGCCGGTGCGGGTCACCGGCCCGGCTCGTGCGGTGCGTGATCCCGACGACTTGCATGTGCTCGATGGGCACGACCTCTTGCTTCCCGCGTGGGCCGACACGGGTTACCGAGTGCTGGGCGAGCCACCGCTGAATCTCCGAGAGCGCGTCCTGCTGGGCGGCATCCAACGCTTCGGCCACCTCGGGATGCAAGGCGGCAGCGATGGACAGCGACTTGGGGGTGTTGATGACCATTTCCGCGAGCCTGGGCGACCCCTGCCGATCCGACCCCGCCAGACGAGGCTTTCCCATCTGCTCGCCCGTATCAGGATTGATCCAGTCCACCCAACCCGCGTACTCGTCAGCGGCCAGTACCCGACCACTCACGGCCTCGCCCGATGCGTCAAGCACCGTGTACTGAGCCCCGGTGCTGTCGGACAGGTAGTAGTCATCAGCACGCGAGCGGTCAGCCTCGACATAGCGCAGCGCATCCGCCCCGGTGCCCCGGAACAAGATCACACCGCCCTGCATCTCTCTCATCGCCAATGTTTCTAAACTAGAAACTGTATCTATCTACCACGGTAGCATACGTTCATTCAGGGGAGAAGTGTCGGAGAAAAGTGGACTGGGTCTATGGGGTGTTGGCATCCGCTCTGCTTCCGAGGCCTCGGCGGGTGCTTGGAAGCTTCGGGCGAGGGCAGTGCCGTCAATAGAGCGGTCAGATGTTGCCACTCGGATGGGAGGTCGTGATCCGATGTCACACAGTGGCGCGCCCAGACAACGAACACAATGAAGCAACCGTTTATCAGAAGAAGCAGAAAGGTTGAGATATGAGTATCAACGATGGAGCCTCTCGGAGGCCGGTCGGCATCCGGGGAGTTGCCGTGGTCGGCGCTGCTCTGCTCCGCGTGGGCGCGACAACGACACCGTCCTTCGCGGCTGAGAAAGATGGTTCAAGCGACGCAATCGAGGTGATCGCAAGCATCGCACCCGAGTCCCTCGAAGCCGTCTCGACAGACGAGGGCATCGTCGTCGCAGATGACAAGGCCCTGCAGGAGGACGAGTTCGGGCGGTCCGTGGTCGAACAGCCGATGCTTGACCCGACCAACCCGGACAGCATCGTCAAGGTCGACATTCCCGTCAACCCGTCGGACGGTATCGCCTTCAAGCAGGATGGTGCCGATGAGATCGTGATCGGTCTGCCGAACGCTCACCTGGCCGACGAAGCCGACTACGGCAACCTGGGTCTCGCAACCTACGACAACAACGACGGCTCCACCACCGTTCCGATTCCCCAGCCCGACGGTACCCTGCAGATCACCACGGTGATCGACGGCCCCACGGCTCCCACCCGGTACGCGTATCCCATCACCTTGCCCGCTGGCGGTCAGCTCGTCGACGCGGGAGATGGCTACTTCGCGATCCTAGACTCCGAGGGGTTGCCTGCGGCGATGATCGAGCCAGCATGGGCGCTCGACGCGAACGGCGAAGTGGTAGACACGCACTACGAGATCGCCGGAAACGAACTCGTGCAGATCGTCAACCACGGTGACGGTGACTCCTATCCGATCGTCGCTGACCCTGCCGTGAAGGGCAAGTACATCTCGAAGGTGAAGATCAACACCGTCTCGCAGGGGAAGACGGTCGCCGTGTACCCCGTGAACAGCTGGACTATCACCGCGTTCGACAACTACTGGCAGGAGTACAAGCTCTACGTCAGTTCGACCTACGAGGGCACGAAATACAAGAACCAGCTGCAGTGCCACTGGGACTTCGCGCCCTTCAAGACCCCCTGGAACCTGGATTCCTGGCGTCCAAACGTCAGCTACTGGGACACCGTTCTTGCGGGATGCAACCCATGATGAGTACGCGACGCGCTCGGAGGCTTTGGCCGCTACTGGTCGCACTTGCTGGCGTAGCAGTGATTCTTGCTGCAGCAGCATGGGCAATCTTCGAGGTATACGCATCGGACGCTGAGATGCGGCCTGGCCGTGGCATTCCCGTATTTGCTATAGGTGCAGTGGGCTTTGTCGGCGTGCTGATTGGCGTAGCCGCAAGCATCAGAGGCGCACAGAGGCCATCTGAACCAACTGAGGATGCGCGCCGCACTAGACGCTGGTCCCTTCTGCTAGTTCTTGCGGGGGTAGCCCTTGTCCTTGCTGGAGCAGCATGGGCAATCGCCGAGGGCTACGCATCGGACACCGAGATGCGTCGGGGCAACATCGTTCCTGCGGCTCTCGTGGGCGTAGTGGGCTTGGTCTGCTTCGTCATTGGGCTGGGCGCGAGCGTCAGAGGCTCACAGAGGCTGCCTGAATTGCCCGAGTGAGCGAGATGTCGCGAGCCGCGGCGGTGATCAACTGATCGGATGGAGGGGTACCGCCTCGGCTCGCGCATCCGCTCGTTGTCACACTTCGTCGTCCGCGAGCAACAGAGAAGATAGAAGACAGTCTGTTGCCGTGGTGCCGGGAGGGAGGTGGCGTGAGAAAGTTCTCGACGTTCTTCCGGGCGAACTACTCCCTGGTTGTCGGTGTTGCTGAGCGTCGCCTGGACTCGAAGGCGGACGCGGAAGAAGTCGCGAGTGAGGCTTTCCGCCTTGCCTGGCAGCGCTACGAAGACGGGGAGGCGCTGAGGGGTGAGTCCCGTAGCGTGGTGTCATTTCCCGCGGCTGGCTTTCGTCGTCGTAGACGTTGAGGGGCCATCGTGGGATGACCTAGTTGTTTCCGCCAAGAAGCAAGAAGAGAGCCCACGATGACCCA
>JASGEY010000051.1:0-6106 GCA_047605925.1 Microbacterium sp.
TGCAGTTCTCACCGAAACCTGCAGTTGCAACGGGGGGTTTCGGCGAGAACTGCAGGTTTCGGCGAAGGTTCCGATGTCTTCCATGCGCGAAACCATCGAGGCCGCCGCCGCGTACAGCGCCGCCAGCAGCACCTCAACGACGCGGGTCTGTTTCTCTTCGACGACGCTCTGCGCGATCGTGGCTCCGAAGGTCGATGCCGCTATGAAGAACACCAGGCCGAAGCCGAGAGCGATGAAGTAACGCAGGAGGGGATTCGTGCTCGCTGGCTCCAGGATCTCGACGGTCGGCGCCACCGACAGTCCGCTGACGATTTCGCTCGGGGCGTCCTCGAGAGCGACGACCGTATAGCCGAGCGGACCCTCACCGGGCAGCACCGCCGCCTCGACTTCCTCCGATCGCAGCAGTTGCTTGGCCTCGGCGCGGTTGTGCACCTCGGTGATCTCCACGTTCGGAAGTGCCTCGACCGCTGCGGCGGTCTCGGAGGTGACGGCGACTGTTGTTGCCTCCGAGTTCTTGCTCGTGAACCCGCCGATCAGGATGCTGACGAGCGCGATGAGCAGCAGGATGCCGGTGGAGATCAGGAACGACTTGCTGCGCGCCTTCGATGTGACCTCGCGCTCCGCGACGAGTCAGATGCCGTTGGTCGTCAGGGTCTGTGGGTTCACTGGATGACCTCCTTGAGGATCTGGGCGAGGGATGGATGCGCAGGCGCGAAGCTCGTCACATCGCCGCGTTCGACGGCGGCGCGCAGCACCCGCTGGGCCGCTTCGGCGCTCTCGGCCTCGAACAGTGCGTATCCGCCCTCGAAGTCGATAGCAGAGATGCCCGGCTCGGCGCGCAGCCAGCCGGCGTCTCCGGCCTGCAGGAGGCCTGCGACCACGTCGACGGTCAGCGGTTCAAGACCCGAGATCGGCTCATCGAGGATCAGCACCTCGGGGTCGTGCACGAGGGATGCTGAGATCTGGGCGCGCTTCTGATTGCCGAGCGAGAGCGACTCGATGGTGTCATTCAGGCGGGGTTCGAGCCCCAGGTCGGTGAGAAGGGCCGTGGCATCCGCTTTTCCGAAGCCATGCAGTCGCGAAAGGTACATGATCTGCTCGAGGATCTTCGTCTTGGGGTACAGACCGCGCTCCTCCGGCACGTAGCCGAAGTGGCGGCGGTCGTCGGCGGTGAGAGGCGCGTTACCGATCGTCACGGTGCCCGAATCGGATGACAGCAGCCCGAGCACGATCCGCATGGTCGTCGTCTTGCCGGCGCCATTGCCGCCGACGAAACCAGTCAGTCGTCCGGGGGTGACCTCGAACGATACGTCATCGAGCGCGCGCCGATCGCCGTAGCTCTTGGTGATTCCGCTCAGGTGGAGTGTTCCTGTTCGCATGTCATCACGCCTGGGGGAGGGGTGCGGCAGCGGCATCCCCCGCTGGACGGATTGCCGGAGAATCCCCCCTGTGGAGGGATCGGCCTCGCCGACGATCATTAAGCTCGCGCGGACCTGCCAGCGCGCAGTACAGCGCGCACCAGGAGACCTGCGACGAGGGACCAGAACGCACCGCTCACTCCCAGCAGCGAGATGCCGGATGCCGCGACGAGGAACGTCACAACGGCGGGGATGCGGTCGTCCGTCTCGTCGATCGCCTGCTGCACGGCGGAGCCGAATGCCGCGAACAGCGCGACGCCGGCGACCGCCGGGATCACCGACTGCGGGGCGAGCAGCACCAGTGCGGCGAATGCCGCAGAGCAGCCTCCGAGTACGAGATAAGACACCCCGGTGGAGACTCCGGCGACCCATCGACGCTTCGGGTCAGGGTCGGCGTCGGGAGAGGCCGCCAGTGCCGCGCTGATCGCGGCGAGGTTGATCGCGTGCCCGCCGGCGGTGGCGCCCATGGCGGTGCCGATTCCGGTCACCAGCATCGCTGGACGCCACGGTACCTCGTAGTCGAAACTGCGCATGATCGCCACACCAGGCACGTTCTGCGAGGCCATCGTCACGATGAACAGCGGCAGCGCGATGCCGATCGCTGCGGATGCCGTGAATGCGGGAGCGGTAAGGTCGACGCGCGGCAGCAGCAGCGCCGGATCGACGCGAGAGCCGACGGTTGTAAGCGAGATTGCGACGACGACGGATGCTGCGACGAACGCCGCAGGCACCGCCCAGCGAGGGGCGAGCCGTGCGAACACCAGCCAAGTGATCACCACCGGCACGACGCCCAAGGGGTTCTCGATGAGTCCGGTGATCGGGGCGAGGCACAGCGGCAGCAGGACGCCGGCGAGCATGGCCTGTGCGATCGAGGGCGGGATGCGGGCGATGAGCGCTCCGAGGGCTGGCCACAGTGCGGTGAGCAGAATCAGCAGGGCGGTGAGGAGGAATGCGCCTACTGCGGCGGGCCACTGCCCTGCCGAGTCATCGGGAGCACCAGCCGCCCCGGTTGCGGCGAGCAGCGCGGCGCCGGGCGTCGACCAGGCGACCGTGATCGGCATCCGATATCGCCAGGCCAGCACGACGCACGCGAGACCCATCGTGGTGCTTGCAGCGAGCAGGCCGCTCGCCGCCTGCGCCGGTGACGCACCGACGGCGGCGAGCCCGGTGAGCACAACGGCGAATGAGCTGGTGAACCCGACGAGAGCGGTGACGATCCCGGCCATGATCGGGCGGGTCAACGGGGCGGCCTCGGGCATGCTTTCGAGATTAGCGGGCGTCACGCGCCCAGCAACCTCCACCCCAGCCGGTCTGATGCGCTCTTGTCGAAGGTCACCGTCTCCGCAGCGCCGAACTGCTCCATGGTGCTGTTGATGAGCGCGTCGGCGAAGTCGGCACCCTCCTCTGCGAACGCGAGAGCACGCACGACGCCTTCGCTGTCGTCGAACTCGATCGATTCGGTCTCGACGAGATGTCGAATGACGGTCAGCGCAGTCTCCACGCTCAGACCGCTCTTGCGGCGGAGCGTCCAAGAGAACTCCACCAGTGTGATCGCCGTGATGAAGCACGGGTTCTCGACGGTGAAGCTGTCAAGGGTGCTTTGCGCGACGGGGGATTGGATCTCATCGTCCTGGACTGTACGGTTTTCGGTGTTCCTCCTCGATCGGAGTTACACCGAAAACCGTACAGTCCCAAGTAGGCGAGGGAGACGGTGATCGCGACGGTTCCGGGCCAACGGCGTCGCACGGCGAGCACGAGGTCGCCGCGGTGCTCGCGGGCCGATGGGTGTGCGCGCGAAGGGCATGGACTCCACCGTAGGGAGGTACGGATGCCGGGCATCCCCCTGAAGGCGGATGGTGAGCTTGTACCCGCAAGTAGGCTGGAACCATGCGTCTGGCCACCTGGAACGTCAACTCGATCCGCACCCGCGTCACCCGTACCGTCGAGTTCGCTGTCCGTGAGGACATCGATGTGCTGGCCATGCAGGAGATCAAGTGCAAGCCGGAGCAGTTCCCCTATGCCCCGTTCGAGGAGGCCGGTTACCACGTCGAGGTGCACGGGCTGAACCAGTGGAACGGCGTCGCGATCGCGAGTCGTCTGCCGATCACCGACGTGCAGACCTCGTTTGCGGGAATGCCCGGCTTCGCGAAGGGCCACGAGGGGACGGATGCTCCGCTCGAAGCTCGTGCGCTTGGTGTCATGGTCGACGGTGTGCGCGTGTGGAGCTTGT
Source organism: Microbacterium sp. (assembly GCA_047605925.1). Lineage (GTDB taxonomy): Bacteria > Actinomycetota > Actinomycetes > Actinomycetales > Microbacteriaceae > Microbacterium. Next base: position 3,649 of record JASGEY010000051.1, read on the forward strand.
ACGTGCCGAACGGTCGCTCACTGGAGGATCCGCACCTCGCTTATAAGCTGCACTGGCTGGATGAGCTCAAGAAGGCCACAGCCGCCGAGCTTTCGGTGAACCCGGAATTGCCGCTCGCGCTTGTCGGCGATTTCAACGTAATCCCGTTCGATGGGGACAACGGTGACCCCGATATCGTGGTTGGTCGATCAACGCATGTCTCTCCCGAGGAGCGCGCAGCATTCTTCGCATTGGCGGATGCCGGTGTCAGCGATGTTGTCAGGCCACTGGTACCGGAGGGCTATACCTATTGGGACTATCAGCGCCTGAAGTTTCCGCGCAACGAGGGTATTCGTATTGATTTCATCCTCGGCTCTCGCGCCCTGGCCGATGCGGTCACCGGCGCCTCGATCCACCGAGACGAGCGCAAGGGCGAGCAGCCCAGCGATCATGTGCCTGTGGTGGTCGACCTCGACTTCGGCGGCGCGGACGACGACGATCTCCCGATGATCTTCTCCTGAGCATCCGGTCCCTGAGCGAGCCCCCTCGATCTCTGAGCGAATTCGCCGCTACTGTGTGGCCGTGCCGCATGCGTCGATCGCCTCGGACATCACACGATATGCGGCATCCCAGTCGGAATCAGTCATGGCCTCGTCCGCGATGACCTGCCTGAGAGTCTCATCGGATAGCTCCGAGTCGTAGTAGAACTGTCCCACGCAGGGATAAAACCCCGGGATGTCATCGTAGCCAGTAATGCCTTCGGACTGGAAAAGAGTCTCAGTATTCTCGGCGATCTCTTCGGGCGTGGGGCGTCCGGTTGCTGTGCCGGTGGTGGGGGTTTGGGTTGGCTTTGTGGTTGCGGCTGTGGGTGGTGGCTCGGTGGGGATGCCGTGGGGGGTGGTTTCGGTTATGAGCAGTGAGAGTACGAGGATGACCGTGCCGATGGCTCCGCCGAGTACGGCGAGGGTCATTCCGATGATGGAGGGCCATTTTGCGGTGCCTTTGCGGAACACCCCGATCATCGAGACGATGAACGCGGCCAGCAGAACGATCACTCCGAGACCGAACACGGCGGGCATGCAGGCGAGCAGGGTGCCTGTTACGGCGAGCCCGAGCCCGGTGAATCCCAGCACGGGTGCCCTCCGGGTGACGGGTGCCGACTGGGCGACGGGTGCCGACTGAGTGACAGGTGTGGGGGCGACGGCATCCGTCCACTGCGTACCGTCCCACCATCGGTGTTGACCCGTGCCGTCGTCATACCATCCAGCCTGCACAATGACTACCACCCGATCTGTTCGTGCCCGTTGGACGACGTACGACCCGCCGCCCCGGCGGCACCGAGATCAGGCTCGATGTCATTGTCGTCGGGCGCGACCCGGAACGCTGACAGATCCTGCCCGCGACGACGGTTGCGCTTGCTGTTCGCCGCGGCGCCTGTGCCTGTGCCCGCGATTCCGCTTGCCATCATCCCGCCACGAGCACCATTGCCCCCACCCGGCTGCGCGAGCACACCGTCCGCTCTCGCGCCCGATATCGATCCGGCCGCGCCAGCACCGTCGAAGAGGCTCGCGCCGCCGCCAAGGCCGCCGAGACGGTTGGCGAGACCCCCAGACCCGACAGAACCGGCTGCGCCGCCGAGCACACCGCTCACACCTCCCCCGGGGACGCCACCGACGCCACCGCCGGGGACGCTCCCTGCAATCCCGCCATCAACGCGCGGTTCATCGATGCCCCCGGTGATAGGGCCTGGGTACGTCGGATACGTGCTGACAGGGAAACGAGAACCTGGCGAACCTTCAATCGTGCCGCTACCACCGATGCCGGAGGCACCTGTGCCACCCGCGACCGCGGCGCCTGCAACTCCAGCGCCGATCCCGCGACCGTTCGCAGCAGGAAGACTGGCTTGCGAACCTCGACCTGCGCCGTCCTCCCATGAAGATTCAGGCGATGGCTCTGGTTCATCGTAGTCCGACACCGGGATCGAGTTCATGATCTCCTGCAACGTCGCATCAAGAGTCGCGGTGACCTGCGCCGCAGCATCCTCCTGCGCAAGAGCCGCCTGATCCAAGTAAAACTGCCGCGCCTGTGCCGGGGTCATCATCACCCCCGCACTCACCTGCACCGAACTGTTCGTGCTCTGCGCCAGAGCCACCGTGCTCTGCTGCTGTGGTGTCAACTCAGCATCTGGCAGCTCAGCAGCGCTGTCCGCCGCCGCTTGCAGAGCCTGATTCGCCGCCGCAATCGCCTTACCCAAGGCTGCTTGGTGCTCAGCGAACCGCTCAATCTCTTTGTGCAGAACCGTCAACTCTGCCGCGGCAAGCTCACCGTACTCCCCCTCGAACCCCGCAGTTCGGGGTGAGTCCCGTAGCGTGGTGTCATTTCCCGCGGCTGGCTTTCGTCGTCGTAGACGTTGAGGGGCCATCGTGGGATGACCTAGTTGTTTCCGCCAAGAAGCAAGAAGAGAGCCCACGATGACCCA
>JASGEY010000052.1:0-36184 GCA_047605925.1 Microbacterium sp.
CCCGCTCGCGCCCCGCTCGCGCCCCGCTCGCGCCCCGCTCGCGCCCCGCTCGCGCCCCGCTCGCGAGACTTCACAAAAGTAACGTTTTCTGCCCGAAAACGTGACATTTGTGAAGTCTCGCGAGCTGTGACATGCTGGTGGGCTGTCGTGCGCGCGCACGGCGTGACTACAGGAGAGAATCATGCCCAGGGAACGCGGGGAGAAGGTCGTCGCGACCAATCGTCGCGCGCGTCACGACTACACCATCGAGAAGTCGTACGAAGCAGGGATGGTCCTCACCGGAACCGAGGTGAAGTCGCTGCGGCAGGGACGCGCTAACCTCAGCGACGGATACGCATTCGTCAAGGGCGGCGAGGTCTTCCTCGATGCCGTACACATCCCGGAGTACTCGCAGGGACACTGGACGAACCACTCCGCCAAGCGCATTCGCAAGCTGCTGCTGCACCGCGAGGAAATTGCGAAGCTGCAACACGCGGTATCGGCGGGCGGATACACCCTCGTGCCGCTGAAACTGTACTTCTCTGACGGCCGCGCCAAGGTCGAGATCGCCCTCGCGAAGGGCAAGCGCGAGTACGACAAGCGCCAAACCTTGCGCGAGCGTCAGGACACCCGCGAGGCCGAGCGCGCCATGCGCACCCGCAATCGCATGGGGGAGTAGGCAAGGTCACGCTCTGCAGGTCAAGGCCTGCACGTCAGGCCCGGCAGGTAGTTCCCGTGCCGCGAGTGAACACGCGCTGCAGGAAGGCGACCTCTCGCTCCAGCGCATCGACGATCGTCGCTGCTGCGCGGAAGCCGTGCCCCTCGCCGGGATAGAGGACATACTCGTGCTCTACGCCGTGGGCGGCCAGCGCATCGCGGATCGCCTCGGACTGCGCCGGCGGCACGACGCGATCATCTTCACCCTGCAGGAGCAGAACGGGCACGTCGATCCGGTCGGCGTTGGTGAGGGGGGAGCGCTCGACATAAAGAGCGTCGGATGCCGGGAGCGGACCGACGAGCCCTTCGATGTAATGCGCTTCGAAGTCATGCGAATGCTCGACGAGTCCTCGCAGGTCGGTCACGCCGTACCTGCTGATCCCGGCGGCGAACGTCCCGCCGCGCACGAGCGCCGACAGCACAGTCCAGCCGCCGGCGGAGCCACCACGAATCGCGATGCGGCACGGATCGGCGAGCCCGGAATCCGCGAGTCCTGCCGCAGCGGCGATCACGTCATCCACATCGACGACGCCCCACTGCCCGAGTAACCGCTCCCGGTAGGCGCGGCCGTATCCGGTCGATCCGCCGTAGTTCACGTCGAGAACGCCGATGCCCCGGCTCGTGTAGAAGGCGATCGCGGCGGACGCAGCACCCGTGACGTGCGCGGTGGGGCCTCCATGCACGGAAACGAGGTAGGGCGGGAGCTCGTCTGTCGGCGCCTCGACCTCTGGGTTCGCAGGTGCGTAGGCGAACGCGTGCACAGATCCGTGTGTGCCCTCGATCGTGATCGGGCGCGCAGGGGGCATCCAGGCGCCGTCGACGGGGGCACCTCCGGCAACCGCGGTAACCGTGTCGGCGTCGATGTCAACGCACCACAGGCCGGGGGCGACCGTTGATCCAGTACCGCTGAGCAGCACGCGCGACCCGTTCACCGCATCGACGCTGACGTGTCCGTCACAGGGCACATCGAGGCGCTGCCAGTGACCGTCAGCGGATATCACTCCTACCTCGTCGCGTCCCCTCGTGCGCACAGCCACGATCCGACCATCGGCGAGCGGCTGATACCAGCGATTGCCGAGCACCCACAGACCGTATCCGGTGTCCGCGTCCGCCGGTGCGACCGGCGTGGGTTTCTCGGCGCCGATGCGCACGCGCTGCAAGATCCAGCGGCCGGACGGGTCGTCTGCGTACAGCAACTCATCTGCGCCGGTCCACTCCGGCTGCAGAGCGGCTCTGGTTGGTACGTCGATGATGTGCGCACCGTCAGAGATGCGCAGTCGGGCGGCATCCCACGGCATACGCTGCTCATCCCACTCGACCCAGGCGATCTTCGATCCGTCTGGGGAAAGAGCGGGGTGCGCGAAGAACCCGGTGCCCTGCGCGATGACCGTCTCCGATTCCGTTTCAGCTCCGCGGTGGAGTTCGACGATCCCGCGCGTGTGCGGCCAGGTCGTCAGGTCCTCTCGCACGACGAAAAGGCGTCCTTGCTGCAGTCGGAGCCCGCCGTGCGCTGGACCCTCAACGGTCAGCGGCTCGGGCGCACCCTCCGGCGCTAGCCGATACACCCGCTGGTCGCTGGCCTCGACAAAGAACAGCGTGCCGTCGGCATCCGCTGTCCACGACCCGCCGCCATATTCGTGCACCCGAGAGCGTGCACTGCAGGGCGCCGGCAGCACTTCCCGCCCCGATGAGCTGCGCACGGTCATGCGACCGCCTTCGGACGGCACCGACTCGCCCCACCAGATCTCGTCACCGACGAAGGCGGCGCCATCGATGCGAGGAGCGGATGCCGCCACCGACGCGGCGGTGAACGGCGAAGGCCAGAGTCCGTACGGTGTCGACATGGCTTTGAGCCTATTCGGCCACGACACACTCCGTCATAGTCGATGCGCCTCGCGGCGCGATGTCGTAGGTTTCAGGAAGCGCCCGGTTTGCTCAGGGCGTGGAGCGACAGCCGAGCCCGGCACCCGCCCGCAGACACACGCGCGATTGCGTCCACTGCGGCTTTGTGCCCCTGTTATGCCCGACCTGTCCCCAGGAGAAGTAGATGTCTTCCGAGACGCTGAACAGCGCTGATGCTTCAGCTGGCAGCGCTGATGCCTCCGTCGGAACGGTGCCGTTCTCCTTCGAGCTGTACCCACCGCGCTCTGCCTCGAGTGAGCTCGCGCTGCACGAGACGGTGCGGCAGCTGGCGGCGGCTGGGCCGGACTTCATCTCCGTCACCTATGGCGCCGGCGGGTCAACGGGTGGGCGCTCTCTCGAAGTTCTGCGTTTCATTCGCGAGCACACGGGAGTCGAGCCGCTCGCCCACCTCACCTGCGTCGGCAACACATATGCGGGGGCAGCTGCGCTGATCCGCGAGTTCCTGGATGCCGGCATCCTGAGCTTCCTCGCCCTCCGCGGGGACCCGCCGACCGGGGAGGAAGAGCCGTTCCTCGGCGACCTGGAAAGCGCCGCACAACTCGTGCAGCTCATCGACAGGGTGCAGGCGGAGCGCGCGCCCTACGAAGAGGCCCCGGTGCCCGGGTTCCCCGGCGCCGCGCGTGTCAGGTCGCGCCGCAAGGCGACAATCGCTGTCGCGGCATTTCCGAATGGGCATCCGCGCTCCGTGCACCGCTGGCAGCACATCGACGCACTGCTGGCCAAGCAGGCGGCAGGGGCGACCTTGGCGATCACACAGCTGTTCTTCCACTCGGACGACTACCTGAGCTTCGTTGAGAGAGCGCGCTCTGAAGGTGTGACCATTCCCATCCTCCCCGGAATCATGCCGATCGTGTCTCCTGTGCGCCTGAACCGGGTTTTGGAGCTCACAGGGGAGAGGCTGCCTGGAGAGCTCGCCATCGCTCTTGAGGTCGAGCCCACGCCTGAAGGTCGCCACGAGATCGGCGTCGAATGGGCGGCGCGCCTTGCCAGGGAGGTCGTCGCCGGTGGCGCGCCCGGCGTCCATCTGTACGCGTTCAACCAGCACGACACCGTGCTCACCGTTCTCGAGGAGGCCGGCGTGCTGCCGGTCGCCCGCATCCGCTGATCCTGCTGAAAACCCATCGAAAGGCACCTCCCATGTCCGGATTCCCTGAGGGCACCATCCTCGGCTACCCCCGCATCGGCCGTCGTCGCGAACTCAAGAAGGCCGTCGAGGCGTTCTGGGGTGGTCGTTCAGACCTCGCCGAGCTTGAGCTCAGGGCCGCAGAGCTGCGCGCCGCGACCCGTGAGCGTCTCGCCGCTCTTGGCCTCGGCCGCACAGACTCGGCCATTCCAGAGTCGTTCTCGTTCTACGACCAGGTGCTCGACGCCGCAGTAACCGTTGGGGCGATCCCTTCGCGATTCGAGGACCTGCGCGCCGAAGACGGCACGATCGGCCTGTCGGCATACTTCACAATCGCTCGAGGAGAGGGCGAGCGCGCTCCTCTCGAAATGACGAAGTGGTTCGACTCCAACTACCACTACCTCGTGCCAGAGATCGGGCCAGAGACGGTGTTCTCGCTCTCCAGCGACCGCCTGGTGCGTGAGGTCGCTGAGGGCGTCGCCGCAGGGTTCGTGACGCGCCCCGTGATCGTGGGGCCGGTGACCTTGCTTGCGCTGGCCAAGGCATCGGATGCTGCGCCGGAGGGCTTCGACCCGCTGTCGCGTCTCGACGACCTCCTGCCGGTCTATGCGGAGTTGCTCACGGCTCTTCAGGATGCCGGAGCACAGTGGGTGCAGCTTGACGAGCCTGCGCTCGTGAGTGAGTCGCTGCCGGCGTCGACGGCTCAGTTGGCGGATGCCGCAGCCCGCGCTCTCGCGGTGCTCGGCGCGTCGTCGGCGCGTCCGTCCATTCTGGTGGCTGCCCCGTACGCCGACCTCGGAGAGGTCTTCCCCGTGCTGGCAGCGGCACCCATCGAGGCGATCGCTGTCGATCTTGTGCGCGGTGGACAGCCAGTGGCTGCCGCGGGGCTGGAGACGAAGACGCTCGTCGGCGGCGTGATCGGCGGACACAACATCTGGCGCGGAGACCTTGCCGCCGCCGCAGACGCGCTCGAGGGACTGCGTGGGTGTGGCGCCGCTTCAGTGTCGGCATCCACCTCCACCTCGCTGCTGCACGTGCCGCATGACGTCGAGGATGAGTCGAAGCTCGACGCACGTCTGGTCTCCTGGCTGGCTTTCGCAGACCAGAAAGTCGGACAGGTCGTCACCCTCGCGCGAGGGCTCGTTGAGGGGCGTGCGTCGATCGCAGGTGAGCTCGCCGCGGCATCCGCTGCGCTGACCGACCGACTGTCGGCACCCGGCGTGCGCGATGGAGCTGTGCGTGACCGCGTGCTCGGCGAGGCGGATTTCTCGCGGGCGTCATACGAAGAGCGACTCGCGGCACAGGAGGCGCTCGGCCTGCCTGCTCTGCCGCTCACGACGATCGGCTCATTCCCGCAGACCGGTGACATCCGCCAGGCACGTGCACGCTTCACGCGCGGCGAGATCAGCGCTGATGAGTACGATGCGTTCCTGCGTCGCGAGATCGCGAGGGTGGTCTCGCTGCAGGAGGAGCTTGGTCTCGACGTGCTCGTGCACGGCGAGCCGGAGCGCAACGACATGGTGCAGTACTTCGCCGAGAACCTGGACGGCTTCGATGTCACCGAGAACGGCTGGGTGCAGTCATACGGTTCGCGGGCGACGCGCCCGTCGATCCTCTGGGGCGATGTCTCGCGTCCGGCTCCCATCACAGTGGCATGGTCGTCGTACGCGCAGTCACTCACTCCGAAGCACATGAAGGGTATGCTCACGGGGCCGGTCACGATCCTCGCATGGTCGTTCGTGCGCGATGACCAGCCGCTGGGGGAGACGGCGAACCAGGTCGCTCTCGCTCTGCGTGACGAGATCGCCGACCTCGAGGCTGCTGGCATCGCGATCATCCAGGTCGATGAGCCTGCCCTGCGCGAGCTTCTTCCGCTGAAGAAGGCTGATCAGTCGGCATATCTGCAGTGGTCGGTCGACTCATTCCGCCTCGCTACCGGCGGCGCAGCTGCCGGCACTCAGGTGCACACGCACCTGTGCTACTCGGAGTTCGGCGTGGTGATCGATGCGATCCGCGCCCTGGATGCAGACGTCACCTCTATCGAGGCTGCGCGCAGCCGGATGGAGGTCGTTGCCGACATCGCTGAGGCTGGCTTCGATCACGGCATCGGTCCCGGCGTGTACGACATCCACTCGCCGCGTGTACCAAGCGCCGCGGAGGTCGAGTCGCTGCTGCGCAAGGCCGTCGATGAGATCCCGTTGCGCCAGCTGTGGGTCAACCCGGACTGCGGACTGAAGACCCGCGGATACGACGAGACCGTCGCATCGTTGCGAAACATCGTTGAGGCGACGCGTCGCATCCGTGCGGAGGTCTCGGTAGACGCCTGATCCTGACGACCAGGACGCACCTGTGGCCCCCTTCCGGCGGGAAGGGGGCCACAGGTGCTTTAAGGCCGCAGCTCAGACCGCGCGCAGCACCGCAACGACCCGGCCGAGAATCGTCGCCTCGTCCCCGAGGATCGGTTCGAACGCGGAGTTGCGTGGGAGCAGCCAGGTGTGGCCGTCGCGACGGCGGAGGACTTTGACGGTGGCCTCACCGTCGAGCATCGCTGCCACGATCTCTCCGTTCTCAGCATCGTTCTGGGAGCGCACAACGACCCAGTCGCCGTCGCAGATGGCGGCATCGATCATCGACTCGCCCGACACCTTGAGCATGAACAGCTCACCCTTGCCGACAAGTTGGCGGGGGAGCGGGAAGATCTCTTCGACCTGTTGATCGGCGGTGATGGGGATCCCAGCCGCGATCCGCCCGACCAGAGGGACGAGTGCGGCATCACCAACGGGGGTCACAACGTCGTCAGGGTTCTCTGCGGACGTGCCGGGCAGATCGATGAGGACCTCCATGGCGCGGGTCTTGCCCGGGTCGCGGCGGAGGTACCCGCTGAGCTCGAGCTGACCGAGCTGGTGCGTGACGCTGGAGAGGGACTTGAGACCGACCGCGTCGCCGATCTCGCGCATGCTCGGCGGGTATCCGTGCCGACTGATCGAGTGCTGGATGACCTCAAGGATCGCCATCTGCTTGGCGCTCAGGCTCTTGCGCCGACGGGTGCGCGGAGCCTCGGGTTCTGGGGCAGAGATGTCGCTCATGGTGCTCCTTGGATGGGCCGTAGGTCGGATGTCGGTGGTCCGTGATGTGGTGTCCGTATCGAAACCGTATCCGATAATCGGGCACATCTGGAAGATCTGTTCGAGCGTGTCTCCCGATTCGCAGATCGGTTTTCGAAAAACTCTTGACAGATGTTCGAAATCGAAGATAAATTCGGAACGTAGGTTCGCATTCACGGTTCCCGGCCGAACCGTGAATGCGAACGCTACGCCAACTTCCCCGGCAGGGGCCTCCTGAGGGAGGAGATGAGAGGGAGCACGACATGAGCACCATCGCCTTCGGTAGCGCAGCAGTCATTCCGGCACGAGCGGCGACGCGTCTGCGATTGACCAGCCGCGGTCGCAGAGTGCTCCTCGCGGTCGCCGCGGTGCCATTGGCGGCGGCGATCGGATTCGGCGTCATCAGCGGGGGCACCGCGATCGCCTCCAACGACAGTGCCGCCACAACCGCCTATGACACGGTCACCGTCGTTCCTGGCGACTCGCTCTGGTCGATTGCCTCGAAGATCGCTCCTCATGCGGATCCGCGTGAGGTCATCAACGAGCTCATTGCCTTCAACGCTCTTGAGGGAGCGTCCATTCAGGCCGGTGACGAGCTCGCCATCCCAGAGCAGTACACGAAGTAGGGTTCTAGCATGGAAGGGTGACCGCTTCTCTTGACGACCTTCCACTCCGTGACGACCTCCGAGGGTTGACCCCCTACGGTGCGCCTCAGGCGCCCCTTCCTATCGCGCTCAACGTCAACGAGAACACGCATGCGGTGCCGGATGCCGTCGCCAGCGACATACTCGACGACATCGCCGTCGCGATTCGTGACGTCAACCGGTACCCGGATCGTGAGTTCACGCTGCTTCGTGAACGTTTTGCTGAGTACCTCGGGCACGGACTGACATCCGATCAGATCTGGGCCGGAAACGGCTCGAACGAGGTGTTGCAGCACATTCTTCAGGCCTTCGGCGGGCCGGGGCGCACCGCGTTCGGCTTCGCGCCGACCTACTCGATGTACCCGCTGATCGCGCACGGGACCGGCGCGCATTGGGTGGCCGGCACTCGGGAGCCGGACTACACGATCACCCCTGAGGACGCTGCAGCCCAGGTGCGTGCGATCGACCCTGACGTCGTCCTGCTGTGCTCGCCGAACAACCCAACAGGAACTCCGCTCGGACTTGACGTTGTCGAGGCGGTGTACGAGTCGGCCAGAGGAATCGTGATCGTCGACGAGGCGTATCAGGAGTTTGCGCCTCGGGACGCGGCATCCGCTCTGACCCTTCTTGATGGGCGCCCGCGCCTGGCGGTGTCGCGCACGATGAGCAAGGCGTTCGCGTTCGCTGGCGCTCGGGTCGGCTATCTCGCAGCCGACCCCGCATTCATCGATGCGCTGCGTCTCGTGCGGCTTCCTTACCATCTCAGCGCTCTGACCCAGGCGGCGGCGATCGCCGCCCTGCGCAATTCCGACATCATGCTCGCCATGGTCGATGAGATCGTTGTGCAGCGTGACCGTATCTCAGCCACGTTAGAGGCGATCGGCTACACCCCGCACGAGTCGGCATCGAACTTCGTGCTCTTCGGCGGAGTTTCCGACACGAAGGCGACGTGGCAGGCGCTCTACGACCAGGGCGTGCTCATTCGCGACGTGGGAATCCCCGGTCACCTCCGGGTCACGGCTGGCACCGAGGCTGAGACCACCGCATTCCTGGACGCCCTCGCCTCGATAGGATCGGCATCATGAGCACTTCTGCGCCCCGTACTGCCCGCCGCGTTCGCAGCACGTCGGAGTCGACTGTTGAACTCGAACTGAACCTCGACGGCATCGGTGCCAGCCATATCGATACCTCGGTGCCGTTCTTCGACCACATGCTCACCGCGTTCGCCAAGCACTCGCTCACAGACCTGACCGTGCGTGCATCCGGCGATACCCACATTGACGCACACCACACGGTTGAGGACACCTCCATCGTGCTCGGTCAGGCCATCCGCGAAGCGCTCGGCGACAAGGCCGGTATCTCCCGGTACGGAGACGCCCTGGTTCCTCTCGACGAGGCGCTCGCTCAGGCTGTGGTCGATATCTCGGGCCGCCCCTATCTGGTGCATGGCGGTGAGCCGGACGGATTCGAATACCACCTCATCGGGGGTCACTTCACCGGGGCGCTCGTCCGGCACTCCTTCGAGGCGATCGCCTTCAATGCCGGACTCACTGTGCACGTGCGGGTGCTCGGCGGGCGAGACCCGCACCACATCGCCGAGGCCGAGTACAAGGCGTTCGCTCGGGCGTTCCGTCAGGCCAAGGCCCTCGACCCGCTCGTTGACGGCATCCCCTCCACCAAAGGTGCGCTGTGAGCGCACCGAAGGTAGCCGTCTTCGATTACGAATCGGGCAACGTTCATTCCGCAGTCAAGGCGCTGGCGGCGGCGGGAGCGGATGCTGTGCTCACGCGCGACAAGAACACGGCACTTGAGGCCGACGGCCTTGTCGTTCCAGGTGTTGGGGCGTTTCAAGCCGTGCGTGATGCGCTGTATGCGCACGGCGGAGATGAGATCATCGACAGGCGCCTCGCCGGCGGACGTGCAGTGCTCGGCATCTGCGTCGGGATGCAGGTGCTGTTCTCGCACGGTGTCGAGCGCGGCCACGACACGGAGGGACTCGGAGAGTGGCCCGGTACAGTCACCGAACTCAACGCGCCTGTGCTGCCGCACATGGGGTGGAACACGGTGGAGCCCGGCGCTGACAGCATCCTCTTCCGTGGCATCGAAGACGAGCGCTTCTACTTCGTGCACTCCTATGCTGCGCAGTCCTGGCACCTTGATGTGATCCCGCCGTTTCCTCAGCCAGTGCTCACCTGGTCGACCTACGGCGACCCCTTCCTCGCCGCGGTGGAGAACGGGCCGTTGTCGGCCACGCAGTTCCACCCGGAGAAGTCGGGGGAGGCCGGTATTCAGCTGCTGCGCAACTGGGTTTCCAGCCTGTGAACGTGTGCACAGCGTTACGCATTTGGGCGCTGGCCGACGCGGGAGTACCCTCATTCTTCGTGCCTGTTATCGGCGCGCACTCTTGATCCAAGGACCACATGAACGACTTCGCGCAGTCTCCTGCACTTACCCTCCTCCCTGCTGTCGACGTTGCGGGCGGAAAGGCTGTCCGACTCACCCAGGGGGAGGCCGGCAGTGAGACGAGCTACGGCGACCCGCTGGACGCCGCAGGCGAATGGGTCGCTCAAGGGGCGGAGTGGATTCACCTCGTCGATCTGGATGCTGCGTTCGGTCGGGGAAGCAACGCCCCGATGTTGCGCAAGGTGATCAAGCAGTTCAGAAACGTCAACATTGAGCTTTCCGGCGGCATCCGCGATGACGCCTCCCTCGAAGCCGCACTCGAAAGCGGCGCGACGCGCATCAACCTCGGCACTGCGGCTCTGGAGAACCCCGAGTGGGCAGCCGATGTGATCGGCCGCTTCGGTGAGGCCATCGCCGTTGGCCTGGACGTACGTGGCACGACGCTCGCGGCGCGCGGGTGGACGCAGGACGGCGGCGACCTCTGGGAGGTCCTTGAGCGACTTGAGGATGCCGGCTGCAGCCGGTACGTCGTCACCGATGTCACGAAGGACGGCACTCTGCGCGGTCCGAACCTGGAGCTGCTGCGGGAGTTGACCTCGCGCACGCCGAAGCCGGTTGTCGCCTCCGGTGGTATCGCCAGCCTCGACGACATTGCGGCTCTGCGCGAACTCGTGCCTCTCGGCGTTGAGGGCGCGATCGTCGGGAAAGCTCTCTACGCCGGAGCCTTCACGCTGGCCGAGGCGCTGGATGTCGCAGGAGACTGACGGGCACTCCTGCGGGGCCGAGCCTCACGACCACGGCATCCGCAACCCTGGGGACTCTGCCGGTGTGCCGTGGCAGGGGCGGAGTTTCGAGGCGAACGTGCATGCCGCCGACGACGGCTCGGCTGATCCTCGGTTGCTGGAAGCTCTTCGTCGATTCCGTTTAGGGCAAGCGACGCAGGTCGAGGTCGTGGATGCTTTCCGCTCGGCGCGCGTTCTCATTCCACTTGTCGCCGAGAAGGGCGACGAGGGAGTGGGGCCGATGGGCCTTGCCGTCGACAAGACCCAGGAGTTGTCGATCGTGACGGTCGCCGCGCCCGATGGGCGCCGCGTGCAGCCGGTGTTCTCCTCGGTTCAGGCGCTGGCGCAATGGGATGCCGCAGCGCGCCCGATTCCTGTCGACGCCGTCCGTGCGGCACTGGCGGTGTCTGCGGAGGAGACCGACCTGATCGTTCTCGACCCCACAAGCGACACCGAGTTCGTGATCCGCCGACCGGCCGTATGGGCGATCGCGCAGGGGCACCACTGGGAACCGAGCTTCCTCTCGCCCGAGGTGTTCTCGGCGCTTCAAGAGAGTGTTGCGCATGAACTGGCAGTGATCGATATCTCGGTCGCAGCGGGGGATCCCGATGCCCGGCTACGCGGCGCTGAACTGGTCGTGACGCTCGAACTCGTCGACGGACTCGAACGCGCGGTACTCGACGCGGTGCTGCAGCGTCTCGCTCAGCGATGGGCAGCCGACGACCGAATCGCCGTGCTCGTTGACTCGCTCAGCGTCACGCTGCGCCGCTCCGGTTGAGCGGCATCCGCGGGAGATGCATGGTGCTGACTCAGGACGAGGCGGCCCCGTGCATGGGTTTGAGCCTAGGTGACTGGCCCCGTCCACTTCTCGCCGGGGCCTTTGCCGATCGGGTCGGGGATGGTCGACGCCTCGCGAAACGCGAGCTGAAGTGAGCGGAGACCATCGCGGAGCGACCGCGCGTGCATATCGCTGATCTCGGGTGCACCGGCTGTGATGAGGCCTGCGAGGGCGTTGATGAGTTTGCGTGCTTCGTCGAGATCGAGTTGCGCAGAGGGATCGTCGGCGAGGCCGAGCTTGACAGCCGCCGCGCTCATCAGGTGCACTGCGGTGGTCGTAATAACCTCGACGGCAGGTACATCGGCGATGTCGCGAGTAGCAGATGCCGCGGCTTCTTCCTGCCGCGCCCATTGTGCTTCGCGCTCTCGTGCCGCCTCGTCCGTCTGCTGGTTCGTCACTTCGCCTTGCCTTCTGTTAGACTGTTTCGGGCTCCAGAGCGCTCATGCTCTGGCACGAAAGAGGATTCACTTCCCACCCGCGCTTGCCGTTCCAGGCTACCGGGTCTTGCACTCCACTGGCTCCGCTCGAAAGATCGGGGCGGTAGTCAGGGTGCAGAGCCGGTGTCTGAATGCCGGTGGGTGGGGACGATACCGATTTCGCCCGGGATGCCGACAGCATCCCGGTGGCTGAAACCATCGTCTAAGGAGTTCCGCATCAGCGATCCCCGTACCAATGAGCGCATCCGCGTCCCCGAGGTCCGTCTCGTGGGCCCTGCGGGTGAGCAGATCGGCGTCGTCCGCATCGAGGCGGCACTGCGTCTTGCGCAGGAAGCCGATCTCGACCTCGTCGAGGTCGCCCCGAACTCGAAGCCGCCCGTGGTCAAGATCATGGACTACGGCAAGTTCAAGTACGAAGCTGCTCAGAAGGAGAAGGAAGCACGCCGCAACCAGGCGAACACGGTCCTCAAAGAGGTTCGCTTCCGCCTGAAGATCGAAGCTCACGACTACACGACCAAGCTCAAGCGCGCCGAGGGCTTCCTCAAAGCCGGAGACAAGGTCAAGGCCATGATCCTGTTCCGCGGACGTGAGCAGTCTCGCCCGGAGCAGGGCGTTCGTCTGCTGCGTAAGTTCGCAGAAGACGTCGCAGAGCTCGGAACCGTCGAGTCGAACCCGACCATCGACGGGCGCAACATGGTCATGATTGTCGCGCCGCTGAAGAGCAAGTCCGAAGCGAAGCAGGAACAGAACGCCGTGCGCGATGCGAAGAAGCAAGCCGCTCGCTCGGCTCGCACATCGGATGCTGCAGCTGAACCCGCAGCGAAGTGACGCACATCACACAGACTCCCGCTTAGCGGGCCCCACCGTCGCCTGAGAAGGCGCCATACGAAGGAAGAGAAGATGCCGAAGCAGAAGACCCACTCGGGTTCCAAGAAGCGCTTCAAGATCACCGGCAGCGGAAAGCTGAAGAAGCAGCAGGCCGGGATGCGCCACAACCTCGAGCACAAGTCGAGCCGTCGCACCCGTCGCCTCAACCAGGACCAGGTTCTGTCGAAGGCAGACTTCAAGGTCGCCAAGAAGCTTCTCGGTCGCTGACGCGCCCGATCGCAGGATAGGAACACAGGAAAATGGCAAGAGTCAAGCGGGCGGTCAACGCCCACAAGAAGCGTCGCGTCATCCTCGAGCGCGCCTCCGGTTACCGCGGTCAGCGTTCACGCCTTTACCGCAAGGCCAAAGAGCAGGTCATCCACTCCCTGGTCTACTCGTATCGGGACCGTCGCAAGCGCAAGGGCGACTTCCGTCGTCTGTGGATTCAGCGCATCAACGCTGCGGCACGCCAGAACGGCATGACCTACAACCGCTTCATCCAGGGTCTCGGCCTCGCCGGCGTGACGGTCGACCGTCGCATCCTCGCTGACCTCGCGGTCAACGACGCGGCGACTTTCACGTCGCTCGTCGAGACGGCGAAGAAGGCTTTGCCTTCTAACGTCAACGCACCGAAGACAGCGGCCTGAGCGGTTTTCGCCCCGACGAGAAGGGCGTCCTCCTGCGGGAGGGCGCCCTTTTCCTGCACCCGCCTCGGTCGCACTGAGCAGGGCGCGCGTCGTACCGTTCCCGTGGCCGATGCCGTCGTATCCCTAGACTGAGTATGTGCTGGAGAACCCTCGCTCCCCCCGAGTCCGTGCTGTCGCCAAACTGGCCAAGCGCAGTGCCCGCGCCGAGACCGGCTTGTACCTGCTGGAAGGCCCTCAGGCTGTGCGCGAAGCGCTGACCTTCCGGCCGGATGCGATCGTCGAGCTTTTCGTCACGCCGAACGGGTGGGACAAGCACCCCGACATCAAGACGAAAGCTGCGGATGCCGACATCGAGGCCGTCTACGTCACGGATTATGTGCTCGCCGCCATGGCGGACACCGTAACGCCACAAGGGTTAGTCGCGGTCGTCAGCCAGACGCCGACCGCTTTGGCCGACGTGTTCACCGCTGCACCGCGACTCATCGCGATTTGCGAGGAGATCCGCGATCCAGGAAACCTCGGCACGATCATTCGCGCCGCAGACGCGGCAGGGGCCGATGCGGTGGTGCTCACAGGGAAAACCGTCGATCCGTACAACCCGAAGGTGGTGCGGGCGACAACAGGATCGCTCTTTCATCTTCCGGTGTCTATCGGAGGGGATCTCGCTGACGTCGTCGAGCAGGCCCATGGCGCGGGACTCGAAGTGTTCGCCGCGGATGTCAAGGGCGACGACCTACTCGCTGCCCGCGCAGCCGGGATGCTGGCGTGCCCTACCGCGTGGCTGTTCGGTAACGAGGCGAGGGGCCTCGATGACGGCGCGCTCGAACTCGCCGATCAGGTTCTGAAACTTCCCATTTTCGGGCGCGCGGAGTCGCTGAACCTCGCAACTGCAGCGAGCGTGTGCCTGTACGAGAGCGCGTTCGCACAGCGAGCGGCATCCGTGTCCTGAACCCGGTGGCCAGCGTCCTGAGGTGCGGCGTTAGAGCTGCGCGCGCGGACAGGAGCCTGATTACAAACGGGTAAATAATCGCAGATGCGTCCTCGATGCCTGCACACGTCGTGAGCAGCGTGGAGGGAAGCATTACGGCGAGTTCCAGGCGCTCACAGACATCGACCTGTCGGTGAACGAGGGTGAGGTCGTTGTCATCATCGGGCCGTCCGGGTCGGGAAAGTCGACGCTGTGCCGCACGATCAACCGACTCGAGACCATCACGAGCGGAAGCATCCGCATCGACGGCAGGGAGCTTCCTGCCGAAGGCAAAGGTCCGGCGCAACTTCGCGCCGATATTGGCATGGTGTTCCAGTCCTTCGCCCTGTTCGCGCACAAGACGATCCTTGAGAATGTCACGCTGGGGCCGATCAAGGTTCGCGGGATCAGCAAGGCGGATGCCGAGGGAGAGGCCCTGCAGCTTCTTGAGCGCGTCGGCGTCGCGACGCAGGCACAGAAGCTGCCAGCGCAGCTCTCCGGCGGTCAGCAACAGCGCGTTGCTATCGCTCGGGCACTGGCAATGCACCCGAAGGTGATGCTGTTCGACGAGCCGACCAGTGCCCTGGACCCGGAGATGATCAACGAGGTGCTCGACGTCATGGTCGAGCTCGCATCCCAAGGGATGACGATGATCGTCGTCACGCACGAGATGGGATTCGCCCGTAAGGCGGCCGATCGCGTGGTGTTTATGGCTGACGGGAGCATCGTCGAGGAGGCGACGCCCGAGGAGTTCTTCACGAATCCGAAGAGCGACCGCGCGAAGGACTTCCTCTCCAAACTGCTCACTCACTGACTCTCACCAGCCCTGCACACACAGAACACGAAGGAGACGCACATGCGACGTACACGGACATTGGCAGGAATCGGGATCGCTGCGGCGGCGCTGCTCGCGCTGACGGCCTGCAACAGCGGCACCCCGACAAGCACCGGTAGCGGTAGCGACGACGAGACCGAGACGAGTAGCACGCCGTGGACGATCCTCACCGATGTCGAGATCGACGGCAGCCCCACATTCGACCGGATCACCTCGTCTGGCACCGTCAAAGTCGGCGTCAAAGAGGACCAGCCCGGCCTCGGCTACCTCGACCCCGTGACAGGGGAGCGCACAGGCTTCGATGTTGACATCGCGCGGTGGATGGCGGCATCCCTCGGAATCGACCCTGAGAAGATCGAGTTCCAGGCGATCGCCTCGGCGAACCGCGAACAGGCCATCGTGAACGGAGACATCGACTACTACGTCGGCACGTACTCGATCACAGACAAGCGCAAGGAGCTGATCTCCTTCGCCGGTCCGTACTTCCTCACGGGCCAGGGGCTCCTTGTCGCAGCCGACAGCGAGATCGAGAGCGTCGACGACCTCGATTCTTCGATGACGGTGTGCTCGGCGACGGGCTCGACGCCGATTCAGAACATCAAGACAAACTACCCAGACGTTCCTACCAAGGAGTACGACACGTACTCCAAGTGCGTCGAGGACCTGAAGAACGGACAGGTGGATGCCGTCACCACCGACGAGGCCATCCTCATCGGCTACGCGGCGCAGGCACCCGATGAGATCAAAGTCGTCGGCGAGCCGTTCAGCGAGGAGCGCTACGGCATCGGTATCGCTAAGGACGACACGGCTCTCGTGGAGTACTTCAACACACAGCTCACAGAAGGCGGTGACATCTGGCAGGCGATCTTTGACAACAACCTCGGCGCCTCGGGTGTCGAAGGTACGCAGCCGGAGGTCGACCCGGTCGGCTGACCTTTGAGCGGGCGGCCGCTCAGTGGCCGCCCGCTCCATCGCCACACACGCACGCAGTCGACAGGAGGCAGCAGTGGGAGTCATCACCGACAACGTCGACCTCTGGGGGGAGGCGCTGGGAGGGACGCTGATGCTGTTCCTCGGGGGCGGGCTCATTGCGCTTGTGCTCGGACTCATCGTCGGGGCGGCTCGCGTGTCGCCTGTGCCGATCGCACGGGCCGTCGGGGGGATCTACGTGAATTGGATCCGCAACACCCCGCTGACCCTGGTGATGTTCTTCTTCGCGATGTGTCTGCCGATCCTGCTCGACGGGCGAATCAATGCGATGGTGCTCGCGGTGATCGCGCTCGGCATTTACACCGGGACCTATGTCGCCGAAGCGCTGAGAGCAGGAATCAACACGGTGGTCGTCGTGCTCGCCGTGCTGGGGTGGGTGGTGTGGCGTCTTGCCGCAACCGGGCAGTTCACCGCCGTGAAATGGAACATCTTCACATACTCCGCCGTCTGGGCGCGCTTCGGCGAGGGGCTTCTGAACACTCTCGTGGCGTTCGCCGCAGCCGGAGCAGGATCTTTGGTGTTGGGGTTCCTGCTCGGCGTAGGGAGGCTCTCCGAGCACGTATGGGTGCGCGAGCCGGTGCGCTGGATCATCGAAGTTCTCCGCGCGATTCCGGTGCTCGTGTTCATGATGCTGCTCTACTACGGACTTCCGGTGGTCGGTGTGAAGATGCCACCGTACGTCGCCGTGGTTATCGCGCTCATCGTATACAACGGTTCGGTGCTCGCTGAGGTCCTGCGCGCCGGAGTCGAGTCGCTTCCGAGGGATCAGCGAGAGGCCGGTTTCGCGATCGGGTTACGCAAGACGGGTGTGATGACGTTTATTCTGCTGCCGCAAGCTGTGCGGGCGATGATGCCTGTGATCGTCGCGCAGCTCGTCGTAGCACTCAAGGACACCGCGTTGGGCTTCATCATCACCTATGAGGAATTGCTCTACGTGATCAACCTCATCGGCAACCAGCCGACGTATGGTTCGCCCCTGATCCCTTCGGCGATCGTCGGTGGGTCGATGTACGTTGCTGTGTGCCTCGTGCTGTCGTACATCGCGTATCGAATGCAGTACCGGTCCACGCGCTCGCGCGAACTCAGCGGGCGATGAGAGCGTCGTACGCAGCGGTGAACCGCTCAAGCAGCGTCGCGTAGTACGCCTGCTCGGCAGGATCCGGCGTGATCGGTTCGACGGGTGCCACCTGCGCTATGGTCTGCTCGGGGTGTAGTACTGACAGCGCAAGCACAGCGGCGCCGCGCATCGTCACGCGCTTGACCTCCACTGCGTGCACGGGAAATCCGATGGCTTGGGCCACAACGCGCATGAACCCGGGGTAATCGCCCGCTGCGCCGCCGGAGGCGATCACACGCTCGATCCCGGGGTTCGCCTCCGTGAGTTGGGCGAAGACACGCGCGTATGACAGTGCGATCCCCTCTGCGACCCCGCGCCACAGATCGAGCGGCGTCGTCGACGAGGACACGTCGGTGAAGATTGCCCGTGCGTCCCCTGCCCATCCGGTTGCGCGCTCGCCGGTGAAGAACGGAAGCACAAGGGGTACTCCGTCCTTCGGCGGGGCGCTGAGGGCGACCTCGACCGCTTCGAGGGGTACAGGGGCGAGCGTGCTCCCCAACCACGCAAGACCCCTCCCGACGTCGTTCAGGGCACCGCCGACGATGGACTGGGACCGCGAGATGCGGTAGGCCCACAACCCGGGCGGAAGTACCTCAGGGGTCCCGTCGACGATCACCCTGATCGCGCCGGAGGTTGCGGCGGACATCGCGGCAACCTCGGGGCTGTCGGCGCCAACGCCGATGTTCGAGGCGTACCCGTCGGGAACGGCGGGGAACCACGCAGCACCGTCCAGAGCGGGCCAGCGTGCGGCGACCTCAGGTGACACCTCAGTGATTGGCTCGTCGGGATCGACGACCGGAGCGAACTGCGAGCGATCGACACCGACAGCCGCAAGGAGTTCATCGTCGAGTTCGCAGGTGTGCCGGTTGAGGATGCCAGCCCAGGCCATCGTCGACGTGGCGGCTCCTTCGATGCCAGCCAGACGCGCGTACACGTACTCTCCCAGCGACAAGAACTTCGCCGTACGCGCGAAGACATCAGGCTGTGTCTCCTGCAGCCACAGAAGTCGTGGCGGGTGGTAGCTCGTGTGCAGGCGTGCGCCGATGCGCTGATGCACATCGGCCTCATCAAGCGTCTCGCGAAGACGGGCGAGTTGCGCCGACGAACGGGAATCCGCGTAGGTGTAGCAGGGGGTCAGGGCGCGGCCTTCGGCATCGACGCACACGAGCGAGGACGCGAATGTGTCCATCACCACGGCCCGGATCAGTCCGGGCGCGATATCGCTCACCACGTCGCCGATGACAGCGGCAACTTCATCGGCCACCTGGTCGGCGGAGATCTCGGCGGTGCCGTCGGTCGCCTCGGTGAAGGCATGGTCGGCTTTGACGGTGCGCTTCTTGATCGGGCGCGCGTACGCGTCGTACAGGCAGCATCGAGTCGAACCTGAGCCGATGTCGATGGCAAGCACATACGGCGCTGGTGCCGTCTGTAACGGAATGCTGCGGGTGGTGGGGGCCTCAGACTCCATGTTCTTCTCTCTCCCTCGCCATTGGGGGTAGCTGTCGCCATCGATCCTATCCGGATCGTTATCCGACCAGTACGGTATGGATAAGATGCAGTCGTCACCCATCCGCGCTCAGTGAGGAGCTCGTCATGAACGCACTACTTGTCTCTGCATCCCCCTATACAGGGATGCTGCCCTTCGCCGATTCCGCAGCCCCACCCGCCGCGAGCACGACCCAGCTGATCATCGCCGCAGTGGTGTCAATCGCGATCATCGTCGCCCTGATTCTCTGGGTGAAGATGCATCCGTTCTTCGCGCTCATGCTCGGTTCTGCCGTCATGGCGGTGGCTGCGAATATGGGGTTTGCGAGCGCGTTCACGTCGTTCTCTGCTGGCCTCGGCGCAACCGTCGGCGGGGTGGGCGTGCTCATCGTGCTCGGCGCGGTCATCGGCCGCTTCCTCACAGAATCGGGAGCAGCCGACCAAATCGTCGACACGGTGCTGGCGAAGACGCCAGCGAAGCGTCTGCCGTGGGCGATGGCCTTCGCCGCATTCATCATCGGCATCCCGCTCTTCTTTGAAGTCGGTGTCGTGCTGCTGATCCCCATTGTGATGCTCGTCGCCAAGCGCGCCAAGCTGCCCGTCGTTCTTGTCGGCATTCCCGCCCTCGCTGGCCTCTCGGCTCTGCACGGCCTTGTACCTCCGCACCCCGGACCGCTCATCGCCATCGACGCGCTGAAAGCAGACCTCGGCGTCACTCTCGCACTCGGCCTGCTCGTCGCGGTGCCGACGGTGATCGTCGCTGGTCCCGTGATGGCCAAGCTCATGGCGAAATGGGTGCCCATCGAGGCATCCGACAAGCTGCTCGCTTCGGCCAACGAGCGTAGCGGACGGCGGCCGTCATTCGCTGTCGCGCTCTCCGTTGTACTGATGCCTGTCGTGCTCATGCTCATGATGACGGTCGTGAAGGCGACCGGTATGGGAGAGACAGGCATCGGACAGGTTCTCGTGTGGCTCGGCACTCCACTGCAGGCGCTGCTGATCACGGCGCTGTATTCGATGGTCGTGCTCGGCACGGCGCTCGGCCGGACAATGTCCGAGGTGGCCTCCGAGACCGGTGCGGCGTTCGCGCCGATCGCCTCCATCCTGCTCATCGTCGGTGCCGGTGGCGGATTCAAGCAGACGCTCGTCGACTCCGGCGTCGGCCAGGTGATCGGCAGCGGTATCGCCGGATCCGGGATGCCGTTGCTGCTGGCCGGCTGGCTTGTCGCCGTGGTCATCCGTCTCGCCACAGGTTCCGCCACTGTTGCCACGATCACTGCAGCAGGCATCATGGCGCCCCTGGTCGGGGACCTGAGTGGAACGCACGTGGCGCTGATGGTTCTTGCTATCGGAGCCGGATCGGTCTTCCTCTCCCACGTCAACGACGCTGGCTTCTGGCTCGTGAAGGAGTACTTCGGTATGACCGTGGGTCAAACGTTCAAGACGTGGAGTCTGATGGAGTGTGTGGTCTCGGTGGTCGGCCTGATTGGAGTGCTGCTGCTCGGGCTCGTCATCTGAGTTGAGGTGTCGGCGGCACGGGGGGAGAGGATGCGTGCCGGGTAGACTCGGTTCTCGTGTCCGATTCTCCTCGCGCCGTCAACCCCCCCGAGATCACCCCTGAAGCGGTCGAAGCCGCCGTCGCTGCTGCCGTCGCAGCGATCAGTGCAGCATCCGACACCGCCGAGCTGAAGGCGGTTCGTGCCGCTCACGTCGCCGATGGTTCGCCGCTGGCGGTCCTGAACGCGTCGATGCGCCACGTTGCACCGGCGGACAAGGCCGCGTTCGGCAAGCTCATCGGGCAAGGTCGAGGGCAGGTGACTCAGGCGCTCGCCGCCAAGGAATCAGAACTCGCCGCCGCCGAGGTCGCCGCGCGCCTTGACGCCGAGCGCATCGACATCACGGCCGTGCCTTCGCGCACGCGCGTCGGTGCCCGGCATCCGCTCACCCTGCTCAGTGAGCAGATCTCCGACATCTTCGTCGGCATGGGCTGGGAGATCGCGGAAGGCCCCGAGCTCGAGCACGAGTGGTTCAATTTCGACGCGCTGAACTTCGACGTAGACCACCCCGCACGCCAGGAGCAGGACACCTTCTACGTCGACCCGACATCGCGCCACCTCGTGATGCGCACGCACACGAGTCCAGTGCAGGTGCGCTCGATGCTCGACCGCGAGCTGCCGATCTACGTGCTGTGCCCCGGGCGGGTGTATCGCACCGACGAGTTCGACGCCACGCACCTTCCCGTGTTCACACAGTTCGAGGGGCTCGTGATCGACAAGGGCATCTCGATGGCGCACCTGAAAGGCACGCTCGACCACGTCGCCCGCCAGCTCTTCGGTCCAGAGGCGAAGACGCGTTTCCGAACCAACTTCTTCCCCTTCACTGAGCCGTCGGCAGAGCTCGACCTGTGGCACCCGACCTTCAAGGGCGGCGCGCGCTGGATCGAATGGGGCGGATGCGGCATGGTCAACCCCAACGTGCTGAGGGCTGCGGGCATCGATCCAGAGGTATACAGCGGCTTCGCATTCGGAATGGGCGTCGAGCGCGGCCTCATGTTCCGCAGTGACGTGCAGGATATGCGCGACATGGCCGAGGGTGATATCCGATTCAGCGAGCAGTTCGGGATGGTGGTGTGATGCGCGTTGCGCTTTCGTGGCTGCGTGAGTACGTCGATCTGGCAGCGGATGCCACCCCAGAGGACGTCCTCGCGGCGATGGTGTCGGTCGGGTTCGAAGAGGAGGACGTGCACCGCTTCGAGATCTCTGGGCCTGTGGTCGTCGGCCAGGTGCTGTCCTTCGAGGAGGAGCCGCAGTCGAATGGCAAGACCATCCGGTGGTGCCAGGTCGATGTGGGTGCTTCGTCGAGCTCAGAAACCGGTCGAGATGTCCGCGGCATCGTCTGCGGTGCGCACAACTTCGCTGTTGGTGACAAGATCGTGGCCACTCTGCCCGGGTCGGTCCTGCCTGGACCGTTCCCCATCGCCGCGCGTAAGACCTACGGCCATGTCTCCGACGGCATGATCGCGTCGGCTCGGGAGCTGGGCCTCGGTGACGAGCACAACGGCATCCTGATCCTCGCAGAACTCGGGCTCGACCCCGAGGTGGGCGCCGATGCGATCGCCCTGCTCGGTCTTGACGATGTTGCGGTCGACGTCAACGTCACGCCCGACCGCGGCTATGCGTTCTCAGTGCGCGGTATCGCCCGCGAGTACTCGCACGCGACCGGTGTGGACTTCCGCGATCCTGCCGAGCGCGACGCCGCCGAGCTGCACCCGGGCACCGGCCACACCGCTGTCGTCGACGACCGGGAGCCCGTGCGCGGGCGCGTCGGTGCGAGCGAGTTCGTCACCCGCGTCGTGCGCGGGGTCGACCCGTCGCGCCCGACTCCGCCGTGGATGATCGCTCGACTGGCGCTGGCCGGTATGCGCTCGCTGGGCGTGCTCATCGACATCACGAACTATGTGATGCTCGAGCTCGGGCAGCCGCTGCACGGTTACGATCTCGACAAGCTCGACGGCGGCATCACGGTGCGTCGCGCGACGCCGGGGGAGAAGATCACGACGCTCGACGGGCAAGAGCGCACCCTGCACGAAGAGGACCTGCTGATCACCGACGGATCCGGCCCGATCGGCATCGCCGGCGTGATGGGCGGCGGCACCACCGAGATGACCGCCACGACCCGAAACGTGCTCATCGAGGCGGCGACCTTCGACCCGACCACGATCGCGCGCTCCGCTCGTCGGCACAAGCTGCCCAGCGAGGCGGCCAAGCGTTTCGAGCGCGGGGTCGACCCGCTGATCCCGTTCGTCGCTGCTCGCCGAGCGGCTGATCTCATGGTCGAGCTCGCCGGAGGCACGCTCACCGACGAGGGCGGGGCGCTGTTCACAGAGGTGACGGCTGACGAGATCGAGCTGCCAGTCGGGTTCGTGCCGGGCCTCATCGGGGTGGATTACACGGATGCCGAGATCACGGGTGCGCTGGAGACGATCGGAGCGGAGGTGACCGCAGCCGGGGAAGGCTGGGTCGTCACCCCGCCGTCCTGGCGCCCCGATCTCACCGACAAGTGGACGCTCGCCGAGGAGGTCGCCCGCATCCACGGACTCGACCGCATCCCCTCAGTGTTGCCGACGCCGCCGTCGGGGCGTGGGCTCACCGCACACCAGCAGGGCCGTCGGCGCGTGGCGAACGCGCTCGCGGCCGCAGGGTTCGTCGAGACCTCCGCATTCCCGTTCACCAGCGACGTGCAGAACGATCTGCACGGCTCCGCCTCCGGTGAGAAGCTACCCAGCATCCGCCTCGCCAACGCGCTGGACGGTCAGGCCTCGTACCTGCGCCGCTCGCTGATCCCCGGGCTCCTGCAGACCGCGCACCGCAATATCTCGCGCGGCTTCACCGACCTCGCGATCTTCGAGACCGGATCCGTGTTCCTGCCCGAACCCGGCGTCGTCTACGGCACCGACGAGGTGCCGTCGCTCGGCGCGCGACCGAGCGACGAGAAGCTCGCCGAACTGGACGCCTCGATTCCACCGCAGCACCGCCACATCGCGGCCCTCCTCACGGGCAACGTCTCGGCTCGTCAGCCCGGTCGTGCGGCCGAGGCGGCAGGCCTCACCGAGGCGCTCGACGCCGTGCGCGTCATCGCCGCCGCTGCAGCCGTCGAGATCGATGTCGTGCAGGGGCAGCGCACCGCCCTTCACCCCGGCCGCACGGGTGTGCTGCGTGTCGGCGACACCGAGGTCGGCTACGTGGGCGAGCTGCATCCGTCGGTCGCCGCCGATGCCGATCTGCCCGGACGCGCCACTGTCATCGAGCTCGACCTCGACGGCATCCTGTCTCTCGCCGGAGAATCGGTGGTCGCGGCCTCGCTGTCGACCTTCCCCGCCGCGACGCAGGACGTGTCGCTCGTCGTGCCCGCCGAGCTCCCCGCTGCCGAGCTGCGTGCGGCGCTCGTCGAGGGTGCTGGTCCCCTGCTGGAGTCGCTGCGCCTCGTCGACGACTACCGCGGAGAGGGCGTGCCCGATGGGTCGAAGAGCCTGACCTTCGCCCTGCGCTTCCGTGCAGACGACCGCACGCTGACGGCGGCGGAGGCCACCGAGGCCAAGCTCGCCGGTGTCGCGGTCGCTGCCGAGCGGTTCGGGGCAGCGATCCGGGACTGAGTTCCGCATCCGGCATCCGTATCGTGCAGTGGATCGCGCGTCGTGCAGTGCCGGTCTCCGTGATTCGGTCCTGCATAACTGCGGATCTCCTGCGGGATACGGATGCTGGAGCCGCGAAGGATGCCGGACGCAGAAGAGGCCAGCGGCCGTGCGGGATGGACTGACCGTTAAGGTAGAAGCATGACGTACACCGTCGCCGTTTCCGGCGCATCCGGCTATGCGGGCGGCGAGATCCTCCGCCTGCTCGCAGCCCACCCCGACATCGAGATCCGCACCGTCACGGCGCACTCGAATGCCGGTCAGCCGCTGATCCAGCATCAGCCGCACTTGCGCTCACTCGCGCACCTCACACTTGAGGACACCTCGCCCGAGGTTCTCGCCGGTCACGACATCGTGTTCCTCGCCCTGCCGCACGGGCAGTCTGGGCAGTACACCGACGCACTCGGCTCGGTTCCTCTCGTCATCGACGCCGGGGCCGACCACCGGCTCACCTCGAAGGAGTCCTGGGACGCCTTCTACGGCGGGGAGTACCACGAGCCATGGGCGTACGGGGTACCGGAGCTCCTGGTCGACCCCCAGCGCGAGCGGCCGAACGGGCCGATGAAGCAGCGCGAGAACCTTGTCGGCGCGACCCGCATCGCCGCACCCGGCTGCAACGCCTCGACCGTGAGCCTCAGCCTCGCTCCCGGCGTCGCCGCCGGCGTCATCGATCCGGGAGACGTCGTCTCCGTGCTTGCCGTCGGCCCGTCCGGTGCGGGCAAGAGCCTCAAGACCAACCTGCTTGGCAGTGAGATCCTCGGCACGGCGAATCCGTATGCTGTGGGCGGCACCCACCGTCACATCCCCGAGATCAGGCAGGCGCTCGTCGCGGCATCCGGGGCGGATGCCGACAGCATCCGCATCTCGTTCACCCCAGTGCTTGTGCCGATGTCGCGCGGCATTCTCGCTACTTCGACCGCGCCGATCGTAGAGGGAGTCACCGACGCGCATCTCCGCGACGCGTGGGAGAGCGCCTATGCGGGGGAGAGGTTCGTGCAGCTGCTCCCCGAAGGACACCTCCCGCGCACGGCCGACGTGCTGGGCGCGAACACGGCGCTGATCGGACTCGCGATCGACCGTGCGGCGAACCGGGTCACGGTCGTCGCCGCAGTCGACAACCTCGTCAAGGGCACTGCGGGTGCCGCCATCCAGTCCATGAACATCGCGCTCGGTCTCCCCGAAGACCGCGCCCTCCCCGTGAACGGAGTCGCACCGTGAGCGTCACCGCCCCCGCAGGATTCGAGGCGGCCGGTGTTGCCGCAGGCCTGAAGAGTACAGGCAAGCCCGATGTCGCCGTCGTCGTGAACCGTGGGCCGCGCAAGGTTGGTTCCGCGGTCTTCACCAGCAACCGCGCCAAGGCGAACCCCATCATCTGGTCGCAGCAGGCCGTGGCCGACCGCGTGGTCGAGGCCGTGGTGCTCAACTCGGGCGGGGCGAACTGCTTCACCGGGTCGTTCGGCTTCCAGACCGCTCATCAGACCGCAGAGAAGGCGGCCGAACTGCTCGGCGTCAGCGCTGGCGACGTGCTCGTCTGCTCGACCGGCCTCATCGGCACCGGCGACGAGGTGTTCCGCGCCAAGGTTCTCGCCGGTACCGAGCAGGCGATCGCCGCTCTCTCGTCAGACGGAGGGGACCTCGCTGCCCAAGCGATCATGACCACCGACACCGTCGCGAAGACGGCGGTCGTCGGCCGCGATGGCTGGACGATCGGAGGTATGGCGAAGGGCGCTGGTATGCTCGCCCCCGGACTCGCGACGATGCTCGTCGTGATCACGACGGATGCCGTGCTCGAGCCCCGTGAGGCGGATGCCGCGCTCCGCACAGCTACGGCGCGCACCTTCGATCGCCTCGACTCCGACGGCTGCATGTCGACGAACGACCAGGTGACCCTCCTGGCCAACGGGGCGAGCGGCATCGCCCCAGACCTCGATGACTTCGCCGCCGCGCTGGCAGAACTCTGCCAGGAGCTCGCGGTCAAGCTGCAGCGGGATGCTGAGGGCGCCAGCCACGACATCACCATCGAGGTGCAGCACGCAGTCACCGAGGCCGAGGCCGTCGAAGTCGGTCGCTCGGTCGCGCGCAACAACCTCTTCAAGGCCGCGATCTTCGGCAACGACCCGAACTGGGGTCGAGTGCTCGCGGCGATCGGCACAACGAGCGCGCAATTCGACCCCTACGACGTCGATGTGTGGATGAACGGCGTGCGCGTGTGCACCGCGGGCGGCCCCGACCGTCCGCGCGAGGAGGTCGACCTCACACCGCGAGCCACGAATCTCGTGATCGATCTCAAAGTCGGCGAGGCGACAGCATCCGTCCTCACCAACGACCTCACCCACGACTACGTGCACGAGAACAGTGCCTACGCCTCATGACCGACATCCAGGACACCCCGGCCGAAATCGCCGCGGTCAAAGCCGAAACGCTCATCGAGTCGCTGCCGTGGCTGAAGAAGTTCCGCGATCAGATCATCGTGGTCAAGTACGGCGGCAACGCCATGGTCTCTGATGAGCTGCAGGAGGCTTTCGCCCAGGACATCGCGTATCTGCGCTACGTCGGCGTGCAGCCGGTCGTCGTGCACGGCGGCGGCCCGCAGATCTCCGATATGCTCGGGCGCCTCGACATCCCGAGCGAGTTCAAGGGCGGCTACCGGGTCACCACGACCGAGGCGATCAGTGTCGTGCGCATGGTGCTCACCGGTCAGGTCAACCCGCAGCTGGTGTCGAAGATCAACTCGCACGGCCCGATCGCGACCGGCCTCAGCGGGGAGGACGCAGGACTCTTCGGCGGCCGCCGAAGAGGAGTCGTCGTCGATGGCGAGGAGATCGACCTCGGCCGTGTCGGCGACGTCGTCCAGGTCGACCCGACCGCTGTGCTCGACCACCTGGCTGCCGGTCGGGTACCCGTGATCTCCTCGATCGCGCCAGACCTCGACCACCCTGGGCAGTCGCTCAACGTGAACGCGGATGCCGCGGCCGCAGCCCTCGCGGTCGCCCTCGGGGCGCGCAAGCTTGTGATCCTCACTGATGTGGCAGGTCTTTACGCGGACTGGCCCAACCGCGACTCGCTCGTGTCGCACCTCACTTCGGACGCCCTTATCGAGATGCTGCCGAGCCTCGAGTCGGGCATGATCCCGAAGATGCAGGCGTGCCTGGACGCGGTCGAGGGTGGGGTCGATGCCGCGGCGATCATCGACGGACGCGTGCCGCACTCGGTGCTCGTCGAGCTTTTCACCAGCAAGGGAATCGGAACAGAAGTGGTCTTGGGAAGTGCAGGGACGAAAGCATGAGCAGTTGGCAGGATGACGCAGCAAGCGACCTGGTACTCAACGCGGGGCCGCGCCTTGCGATGCTCACGCGCGGCGAGGGGTCCTATCTCTGGGACTCCGACGGTAAGCGCCACCTGGACTTCCTCGCTGGGATCGCGGTGACCTCTCTCGGCCATGCGCACCCCGTATTCGTCGAAGCGGTGTCCCGGCAGGCCGCAATTCTCGCGCACGTGTCGAACTACTTCGCAACGCCCCCGCAGCTGGCGCTTGCCGCTCGGCTCAAGCGACTCGCCGGCGCTGGCCTCGACGGACGAGTGTTCTTCTCGAACTCGGGTGCCGAGGCCAACGAAGCAGCCTTCAAGCTCGCCCGTCTGCACGGCAGAGTCGACAGGCCGCGCGTCATCGCCCTGGAGAACGGCTTCCACGGCCGAACGATGGGATCGCTTGCGATGACTGCGAAAGCGTCGATGCGCGCGCCGTTCGAGCCGATGCCCGGGGGCGTCGAGCACATCCCCGCGACGATCGAGGCCCTCGAGGCGGCGATCGACGACCGTGTAGCGGCCGTGATCGTCGAGCCGATTCAGGGCGAGGCTGGTGTTGTCGAACTGCCGGAGGGGTATCTCGCCGCCGCGCGCTCGCTCACCCTGAAGCACGGCGCGCTGCTCATCATCGATGAGATCCAGACCGGCGCTGGACGCACAGGCGCCTGGTTCGGCTTCTCGCACGAGGGCATCACGCCCGACGCGATCACGCTGGCCAAAGGCATCGGTGGAGGCTTCCCGATCGGGGCGCTCGTCACCTACGGCGCCGCGAGCGATCTGTTCACGCCTGGCTCGCACGGGTCGACCTTCGGCGGAAATCCCCTGGCGACGGCGGTGGCGGATGCCGTGCTCGCCGAGATCGAGGACGCGGGGCTCGTCGAGAACGCGGCCCGCCGCGGTGAGGAGCTGCGCGAGATCATCGCGGGCATCGACTCTCCGCTGGTCGACGGCGTCCGCGGTCGCGGCCTGCTGATCGGCGTCGGCCTCAGCGCGCCGGTCGCGGGCGAGGTCGTCGCGGCCGCGCAGGAGCGCGGGCTCATCGTCAACGCCGCGAACCCCGAGACCGTGCGCATCGCACCGGCGCTCACCATCGGCGATGCCGAGCTCGCCGAGTTCCGCGAGCTGTTCACCGCCGCGCTCGCCGATGTCTCGGCATCCCTCACCACTTCCGGAAAGGCTGACCTGTGACCCGCCACCTGCTGCGTGACGACGACCTGACCCCCGCCGAGCAGGCGGAGATCCTCGACCTCGCCATCGAGCTGAAGAAGGACCGCTGGGCGAACAAGGCGCTCGCCGGCCCGCAGACGGTCGCGGTGATTTTCGACAAGTCGTCCACGCGAACTCGTGTATCTTTCGCGGTCGGTATCGCCGATCTCGGCGGGTCGCCGCTGATCATCTCGACCGCGAGCAGCCAGCTCGGTGGCAAGGAGACCCCGTCTGACACGGCTCGGGTGCTTGAGCGCCAAGTCGCTGCGATCGTGTGGCGCACCTATGCGCAGTCAGGGCTCGAGGAGATGGCCGCCGGCACCCGCGTGCCGGTGATCAACGCGCTCTCCGACGACTTCCACCCCTGCCAGTTGCTCGCCGACCTGCTCACCATCCGCGAGCACAAGGGCGACTTGCAGGGCCTTACCCTCACCTTCTTCGGCGACGGCCAGAGCAATATGGCGCACTCCTACGCTCTCGCCGGAGTCACAGCCGGTATGCACGTGCGCATCGTCTCGCCCATCGACTACGCTCCGCGCGCGGACGTCGTCGAGGCGGCGGACCGCCGCGCTGCGGAGACCGGCGGATCGATCACTCTCTACACCGACCCGGTCGAGGCGGCTGCAGGTGCCGACGTCATCGTCACCGACACCTGGGTGTCGATGGGTAAGGAGGAGGAGAAGCTCGCCCGCATCCGCGATCTCGGCGGATACAAGGTGACGCCCGAGATCATGAGCATTGCGGATTCAGAGGCGATCTTCATCCACTGCCTCCCCGCCGATCGCGGCTATGAAGTCGACTCCGAGGTCATCGACGGTCCGCAGAGTGTCGTATGGGACGAGGCGGAGAACCGCCTGCACGCGCAGAAGGCGCTGCTGGTGTGGTTGCTCGACAAGAACGGGACGGCCTCCTGATGAGCGCTGAGAAGAACGAGGGCACGAACGAGGGGGCGCTGTGGGGTGCCAGGTTCGCGAGTGGACCATCTCCCGAGCTCGCTGAGCTCAGCCGGTCGACGCACTTCGATTGGATTCTGGCTCCGTACGACATCGCGGGTTCGCACGCGCATGCGACGGCTCTTGAGGCTGCTGGGTACCTCGAGGCCGAGGAGGCGCAGCGGATGCACGACGGGCTGGATGCCGTTGCCCGAAAGGTCGCCGACGGCATCCTGCTCCCGCAACCATCGGACGAGGACGTGCACGGGGCGCTGGAGCAGGCGCTGATCGCCGAGCTCGGTCCCGAGCTCGGCGGGCGTCTACGCGCCGGACGCAGCCGTAACGATCAGATCGCCACGCTCGTGCGCATGTACCTGATCGATCATGCCCGCGTGATCGCCCGCGACATACTCCGCGTGATCGACGCGCTGGTCGCGCAGGCCGAGGCGCATCCCGACGCGATCCTGCCTGGACGCACGCATCTGCAGCACGCGCAGCCGGTGCTGCTCGCCCATCATCTGCAGGCGCACGGCTGGCCGTTGGTGCGCGAGCTGGAGCGGCTCGTCGACTGGCGCCGTCGCGCCGGCGTCTCGCCGTACGGCGGGGGAGCACTTGCCGGTTCGACGCTCGGGCTCGATCCTGCGCTGGTTGCGACCCAGCTGGGCCTTGACCGGCCGTCTGAGAACTCCCTCGACGGCACTTCGGCTCGCGACGTCGTTGCTGAGTTCGCGTTCATCGCGGCGATGACCGGTGTCGACCTGTCGCGGCTGGCTGAGGAGATCATCCTTTGGAACACGCGCGAGTTCGGGTTCGTCACCCTGCACGACAGTTACTCGACAGGGTCGAGCATCATGCCGCAGAAGAAGAACCCCGACATCGCTGAACTCGCCCGCGGCAAGTCCGGACGCCTGATCGGTAACCTATCCGGTTTGCTGGCAACGCTCAAGGGCCTTCCGCTCGCGTACAACCGCGATCTGCAGGAGGACAAGGAGCCGGTCTTCGACTCGGTGCAGACTCTCGAGGTCGTGCTGCCGGCGTTCGCCGGCATGGTCGCGACTCTGCGGTTCGACACCGAGCGCATGGCGGCCGCCGCCCCGCAGGGCTTCTCGCTCGCGACGGATGTCGCCGAGTGGCTGGTCAAACGCCGAGTGCCGTTCCGTGATGCGCACGAGATCTCCGGTGCGCTGGTCCGCGCCTGTGAGGAGCAGGGGGTGGGCCTGGAGTATGCCGCCGACGAGCTGCTGCTCTCGGTGTCGCCGCACCTCGTGCCCGAGGTGCGGGAGGTCCTCACGATCGAGGGATCCGTCGCGTCGCGCACGGGCGCAGGCGGCACCGCGCCGGTGCGCGTCGCCGAGCAGCGGGCGGAGTTGATCGCCCGGGCGCAGTCAGCAGCGCACGCTCTGGGAATCTGAGTAAATGATGCGCATCATGTGCATATCGGCAAAATAATAACCTACTTGCGCATAATACGTTCTCTATTCCTGATATGGTTATGGCATGGTCATCGCCATCATTGCCGACATCGTGGGTTCGCGCAGACTCTCTGACCGCACTGCGGCTCAGCGGCGCCTCGAGGAGGCAATCGCTGCGGTCGAGTCGGCGGCACCATCGGCCATTCAGCCGCTGACGCCGACCGTCGGCGATGAGCTGCAGGGTATCTACGGGCGCCTCCCAGACGCCCTCGTGTCGCTGATGATGATCCAGTTGCGGCTGCCAGACGACGTCTCCTTCCGCTTCGGCATCGGGATCGGCGAGGTGCGGACCGTCGACTCGGCACACGGCGAGCTCTCCGACGGTCCAGGGTGGTACGCCGCGCGAGAGGCGATCGAGACCGTACACGAACGCGAGGACCGGATCATGCCGAGCATGCGCACCTGGATTGTCGGTGCCCCGGGGCAGGATGAGGTCATGCACTCCACAATCGCCGCATCCAATGCCTATCTCCTCGTCCGCGACGAGCTCGTCGGTGCAATGAGTGATCGTGAGAGACGCCTGGTATACGGGCGGCTTGTCGGGCGCTCCCAGCATGCGCTTGCCGCTGAAGAGGGCATAACGCAGCCGAGCGTATCGAAGGCCCTGCGCTCGGCCGGAGCCGTGGCGCTCATCGACGGCGCCGCGGCGCTGAGGGGAATGGATCGATGATCGCTGCAGGTCTTCTGCTGTTGGCGGTAGGTGCCGCAGATCTCGTGCGTCAGTTCGCGCCGCGACGGTGGATGGGCTACCTCGCCGTCGCGATCATCGTGCTCGTGCTCGGTAGCGTGACTGACGCGGTGCTGCCGATGATCTTCGCGCTTGCCGCCGGGGTCCTGTGGGTCTGGTGTATGCCAACCCGACGGCAAGCTCCGATGGGCTTTTGGCCTGCAGTGATCCTCGGCGTCATCGCCGTGGGTGCCGTGGCGTGGTTCGGTGATCGAGCGGATGCCGGCATGCTCAGTGCGGTGTGGAGTCTGCACTCGCCCTTCGGGAGTGTCAGCGTCGATCTCGCTGTGCTCGCGGTGGGCGCCGGAGTCTTCATTCTTGAGTCGGCGAACCTCGTGGTGCGTACAGCACTCGATGGCGAGCACACGTGGAGACCGATCGACGTGGTGTGGGCGCCAGACGAGAAGACGGATGAGACCGATGCCGGGTCGGCCGGCCCCCGAGGCTTCCAAGGTGGCCGGCTTATCGGCCCGCTGGAGCGCGTGCTCGTGATGATTCTCACGCTCGCCGCAGCCTATCCGATCCTCGCGGCAATGCTGGCGGCGAAGGGCATCGTCCGTTTCCCGGAGATCTCGCGCGACGGCGAGACCGGTGCGCGAGCGGAGTACTTCCTGGTCGGGAGCCTGGTGAGTTGGGTGATCGGTCTGAGCGCGGCGTTCCTCGTCTGGTGGGCGGCGCACAGCTGAGAGGGACCGCACAGGTCCGGCGCCTCCGCCGCGCGCTGATAGCCTTGACCGCGTGTCAAATCCCGCTCTGACGACCGCTGTTCCTGCGATCGACCCCACGTTCGAGAATGTGTGGGACGAACTCGTGTGGCGCGGCCTCGTCCATGTGTCCACCGACCAGGAGGCGCTGCGCGCCCTGCTGGGCGGGGAGCCCATCACGTACTACTGCGGATTCGACCCGACCGCCCCCAGCCTGCACCTCGGCAACCTGGTGCAGCTGCTCACCTTGCGCCGCATCCAGCTCGCCGGCCACAAGCCGCTCGGTCTTGTCGGCGGTTCCACCGGCCTGGTCGGAGATCCGCGTCCAACGGCCGAGCGTACGCTCAACACGCGCGAGACCGTCGAGGAGTGGGTCGGTCGGCTGCGCTCGCAGGTCGAGCGCTACCTCAGCTTCGAGGGCGACAACGCGGCTCGGATCGTCAACAACCTCGACTGGACCGCCCCGCTGAGCGCGATCGATTTCTTGCGGGAGATCGGTAAGCACTTCCGTGTGGGCACGATGCTGAAGAAGGATGCGGTCGCCGCGCGTCTGAACTCGGATGCCGGCATCAGCTACACCGAGTTCAGTTACCAGATCCTGCAGAGCCTGGACTTCCTCGAGCTGTACCGCCAGTACGATTGCGTTCTGCAGACGGGTGGTAGCGATCAGTGGGGCAACCTCACCAGCGGCACAGATCTCATCCACCGTGTCGAGGGCGTCTCGGTGCACGCGATCGGCACGCCGCTGATTACGAACAGCGACGGCACGAAGTTCGGCAAGAGCGAAGGCAATGCGATCTGGCTGGATGCTGAGATGTGCAGCCCCTACCGCATGTACCAGTTCTGGTTGGGTACAGCGGACGCCGACGTGATCGACCGTCTCAAAGTGTTCACCTTCCTCACCCGCGCAGAGATCGACGACTACGCGGCACTCGTTGCGGCGGAGCCGTTCCGGCGGGCGGCGCAAAAGCGCCTCGCCCTGGAAGTTGTCGCCACGGTGCACGGCATGGAGGCGGCGTCTGCGGTGATTGCGGCCTCCGAGGCGCTGTTCGGCCAGGGCGATCTGACCTCTCTCGATGCCAGTACCCTGCGCACCGCGTTGGACGAGCTCCCGAATGCCACCGTGGCACTTGGCACACCCGTGATCGAGGCGCTGGTCGCAACCGGGCTGGTGTCGAGTCTGGGCGAGGCGCGTCGTGCGATCGCCCAGGGCGGTGTCTCCCTCGACGGCATCCGGGTCGATGCTGACGACGTGGTCGTGCAGGGCTCTCTGCCAGGGGGAGTCTCCGTTCTCCGCCGGGGCAAGAAGACGCTCGCCGGCGTGTTCATCGGCTGAGTGCAGCACGGATGCCGTTCACCCCGAGCCACGCACTGGTGGCGCTGCCGTTCGTGCGGACACCGCTGGTACCCGCAGCCATCGCGGTCGGTGCGATGACCCCAGACCTTCCGTTGTTCGTCCGCGGCGTTGGCATCGGCTACAGCTTCACGCACGAGAGCACCAATGTCGTATGGACGGGGCTGATCGCGCTCCTCCTGTTCGTGACGTGGCGGGTGCTTCTGCGTCCGGCGGTCGCTGAGCTTTCGCCGTCGTGGCTCGCCCGCCGGATCCCGGACGAGTGGAGCACTGGCGCATGGTCTGCTGCACAGGCGGCTGTTGGCGTCGGTGCACGCCCGGCATACCCTGTGCTGCTGGCGGTTTCGCTGCTGATCGGTGTGATCTCGCACATCACGTGGGACGCATTCACGCATGAAGGGCGATGGGGGCTGGATCTGATCCCCGCGCTGGCTGAGGCATGGGGTCCGCTCCCCGGATACAAATGGGTGCAGTATGGCTCGAGCGTCATCGGCTTGCTGGTGCTGGCGGTTTTCGGGGCGGTGCTGCTGGTTCGGCGGAAGCCGGCATCCGTCATCCGCTTTCTCCCGCGCGCCGTGCGCTGGGCATGGTGGTTGTCGCTCCCTGCGATCCTTGCGGCCGCCTGGATGCTTGGTCTCGCAGCCTTCGGTCCGCTCACTTCTGAGTGGACTCCGCAGCATCTCGCCTACCGCGTGCTTCCCGTGGCCTGCGCAGTCTGGGGTGCGCTCACTATGTTGCTGTGCGTGGTGGTGGCGTTCTCCCGCGCACGTCACCAGCGCGGCTGATCGGCTCCCCACGGGCGAGGGGCTTGGAACTCGTAGCCTGGAACGACAGGTCGGGCCGTCGTCAGTACGTGTCCGTCGACCTCGAACTTCGCCGTATGGGCGAGCGGGTCGAGCTCTCCGACTGCCTCGGGGGACTCGCGCCTGGGCATGCCGAGCAGCTCGGCTGCGACCCGGCGCAGCGAGGTGCGCGCGATCCCTCCGACGCCCTTTTCGCGTCTGCGCTGCAGGAGTGAGAGAACGGATGCTGCGAGCAAATAGCCAGCGCTGTGGTCGAGCGCTTGCGCCGGGAGAGCCCCGGGCCGATCTCCGTCCGGCGATTCGACGAGCGCGATGCCGGATTCGGCCTGGACGAGGCTGTCGAAGCCTGCACGCTCAGATGCGGCGACGCCCCAGGCGCTGAGCTGTGCGACGACGATGCCCGGATACTCCGCCAGGAGCACCTCGGGGGAAAGCCCGAGCCGGGCGATGGATGCAGGGCGGTATCCGAGCACAACGACGTCGGCCGCGGCCAGAAGCTCCGTGAACCTGGGGGAGCGGGCGTCGAGTACTGCGCTGCGCTTCCCGTGGCCGGTGTCGAGATGCTGCACCTCCAACTCGGGCAACTGTGGGGGATCGATCCGGAGGACGTCGGCTCCGAGAAGGGCGAGGCTACGGGTGCACACCGGTCCAGCGATGACCCGCGTGAGATCGAGGATGCGGACATCGGTGAGATCCACGGGTGTGGATGGTGCGGATGGTTCGGGCGAGCCGCAGGGGCTGACTTCGACAAGCGGGTGAGCGCGTAGATCGGCGTCGTGAGAGGGACGCTCAGGCAGAACCTCGACGGCGAAGCCGCCGGCGCGGGTGATTGCGGAGACAGCATCCGACGAAGACAACGCGGAGAGCGTTGGCGCGAGCTGTTGCGGGTGATGAAGGATGCCGAGGCCTGCGAGCATACGTCGCGCGTGGTGGGGGTAGTTCCCATGCGTTCGCACCCATCCGTCCGCTGTGCGCCAAAATCCGGAGCAGGGCGACCATACTTCGGGGATTGACCCATCGAGTGTGAACAGCCGCTCGCTGTGATAGGCGAGGGCGATGCGCGCAGGGTCAAGACGGCCACGGATGCCGGCGGCGCGGACAAATGCCGCAACGCTCGCCCAGGCCAGCTCGCCGGTGGCGAGACGCGAGGGGAGCGGGACCTGCATGAGCAGAGCGTACTCTCCGGCGATTTTCCCTGGCCTGGACAGGTGGAATGACCCGGCGGACACCCCGCGACACGCCCGGAGGTCGCGACCCGATTTGCCAGAGCCTCGAATCTCACGTAACTTATTACTTGTTCGCCCCACAGGGAAGCGGCGAGGTCAAGGCCTCAGCCCCCCTCAAGCGGAGAACCATCCCCTCATCCCTCACTTGTGAGAACAGATGCTTGCATCTAGGATGAGAGGTCCACCCCTTCTGCGGCTGTCACCGGTTGCACAGCGAATCTGAGATGCGCTCGGCGCGCCGGTTTGACAAGCGAGAAGGAGTGGGTAAGATTGAGAAGTTGCCCTTCGGGCTTGGCTGTGGTGGCCTTGTCGTGGGTGCGTCCGATCCTTGAGAACTCAACAGCGTGCACTTGTCAAATGCCAAATTACCTCGCCTCGGCTTCGGCTGGGGGAGATTCCTTTGGA
>JASGEY010000053.1:0-13641 GCA_047605925.1 Microbacterium sp.
AGGCAGAGCGCGCGTCAGCGCACCCCGAAGTAGGGTGAAACACGTCGAGGTCCTCGGAGTCGATCAGGCAGTAAGCGCTTCTGATCCTCGGGGACCTCGACCCCTACCCGCCAACCATCACCCGGCGAGCCTCACCCCCACCGGATGTCCGAAGACCCCTCAATCTCCAGTCGTCCCGCGATACGAAAACCTCATGCCGCTTCCCCGAAGCTAGCAGGGGAGCACCTAAACTTTTGTCTAGTATTTCCAATACAAAAGTACTACTCGCTCAAACCCGAGAGGCTCGATGCGGAGTTCATGACGAAGACTCGAAAGGCGTTGTCGCGCTGCACAAGCCGATCAGGATGCCCAACGAGAAAACCCCCGGCTCCGAAGAACCGGGGGCACTGTCTCAACACAGTGTGCGCCTCGAGGGACTCGAACCCCCAACCTTCTGATCCGTAGTCAGATGCTCTATCCATTGAGCTAGAGGCGCCCCGCCCGCTCAGCGGGCCGTGGAACAGCCTACAACAGACCAAGACGGATTGCGAAATGAGCACGCACGAGCACCTAGTGCTCGGCCAAGGCCCCCTCTACAGCATCCGCCTCATCGCGCTCGACTGCGGCGTTCGCCAAGTCGGGCTCGTCGCCAGGTTGTTCCACAGCCTTGCGCTTCGCGGCCTTCTGCTGCTTCTTCTTGCGCTTCTTCTTGACGCGCTGCTCTGATGAGAGAGCTTGCAGGTCGACGAGGCGCAGTGCCTGCATTCGAGCCTCACGCATCTGACCGTAATCAGCGTCCTGGTCAGGGCGCATACTCTCGACGCGCAGTCGCCGGTCAAGGTTGCTCCGCACATCAGCCCATGCGGCCTCTCGTGCCTCTTCGACGATGACGCCGAGTTCTTCGGGATCGTCCATCGTCTCGCGCAGACGCTCAGCGACGCCGCGCGCTTGCCGCTCGCGACGACGCAGATTGCGCACGTCACGGTCGCTGTAGTCGTGGGTTCCTGCCGGTTCAGAGTGACGTCCTCGCGCACGCTTGCGCATCACCTTGAGCGTCTTCGCGGCTTGTTCGGACTCCGTCGCCATCGCCTCCAGCGCTTCCCGGGCATCGGCGATGTACTGCTCGGTGTCGAAGGCGCCGTCTTCGGCGATAGTACGAACGAGAATGTGATTCTTGACGGCAAGGCGCGCGGCAGCGGTCGCGATCGCGACGCCCTCGGCGATGGCATCCGCAGTTCGTCCCACCGCTACCTCCTCTGCATCGAGAGTACCGGTTCCCCTCCGACATCACGCAGGGGTCGGGCACTGCCGCTCAGCGAACCGCCCCAGCCCAGACACCAGACGCCCACGCCTGTTGTTCGCCGCTGCATCCGACCGCGCCAGGGAACCCGCGCACCACGGCCATGCAGTTGGCGAGAAACTCCGGGTCGCCGCCGAACATCGCCTGGTAGCTCGACGAAGCCTGCAGCGCGTCCCACGCCCGGAACTGGTAAATGTGCGCGAGTTCGTGCGCCATCGCCCAGTTCAGCCGGTCGACGCTCCAGTCTGCAATGTCGGCACGGTACTTGATGTACCCATCGCTGTTGGCACACGCCGGAGCCGTGCCGCCTGCGCAGGATGCCGACTCGTACAACGGGACTCCACGCCCGCCGACCCTGTCCAGCGCAGCGCGCACGCGCGCGTAGCCGTCCGCACCGCTCGCTCCCCAGCGCGCCGCATCGCTCAGAGCCTGCTGCTCAGCCTCCCACGCGGCGAGCTGATCATCGACCTCGTCGGTCAAAGCCTGGACGGTAGCCGTGGCGTCGATGACCACTGCGGGGTCGGAAAGCTCAGCGAGCACCTGCAGCTGCGCCGAGCGCGCTGACGCCTCCTGCTCGGCCGTGTCGACCTTGCCTTCAGCGCGGTCCAGCGCGAGACTGAGCGACGCGATCTCGGCAACGAAGTCCGGACGAACGTCAAGCACAGCCGTGCGATCAGCCGTATCGTCCTGCGCGATCAGGATGGCCTGCTCTAGATCGTCGGTACGCTGTGCGGCATCGCTGGTCGAAACCGCAAGGGCGCTCAGCTCGGCGATCGTCGCGGCGTACTCCGCGTCGAGAGCATGGGCACGATCGATCACACCGGCAGCGAGGAGCACGCCCGCGGACACGAAGACCGCCAGCATCCGCCTCACTGCAGCATCCCCGTCGTGTCAGCAAGTTGTTTGTCCTGCTCGGCAATCTGGGAGCGCAGCGTACTGAGAGCCTCGGTCAACTCCTCGTTGACGGCTCTGCTCTTCTCCAGCTGCTCGCGCTTCTCGGCGACTGCGTCGCGGGCCTCGTCAAGAGCCGCCAGTCGCTCCTGATCGGCTGCGACAACCAGGGCGCCGCTACCGAGGAGCACCACCGCCCCGACGATCACCCCGATGATCCGCATCCCGCACCCCCTGCATGCATAACCGCACGACAGCCCAATAATACAAATATACCGCGCTCTAGGAGACGATGGTGGGTGCGGCGCTTCGCAGCCGCCGCAACTGCAGGCTGTTGAGCACGACGAAAACGCTGGAGAACGCCATCGCACCCCCAGCGAGCATCGGGTTGAGGAGCCCAAGAGCCGCCAGGGGGAGCGCTGCGACGTTGTACGCGAGGGCCCAGAACAGGTTGCCTCGAATCGTTGCCAGCGTGCGCCGCGACAGTCTGATCGCATCGACCGCCCCCCAGAGGTCTGCGCGCACCAGGGTGAGATCGGATGCTTCGATCGCAGCATCCGTTCCGGTTCCCATGGCGATGCCGAGGTCGGCCTGCGCCAGTGCCGCGGCATCGTTCACGCCGTCTCCGACCATGGCGACGACCCTGCCGGCCTGCTGCAGCGCGGTCACCACCTCGACCTTGCCCTCCGGAAGCACACCGGCGTGCACCTCGTCGATACCGACCTGAGCCGCCACCTGCTGCGCCGCCTGAGTGTTGTCTCCGGTGAGCAGCACGGGCGTAAGCCCGAGTTGGCGCAGCGCGGCGATCGCCTCGGCGCTGCGCGGCTTCACACGGTCGGCGACGACGAGGATGCCGCGCACGATGCCGTCCCATGCGACCGCCACAGCAGTGCACGCCCGAGCTTCGGCGTTCTCGAAGGCCCCGGCAAGATCTTCCGGCAAATGCAGCGACCAGTCAGCGAGCAGCGATGGCCGCCCAGCGATCACGGCGTGCGCACCGACGATGCCGGCGACACCCAGCCCCTGCACATTCTGGAAGTCGGCCACCTCTGGAATATCCCCCAGCCGCTCCACGGCGGCGCGGACGATCGCGTGCGCAATGGGATGCTCAGAAGCATCCTCGACGGCTGCGGCGAGGCGCAGCACTTCCTCCTCATCGACCCCCTCAGCCGGGATCACCTCGACCAGGGCCATCCGCCCGCAGGTCACGGTGCCGGTCTTGTCGAGCACGATCGTGTCGACCCGACGAGTGGATTCGAGCACCTCCGGCCCCTTGATGAGCACCCCGAGCTGAGCTCCACGCCCGGTGCCGACGAGTAGCGCCATCGGTGTGGCAAGCCCTAGCGCACACGGGCAGGCGATGATGAGGACGGCGATGGCCGCGGTGAAGGCGGCGGCCGCTCCCCCGCCGGCGAGCAGCCAGACAACGAGGGTCGCTGCGGCGAGCGCGAACACGATCGGCACGAAAACAGCCGCCAGACGATCAGCGAGTCGCTGCGCTTCGGCCTTTCCTGACTGGGCCTGAGCGACCAGCGCCGCCATGCGTGCGAGCTGCGTGTCGGCGCCAACCCTGGTCGCCGTGACAAGCAGTCGACCGCCCACATTCACGGTTGCTCCGGTGACCGCATCGCCCACACCCACCTCGACCGGCACGGACTCACCCGTGAGCATCGACGTATCGACAGCTGAGGTGCCGCCAGTGACGATGCCGTCCGTTGCGAACTTTTCTCCGGGGCGCACGACGAACACGTCACCGACCGCAAGCCCCGCCAACGGCATCCGCTCTTCCACGCCGTCGCGCACAACGGCGACGTCCTTCGCGCCGAGTTCTCCGAGAGCGCGCAGCGCTGCCCCGGCTTTGCGCTTCGAACGATGCTCCAGAAATCTCCCAAGCAGCAGGAACATCGTCACCCCGGCCGCAACCTCAAGGTAGATGCTGCCCCGTCCGTCGCCGCGCTCGATCGTCGGGCGAAACGGATGCGTCATACCCCACATGCCTGCCGTGCCGAAGAAGAGCGCGTATAGGGACCACAGGTACGCAGCACCGACGCCGACCGAGATCAGCGTGTCCATCGTCACGGCTCGGTGACGAGCGTTCAGCCAGGCGGCCCGGTGAAACGGCCACGCCGCCCAGGTGACGACAGGGGTCGCCAGCGCGAGCGAGACCCACTGCCAGCCGGGAAACTGCAGAGGCTCGGCCATGGCAAGAGCGATCACGGGGATGGCGAGGAGAATGGCGACGATGAGCCTCAACCGCAGAGACCGGTAGCCAGGGTCGGTGTCGACCGGCTCGTCGTCGCGGACAAGTGCGGCCGTGTACCCGGTGCGCACCACCTCTGAGATGAGGTCCTCAACGGCGATGGTCTTGATCGCTTCGACGTGTGCTGTCTCGGTCGCGAAGTTGACGGATGCCGTCACACCGTCGATGCGGTTGAGTCTCTTCTCGATGCGCGCCGCGCAGGACGCGCAGGTCATGCCGCCGATATCGAGCTCGTAGACGCCCGCTGAGCCCGCCATGTCGACCTCCGTCAGACGCGGACGGCGCTGTAGCCGGCCTCGTCGACCGCCGCCAGCACGGCGGCATCGTCGAGGGCGACGTCAGCGGTGACGATGAGGCTGCCGGACGAGGCGCTCACCTCGACGTAGGTCACACCGTCGATCTTGGCGACTTCGCTGCGCACCGACCCTTCGCAGTGGCCGCAGGTCATCCCGGTGACGGCGTAGGCGGTGGTGTTCATGGTGGGCCCCTTCGGTGTGGTCACAGACGATCCGCATACCCCCTGGGGGTATGTCACAGTGGACAACTGTACGCGCGTCGCGAGTATTCCCGCAAAGGTCAGCTGGCGTGGATGCTGCGAAGTCTGCGCTCGGCGTGCTTCTGCCCGCTCGCCATATGCGCCGGGATGAGTCGGCGCAGCGCGTCAGCATCCCGTGCGCGCACCGCCTCC
This sequence comes from Microbacterium sp., assembly GCA_047605925.1. GTDB lineage: Bacteria > Actinomycetota > Actinomycetes > Actinomycetales > Microbacteriaceae > Microbacterium. The sequence goes on from JASGEY010000053.1 coordinate 5,119, forward strand.
AGGATGAGCCGGTGCTCACCTGCGATCGCGAGAAGATCGTCGTGCTGACCGAACAACCACCGCAAGCGCGTAGAGAACACACGGACGAGCTCGCCCAACATCGTGTTATCAGCGAGTGCGGCCGCGACCTCATGGAACTCGCTCGCCGCGAGCCGCGCCGTCGCCTGATCGCCGATGCTCGCCGCCTCGATTTCGCGATCAAGCACGTCCTGAAGTCGAGCCAGCCCCTCCTCATCGTGCCGCTGCGCGGCGAAGACGAAGATCAGCGTCTCGATCGCCTCACGGACTTCGCTGAAATCCTGGATGTCTTCGTAGGTGAACTCGCGAACCTTCGCCCAGCTGCGCGGGCGGGCAACGACGATGCCCTCGGCGACGAGCGCCCTGATCGCCTCGCGGACCGGAAGCCGTGAGACGTTCAGGTCGGCGGCGATATCCCGTTCGACCAGGCGGGATCCCGGCAGCCGCCTGCCGACAACGATGTCCTCGCGCAAGATGCCCGTCACGCGCGCCGACTCCAGCTCCACAGTCTCCCCCGCTTCGGTCATAACTGGGATTCTCCCACCACAGGGAAGCCATAGGCAATGCGATATCCCCCACGAACCGGATCGAGCTCCGAAACCGACCCCTGATCAGCCCTTCGACAAAGCATCCTCGGCCGCCACCCACGCGAGCATCGCGCACTTGACCCTGGCGACGTACTTTGATACGCCGCCGAGCGCCGCCGCGTCACCGAACGTCACCTCGTCGGGCTGAATCGCGCCGCGCGAACGCATCGCCTCACGAAACGAAGCGATGCGCTCCTCCAATTCGGCGACGGTGAGCCCCTCAGCGAGCACGGCCAGCATCGACGCGGATGCCTGCGAGATCGCGCATCCGTGCCCCTCCCACGCGATCGCCTCGATCGTGCCGTCAGCACCGCGATGCACTTGCAGAGTCACCTCGTCACCGCATGTCGGGTTGAGCTGGTGGGACTGCGCGAGGATTTCGTCACGTAGTCCGTAGCCGTGCGGTGTGCGGGAATGATCCAGCACGAGCTCCTGATACAGGTTCTGCAGCTCGCTCATGCGCTCCTCCGGAAGAAGTCAATGGCATCCGAGACACCGGCGATCACCGCGTCGATCTCCGCGTGGGTCGTGTACAGGTAGGTGCTCGCCCGTGTAGACGAGGTGATGCCGAGTCGGCGGTGCAGCGGCTGGGCGCAGTGATGGCCCACCCGAACAGCGATGCCAAGGTCGTCGAGATACTGGCCGAGATCGTGAGAATGGATGCCGTCGACGTCGAAGCTCGCCAAACCAACACGCGCAAGCTCGATGTCGCCTCCGAGAACACGCACGCCGTCGATCGCACCGAGACCCTCGACGAGACGAGCGCCGAAGGCGGCTTCATGCGCGGCGACGCGCGCCATCCCGACCTCGGTGAGGTAGCCAACAGCTGCGGCGAGCGCGACCGCCTGCGACACGCGCTGAGTGCCCGCTTCGAAGCGCTGCGGCGGAGGGAGGTACTCGGCCTCGGTCGTGGTCACCGTCGTGATCATCGATCCGCCGGTGAGGAAGGGCGGCATCGCCTCGAGTAGTCGGCGTCGCCCGTACAGGGCACCGATGCCCGTCGGGCCGAGCATCTTGTGCCCGGAGAGCACGGCGAAGTCGACGTCGAGCGCTTTCACGTCCAGCGGCAGGTGCGGAGCGGCCTGGCAGGCGTCGAGAAGGACGAGAGCGCCGACCCTGCGAGCCATCGCCACGAGTTTGGCGACCGGGTTGACGACGCCAAGAACGTTGGAGACGTGCGTGAACGCGACCAGCCGCGTGCGCTCGGTGATCAATTGCTCGGCGACATCGAGACGCAGCGCGCCGCTGTCTTCAAGCGGAATCACCCTGAGTGTCGCGCCGGTGCGGGCGGCGAGCTCCTGCCAGGGGATGAGGTTGGCGTGGTGCTCCATCTCGGTCGTGACGATCTCATCGCCCTGGTGCAGCCGCAGAGGTTCGGCCGCCGCTCCCCCGCGCCCGAGTGACGCGTTCGAGATCGAGTAGGCGACGAGGTTGATCGCCTCGGTCGCGTTCGAAGTCCAGACGACCTCGTCGTCCTCGGCACCGATGAAACGAGCCACCCTCGCTCGGGCGCCCTCGAAGAGCTCGGTCGCCTCCGCGGCGAGGGTGTGCGCACCGCGATGCACAGCCGAGTTCATGGTCGTCGCGAATGTGCGCTCTGCATCGAGCACGGCGAAAGGACGCTGCGAGGTCGCCCCCGAGTCGAGATAGGCGAGCGGATGCCCGTTCACTTCGGTCTCAAGGATCGGGAAGTCCGCGCGAATGCGCCGAACCTCGGCATCCGTCAGTGCGGCGATCAATTCGGTCATCCTCCTAGCTTCTCATCCGGCGGGAAGATGCGGCTCGTCCGTGGCCGCAGAACGTGAGCCGCCGTATCGGACACCGCCGCTCGCGCATGTGGCAAGCTGAACCGATGGTGACGGATCGTGTGCACGTCGATGGGCGCGATGTGTGGGTCCGTGTCGACGGCGCCGGGGCACCCGTGATTTTCCTGCCTGGCGCCGGCGCGTTCGGTCTCGACCTGTATCGCTGCACCGAACGGCTCTCAGCCACAACCACCACCGTGCTCTACGACCGCGCGGGGACAGGGTTCAGCGACGATACACCACTGCCTCGACCTCTCTCCGCTGTCACCGCAGAGCTCCGCGCGCTCCTCCGGGCACTCGACATAGACCCGCCCTTCGTGCTGGTGGGGCATTCGCTCGGTGGAGCCTATGCGCAGCACTTCGCCGACGCGCACCCGGACGAGACCGCAGGACTCGTTCTGCTCGACCCTGTGGTCCGCGACTGGAACCGGGAGATGCCCGAGAAACTGCGGATCGAGCGCGGCGCCTCACGGGGATACACACTCGAAGACATCGATGTCGACGCAGAACGGGACTGGCTGGAGAGAGAACTCGCCGACCTTCCTTCCGGACTCCGCGAAGCTCTCATCGAGCGGCATCTGGCACCCGATCGCCTGCTGACCGGCCCACAGGAGGGCGGCGACTTCATAGACCTGATCGAGGCTCTCCCAGGCCGGCCCGTCGTGCCGACAGTAGTGCTCCACGCGACAGCGATCGATCCACGCCAGGCTGCGTACCGGCCGCCCGAGCTCCTGGAACAGCAGATTGCGGCGATGCGACGCCTCTACCTCGCACTCGTGAGGAGCCCCGGGGACTGCCGCCCGTTGCCGACGGCGACACACAGTACGATCGCGACGGCCTTCCCCGCTGAGGTCGCGGATGCCGTCGGCGAAGTCCTCGAGCGCAGCCGAGAGCCGCAATCGGCACCGACCAACGGTTCATAGCGATCGCATATCCGTATGAGAGGCCCCGCATCGGTCCTCGTGGTGATATCGGAACACGACGAGGAGAGGAGCTCTCGATGGACGAGATCGCCCAGGGCGCCGCGCCCGCACAGACGACCTCTACGGCGAAACGGACACCATGGTACCGCCGCCGCACCCCGGCGGCCTGCCTCGCCGGGGTGATGCTCGCCGCCGCAATCGGCGTTCCCATCGGCGCTGCCGCGAGCGTAGCCGATGTGACCACCTCGACTCAGACCACGGCATCCGATCTTCCCGACACCACGCCGGGGTGGAGTGGCGGCGCGAGGGGACAACGCGCAACGACTCCGGGACAGGCCCCCGAAACGAGCACGAACACGAACGCAGCCGCTGTCGAGGCGGACGCCGATGAGTCCACCGGCGTCGTGATCATCGAGACCGTGCTCGGCTACGAAGAAGCGGAAGCTGCTGGTACCGGACTGGTGCTGACCTCCGACGGCGTGATTCTCACGAACAACCATGTGATCGAGGGCTCCACCAAGATCGTGGTGACCATCGCCTCCACCGGCGAGACGTACTCCGCGAAGGTCCTGGGCACGGATGCCGAAGACGACGTCGCCGTGCTCCAGCTCGACGGCGCCTCCGGTCTCCAGACGGTCGCGATCGATGACGACTCCGAACAGGTCGGCGATGCGATCACCGCCGTCGGGAATGCCGAGGGCGGCGGCGTGCTGATGGCTGCAGACGGCAAGATCACGGCGCTGGATGCCTCGATCACGACGTCATCCACCGGCACGACCGCCGGCGAAACCCTCGACGGCATGATCGAAATCGCAGCCGACGTCGTCTCCGGCGACTCCGGCGGCGCCGTACTCGACGCCGAGGGCGAGGTGATCGGCGTCACCACCGCCGCCTCCAACGGCACGGCGACGACCATCGCCTATGCGATTCCGATCGACGATGCGCTTGCGATCGCCGACGAGATTCTCGCCGGCGACGAGTCCGGCGGCGCGACGATCGGCTACCCGGCGTTCCTGGGAGTGGAAGTCGCCTCGGCACAGCACAGCAGACCCGGCTCGAAGGCAGTCACCACGGTGAGCGGAGCGACGATCGCCGGAGTGATCGACGGCACTCCGGCTGCCGCTGCCGGCTTGGCTGCGGGCGATGTCATCACCGCAATCGACGGTACCGCCGTCGCCGACGCCTCCGTCCTGTCGGCACTGCTGGCGACCTACGACGCGGGAGACGCGATCTCCCTCGCGTGGACCGACTCTGCTGGCACGGCACGCTCCGCGACGATCACCCTCATCGAGGGTCCCGCCGCCTGAGTGTGGCTACCCGCCCCGAGCGCGCTCGCGCTGATCCGATCACATCAGCTGTACTCGCCCGGTTTGGCGATGAGGTCGGCGAACGCGAGCTCGGCGGCCCCGATCAGCAGGCGGTCCGGACCCAGCGCGGCAGAGCGGATGCTGATGCCCTCAGCGCTTTCGCGCATGGCAAGCATGCCGACGGCATCCGCGATCTCCTCGCCCCTCAACTCACCCAGAGTCGCCAGGAAGCCTCCGAGCACGATCACAGAGGGGTTGAGGACGTTCACGGCATTCGCAAGGGCGCTCGCGAGCACCCGGCCCTGACGAGACACCTCAGCGGCGACCTCGGGGTCATGTGAGGAGGCGACAGCTGTGGCCAGCTCCTCGTCGTCGGCGGACTCGATGCCAACGGCATCCAGCAGCAGCCACCTGCTGACCTCTGCTTCAAGAACACCATCAGCAGTGCGGCGATCGGCATCGTCGGTGATTCGCGGGCGGTTCTGTCCGAACTCCCCCGCGTAGCCGCCGGCCCCTACAACCGGTGCGCCCGCGACGATGAGCCCGCCGCCGATGCCCGAGGCCCCACCGTTGAGATAAACGACATCATCGATGCCGACACCTGCTCCGTACCGGTGCTCGGCGATCACACCGAGGCTCGCATCGTTGCCGACGACGGCAGGAATCCCCGTACTCGAAGACACGAGATCGGCGAGGGGAACGTCGTGCCACTCCAGATGCGGCGCGTTGCGCACGACGCCGTCTGATGCCCTGACGAGCCCCGGCACCGCGATGCCGACCGATACGAATGCGGCGTCCTCCAGCGCGCCCTCTGCCCAACGGGTGACGGTGGCGGCGATCAGGTCGGCGACGGCCTCGGGGCTGGGCGGCTCAGGAAACAGGATGCGCTCCCGCGTCTGGATGCTGCGGTCGAGACCGATCGCGGCGATCTCGACCGCGTCGACCTCGGGATTGACCGCGATCGCGACCACGGCGGAAGACGCGGTGACCACAGGCGATGGGCGCCCGACGCGACCAGGGATCGCAGGGATCTGCTCTGTGACGAGGCCCCGACGGATCAGCTCGCCGACGAGGTCGGCGATGGTCGAGCGGTTCAGGCCCGTCGTCTCGGTGAGGGCTGCCCGCGATTGGGCTCCCTCTTCGTGAACGAGTCGCAGTATGCGCGCGAGGTTGTGTGGGCGGGTTCCGGAGGCCGAGCTCGTGGGTGACGGCATCCCTTCACTTTAAGGGCTGGACAGACACTTTGCCTTCCTATATGTTGTCCATCACAACTTATATTGACTGCACAGGAGCAGACATGACCACCCCCACCCGTGACGACAAGTTCTCCTTCGGCCTGTGGACCATCGGCTACAACGGCGCCGACCCCTTTGGAGGCCCGACCAGACCCGCACTCGACGTCGTGCACGCCGTCGAAAAACTTGCCGAGCTCGGGGCATACGGCCTCACCTTCCACGACGACGACCTGTTCGCCTTCGGCTCGACCGAGGCCGAGCGTCAGAAGCAGATCGACCGCCTGAAGGGCGCGCTCGCTGACACCGGCCTGATCGTGCCGATGGTCACCACCAACCTCTTCAGCGCCCCGGTATTCAAGGACGGCGGCTTCACCTCGAACGACCGCGATGTACGCCGCTATGCGCTGCGCAAGGTGATTCGTCAGCTCGACCTTGGTGCAGAGCTGGGGGCCAAGACCTTCGTCATGTGGGGCGGCCGCGAGGGCGCCGAATACGACTCGGCCAAGGACATCCGTGCAGCGCTGGAGCGCTACCGCGAGGCTGTGAACCTGCTCGGGGACTATGTCACCGATAAGGGGTACGATATCCGCTTCGCGATCGAGCCGAAGCCGAACGAGCCCCGCGGCGACATCCTGCTGCCGACGCTCGGCCACGCTCTCGCTTTCATCGACTCCCTCGAGCGGCCCGAGCTCGTCGGGGTGAACCCCGAAGTCGGCCACGAGCAGATGGCTGGGCTCAACTTCGCCGCAGGCATCGCACAGGCGCTCTACCACGGCAAGCTCTTCCACATCGACCTCAACGGACAACGCGGCATCAAATACGACCAGGACCTCGTGTTCGGACACGGCGATCTGCACAACGCCTTCGCCCTCGTGGACCTGCTTGAGAACGGCGGCCCTTCGTCAGGCTCAGGGACCACCCCGGTACCTGCCTACGACGGCCCCCGCCACTTCGATTACAAGCCGAGCCGCACCGAGGATGAGAAGGGCGTGTGGGAGTCCGTGAGCGCGAACATGCGCACCTATCTGCTGCTCAAGGAACGTGCCGCAGCCTTCCGCGCCGACCCTGAGGTTCAAGAAGCGTTGGCCGCAGCGCGGGTCGACGAGCTGTCGGTGCCGACTCTCGCCGAGGGAGAGAGCTACGAGGATTTCCTCGCCGACAGATCGGCATACGAAGACTTCGACCCGAGCGTCTACTTCGGCGGCAAGGGCTTCGGCTTCGTACGACTGCAGCAGCTCGCGACCGAGCACCTGCTCGGCGCCCGCTAAGTTCCCGGACGGGATGCCGCAATGGCACATGTGCTGGGCGTAGACAGCTCGACGCAGTCGTGCAAGGTCGTGGTCGTCGAGGCGTCAACGGGTGCGGTGGTGCGCCAGGGGCGCGCTGCGCACCCCGAGGGCACTGAGGTCGACCCTGAGGCGTGGTGGCAGGCTCTGCGGGCCGCGATCGCGGATGCCGGAGGCCTCGACGACGTCGACGCCTGGTCGATCGGCGGGCAGCAGCACGGCCTGGTCGCACTCGACGCCGAAGGGCGCGTCGTGCGCGACGCGCTGCTGTGGAACGACACCCGCTCCGCCGGGGCTGCGTCAGAGCTGATCGCAGAGTTCGGAGCATCCGCCCTGGCCGCGCGCACCGGGCTCGTGCCGGTCGCATCGTTCACGATCACGAAGCTGCGCTGGCTGCGCGACGCCGAGCCGGAGAACGCCAGCAGGGTGGCGGCCGTCGCGCTGCCGCACGATTGGCTGACCTGGCGACTGCGCGGTTTTGGACCGGAGAATCCTACGTTCGATGAGCTCGTCACCGACCGCTCAGACGCCTCGGGAACAGGCTATTGGAGCCCCACGACCGGTCAGTACGATCGCGATCTGCTGACAGCAGCACTCGGGCACGATGCAGTTCTGCCCCGCGTGCTCGGTCCGTCGGAGTGGGTGACGGATGCCGCCGGCCGACGCGTCGCGCCTGGCGCCGGGGACAACGCAGCCGCAGCCTTCGGGCTCGGCGCGGTCGTCGGTGACGTCGTCGTCTCGATCGGCACCTCCGGCACGGTGTGCGCGATCAGCGAGGCGCCGGTGTCGGATGCGACCGGCACGGTTGCCGGGTTCGCCGACGCCTCAGGTAATTTCCTCCCTCTGGTCGCGACGCTCAACGCGGCGCGCGTAATCGATGCGACGGCACATCTGCTCGGCGTCACGCACGCCGAGTTCAGCGATCTCGCCCTGCAGGCGCCCCCGGGGGCCGGCGGGCTCGCGCTGCTCCCCTATTTCGAGGGCGAGCGCACTCCGAACCTGCCGGATGCCACGGCATCCCTCACCGGCATGACCCTCGCCTCCACGACCCGGCCCAACCTCGCCCGCGCAGCGGTCGAGGGCATGCTTCGGGGCCTCGGAGCAGGGCTCGACGCCCTGCGCGATCTCGGCATCCCGCTCGAGCGCGCGCTGCTCATCGGCGGCGGCGCGCAATCAGAGGCCATCCGTGCGATCGCCCCTGAAATTCTTGGCCTTCCCGTCGAGGTACCACCCCCCGGCGAGTACGTCGCCCTCGGCGCCGCCCGCCAAGCGATCCTGTCTCTCGCCCTCTGACCACCCCCTCCTCTTCCGTTCCGGTCGCGAACCTGGCTCGATTTCGCGCGGAAATCGAGCCAGGTTCGC
>JASGEY010000054.1:0-35568 GCA_047605925.1 Microbacterium sp.
GGACTCGTACAAGTCCACCGCCCGCTGACGGAACTCGTCCGTGTAGTTCTTTCTACCCATCCCTTAGATTCTCGCTTCCCCAGCGTCGTGCTGGAATCAGCATGTCCAAGATCCGGGGTCAAGTTCCATCCCGCCCTCCCCGTCGATCGCGACCCCACGGTCACGTGCCCCCGAAACGAGCCGCTCCACCAGTCCCCGATCCACCACCGGGGCTGTCGACGTTGCTAGCACCACATCCAGCTCCAGCTCCACGACCACCTCAGCGGTCGTCTCAACCTGCACACTCACCGTGTTCCTCCTCGATCGGAGTTACACCGAAAACCGTACAGTCCCCGTGGCTCCACCAGGGAGCTGATCCTGCCGGGATCGGGCTTCCGCGAGCGTTGCGCCGTAGTCAGTCATGGATGTTGTAACCGATCGGCCACTGCCGGAAACATAGTAGATGTGGGCCCGGAGAGCGTCAGCTCAAGCACACCAGGCGTGCCTTCGGTGCACGGTGGTGCCGTTGAGCGCGCGTTCGAGGAGTCGTTCCGCACTCATCATTCCCTGCTAGTCACGGCGGCATTCAACAGGCTCAGTGAACTGGATGACGCCGAGGAGGCTGTCGCTGAGGTGTTCGCGGCAGCGTGGAGGCACAGATCAGACGACGTCAAGACATTCACGTTGCCGTGGCTCTACACGACGCTACGCAACGTCATCGGAAACGAGTATCGGCGGCGGGATCGTGCGATCCGCCGCGAGCTGCGCCTGAAAGCAGAACCGGCCGATGAGGCGGTGCAACCGCTCGATGACGAGGCGATCATGCTGCGACAGTTTGTCTCGAAGCTGCGGCTCGAAGATCGCGAGCTGATCTGGATGGCCTATTGGGAGGAGCTGACCGGCGAGGAGATGGCCGAGATTTTGGGGTGCAGCCGTTCCGCGGTCAAGGTGCGGCTGCTCCGTGCCCGCGGGCGGCTCAGGGTCTTGCTGGGGGTTCATGACCGTATCGATAGCGAAGGGCAAGGGCAATGAACGACGACGAACTCACGGAACGTCTTCGGAAGGCTCGCCCGCAGACGCCCTCTCGGGGGGCGCCGCTCGAGCCGCGCCACGAAGCGATCTTGGAACGGATCCTGTCGGAGCCTGTGGCTGATGATGTCCAACCGATCAGGACGCACAGAACCTTGCGGTTGCAGGCGCGCCCGTCATGGTTCGCTGCGGCATCCGTGCTCTTCATTCTCGTCATCGTTGCTGTGGGCGCCGTCACCTTGCTCCGTCCGGCAGCCGCAACCGCCGCGACCCCGGAGCTGCTCAAGCCAGAGCCGATCGACGGAACCTCGAAGGAGCACTTGACGAGCATCGGAGAGTCGGTACGCACCACGAACCACTCGCCCGGAACGATCGTGAGATTCCAATCCTGGGCGCTGGCGTTCGACCCGGAGGCAAGCACACCCCCGCAGTCGATCACGCCGGAAGACCACGAGATCCGCTATCTCGATGACGGCACGATCCAGATCGAGATCCGCGCAGGCGTGTCCTATGACGCGAACGGTCAGCCTCTGCCCGAGCCGAGTGCCGCTCCCGGGAGTGTCCTGTGGTCGGAGACCCGCGAGCCGGGCGATTCCATGATGATCTTCGGTGTACCGCCGACTGACGCCGGTGAGGTCGCGGCGTTCTTCGAACAGGCTGGCGTGGTAGTGGACGGGACGAGCGGCGAGTACTTCTCTGCTGTTCGCTTGCTGCTCGCCGAGAAGTCGCTTGCCAGCGACCAGGAAGCCGCGTTGATCGAGTTCCTCGCCACGCTGCCAGACATCCGGGTCGATGGCGCGGTGACGGATCGCCGTGGCCGCGAGGGCATCTCCTTCAGTACGGAGTCCCGTGCCCCCGGCGAGTACCGCGACACGCTGGTGTTGAGCCGCAGTGACGGGATTCTTTCCTACGAGGTGACGTACATCGGTTCCGAACGAACAGACATCCGGGCACCAGCAGTCATCGAGTACACGGCCTGGGAATGATGAAGGGAAACCACTTGATGAAGAAGATCCGTCCCACCGTCGCAGCACTCGCGCTCATCCTCGCGACCGTCCTGGCGCCGATATCGGCGCAGGCTGCCGAGGACGCGCTGCAGCAGCGCGTAGATGAAGTGCTCGCGGAGTTCCCAGGCGGAGTGCAGACCGGCCGCGGCGAGATCACCTGGGATGACGGTGAGGTGATCCTCACGCTCGTGGACGTCACCGCGAAGGCGGTAGGAACGTGTGCCTCCGGTCGCTTCTGCGCCTACACGGGCACGTATATGTCGGGCGCGAAGATCTCCTTCACCAACTGCTCAGGTACCAACTCCGTCGCGCCGCTGGGTAGTGCAGTCCACAGCTTCGCGAACGCGCGCTCGTCCGGCACCGTCCATGCCTACAACGGCTCGACTTCTGTCGGTTCGACTACGGCAGGCACCTACAAGAACACGACGGCAACGGTCACTCGTCTTGGCTGCTGACACGCAGCGTAACGAGGTAACCGGCACTCGTCCGCTGGAAACAACGAAGATGAAGCCGCAACGATGCCGGCTCGTGATTGAAGAACGAAAGGTGCATGACATGAAGAAGAAGGCAGGCTACGTCGCGGCAGTGTTCACCGCGGTCCTGGCGCTGGTGATCGGCCCGGCAGTGGCGGCGACGGCAGACGCCAGCGCCAACTACTACAACGGCGGCTACCTGCGTTCCAGCGCGTACTACAACGCGAGCAAGGACCGCGCGTCGACGACGGACGAGCGCAACGACGGATGGGGTTCCCGCGTCCGGTGGGAGCTGAACGCCGGTGGCGGCGGTTCGAAGGACGACATCAACGGTGCGGGCAGCACGGACTACGGCTACCCGAGCTTCGGCAGCTCGAACAAGATCCGGATCAAGTCCGGCTCTGTCAACAACGGCGTCCACATCGGCGACGGTGCGTTCAGTGGATGGGTGAACATCTAGGAACCCGTCCGTCCTGACATCGGGATCGCCGGGCCACGTATCCCGCGGCTCGGCGATCCCGACTGCCACCCGCTGAGGCCGAAGAGCGGCACGAGAATAGAGGTTGTTGTGAAGAGAGTCTGCGCCCTGACCGTTGCGGTCCTGCTTGGCCTGACGCTCAGCGGCTGTGGCTCGGGAGATGGCGCGGATGGTTGGAGCCAGCCTGAGATCCCCGATGCGTTGCCGGTCTTTACCGCAGCGAGCGTGCTTCCGTTCGATCAGTATCAACTCGGTCCCGCCGAGCGGGAGCAGCTGCAACTGGCCACAGCGGAGCTGCTTGGCGACTGCGTCGGAGGGTACGGCCTGTCGGTGACGTTCGCTGGAGACTATATCCAGCAGGTCTCCGAAGACCCCAGCCTGCCGATCGTGTTCCAGTGGGGCGGACGTCTTGGCACGCTCTCGGAGGAGCAGGCTAGCGAGTACGGGTACTCGGCTCCGCAGGGTGCGCCGTGGCAGAACGGCACCGGGATCTACCTCTCCAGCCCGGCGAATCTCTTCCCCGTACCCTCAGAAGACCCTGTTGAGGTTGCCAAGGTGTCCGGCGCTCTCTACGGAGCGGATCGTGCCGTGATCCCGGGTGAGAACGGTGGCACGAAGCTCCCGGATGCTCAGATGCCACGTGACAGCGCGGGCGATGTACCGCCGGAGGGCGGATGCGAACGCACTGTGGAAGAAGCCATCGACGTGAACTTCGTTGAGCTGTCGGATGTCGAGCTCGACGTCTACGGGCTGACGTTCGACGACGCTCGTGTCAAGCAGGTCATCTCCCGCTGGGTGTCGTGCATGAGTGACGCCGGCTACGACTACCAGCGTGTCGACGATGCCGCCAACGCGAACGCCGGCATCGTGACCCCCGAGTCGATCGCCGTGGCCGTCGCGGATGTGCGCTGCACGGCAGAGAGCCGCTGGCCCGACACGTTCTACTACGTCCTGGCCGACTATCAGAAGCAGGCGATCGACAAACAACCCGAGCTGTTCCAGTCCGCGCTCGCCGCTGAACAGGAACGCGTCGATGTCGTGAACCGGCTGGTGGGATGAGGAAAAGGGACGTGAGCAAGGATCAGAAAGAGGGCGCGGCGGCGCGACCGCGGCGGAAGGTCGGCGCGACCACCCGCGTCGTGATCTTGCTGGTCGTGACCTCGCTGGTCTCGGCCGCGATCGGCCTTGCTGCCGGATGGTTCGTTCGTTCCCCTGCCCAGGTGGCCGCGGATGCCGCACCGCCCGCGAAGAGCGTGCTGACGGCGGAAGTCACGGAGGGGCCGATCGACGATCCTGTTCTGATCCAGGGCACGGTGTCGCTGGGGGATGTGGTCGAGTTCTCGCCTGCGTCACCCGCGGAGGTCGCAGCGGTGGTGACGGGACTTCCCGCCTCGGTCGGGGAGACGGTGAACGCCGGGAGCGTGCTGATCGAGGTCAGCGACCGTCCGGTGATCTACCTCACGGGGAAGATCCCGCTGCTGCGCGATCTGCAGCTCGGGGATCGTGGTGCCGATGTTCGGCGGTTGCAGGAGTCGTTGAGTGCGTGGGGCGCTCCGTTGGCCGATGGCGTCTTCGGTGCCGGAACGGCCCGGGCGCTCCGGGCGTTGTATGAGGCTGCGGGGTACACGGCCCCGACCGATTCGGTGGCGTTGCGCTCGGAGCTGGTCTTCGGCCCGTCTGAGACCGCGCTTGTGGTGGGCATCGGGAGTCGGCTCGGCGCGCCGGTGGCCAGCCCGCTCATTCGGATGACGACGTCGGCGCCGGTCGTGTCCGCAGAGGTTGCCGAACCGATCGCGCAGCAACTCACCGTCGGGCAGCCGGTCACGGTCACGGGAACAGGGATCGGCGGGGCAGTCGAGGGCACGGTGTCGAGCATCGATGGCTTGGTGAAGTCCGAGGACGGCGCGTACCGCGTTCCCATCGAAGTCACCGTGGAGGGTGACCTTCTGCCGGAAGCGGTTGACAGCTCGGTGGAGATCTCCGTAGCGTCGGATGAGGAGGCGACGATCGGTCTGCTCGTGCCACTGTCCGCGGTCTACTCGGACGCGCGGGACGGCACCTTCGTCCGGGTGGTGGGGGCAGACGAGACAGAGCGTGTCGCTGTGACTGTCGTTGCGACAGGCGGAGGTCAAGCGCAGGTCCGCATTTCGGACGGCGAGCTCAATGTCGGTGATGTCGTCGTGGTGGGCAACGGGTGAGCGCGCTCGTCGAGCTGCGGGATGTCTCACGCAGATATCCCCGCCCGCCCGAGGTGCTGGCCTTGAAAGACTGCTCTCTGGAAGTGCATGACGGGGACTTCATCACGGTTGTCGGTCCCTCCGGCTCCGGGAAGTCGACCCTCCTCAATGTTCTCGGGCTCCTCGACGCGCCCACGTCGGGTGCGTACTTCTTGCGTGGCCGGGAGCTGACATCGCTGAACGAGAACCAGCGCGCCACGGCTCGGGGCGCGAACATCGGGTTCGTGTTCCAGTCCTTCCACCTGATGGAGCAGCGGACGTGTGTCGAGAACGTGATGCTCTCGGATCTCTACACCGGGGCATCGGAACGTGACTCCCGCGCCCGCGCCGTACGCGCCCTGGAATCAGTGGGACTCGGTGACCGAGTCGACAGCCTCCCCAGCCAGCTTTCCGGCGGCCAACAGCAACGCGTCGCCATCGCTCGCGCCATAGCCGGCGATCCCGCGCTCCTGCTCTGCGACGAACCCACGGGAAACCTTGACAGTGCGACCGCGGAGACCATCCTCGGGCTGTTCGAGAACCTCAACGCCACGGGCAGGACAATCGTCCTCATCACCCACGACCCCGTCGTGGCAGCGCACGGCAACCGGACCCTGAGCATGCTCGACGGCGTCATGCACGAACACCAGCGGACTGGCCAGCCCGTATGAGAACCGCGAAGCGTGTCAAGCCGTCCCCACGACGCATCGTCCAGGAAGCGATGGCGGGAGTCGCACAGCGGTCATCCCGTTCCACGATGACCGTGCTCGGTATCGCCCTCGGCGTCGCCTCGTTCATCGCCGTCCTCGGCGTCACCACCAGCGCGAACGCGCAGATCAGCACAGAGTTCCTCAACGCCGAAGCGACACAAATAAAAGTGACCCCGAACGGGAACGCGACAGGAAGCGGGTCCCTCTATCCCGCAGACGCGGATGAGTCAGTAGCAGCGATCAACGGAGTCACCTCCGTCGGCCGCTGGTGGACCGTCTCCGACGCACCTGTCGCAACGCTTCCGGCGTCCATCGCCCCCCTCAGCGCGCAACCTCCCGTCCTGGCCGCCTCGCCCGGCTACTGGGATGTCGTCGACGCGGAGCTGGCAGCTGGACGCACCTTCGACGACTTCCTCAGCGACCAGCCCGTCGCCGTCCTCGGAAAGCAGATCGCGGAAGACCTCGGAGTGACAGATCTCGTCGGCCAGCCCGTGATCCTGCTCGACAACCATCGCCTCAGCGTCATCGGCATCGTCGAGGACACCGCAGGCTCGAGCGCCGCGCTCACCTCCGTCACGATCCCCGCCGAGTACGCCCGCACGCGCTTCGCACCACCAAGTCAAAAGGAGGCGATGGTCATCGCAACAGCGCGTGGCGCATCCGCCACCGTCGCCGACCAAGTCGCCCTCGCCCTTGATCCCCGCCACCCCGAGGCGTACCAGGTCGTGCCCCCACCCGCACCCACCGTGGTGCGAGACAGAGTGAACACCTCGACGCAAACCCTGTTCTACGCACTCGCCGGCATCGGCGTACTCGTCAGCGGAGTCGGCATCGCCAACGTCTCCCTCATCGGCGTCATCGCCCGGTCCCGAGAGATCGCACTCCGACGCTCCCTCGGCGCGCTGCCGAGGCACATCGCCGCGCAGTTCCTCCTCGAATCCGCCGTGCGAGGACTCCTCGGAGGAGCCATCGGAACCGCCATTGCAGTCGTCGCGGTGACACTCGTGGGAATCTCACAAAGCTGGACGGTGGTCATCGAACCGTGGTCACTCCTCGTCGGCCCCATCATGGGGGTCACCGTCGGAACGCTCGCCGGGCTCTACCCATCGCTCAAAGCCACCCGAATTCAGCCAGTGGAAGCCTTCCGCCAATGACTACCGCACGCGCGGGAATCTGACGTCGACATATCTTGCGGAGGAACGATCTGGTGCTCTGCGCATTCGGCTGAAGCTCACAGGCGATTGCGATCACCGCTGTAACCCAAGTGCAGGTGCTGTTCAGCGACCAGCGGGTCCGCGTGGAAGCGGCGCAGCAGGTCGACGCGCTCCTCGAACTCGATGCTGCTCTCCAGGTTGAGGACTTCGCCGGTGCCGGGCATGACGCCGTAGGCGAAGTAGAACGTCGATGCTGACCGAGGGCACCACCTTGCACACTTACGCTGACGGCACCTCTCCGAACTGGATCTGGAACGGCACGCCACACGCATCGACGTCGACGGGGCCTGCTCTGTAGACGATGGGGATACCTGCCACAGCGCCGGCGTTCGCACTGCCCTCGATCCTCATATCATCCGTCGTCATTGCGATCCTCGCGGCGATCTGAAGGAGATAGAGCGAGTTCTACGGCCCGCAACGAGCGTCATCGACTGTACTGAGTAAACAGGTTGACACGGCGCGAGTCAACTAATTTACTCGGGATATGGCCGACCGCATCACCGTCACCCTCCACGAGCTCGTCGCCGAGCTCGACCTCTACGCCGACGTTTGGCTGCGGGTGCGGCACGGCGTCTCGTACAACCTGTTCGAGTTGCTCGCCGCGCTCGCGGAGCGGCAGCCGATCGACATCACGAGGCTCGCCCAGTGCCTCGGCGTGACCAAGGCCGCGGTGAGCAAGCGCATCCCCGCGATGGTCGCAGACGGCTGGATCACCGCCTCGCCCGGAGGCGGCCGCCGCGTGGAGTTGGGCCTCACCCCGCGAGGAGCCGAGCTCGTGCAGAAGGCCGGCGGAGAGCTCGAGCGCGAGTTCACCGGCATCCTCTCCGACCCGCGCCTGGATCCCGCCTGCACCCCCGGAGCGGTCGATCCCGAGGCCTTCCACGCGCACCTGCGCACGCTCACGCGAATCATCCTCGAGAAAGGACTCCCCTCATGAACCGACGCGTCCTCGTCGTCATTGGCACTCCGCTGCCTGCCACGCTGAACCACTCCCTCGCCCACGCCTACATCGACGCGGCCCGAGCCGGCGGAGCCGAGGTCCGCGTGATCGACCTCGCGGACGATCCGATCCCCGCCCACCCCCGCTCGCGCGAGGAACTGCGTGCGCCGCGTGACGAGCGGGACCGCCCCCTCGACCCGGAGGTCGCCCGGTATCTGGCCGACGTGCTGTGGGCCGAGCACCTCGTGCTCTTCCACCCGCAGTGGTGGGGCACCTACCCCGCCGCGATGAAGGCGTTCATCGACAGGGTGATTCTCTCCGGCGCCGCCTTCCGATACCGGGATCGGAGCGCGGTGCCAGAGCGGCTCCTCGCCGGCCGGACCGCCCGCATCGTCATGACGATGGACGCCCCGACCTGGTGGAACAGATTCGTCTACCGAAATGCCGCTGAGACCAGCCTGAAGCGGGCGATCCTCGAATACTGTGGTGTCAAGACCGTCGGCGTCACGCGCTTCTCCCCGGTCCGGTTCAGCGACGAGACCGCACGCGCCGACTGGATCGCCTGCGCGACCGGGCTCGGCCGGAAGGACGCCGCCATGGCCGGCCGCAGCGCGCCGCGGCAGGAGCTGGTCGGAGGAGTTGTCCGATGGCCTCGTCCAAAGTCGTGACAGGCCGACACGGTCGCGGAAGAACACCTAGCCGAATCGCGGTACTGTCCGACTCCATCGGCGCACAGTTCGCCCTGCTCACCCCCGCAAGGAGGCAACTCAAGGCTAGGTCGCCATAGTTGTCGAACGACGTCGTTTGACCTGGGCAGCGTCGAGCGTCCGGGCGATGACGCGCTCTGTCGCACCGACCATCGTCACGATCCTCTTTACTGACATGCCTCCGAGAGCTGCCTCAATAGCACGGCCGTGTTCGTCATCGGTGAGCTCGACGCGCTTCTCGTAGCGGGTCTTGATCCCGGCACGTCGCAGGTGCTCAGACACGGTCGTGCTGTGAATGCCGAAGCGCCGACCCAGCGTGTCGACGGTGTCGCCCTTCTGGTAGGCGCGTACAAGTTCAGCGATCTCGGCCTCGGTGAGCCGCCGAGCTCTGGCCTGGAGCGGCTTCGCGTTTCGATTCCCCCGTAGGCGTCTGGCACCTCGTCGCGTCCTCGATCAGGGTAAGTACCGGGATCTCGGCACCCCTGAGATTCGAGTAAGTTCCCAGCGTTTCCACCACGTCGCTGTCGCACTTGTGGGATTGTTGGCCGGGCCGTGGGTTCAGCCCGCCCAGTCGATGAGAATCAGGCCCTGCTTGGTGTCGGCCAGCTTCACCCAGCCGTCGCCGAAGAGGTACGTCATTCCGTAGCCATCAGAATCCGTCCCCAACGAGAACTGGGCGTCTTCAGTGAAGTAGCTGCCTTCGGGACCGTTCTGGCGCGTCCAGCCGCTCGCCAGCAGCGATGTCTGGGCCGTTGCTGCGTCTTCGGCTGAGATCGCAGCCCACCCGTAGAGTTGTCCATGGTCGGTGGCGACGGTGTAATCGGCCCAGAAGCAGAGCATTCCTTCAGGCAACGCGATATCACCGATGACGAAGTCTTGGCGCTGCGGGGTCCACCCGAGGTCGGTGAGAGCCGCAACGGTACCGTCGGTGATGATGGTGTCGCAGGCAAGTTCTTCGTCGACTGGCGGGTCAGGAGTCTCGCTCGGCACCGGCTCGACGGTAGCTTCCGGTTCGGGCGCAGCCGGTGTGCGTGTGGCCTCCGGCGTTGGCGATGCCTCTGTTGTGGCGCATGCCGACAGTGCCGCGACGAGCAGGATGCCGACAAGAGCGGTGGGGATGCGGAGGGTCATCGCGGGCCTTGGTGCTGTTCAGTCGTGCAAGAGGGTAAGGAAGGTGTCGTGGAGGATGCCGTTGGTTGCAAGTGTCGACCGGTCGGAGATCGTCTCAACTCCGTCGAACGATGTCATCCGTCCTCCCGCCTCGCGGACAATCGGCACTGCCGCAGCGATGTCGTACTCTTTGACGTCGAACTCTGCGACGAGTTCGAGCCTGCCTTCGGCAAGCATCATGTAGGAGAACACGTCACCGTATGCGCGGTCACGCCATACGCTGCCTGTGAGCGTCAGGAGCTGGTCGAGGTGACCTGCTTGCGACCACTGTGCGATGCTCTGGAAGCTTACGCTCGCATCATCTAGGGAAGACACTGCGGACACGTTCAGCCGGCGGGGCGCGCCACCTGTGGCCGTCCATGCTCCGGCACCCGTCGATGCCCACCAGCGTCGGCGCAGGGCCGGCATACTGACGACGCCGACCTCAGGGACGCCGTCGATGGCGAGTGCGATCATGGTTCCCCACAGCGGGATGCCGCGGAGGAAGTTGGCTGTGCCGTCGATGGGGTCGATGATCCACTGCCGTGTGGAATCGCCCTGAGCGCCGAACTCCTCGCCGAAGATGCCGTCACCGGGGCGCTCAGCTTCGATGAGCGTGCGGATCGCCCGCTCTGTTGCGAGATCGGCGTCGGTGACGTGCGTGTTGTCGGCCTTCGTCGAGATGCGCAGATCGGCGCTGTCGAAGCGCGCGAGGGACTGCTCGTCGGCAGCGTCGGCAAGTCGGAGGGCAAAAGCGAGGTCGTCAGTGAGATCGTCAGCACGGGGGGAGGCGGTCACGGAACCAGAATAGTCGGCCGGGCTGGGAAGGCGATCGATGCGGACACGGTGCGACACGTACGCTTCGTCGCATGCGGAGGAAGCGGAGCACGACTCGATTTCGCGTGCATCGTATCCGCTGGTAATGTAATTCCTCGGCCGGTAAACCTTTCCGGCTACGCACCTCTAGCTCAATCGGCAGAGCAACTGACTCTTAATCAGTGGGTTCAGGGTTCAAGTCCCTGGGGGTGCACGGACAAGCCCCGGATTCTCTCGCCAGAATCCGGGGCTTCTCTGCTTTGTCGCTCCGGGCGCTCAGGGTCACACGACCGCGATGATCTCGCCGCCGGTAAGAGCCTGAAGTGACGCGAAGGTGAGAGGCATCACTGTGTGCGGGTGCCCTGCGGCGGCCCAGGTCTCGTCGAAAGAACGCAGGTGCTCGTCGATGTAGGTGCGAAGTCGCGCCGGATGCCCAGCGGGCGCGACGCCGCCGATGGCCTGGCCGGTCGCGTCGCGGACAACGGATGCCGGTGCCATGACGACTTTGTCGGCGCCGATGTGCGCGGCGACGACGGTAAGGTTGACGCGGTGTCCGCCGCTCGTCATCACGAGGATCGGCTCGTCGTCGGCGAGCAAGACGAGGCTGTTCGCGATGGCTGATACCTCGCAGCCGATCGCGGCAGCCGCCTCGGTGGCGGTGCGCGCGGAGTCGGGGAGTACCCGGATGGTGGTCTCGATTCCGGCATCCGCCAGATGCTGGAAGACGAGCTTGCTGCGCTCGGGGAGGTCTTGTGCAGTCATTGCCCCACCGTATCGAACGCGGCAGGCGTATCGAATGCGTCTCTCAGGGCCCGGATGACTCAGCCAGCGTCTCCGAGCAGGATCGCCTGCGCGTCTTCAGACGCGGTATCGTCGGCGTGCTCATCGATCCGCCTCAGCGTCGTGCGTCCGATCAGCACCGTCAGAGCCGCGATGAGAACAGCAACGGCGGCGAACACATACGGCACGGTCGCGTTGAAACCGTGCCACAGTGCGGCGGCGACCGGTGGAGCCATTGCGCCGCCGATGAAACGAACGGCCGAGTATGCAGATGAGGCGACCGAGCGCGGTAGGTCGGTGGCCTCCATGACGGCCTCGGTGAGCACTGTGTTCATTACGCCGAGCAGCAGACCGCCGACGATGATGCAGATGACAAGCGCGGTGGCGGAAGCGACGAGGATGCCGGCGAGTACGAGATCGATCGCCAGCAGCGGCAGAACCATGAGGATGATGTGCGTTCGCTTCATGCGGCGCATCAGCAGGGGAGCCACCCACACGCTTGTAATGGCCAGCGCAACGCCCCAGCCAAAGAAGGTGAACCCGATACCGAGCGCACCGAATCCGAGTGGGAAAGGCGAGAATGCCAGCAGTACGAAGAACCCAATGTTATAGAACAGCGCCGCGATCGCGAGCGTTGCCAGCGCCGGGCGACGCAGCGCAGCGAACGGGGCCGAGAAGGGCATGGGGGTGTGAGTGTGTGCGGTGTCTTTGAGCAACAGCAAGATTGCGACGAAGGCTATGGCCATGAGTACGACGACGCCGAAGAACGGTGCCCGCCAGCTCTGCTCTCCAAGAATGCCGCCGAGCAACGGGCCGACGGCAATGCCGAGGCCGAGCGCTGCTTCGTACAGCACGATCGCAGCGCCGCTGCCGCCGGACGCAGCGCCGACGATCGTCGCGAGAGCGGTCGAGATGAACAACGCATTTCCGAGCCCCCAGCCCGCGCGGAATCCGATCACGGCGTCGACACCGCCGCTGACGGCACACAGGAGGGCGAACAAGACGACCAGGGCGAGCCCGATCAGCAACGTCTTCTTCGCACCGATGCGGCTGGAGATCCAGCTGGTGACCAGCATCGCGAGACCGGTGACGGCGAGGTAGCTGGTGAAGAGCATTTCGGTCTGCACGGGCGTGGCCTGGAGCGATTCGGCGATGGCGGGGAGGATCGGGTCGACCAGGCCGATGCCCATGAAGGCGACGACGCAGGCGAAAGCGACGGCCCAGACCTGGGCTGGCTGGCGCCACACGGATGGCGCGGTGGTGTTCAACGGGATGCTCCTGTCGGTTCGGTTGCGGTGTGCGCAGCGAGGATCTCGGCCGCGCGGGTCAGGGCCGCCCAATCCTCGTCACCGAGGCCAGCGAAACGAGGGGCGATGGTGTCGCGGAACTGCGAGTGCCACTCCGTCAGGGCCGCAATTCCGGCCGGGGTGATGTCGACGACGACGGCTCGCGAGTCGTCGGGGTCGGGGGAGCGGTGGACCAGGCCATCGCGCTCGAGTCCGCCGATCAACCGGGTCATACCGGGCTGGGTGGTGCGGGATGCTGTGGCGAGCTCGCCGACCCTTCGACCACTCCGGGTGCTGAGCAGGCTCAGCACCCGCCACTGCGCCGCTGGTGCGTCGTTGCCGGCATCGTGAGCCGCGATACGTGCGAGGGCGTACCCCGACAGCACAATCGACGGGATGACCTCGGCACGTTGCATACCCAACAGTATATAACGTATGGTAAGCATCTACGGTGCGGTCATCGCCCCCTTGAGAATCGTCATCGATGGGAAGATGAACAGATGACCCCCACCGACATCGTCATCGTCGCAGCCGCCCGCACACCGCAGGGCAGACTGAAAGGTCAGCTCGCGGCGTTCACAGCCCCGCAGCTGGGCTCGTTCGCGATCCGTGGCGCGCTCGCGCAGGCAGCGGTCGACCCCGCAGACGTCGACGCGGTGATCATGGGGCAGGTGCTCGCCGCCGGATCCGGCCAGAACGCCGCGCGCCAGGCATCGATCGGCGCCGGCATCGGCTGGGACGTGCCCGCGCACTCGGTGAACAAGGTCTGCCTGTCGGGTCTCACCGCCGTCATCGACGCGGCGAGGATGATCCGCACAGGGGATGCCGAGGTCGTAGTCGCCGGCGGTATGGAATCGATGACGCGGGCACCGCATCTTCTGATGGGTTCGCGCGACGGCTGGACGTACGGCACCGTCGACGTGCTCGATCACCTGGCATACGACGGCCTCACCGATGCGTACGACCGCGAGAGCATGGGAGCGTCGACTGAACGCCACAACGCCCGATACGCACTCACCCGCCTGGCGCAGGATGAAGTGGCCGCACTGTCGCACCAGCGCGCTGCGGCTGCTCAGGCTGCAGGGTTATTCGACGTTGAACTCGTCGTAATCGACGTACCTCAGCGCCGAGGCGCCACCGTCACAGTCGCTACCGACGAAGGAACCCGTCCTGACACGACCGTCGAATCGCTTGCCGGACTGCGCCCCGCATTCGCAGACGGTGGAACGATCACCGCAGGCAATTCTTCGCAGATCTCTGATGGAGCCGCAGCCGTTGTGGTGACCGCACGCGCTACGGCGGACGCCAAGGGCTGGCCGGTGCTCGCCGTCGTTGGCGCGAGCGGACAGACGGCGGGCCCGGACAATTCTTTACAGGCACAGCCGGCACGTGCCATCGAGCAGGCCTGCGCGAAGCACGGCATCCGTCCTGTCGATCTCGATCTCGTCGAGATCAACGAAGCCTTCGGTGCCGTTGTCGCCAGGTCTCAGACCGAGCTGGGCCTGGATCCGAGCATCGTGAACATCCACGGCGGGGGCATCGCGATCGGTCATCCGATCGGGGCGTCCGGTGCGCGCCTCGTTGTGCACGTGGCGCACGAACTATCTCGGCGTGGCAGCGGGATCGCGGCCGTCGGCCTGTGCGGGGGTGGCGGGCAGGGCGAAGCGCTCATTCTCACCCGCTGAGGTGCGTTTCGGTTCCTCAGCCGGTCACCCCGAACGACTCGTCGATCAGGCTCTGGCGGCCTTCGCGGCAGCCTTCTGTTCCTTGCGTGCGCGTTTGGCCTGCACCGGAGCCAGGGGGGAGTCGGGGGCGACAGCTTCGCCTCGCTCATCACGGCGTGTGTCGACGACCGCGCCGATCGCGAGAGCGAGCGTGATTGCCCAGCTGATCCATGCCAGCACGGCGCGCCAGGTGACTGGTGCCTCGCGTGTGCCCCGCAGCAAAGAGACTCCGGATGAGATCGCGGCGAACAGACCGGTGCTGAACAGGTAGCGCATAGGGATACGCTACCGCGCCCCCGGTCTGAGTAGCCTGGACTCAGCGATACACACTCGTGAGGAGACTCCCATGGCCAGCGCAGATTTGGTGGTCGTCGCGAACCGGCTCCCTGTCGACAGGGTCGAGACAGCTGACGGCGATGCCGAGTGGCGCACCTCGCCTGGCGGGCTCGTCGCGGCTCTCGAACCGACAATGCGCAGCGTCCACGGAGCCTGGGTCGGATGGCCCGGCCAGGCGGACCTTGAACTCGAACCCTTCGAGTTCGGTGGCATTGACCTCGTTCCGGTGACACTCAGCGCCGAGGAGGTCGCCGACTACTACGAAGGTTTCTCCAACGACACGATCTGGCCGCTCTACCACGACGTGATCGCGCCGCCCCAGTACCACCGGGAGTGGTGGGAAGCCTACGTTGCGGTGAATCGCCGCTTTGCGCAGGCCGCGGCATCCGTCGTCGCTGAGAACGGCACCGTGTGGGTGCACGACTATCAGCTCCAGCTCGTGCCGCAACTGGTGCGAGAGCTGCGGCCAGACGTCACGATCGGTTACTTCCATCACATCCCGTTCCCGGCGCACGGGCTGTACGCGCAGTTGCCGTGGCGTGATCAGGTGCTTCGGGGTCTGCTCGGAGCCGATGTGATCGGTTTTCAGCGCGCGCAGGACGCCACCTACTTCCTGACGGCGGTGCGTCGCCGACTGCGCTACGAGGTCAAGGGATCGTCGGTTGCGGTCCCCAGCGCGCCGGGGGAGACGCGGACAGCTGTCGCCCGGGCCTTTCCGATCTCGATCGACACCGCGCCCTATCTCGAACTCGCGGTCCGCCCCGAAGTCAAGGCTCGTGCCGCAGAGATCAGGGCGAGCCTCGGAAATCCATCGCGCATCCTGCTCGGAGTCGACCGTCTCGATTACACCAAGGGAATCCGTCATCGGATCAAGGCATATGGAGAATTGCTTGCCGAAGGTCGGCTGAACGTCGAAGAGGTCACGCTGATCCAGGTGGCAAGTCCGAGCCGCGAACGGGTCGACGCCTATGTGCACCTACGAGACGAGATCGAGCTGTCGGTCGGTCGCATCAACGGCGACAACGACACGATGGGGCACACGGCGATCCGCTACCTTCACCAGGGGTACCCGCGCGAGGAGATGGTGGCGCTCTATCTGGCAGCGGATGTGATGCTGGTTACGGCTCTGCGCGACGGGATGAACCTGGTTGCCAAGGAGTACATCGCCACTCGCACCGATAACCGAGGTGTTCTCGTGCTCAGCGAGTTCACCGGCGCCGCAGACGAACTGCGCCAGGCCGTCAGGGTCAACCCGCACGACATCGAGGGGCTCAAAGACGCGATCATGGAGGCTGTCGCGATGTCGCCGCGCGATCAGAGCAGGCGGATGCGGGCGCTGCGGCGCCGTGTGCTCGAGCACGACGTCGCGGCGTGGTCGGCCGCATTTTTGCGGGCTCTCGCCGAGGTGCATCCACGATGAACCGTGGCGCCGTGCGCGGCATCCGTCGATCGGAGCGCCCATGACCCGCACCTGGCTACCAGAGACGACGGATGCCGCGCTCACCGCTCTCGCGAAAACGCCGCGCCTCATCGTCGCTCTCGATTTCGATGGGACGGTTGCTCCCTTCGTGCTCGATCCGATGACCGCTCGGGCGATTCCCGAGGCCACTGTCGAAGTGGTGCGACTGGCAGGGCTCCCTGATACGGTCGTCGCCTACGTGTCGGGCCGCAGTCTGGCCGACCTGCGGGTGATTGCCGAGCACACTGACGATTCGCCCGTGGTGCTTGTCGGGTCGCACGGTGCCGAGTACTGGTATCCGGGAACCGGATACCAGGAGAGCGCAGCCAGTGAACATGACGGCGAACGCGAGCAGCTCTGGGATGCAACGCGGCCGATCATCGACAGATATGAGGGTGTCGAGCTGGAACCGAAGGCATTCGGCATGGGGGTGCACACCCGACGTGCCGCAGTCGGTGTGGAGGCAGCGGTTTTCGCCGAGGTCGATGAAATGGTCGCCGCACGTTTCGGGCACTGGCGGCGCCGGCAGGGAGACCGCGTGCTGGAGTTTTCCTCACGGCTCGAAGGAAAGGATGCCGCCATCAGGACGCTCCGTGAGCGGTTCGCTGCGACCGGCATCCTGTTCGCCGGAGACGACGTCACCGACGAGGATGCCATGCAGGCACTTGGCGAGCGCGATCTTGGCGTGCGCGTCGGCGAGGGGGAGAGCGCGGCAGAGCTCCGAGTCGGAGGCCCGCAGGAGATCGCTGTGCTTCTGAGGACTGTCGCGGAGATTCGCATCGCTGCACAGGAATAGACTTTCGGTATGTCCTCGTATGATCCACAGTCGTTCGCGCCCGCCGACATCAAGCCCCGTAGCCGCGTTGTCACCGACGGTATTGAGGCCACGACCTCCCGAGGCATGCTTCGTGCGGTCGGCATGGGCGATGCCGATTGGGACAAGCCGCAGATCGGCATCGCATCGAGCTGGAACGAGATCACTCCCTGCAACCTGAGCCTGGACAGGCTCGCTCAGGGAGCCAAGGAGGGTGTGCACGCCGGCGGTGGGTATCCGCTGCAGTTCGGCACAGTCTCGGTCTCTGACGGCATCTCGATGGGCCACGAGGGCATGCATTTCTCGCTCGTCTCTCGTGAAGTCATCGCCGACTCGGTGGAGACCGTGATGATGGCCGAGCGACTTGACGGCTCGGTGCTTCTCGCAGGGTGCGATAAGTCGATTCCTGGAATGCTCATGGCCTCGGCTCGACTCGACCTGTCGAGCGTGTTTCTCTACGCAGGTTCGATCGCCCCAGGGTGGGTCAAGCTCTCAGACGGCACCGAGAAAGATGTCACGATCATTGACTCCTTCGAGGCCGTCGGCGCATGCAGGGCGGGTCTCATGAGCGAAGAAGACCTCAAGCGCATCGAATGCGCGATCGCCCCGGGCGAAGGCGCCTGCGGTGGCATGTACACGGCCAACACCATGGCGTCGGTGGCTGAGGCACTCGGGCTCAGTCTGCCGGGATCTGCGGCCCCGCCTGCGGCCGACCGCCGCCGCGACTACTTCGCTCACCGTTCCGGCGAGGCCGTGGTGAACCTGTTGCGTCAGGGCATCACCACCCGCGACATCCTCACCATCGAGGCATTCGAGAATGCGATCGCTTTGGCGATGGCCCTTGGGGGATCCACGAACGTTGTGCTGCACCTTCTCGCCATCGCACGGGAGGCAGAGGTCGAGCTGAGCCTGCACGACTTCAACCGCATCGGAGACAAGGTTCCGCACGTCGCCGATATGAAGCCGTTCGGCAAGTATGTGATGAACGATGTCGACCGCCACGGCGGCATCCCTGTGATCATGAAAGCCATGCTCGACGAGGGGCTTCTGCACGGCGATGCGCTAACGGTGACCGGAAAGACCCTCGCCGAGAATCTTGCAGAGCTTGACCCGCTGCCCATCGACGGCGAAGTCATCCACACCTTCGATAACCCGATCCATGCCACCGGCGGTCTCACGATTCTCCACGGTTCGCTCGCCCCAGAGGGGGCTGTGGTCAAAACGGCCGGATTCGACGCTGCCGTCTTCGAAGGGACAGCGCGGGTCTTCGAGCGCGAGCGTGCGGCGATGGATGCCGTCGCCGAAGGTGCTATCGAGCCGGGGACGGTCATCGTCATCCGCTACGAGGGCCCCAAGGGTGGGCCTGGTATGCGCGAGATGCTCGCGATCACTGCAGCCATCAAGGGCGCAGGTCTCGGCAAAGATGTACTACTCTTGACAGACGGACGATTCTCAGGCGGCACAACCGGCCTGTGCATCGGCCACATAGCACCCGAAGCGGTGGACGCAGGTCCAATCGCCTTCGTGCGCGATGGTGATCTGATACGGGTCGATATCGCAGCTCGCACTCTCGATCTACTCGTCGATGAGGCAGAGCTCGCCTCCCGCCGCGCTGGCTGGGAGCCCCTTCCTCCGCGCTATACCCGTGGCGTACTTGCCAAGTATTCGCGTCTTGTTCGCTCCGCCGCCGAAGGCGCGACAACCGGCTGATTCCGCAAGATCCGGCAACGATCCGCGGGGATCGCGTGCTGCGCTCGTCGACGTACCGGGCCGCTGATGCTCAGGCATCCGATATCGCCCTCAGACCATCAGAAGGAAATCCAATGACTGCTGACTCCGTCTCGGCCGTGCCGAGACCGCCGGCCCAATCCAGCTCAGCACCCGTGCTGAGCGGGGCCCAAGCACTTGTCCGCTCGCTCGAACTCCTCGGGGTCACCGATGTGTTCGGCATTCCCGGTGGCGCGATCATGGAGGTGTACGACCCACTGCTCGACTCCACGGAGTTGCGCCACATCCTGGTGCGTCACGAGCAGGGCGGCGGTCACGCCGCCGAGGGTTATGCCACCGCCTCGGGAAAAGTCGGCGTCGCCATCGCAACTTCGGGCCCCGGCGCAACGAACCTCGTCACCGCGATCGCAGACGCGTATATGGACTCGATCCCGATCGTCGCGATCACAGGCCAGGTCTTCTCGACTCTGATGGGCACAGATGCGTTCCAGGAGGCAGACATCGTCGGCATCACCATGCCGGTGACCAAGCACTCCATCCTCGTCAAGAACGTGAGCGACATCCCCGGAGCAGTGGCCGCCGCTTTCGAGATCGCCGGCAGCGGGCGCCCCGGCCCAGTGCTCGTTGACATCACTAAGGACGCCCAGCAGGCCAAAGCGCCGTTCATCTGGCCGCCGAAGGTCGATCTGCCTGGCTACCGCCCCGTGACGAAGGCTCACGGCAAACAGATCCAGGCAGCTGCGACCCTGCTGGCCGAGGCACGCAAGCCCGTGCTTTACGTCGGCGGTGGTGTGATCCGTGGTCGCGCGTCAGCAGAGCTGAAGAGCCTCGCCGAAGTCACCGGCGCGCCGGTCGTCACCACGCTGATGGCGCGGGGCGCTTTCCCCGATTCGCATCCGCAGCACCTGGGTATGCCAGGAATGCACGGAACCGTGCCTGCCGTCCTCGCGCTGCAGGAGTCCGATCTCATCGTGGCCCTCGGCGCCCGATTCGACGACCGTGTCACAGGCAAGGCTGCGCTGTTCGCGCCGCATGCGAAGGTGGTACACGTCGACATCGATCCCGCTGAGATCTCGAAGATCCGCACAGCCGATGTTCCGATCGTCGGCGATGTGCGCGACGTGCTCGTCGATCTGGAAACGGCCTTCCGCGGAGTGTCTGCTCAAACCAACCCAGACATTCAGGAGTGGTGGTCGTACCTCGATGGGCTCCGGAAGGAGTTCCCACTGGGGTACCAGCCGACGAGCGACGGGTATCTGTCACCGCAGCACGTCATCCAGCGCATCGGTGAGCTCACCGGCCCCGAGGCGGTTTACGTCGCAGGTGTCGGTCAGCACCAGATGTGGGCGGCGCAGTTCATCAAGTATGAGCGCCCGAACTCCTGGCTGAACTCCGGCGGCGCAGGCACCATGGGGTATTCGGTGCCGGCGGCAATGGGCGCCAAGGTCGCAGAGCCCGAGCGCGTGGTGTGGGCGATCGACGGCGATGGATGCTTCCAGATGACCAATCAGGAACTCGCAACGTGCGCGATCAACAACATCCCGATCAAGGTCGCCGTCATCAACAACTCCTCGCTGGGCATGGTGCGACAGTGGCAAACGCTGTTCTACGACGGTCGACACTCCAACACCGATTTGAACACCGGTCACGGAACCGTGCGCATCCCTGACTTCGTGAAGCTCGCAGACGCGTACGGGTGCCTCGCGATTCGGGTGGAGAAGGAGGAAGAGGTGGATGCCGCAATCCAGCTCGCCCTCGAAACGAACGACCGTCCAGTGGTGATCGACTTCGTCGTGTCGGCCGACGCCATGGTGTGGCCGATGGTTCCGCAGGGTGTCAGCAACAGCTACGTCCAGTACGCCCGCGACCACGCGCCTTCTTTCGACGAGGAGATCTGACCATGTCGACGCACGTGCTGAGCCTGCTGGTGGAGAACACTCCAGGCCTACTGACCCGCGTGGCAGGGCTCTTCGCCCGTCGCGGCTTCAACATCGACTCCCTTGCGGTCGGTGTCACCGAGGTACCAGGCATCTCGCGGATCACCGTCGTGGTCGACGTCGATGACCTTCCGCTCGAGCAGGTCACCAAGCAGCTGAACAAACTGATCAACGTGATCAAGATTGTCGAGTTGGACCCGGCGGCATCCGTGCAGCGCGAGCACATGCTCATCAAGGTGCGCACCGACAACGCCACCCGGTCGAACGTCATCGAGGTCGTGAATCTGTTCCGCGCCTCCGTCGTCGACTACGCTTCCGACGCGCTCGTGATCGAGGTCACAGGCGACAAGGGCAAAGTGGAAGCGCTGCTGCGCGCCCTCGAACCCTTCGGAATCAAGGAGATCGCGCAGTCGGGTCTGCTCGCCATCGGCCGAGGCGGCAAGAGCATCACCGAACGAGTCCTGCGCGGCTGACCCAATGACCAAGTTCGCTCGGCCGGTTGCTGAGCGAGCGAAGCGAGACGAAGTACACGAACAAGGAGAAACAACCAGTGAGCACCGAGATCTTCTACGACTCAGACGCCGATCTGTCCATCATCCAGGGTAAGAAGGTCGCCATCGTCGGCTACGGCTCGCAGGGCCACGCCCACGCGCAGAACCTTCGTGACTCGGGTGTCGAGGTCGCGATCGCTCTCAAAGAGGGCTCGAAGTCGGCGCCCAAGGCTGAAGAGGCCGGATTCCCGGTCAAGTCGGTCGCCGAGGCAACCCAGTGGGCCGACGTCATCATGATCCTCGCCCCCGACCAGCACCAGCGCACGATCTACAGCGAGTCGATTGCTCCGAACCTGTCAGCGGGTAAGACGCTCGCCTTCGCACACGGCTTCAACATCCGCTTCGGCTACATCGATGCCCCCGACGGCGTCGACGTGATCCTCGTCGCACCGAAGGCACCCGGCCACACTGTGCGCCGCGAGTACGTCGCCGGCCGCGGCATCCCGGACATCATCGCTGTTGAGCGCGACGCGTCGGGCTCTGCCTGGGATACCGCTCTGTCGTACGCCAAAGCCATCGGCGGTACCCGCGCTGGCGTCATCAAGACGACCTTCACAGAGGAGACCGAGACCGACCTGTTCGGTGAGCAGGCGGTGCTCTGCGGTGGCGTCAGCCACCTCGTGCAGGCCGGCTTTGAAACCCTCGTTGAGGCGGGCTACCAGCCGCAGATCGCCTACTTCGAGGTGCTACACGAACTCAAGCTCATCGTCGACCTCATGTGGGAGGGCGGCATCGCCAAGCAGCGCTGGTCGGTCTCCGACACCGCCGAGTACGGTGACTACGTCTCCGGCCCGCGTGTCGTCGACGAGCGCGTCAAGGAGAGCATGAAGGGCGTCCTTGCCGATATCCAGTCCGGCGCATTCGCAACCCGCTTCATCGAGGACCAGGACAACGGCGCCCAGGAGTTCCTGGCGCTGCGCGCCAAGGAAGAGCAGCACCCGATCGAGGCGACCGGCAAGGAGCTGCGTGCGCTGTTCGCGTGGAAGCAGCAGGACGAAGATTACGTAGACGGCAGCGCTGCGCGCTGACACGCCGCCGAAACGCAGAAAGGGCGCCTCCCGTAGGGAGGCGCCCTTTCTGCGTGGGACCGTGAGTGCAGGCAGGCTCAGCTGGCTGGAGCCTCTGCGTCGGATGCCTCCGCGTCGGGGATGTCAATCGGAGCATCCGACGGGTCCGTCCACATGGGAGCGGGCAGCGTGGTGTCTGTCGCGCCGTCGCGGATCGCGCGCAGCGCCGCGACGATCTCATCGGAGTTCTCCGGAACGGCGAGTCCGCAGTTCTCCAACTCAGAGGCGAACTCGAGAGTCAGGCGGGTTTTTCCTGCGGCGACCGCTTCGGCTGTGGTGCCGGTGAGGATTTCGCTGCCGGTCTGCACATCCGAGACCGAATCGCAGACGTGGTAGACCTGCCCACCCTCGACCCAGACAACCTCGTCTTTGCCGAGCAACTGGATCACTGTCGACTGGTCGGCGGTGTACTGCTCGACCGATGCCGGGTTGAAGTCGGCACCAAGCACTGCGGCAAGGGCGGCGAGAACGATGCCGACGATGCCTGCGGTGGCCTTCTGCCCCTTGCTCATGTCCTTATTGAGGAAGGTGAGGATGATCAACGGCACAAAGGCGATGATCGCGATGATCGCACCAAGCTGGTTCTGCACGAAGAACCGAACCGTCTCCGCCTTGCGCGCTGGGTCGAGGCGGTTAGCCTTCTTCCACAGCTGGGAGCCTGTGATCGCCAGTGCGGCAATGACGACGAGCGCAACGAGCAGGGTGATGAACGCCCACTGGGGGAACTGCGCAGTCACTCCCTGCTCATACAGCCGGCCAGTGTCGGGGTCGCGGACCAGCGTGCCATCTTCTCCGACGTACTCGCGCTGGCGCAGTAGCCAGAAGATGGAGACCGCCTCGGCGACGATAGCTACGAGCCACAGTGCTGCAGCGATCCAGCGGAAGGTAGTGGCCTTCGACTTCGCCTCCGCGGTGGGCTTCCAGTTCGCCGCAGGTTCTGCGACCTCGTTGTTCGTGTTCTCGGCCACGTCAGATTTTCCTTCCCCCTGCACGCGAGCGCGCGCAGCCTGATTCTTCCCTGAGCTTAGTGGACGGGCGTGTCCTACGCTGGAGAGCATGAGTTCCGAGAACGATGATGCCCTCAGCGGGGAAGGTGACGACAGCGAGCCAACGGATCTCATCGACACCGCCGATCGCGGGCTCAGCACGCCGATGCTGCTGATGCTCGGGGTGGTCGGCGGGATCTATCTCCTGTACTCAGCGGGCTGGTTGATCGGTGGCATGCGGCTGAAGCCACTGGCTGGCCTCATTGTCTCCGACGCGATGTTCTTGCCCTGGTACGTGCTCGCGATTGCTGCGCCAGCGATCTGGTTTCTGGCAGTCTGGGTGCTCACACGCCGGGCTGCATCATGGGTCAGAGGCATGCTGTTGTTTCTGGGCGTTGTGCTGCTCGTCCCCTGGCCATTCGTCACAGTAGGGGTGATCGGCTCATGATCGAAGCGGCGCCGAAAGCCAGCGGCCCGAGATTGGCCGTGTCAATCGTGACTGGGCTGGCTGGGCTGTTCTACGCATACGCCCTGTGGAACGCGGTCGCTCACGTGATCGCCATGGCGACGCCGAACGGGCTCACAGGTGTCGGCTGGGCGACGCTGGGCTTCGGTGTTGTCTTTCCAACGGTGGTGTTCGTCTTCGCTTATGCGATCGGCCGCAGCAGGCGGCTGGGGGAGTATGCGCTCGTGCTTCTGGCTGGTCTCGCACTGGTGGCAGTTTTCTGGCTCAGCCTCGTCGGTTACAGCATCCTGAACATGAGTGACCTCGTCGCGCAACCACTCTGAGCGCGTCGACACACGAACGAGCGCGTGTGGCTGCTCCGGTAGGGTTGACATGATCGCGCCCCGATGGTGTGCGGCGCATCGGCCCCATCCCTGGCCCCATCCCGCATGTCGCGTTGCCCCGAAGGACCCACTGTGCCGAAGCCTGTTGTGCTCATCGCCGAAGAACTCTCTCCTGCCACGATCGAGGCTCTCGGCCCCGACTTCGACATCCGTAACGTCGACGGCACAGACCGCCCGGCGCTGTTCTCATCGCTCGCTGATGCTGACGCGGTGCTGATCCGATCGGCGACCCGCATCGATGAAGAGGCTCTGGCGCACGCACCGAACCTCAAGGTCGTCGCGCGTGCGGGGGTTGGCCTCGACAATGTCGACATCAAGGCGGCCACGGCCGCCGGTGTCATGGTGGTCAACGCGCCAACGTCGAACATCGTGTCGGCTGCTGAGTTGACGATCGGTCACATCCTGAGCCTCGCCCGCCGCATACCGGCAGCGCACGCCTCACTGTCGGCTGGTCAGTGGAAGCGCAGTTCGTACACGGGTGCCGAACTGTTCGAGAAGACCGTGGGAATCATCGGCCTCGGTCGCATTGGCGCACTGGTCGCAGCACGCCTGTCAGCATTCGACATGCGCGTGGTCGCCTACGACCCCTATGTCACCTCGGCGCGTGCGCAGCAGCTCGGTGTGCAGCTGCTTTCTCTCGACGAACTCATCGCCGAATCCGACTTCATCACGATCCACATGCCGAAGACGCCTGAGACGACGGGGATGCTCAGCACAGCACAGTTCGCGGCCATGAAGAAGACCGCGTACGTCGTCAACGTTGCCCGTGGCGGTCTTATCGACGAGGCCGCTCTTCTTGAGGCGTTGAACGCCGGGGAGATCGCGGGCGCTGGTCTCGATGTGTTCACCTCGGAGCCACCAGCGGAGGGAAGCACTGCCCGCGCGCTCACCGAGCTGCCGAACGTCGTCGTCACCCCGCACCTTGGCGCGAGCACCGATGAGGCGCAGGAGAAGGCTGGCGTCTCGGTTGCTCGGTCGGTGCGCCTCGCCCTTGGCGGCGATCTGGTTCCTGACGCGGTCAACGTCGCCGGCGGCGTCATCGATCCTTATGTGCGTCCCGGGATTTCGCTCGTCGAGAAGCTCGGTCAGATCTTCTCGGCACTTGCTGCTTCTCCGCTCACCAGCTTGGACGTCGAGGTGCATGGCGAACTCAATGACTACGACGTCAGTGCGCTCAAACTCGCCGCTCTCAAGGGCGTATTCACGAATATCGTCAGTGAGACGGTGTCGTACGTGAACGCCCCTCTGCTCGCCGAGCAGCGCGGCATTGCTGTGCGCTTGATCAAGGACGACGTCAGCGAGGAATACCGCAACGTCATCACGCTCAACGGCGCACTTTCTGATGGAACGCAGCTCTCCGTCTCTGGCACCTTGACCGGCCCGAAGCAGATCGAGAAGCTGGTCGGCATCAACGAACACGCACTCGAGCTGCCGATCGAGAAGCACCACGTCGTGATGCTCTACACCGACCGGCCGGGCATCGTGGCGGTGTACGGGCAGAAGTTCGGCGAGGCCGGTATCAACATCGCCGGTATGCAGATCGCCCGGCTCGGTGCTGGAGATCAGGCGCTCAGCGTGCTGACTCTCGATTCACCCGTCTCCGACGAGCTGCTCGACGATGTGCGATCGGCGATCGACGCTGACCTGTTCCGCCAGATCGAGATCACTGAGGTCTGATCGCGGCGGCTGCCGGCGCGGCCGACCCCTAGCGAGCGGTCGCGCGCAGAACCAGCGCAATGAGCGCCGTGAGTTCTTCGCTTCGGGGTACGACCTGCTCTGGTCCGTGCACGTCAAGGGAGTTGTTGAAGTACAGTCCGTCGCCCAAGAGCATCACAAGGTCGAGACTCGCGCGGTCGCGCACGTGTGGACGGAGCGCGTCTTCCCATCGATGGCGGGTATGGCGGAGCATGTCGGATGCCGCAGCTGAGCCGCCTTGCGCAAGCCGCATTGCCGCGATGAGTGCCCTATCGAGTGCGTGGTCTTCCATCGCGGAGGTGCGAACGTAGTACGCGACCGGCCCATCGGGGTCTGTTGCCATCCGCTCCAGGTCTGCTGTCGTCAGCGCGTCCAGCCTATGGAGCAGTCCGGCGGTGAGCTCTTCTTTCGAGGCGAAATGATAGAGCAGGCCGCCTTTCGACACCCCTGCCGCTTTCGCGGTCGCGTCGAGGGTGGCAGCGCGTTCGCCCTCTGCAATGACGATCGACTCGAAAGCGTCGAGCACGCGTTGTCGCGCGAGAGGGGGACGGGACATGTCTGTTACTATACCAGCTGGACGGTTTAGTAATCGTTCAGTAGTGATCAAGAGAGGTGCCCCATGACGCTCACAGCGTCAATTCCCGTCATCGGCGATGATGCCGCAACCGATGCTCCCCGCGCCGGGGTGAGAGGATGGGTCGCACTCGTCGTGCTGATGCTGCCCGTGCTGCTCGTCTCGATCGACAACACCGTGCTGAGCTTCGCCCTGCCTGCGATTTCGATGGCGCTCTCGCCGACCGGCGCAGAGCAGCTGTGGATCATCGACGCCTATCCGCTCGTGCTCGCAGGGCTTCTCGTCACGATGGGCACCATGGGCGACCGCTTCGGTCGGCGCAGGATGCTTCTTATCGGTGCGACCGGTTTTGCGGCAGTCTCCGCAGTCGCCGCCTTCGTGCCGACTGCGGGCCTCTTGATCGCTGCGCGCGCCCTGCTCGGCATTTTCGGTGCCATGCTTATGCCTTCGACGCTGTCGCTGTTGCGGTCCGTCTTCCGTAATCGCGATCAGCGACGGCTGGCGATCGCCGTCTGGGCCGCCGGCTTCTCGGCAGGATCCGCTCTCGGCCCCATTGTCGGTGGCTTCCTGTTGGAGCACCACCACTGGGGTTCGGTATTTCTTGTCGCCGTCCCTGTTCTCATTCCTCTCCTGGTGTTGGCCCCCGTTCTCGTACCGGAGAGCCGCGATCCGAACCCTTGCAGATTCGACGCGCTCAGCATCCTCTTCTCGATGTCCGCAATGATCCCGGCGGTCTACGCCATCAAATCTTTCGCCACAGATGGGCCAACCATCACTGCTGCCGGCTGGGTGATGTTCGGTCTCGTCATGGGAGCGCTGTTCGTGAGAAGGCAGCTCGAGGCCGAAATCCCCATGCTCGACATGGCGCTGTTTCGGCGTGGTTCGTTCTCGGGCGGCATCCTGGTGAACCTGTTCAGCGTCATCGCGCTGGTCGGATTCTTATACTTCGTTTCGCAACACGTGCAGTTGATCCTCGGATTGTCGCCGATGGAGGCCGGCCTCGCGCTTGCCCCGGGGATGGCGGCGATGATCGTCGCTGGCCTCGCCGTTGTGCCGCTCTCTCGCCGCATCCCCGCCAATGTCCTTGTGCCCGCAGGTCTCGTGTTCTCAGTCGCCGGATACCTGCTTGTCGCCGTCGCGAAGAGCGAGCATGGCGTTGCCCCACTGATCGCAGCCTTCGTCGTGCTGGGGATCGGGATCGGTGCTGCCGAAACCGTCTCGAATGAGCTGATCCTCTCGAGTGCTCCTGCCGAGAAGGCTGGTGCGGCGAGTGCGGTGTCAGAGACGGCCTATGAGTTGGGAGCTGTGCTCGGCACCTCCATTCTCGGCGGCATCGTGACGGCGTTCTATCGCGGATCGGTCGTGCTACCAGCGGGTCTTCCCGCAGAAGCAGCCATCGCCGCGCGGGAGACGCTGGCTGGTGCTTACACGGCGGCCTCGCAGTTGCCTGAGCAGCTCGGTGCGGCACTGTGGGATGCTGCGGCTGCAGCCTTTGCATCGGGGATTCTCGTCACCTCGTTGATCGGCGCTGGGCTCGTCGTGGCCGCAGGCGTCATCGCTGCTGTCACGCTCAGATCAGTTCCGAACCGGGCCGCCTGAGCGGGCAGTCGCACGACCTCAGCGGAGGTCACGGGGGAGAGCGGTTGATCGGCGCGGCGGTACGCTGGAAGCGATCATCGAACCGGCAGCTCATCGCGGAGTGAGCGTGTCGGTTGCCCCGAGCGCTAGGAGTGTCATGTCGCGTGTCGTGAAGCTGGCCGTCATCCCCGGAGACGGAATCGGCCCAGAGGTCGTCGCTGAGGCCGAGAAGATCCTCGACGCCGTCACCGCCGACAGTGATGTGACCTTCGAGAAGACGCGGTTCTCGCTGGGAGCCGCGCGTTACCTTGAGACCGGCGACACGCTCACCGACGAGGATCTGGCAGCGATCGCCGCGAACGAGGCCATCCTGTTGGGTGCCGTTGGCGGACAGCCAGGCGACCCCCGACTCAAAGACGCGAACATCGAGCGTGGGCTGCTGTTGAGGTTGCGCTTCACGCTCGACCACTACGTGAACCTGCGGCCTTCGAAGCTGTTCGCCGGAGCTTCCGGTCCGCTCGCCGACCCCGGTGAGATCGACTTCGTCGTTGTTCGCGAGGGAACTGAGGGGCCGTACGTCGGCAACGGCGGGGCGATCCGCAAGGGCACCCCGCACGAGGTCGCCAACGAGACCAGCGTGAACACCGCCTTCGGCGTCGAGCGTGTCGTGCGCTACGCGTTCGACCTCGCCGAGCGCCGCCGTAAGAAGCTCACGCTCGTACACAAGACCAACGTGCTCGTGCATGCCGGTGCCATCTGGCAGCGCATCGTGAACGAGGTCGCTGCCGAGCATCCGGACGTCGTCGTCGACTACCTGCACGTCGATGCGGCCACGATCTTCCTCGTGACCGACCCCTCGCGCTTCGACGTGATCGTTACAGACAACCTCTTCGGTGACATCCTCACGGACCTCGCTGGCGCCGTCACCGGGGGCATCGGCCTTGCGGCATCCGGCAATATCAATCCCGACGGTGCCTACCCTTCGATGTTCGAGCCCGTGCACGGCTCGGCACCGGATATCGCCGGGCAACAGAAGGCCGACCCGACCGCTGCCATTCTTTCGGTCGCGCTGCTGCTTGACCACCTGGGGCTCGCCGCGGAGTCCGCGCGGGTCAGCCGGGCGGTCGAGGCCGACATTGCAGAGCGCACAGGGGCGCGCTCGACAGCGGAGATCGGCTCCGCGATCGCTGCCAGGGTATGACGGCAGGGTGTGGCCCGGCGTGCCCATGTGCCACGGACAGGCGTAGGCTGAGACGGCGCTATGGCGCGCCAACGTACAAGAAATGGACAAACAGATGACGACGATCGACGCCGAGGCGACCGTGGCTCCATTGGAGTTCGCGGTGACGAAAAACCTGAATGCGGCCACACCCGCGCGGGTCGCCGAGGTCCTGGAGAACCCGGGGTTCGGTGTGGTGTTCACCGATCACATGGTCGACATCTGCTGGTCCGTGAACGGCGGATGGCACAGGCCCCGCGTGCAGCCGTATGGGCCTATCCCGCTCGACCCCGCAGCATCCGTCCTGCATTATGGCCAGGAGATCTTCGAGGGCATCAAGGCGTACCGGCACGCCGACGGATCGGTGCACACCTTCCGTCCAGACCGCAGCGCGGCCAGGCTGCAGGCAAGCGCTCGACGTCTCGCCCTTCCTGAACTACCCAGCGAGTACTTCATCGAGTCGTTGCGCCAGCTCGTGTCCATCGACGAGCGCTGGGTGCCGTCAGGAGACGACCAGAGCTTGTACCTGCGTCCGTTCATGTTCGCCAAAGAGGCGTTCCTCGGTGTGCGCGCTGCGCAGAAAGTCGCCTACTACGTGATCGCAAGCCCGGCGGGGGCCTACTTCACTGGCGGGGTGAAGCCCGTTCGCATCTGGCTCTCCGAGCAGTACGCGCGTGCGGGCAAGGGCGGTACCGGCAAGGCGAAGACCGGAGGCAACTACGCGTCCAGCCTGCTGCCGCAGGCTGAGGCGTACGCGAAGGGTTGCGACCAGGTCGTATTCCTCAACGAGAACCGCGACGTCGAAGAGCTCGGGGGCATGAACGTCGTCTTCGTCTTCAAGGACGGTCGCATCGTGACGCCAGAGTCCGACAGCATCCTTGAGGGCATTACTCGCGACTCTCTGCTGCAGCTCGCAGAGGACCGCGGTTACACGGTTGAGCGGCGTCCGATCTCGATCGATGAGTGGCGTCAGGGCGTGGCAACCGGTGACATTGTTGAGGTGTTCGCCTGTGGCACCGCAGCGGTCGTCACGCCGATCGGTGCGCTCGTCGGTGACGGCTTCGATGAGGCGCAGCCACAGGGTGAGCTCGCCCTGTCGCTGCGCGAAGAGCTCACCGACATCCAGTATGGCCGTCGGGAAGACCGTCACGGCTGGCTTGTGCGCCTCGCCTGACGATCTCTTTTCGCCGAGACCCCGTCTTCCCGCCGAGACCCCTCGTTAGTCGCGCACGTATGACGGGGTTTCGACGCAAACCCGGGGTCTCGATACTGGGAACGGGGAGGGTGTGCACTAACTCTGCACATCACACCGGGGGCGCGAATATCGGGTGGGGGCTGTGGATAGTGCCGAAATGACGTGAGTCGCGCGGCATGATCGCTCCATGGTGAAGCGCATTACGTTCTCTGAGGCCGAGGCTCTCCTCCGGTCGCGCGAAGAGATACTGCTGACCGGTTTGACTGAGCGCGGTCTTGCGACCGCTATCGACTCGGGCGCCCTTCTGCGGGTGCACCGCGGGTGGTATGTCGCTGTAGAGGACTGGGCTGATTTGTGGTCCGAGGGTAGGCATTTGCTCCGAGTCATCGCGCTGGCCCGCTCCACGCCGGGAGCAGGTCCCGTCTTTGTCGGCGCGTCAGCCGCGGTGCTCTGGGGCCTGCCGCTGTATCGGCAGGACTCCAGCATCACGCACACGCTCATTCGTGGCCGACGTCACGCGCGCACGGTTTCCAGAGTCGCGCGCCACGACCTGGACATTGACGAATCGGACATCGTCGAACGACACGGTCTGCTGTGCACCTCGCTCGTGCGCACTGTGTTCGACATGTCCCGGGTGATGTCGCTCGAGGCGGCGGTCTCCGCCGCTGATGCCGCTCTGGCGCAGGTCGCAGTGCAGCGGCATCGGCAAATCGAGGAGCGCGCGGCGCAGTGGCGTGACGAATTTCGGATGCTTGAACGTGCGGGTCTGCGCGGCATCCGTCAGGCGCGGTGGGTGGCGGAGTTTGCTGATGGCAGAGCTCAGCTACCGGGCGAGAGCGTGAGCAGGCTGCAGCTGTTCCGCTTGGGCTTCAGCGACGTCGAGCTGCAAGTTCCGATCTCGGGTGCTGACGGCGATCAGTACTTCCTCGACTTCGGTTTCCGTCGCTCCCGCCGGTTCGGCGAGTTCGATGGGGAGGGGAAGTACCTCGAGAATGGCATGCTGCGCGGGGACACCCCTGCCGGTGTGGTGTTCGCTGAGAAGCGCCGCGAAGACGACGTCCGCGGGGTGACCGGATGGAGTTTCGCTCGGTGGGGTGGGAAGCACATCCTAACGCCGGATGCCCTCGGCGCACGGCTCGCGCTCTTCGGCATCCGCCCGCCGGGGTAATCACCCATCGAGACCCCGGGTTGCCTGCGAGACCCCGTCTTGTTCGCGCAGGTGTGGCGGGGTCTCGGCGCGAACCCGGGGTCTCGGCGGGTCGGGACACGGCTGAGTAGGCTGGACGGGTGAAGATCGCACGTTTCAGCCACGACGACGCCATCATGTACGGGATCGTCGACGAATCCGATCTGGTCGTGCTCGCCGGGGATCCCCTGTTCGCCGGATACGAGACGACCGGTCAGCGGGTGCCGTTGGCGGATGCCGTGCTACTCGCCCCGGTGATCCCCAGGTCGAAGGTGGTGTGCGTCGGCAAGAACTACCACGACCACGCTGCGGAGATGGGCGGGCAGGCTCCAGAGGAGCCCCTGCTGTTCCTGAAGCCCAACACCTCGGTGATCGGTCCCGGAGATTCGATCGTGCGTCCATCGCTCTCGCAGCAGACCGAGCATGAGGGCGAGCTCGCGGTCGTCATCGGCAAGATCGCGAAGAACGTGGCTGCGATCGATGCGCTCGGCTACGTGCTCGGGTACACGATCGGCAACGACGTCACAGCCCGCGATCTGCAGCGCAAAGACGGGCAGTGGTCCAGAGCCAAGGGGTTCGACACGTTCTGTCCGCTGGGGCCGGTTATCGAGACCGACTTCGATGTGGCATCCGCCACGATCGAGACCCGCGTCAATGGAGCGGTGCGTCAGCACGCACCGCTCAGTGACATGATCCACTCCGTAGCTGCCATCATCGATTACGCCTCAAGCGTGTTCACGCTGCTGCCGGGCGATGTCATCCTTACAGGCACGCCTGCAGGTGTGGGCGTGATCGACGCCGGTGATGTCGTTGAGGTCGAGATATCTGGCCTCGGAATCCTGCGCAACACCGTTCGTGACGCGCAGTGAGCGTGCTCACCCCTGAGCAGCGCATCGCCGTGCAACGCCGCACGGTTGCGGTGCTGTCAGTCGGACAAGTGCTCGGAGGCGTCGCTTTCGGGGCGACGGTCTCACTGGGTGCACTTCTGGCAGCCGACTTGTCGGGCAACGAGGGATTCTCTGGGCTTGCCACGGCATCCGTCACTCTTGGTCCTGCGCTGTGCTCGATTCCGCTCGCACGGCTGGCAGCCCGATTCGGCCGCCGTCGTGCGTTGACACTCGGGAACGTGTTCGCCCTGGTCGGCATCGTGATCGTCGTGCTGGCCGTGTCGTTGCGGATCTTCCCGTTGCTGTTGCTCGGCACGCTCACGATCGGGGCGGGCAATGCGGGCAATTTGCAGTCGCGGTTTGCAGCGACGGATCTTGCGTTGCCGACGCATCGCGGTCGCGATCTCTCGATCGTGGTGTGGTCCACGACGATTGGGGGAGTGGCAGGGCCGCTGCTGCTGGGTCCTGGGGAGATCGTCGGGCAGGCGATCGGGATGCCGCCACAGACGGGTTCGTACGCGTTCTCCTTCGTGGCGCAGTGTCTCGCCCTCGTGCTCTACGTCATAGCGCTGCGGCCGGACCCCCTGCTCGCGGCGCAGAGGATCGAGCAGGCTGCTGCTGCGGCGAGCGGAGTCACGCGAACGGATCGGGCGGCCACAGCACGGTATGCGATCTTTGCTGTTGCAGGGTCGCACGTTGTGATGGCTTCGGTGATGGCGATGACTCCCGTGCATTTGTCGCATTTGGCGCACGAGATGCACGGTGCGCACACGACGACGGCTGATGTTTCGGCGCTTGTCGGTGTGACGATCGCCTTGCACGTCGGAGGCATGTACGCACTGTCGCCGGTGTTCGGAATCTTGGCTGACAGGCTCGGGCGGCTTCGTGTCGTGCTGTTGGGTCAGGTGCTGCTCGGGGGCGCGTTGGCTTTTGCGGTTTTCGCGAACGATCAGGCGTGGGCAGTGTCGGTGGCTTTGATTCTCCTGGGGCTCGGGTGGAGTGCGGCGACGGTGGCCGGTGCGGCGCTGCTCACCGAGGCGAGCACCCCTGAGTTGCGGACCAGGCGTCAGGGGCGCAGTGATTCGCTGATGAGTCTGTGTGCGGCAGCGGGTGCGGTGCTGGCCGGGGTGATCCTGTCGAACTTTCACTATGCGGGGCTTGGGGTTGCGGCATCCGTCGTTGTACTGGCGATCGTGGTGCTGGCGCCTCTGGCCCGGGGACGCGCCACGTAGAATCGAAGGGCTATGGCTACTCCTCACCCACTCACCACGACCGCTAGTGGTGCCGACGTCCGCGTCCGTTTTTGTCCCTCGCCGACCGGCTTGCCGCACGTCGGCATGGTG
This sequence comes from Microbacterium sp., assembly GCA_047605925.1. GTDB lineage: Bacteria > Actinomycetota > Actinomycetes > Actinomycetales > Microbacteriaceae > Microbacterium. The sequence goes on from JASGEY010000054.1 coordinate 33,913, forward strand.
CGCACCGCGCTGTACAACTGGGCGTACGCCCGCCACACCGGCGGCAAGCTGGTGTTCCGCATCGAAGACACAGATGCGGCGCGCGACAGTGAAGAGAGCTTCCGTCAGCTGGTCGACGCGCTCACCTGGCTGAAGATCGACTGGGATGAGGGTGTAGAGGTCGGGGGCCCCCACGCGCCGTACCGTCAGTCCGAGCGGCACGATATCTATCGCGAGGTCATCGACAAGCTCGTCGCCGCCGGCGCTCTGTACGAGAGTTATTCGACGGCTGAGGAGATCGACGCGCGCAACGAGGCTGCGGGGCGTGCGAAGCAGCTCGGCTACGACAACTTCGACCGTGATCTCACTGAGGAGCAGAAGCAGGCGTTTCGCGCCGAGGGGCGCCAGCCGGCGCTGCGCCTACGCGTGCCCGACGAAGACTTGACGTACGTCGACCTCATTCGTGGGGAGGTGACGTTCCCTGCGGGATCTTTCCCTGATTTCGTGGTGGTGCGCCCGAACGGCGTCCCGCTGTACACGTTTGTGAACCCCGTCGACGACGCGTTGATGGGTATCACGCACGTGCTTCGCGGTGAAGACCTCATGCCGTCTACTGCGCGCCAGCTCGCCCTGTATGCGGCGTTGATCGACGCCGGCGTCACGACTTTCGTGCCACGCTTCGCGCATATGCCGCTGGTGCTGGGGGAGACCGGTAACAAGAAGCTCTCCAAGCGTGACCCGCAGGCCGACCTCTTTCTGCACCGCGAGCGCGGTTTCATCCACGAGGGGCTGTTGAACTATCTGGCGCTCCTCGGCTGGTCGATCGGGCCAGACCGCGACGTGTTCTCGCTGGACGAATTCACAGCGGCCTTCGACATCGTGAATGTGAACCCGAACCCTGCCCGCTTCGACCAGAAGAAGGCCGAGTCGATCAACGGGGATCACATCCGGATGCTGGAGGAGAAGGACTTCGCCGAGAGGATCGTGCCGTATCTCGCCGCCGCCGGAATCTTCGATGAGCCGACTCACGAGCAGCTCGTGCTGGCATTCCGGGCTGCGCCACTCATTCAAGAGCGCGTGCAGTTGCTCGGCGAGGCGCCAGGCATGCTCGGATTCTTGTTTACGGATGACGTCGTTTTCGAGGCCGATGCGCTCAAGGGGCTGCCCGCGAATGCCGCAGAGGTGCTCGACGCATGTGTTGCAGCGCTCGAGCCGGTGACGGAGTTCACCGCGCAGACGATTCAGGATGCTCTGTCTGCGGCGCTCATCGAGGGGCTTGAGTTGAAGCCCCGCGTTGCCTACGGGCCGCCGCGCGTCGCGATCACGGGGCGCCGGGTGTCGCCGCCGTTGTTCGAGTCGATGGAGCTGCTCGGCAAGGACGAGTCGCTGCGTCGGTTGGGTGCGCTGAGTGAGTTTCTCGCTGGCTGAGCGCCGTCCGCGGTGGCTGAGCGCTGTCGTGGGGGTGCGGCTCACGGGCGGCTGTTCTCAATTTGGCTGGCCGGTGGCTCTCGGGTAGGCTTGATTCTCGGTGCGAAGCTCCGGTTTTGCCCTTGGGGTATGGTGTAATTGGCAACACGGCTGATTCTGGTTCAGTTGTTCTTGGTTCGAGTCCAGGTACCCCAGCGCAAAACTCCTCAGATTCCGCGGGAATCGGAGGAGTTTCATGGTTTCTGGGTA
>JASGEY010000055.1:0-7813 GCA_047605925.1 Microbacterium sp.
GAAACGCGCCGAGCTTGATACGGTCTTCGACACCACCAACCCGGCCGACCTGACCCGCCGCATCGTCGACATCCAGACCCGCCTGATCAACCTCGCCGCAGCCAAGACCGACGTCCTCAACCAGACCGTTTCGCGAGCAAAACCAGATGAGGCACGCGACAACCATTCGCGAGCATCTTGACATCGTGAGTCACTACGCCCTCAACGGCGAAGAGCCGGATGAGGTGATCGACGGCCCATACGACGTCATTGAGAATTAGGAGTCTTGGCGATTGTCACCGACGCGGTGAAGCTGTCATAGTCGGGTCTTCCCGTACCGCTGGCGGCGGCATCGAGGGTTATTGAGGCGGTGAGGATCATTCGGGCGGTGTTTAGGAAGTGGAGTCCGAGGACGGCGGTGATGGTGGTCGGGAATGGGCTGATACGGCGGCGATAGTCAGAAACCGTAGAGAGGCATCGAGTTCAAGAAGCCAGGTCACCCCCCTCCCACGCATACTATGGGCGGGATGCGAATCTCGGCGAAGCACCTCCGTGGTCATCAGCTCCCCGCCATCCTCCTGTTGGCGGCCGCGGGTCTCGGACTTCTGATCGCCAATCTTCCCGCGCACGACGCGATTGCCGGTGTGCTCGACGCCTATCTCGCGGTGCCGGGCACGGGTCTGGTTCTCTCGGTCGCCCACTGGGTCTCCGACGGTCTGCTGGCGCTCTTCTTCCTGGTCGTCGCCATCGAACTACGCCACGAACTCACTCACGGCGCACTCGACTCGCTCAGCAAGGCCGTGCAGCCCGCGATCGCCGCGGCCGGTGGAGTGCTCGCCCCCATCGCGGTCTATTTGCTCATCGCCGACTCATCGTCGGGCTCAGGCGTCGGCGAAACGGCAGCCGGATGGCCGATCCCGACCGCGACCGACATCGCCTTCGCGCTTGGCGTGCTCGCCGTGTTCGGTCGGGGCCTCCCGTCGACCGTCCGGGTGTTCCTGCTCGCACTGGCGATCCTCGACGACATCATCGGCATCATCTTCATCGCTGTGCTCTTCACTCACGACGTGCAGTGGCTCCGCCTTGCCCTGGCGGCCGTCGCTATCGTCGTGTTCTGGCTGCTCAGCGGGATGCTGCACCGCCACGGGAACCCGGTGATCGCAGTGCTGATGGCCGCGGTGGGCCTTGTCACCTGGGATCTCATTGCCACATCTGGCATCCACGCGACGATCGCGGGCGTGCTTCTCGGACTCGTGATGGCGTCGGCGCCCGCTGCCCGCGTACGCCAAGCCCTCGAACCCGCCGTGAATGGTCTGATTCTCCCGTTGTTCGCCTTCGTGGCCGCGTTCGTCGTGATCCCCGCGGTCATGCCGACCGAGCTGTCGCCGGTGTTCTGGGGCATCGCCATCGCGCTACCTGTCGGCAAGATCCTCGGCATCTCGCTGTTCGGCTGGGTCGCGATGCGCCTGGGGCCCCGTGGCGTGCCGCCCGCCCTGCCTTTCGGCGACATCGTCGCGGCAGGCACGCTCGGAGGCATCGGTTTCACTGTGTCGCTGCTGCTTGCGAATCTGGTCTTCGTCGATGACCCGATCGTGCGCGATCACGCGATCCTCGGCGTGCTGGTCGGCTCGCTCATCGCTCTCGTGCTCGCAAGCGTCTTCGTGTCGCTGCGCGCCAAATGGTACCGCAGCACTGTTGCTGCGGCATCATGAGGGCATCGGAAGGAGACGCTGTGGAGTCAGCACCGAAAGATCCGTTGCGCGAAGTCGCCGAGACCATGCACGCAGTGCGTGATAACTGTGTGTGGTCGCAGCTGATCACGCACCGCGACCTTGTGCCGTATCTGATCGAGGAATCTCACGAAGTGATCGACGCTGTTGAAACCGGTTCGACAGCGGATTTGCGTGAGGAGCTCGGTGACCTGCTCTGGCAGGTGCTGTTCCACTGTGCCATCTCCGCGCAGGATCCCGATGACTCCTTTGACATCGATGACGTCGCGCGTGGTCTGAACGAGAAGATGGTGCGACGGCATCCGCACGTCTTCGCGGATGCCGTGGCGAACACCCCCGACGAGGTGCTCGTGCACTGGAACGCCGCCAAGGCCGCAGAGAAACGCACTCGCAGGAGCGTCCTCGACGGCATTCCCCGAGGGATGCCGGCGCTCGCGCTTGCTCAGAAGATGCTCGGTCGTGTTTCGCATGCGCCTTCTGATACACAGTCGACTGCTCCGGCATCCGAGGCAGAGCTCGGTGAGGCTCTGCTCGCCCTCGTCGCGAGTGCCCGCAAGCACGGATGGGATGCCGAGCGCGCCCTGCGCGAGCGGCTGCGGTTGTTGGAGGAGCAGGTGCGCGTGGCGGAGACCGGCGGCTGAACCGGCGACATGCAGGGCTTTCGCTATTGTGCAGGGAGATTCGGGGTTCCTGAGCCCTGCAAGTCCGCGAATCCACTGCAGGATGGGGATGGGGATGGGGATGGGGATGGGGATGGGGATGGCCCAACCGTCAACCTGGAATGATGGATGGGTGGCTACTGTGAACCCGCCCCGTGGCATGCGTGACATTCTCCCCGCCGACAAGACGCGTCGCGAGCGTGTCCTGTCCGTCATCCGCGAGCGCTATCGCGCGCACGGATTTGACGAGATCGAGACGCCGGCGCTCGAGGAGTACTCGCGCCTGCACTCCGGCATCGGCGGCGACAACGAGAAGCTCGCCTACAACGTGTTGCGCCGCGGGCTCGACGTAGAGGCGATCCGCGAGGCCGCGGATCCTGCTGCACTCACCGACCTCGGGCTGCGCTACGACCTCACCGTGCCGCTGGCCCGCTTCTACGCGAGCAACCGTGGTCAGCTGCCCGGCGTCTTCCGCGCCATCCAGATCGGGCCTGTGTGGCGCGCAGAGCGCCCGCAGAAGGGGCGTTACCGCCAGTTCGTGCAGTGCGACATCGACATCATCGGTGATGACTCCTCGCGGGCAGAGGCCGAGCTTATGGTCGCCTCCCTCGATGCGCTCGACGCGCTCGGACTCGACGGAGCGACGGTGCGGATCAACGATCGACGAGCGCTGGACTGGATGCTCGACAGCTTCGGCTTCGCCGAGGCCGAGCGGCCCGGCGTTCTCATCACGATCGACAAGCTCGACAAGATCGGCCCGGACGGCGTCGCAGCTGAACTGCGCGAGCGCGCGCTTCGTCAGGCTCAAGAACCGGATCTGCGGCCCGTCGATGCCTTCGAGTCGTTCCTGCTCCGCCCTCAGACCATGGAGTACAACCCCTTCGGCGAGCGTCAGATCCGCAAGGCTCTGCCGGCGAACGCGCCGGACGACATCGTTGCGCACCTCGTCGGCGTCGGCACCGCGGTTGCGGCGGGTACCGGACGCACAGACGTCCCTCTCATCTTCGACCCCTTCCTCGTGCGGGGGATGGGCTATTACACCGGCACGATCATGGAGCTCGCGCACCCCTCGGTCGACTATTCGCTCGGCGGCGGCGGCCGGTATGACGGCATGATCGGTCGGTTCCTCGGCCAGCAGGTGCCGGCTGTGGGGTTCTCGCTCGGCTTCGAGCGCCTCGTAGACCTCGTCGAGGGTGGGACGGATGCCGCAGCCCAGGCCGTCGTGCTCATCCACGATGCCGATGTGCCAGTCGCCGAGCTCATCGCGCACAAGTCGCGCCTGGTAGCAACCGGCGCCAGGGTTAGGCTCGAGCGCCGAACGAAGAATCTCAAGGCGCTGCTCGAGCGCTCTGCCGCCGACGGCTACACGGCATTCGCGACCGTCGCGACAGGAACTGCCGAGCTGGAGTTCAAGCCGCTCGGCTGAGCACGCTGGTCGCATCCTCTCGCACAGCCTGGAGCCGGGCTAGACTGACGACGGATCAAAGACGCTCCACCACAACCCTGTCCTTTTCCGAACAAGGAGCACTTCTGTGGCACTGATCGAGGCTGTAAATGCACGCGAGATTCTCGACTCGCGCGGTAACCCGACCGTGGAGGTAGAGGTGCTCCTCGATGACGGCGTCGTCCAGCGCGCCGCCGTGCCCTCTGGTGCATCCACGGGTGCGTTCGAGGCGTACGAACTGCGTGATGGAGACAAGAGCCGCTACGGAGGAAAGGGCGTTCTCAAGGCAGTCGCCGCCGTCATCGAGGAACTGGGACCTGCTCTCGAGGGCATTGAGGCGAGCGAACAGCGCATCGTCGACGAGATCCTCAACGACACCGACGGCACCGACAACAAGCAGCGCACTGGCGCCAACGCGATCCTCGGCGTCAGCCTCGCGGTGGCCAAGGCTGCCGCCGACTCGGCTGAGCTTCCGCTGTTCCGCTACCTGGGCGGCCCGAACGCGCATGTGCTGCCCGTTCCGCTGTTCAACGTGATCAACGGCGGTGAGCACGCCGACAACGGCATCGACATGCAGGAATTCTTCCTGGCGCCGATCGGTGCTGAGACCTACTCCGAGTCGCTTCGCTGGGGCGTCGAGACCTACCATGTGCTGCGCAGCGAGCTGAAGGCCGCAGGCTACGCCACCGGACTTGGTGACGAGGGCGGGTTCGCGCCGGATCTTCCCAGCAACCGCGAGGGCCTCGAGTTCCTCATCAAGGCGATCGAGAAGGCCGGCTTCACGCCTGGTAAAGACATCGCCCTCGGCCTCGACGTTGCCGCAACCGAGTTCTTCGCCGACGGCGTCTACCGCCTCGACAACAAGGACTGGACCGGCCCTGAGCTCATCGAGTACTACCAGGGGCTGGTGAGCGACTTCCCGATCGTCACCATCGAAGACGCGCTCGCCGAAGACGACTGGGACAACTGGAAGCTGCTCACCGACGCACTCGGCTCGAAAGTCCAGCTCGTGGGCGATGACCTGTTCGTCACGAACCCGAAACGCCTGGCCGACGGCATCCAGCGCGGTGTCGCCAACTCGCTGCTGGTCAAGGTGAACCAGATTGGCACGCTCACCGAGACCTTTGACGCTGTCAGCCTCGCGCAGCGCTCCGGCTACACCGCGATGCTCTCGCACCGCTCCGGTGAGACCGAAGACACCACGATCGCCGACCTCGCGGTCGCTACCAACGCCGGGCAGATCAAAACGGGTGCGCCTGCCCGCTCCGAGCGAGTCGCGAAGTACAATCAGCTTTTGCGCATCGAGGAGGAGCTCGGCGACGCCGCGGTCTTCGCTGGTCGCTCGGCGTTCCCTCGTTTCAGCGCCTGATCTGCGTCCGATGGCGAGGAAGGGGGAGTCATGGCACGGCGTCCGGCTCCTCCTTCTCCGCGCGCTCCCGTAGCCACGAAGACGGCCGGCCGTTCGTCCACCGCGCCCCGGCGCGGCGTCGACGTGCGGGAGTGGGCCTCCGGCATCCGTCTCTCCGCCTTCTCTGTGATCATGCTCTCCTTGGTCGTCCTCGGCGCCTGGGTGCTCGTTCCGACGCTGGGCACATTCATCGATCAGAGGCAGAAGATCGCTGCGCTGGAATCGTCGATCCAGGTGTCGCAGGATCAGATCGAAGCCCTCCAGACAGAGCGCGAGCGCTGGAGCGACCCGGCATACATCACGACGCAAGCCCGGGAACGGCTGTACTACGTCAAGCCGGGTGAGGTGGTCTACCTCGTTGACAACGATCTCGACCCGGACGCGTTGCCCCGCGAGCAGGAGCCGGTCAGTGACACGCTCGAAGAGACGCCAGCCGATTGGATGCCGCAGCTGCTGCGCAGCCTCACCTCCGCAGGTCTCAGCCAGACGGCCGTACCCGCGCAGTAGGCATCCGCGCCCGCGCTCTCCAGGCATCCTCCCGGCAGGCTCCCGTACGCTGGAACGGTGACAACGCCTCCCTTCGCCGCGCCCACCACCGCAGAGCTCGCCGTGGTGTCGGCGCAGCTCGGCCGCCCGGCCCGTGGGGTCGTGGGAATCGCCGCGCGCTGTGTGTGCGGCAACCCGACCGTGGTGGCGACATCCCCCCGGTTGCCCGACGGCACGCCATTCCCGACTTTTTACTATCTGACCCACCCCGCAGCGACCGCCGCAATGTCAACGCTCGAAGCAACCCAGGTGATGCCGGAGCTGGCCGCGCTGCTTGCCGACGATGATGATGTTGCCGCCGCGTACCGCGAGGCCCACCTCGCCTATCTCGCCGACCGCGCGCAGTTCGGCGAAGTTGCCGAGATCGAGGGTATCTCGGCCGGCGGAATGCCTACTCGGGTGAAGTGTCTGCACGCCCTCGCCGGGCACGCACTTGCCGCAGGACCCGGAGTGAATCCGATCGGCGATGTGGCGCTGGCCCGCTCGGCCTGGTCGCCTGCGGTGTGCCGTTGCGAAGCACCCGGCGCCGCTGTGCAAGAGGCGCCAGGCGTCGATCGCCGGGGGGCAGCAGAAGCATGACAGGACGACGGATGCTGCGAGCTGTCTTCGCTGCGGCGACGGTCGCCGCATCCGTGGTGCTCTCCGGTGCCGCGGCGACTCCGGGCCCCGTCGCAGACGACCCCACAGACCCCGTTCGCGCGAGCGAATACTGGCTCGATGCGGCGCATATCCGCGAGGCGTGGAAGATCACACGAGGAGCGGGCGCGACGATCGCGGTCATCGATACCGGCATCGGTAAAGCGCACGGCGTCTTCGATGGCGCCGTGATCGATGGTACCGACGTCTCGGGAAGCGGTGCCGCCGACGGGCGCACTCCGCTCGGCGCTGTCGACGGTAATCACGGTTCGTGGGTGGCGTCGCTTGCGGCCGCCCGTGGCTCCGCCGATGGCACCGGCATGATCGGCGTGGCACCGGAGGCCAAACTACTGTCGATCTCCGTGAGCTTCGGTGCGGCAGCATCCGTGCCCTTTACCGACCAGATCGCGCAAGGCATGCGCTGGGCCGTCGACCACGGCGCCGACGTGATCAACCTCTCCTTCACGACGAATACGCTCGACTGGGACCAGAGCTGGGACGGCGCTTTTCTCTACGCCTTCGAACACGATGTGATCGTCGTGGTGGCTGCGGGAAACCGCGGAAGCGGAACGAGCATCGTCGGCGCGCCCGCAACGATCCCCGGTGTGCTCACTGTGGGTGGGGTCGATCAGACCGGAACCGCGAGCCTTGAAGCATCGACACAGGGCATCACGATCGGCGTGTCTGCTCCCAGCGAAGGGCTGATCGGCGTCTCGGCGGATGGCACGCTGACCTCATGGAGCGGCACCAGCGGGGCGGCTCCGATCGTCGCGGGGGTTGCTGCTCTGGTGCGTTCTGCGCATCCCGATATGAGTGCGGGTGACGTGATCAATCGGATCCAGCAAACCGCTATGCCGCCTCCCGACGATAGTCCAGAGGCCAGCCTGATCTACGGGCACGGGCTTGTTGACGCCTATGCGGCGGTAACAGCCGACGTACCGCACTCCGAAATCAGCCCGCAGCGCGAACTCGAAGAGTGGATCCACATGTTTCGTCGCGCTGAGTCGGTACCCGAGCCTGGACCCACGGTTTCGCCTGTCACTATTCCTGGATTGCCCGCCGCAGATAAGCCGAGCGTCCCCACGTTTCCTCTGCTTCCGGACGAAGCTTCGTTGAGATTGGGGACCATACCGCTGCTACTGGTGACGCTCCCGGCGATCATGATCGGACTCGGAGTGATCGCTGCTGTCCGCCGGATCCGCATCGCCAAGGCTGTGCTTCGGCACGACGTTTCGGCTCCTTGACGACCCTCCCCGCGAGTCAGTAATACTATGAGCTTCCGACCCTAGTAGCGTGTCGCTGCTAATGGTTTGGGTATGTTGAGGGTTGGCTTGTCCTGATTGATACTTTGATCGGGAGGAGCCGCTGTCGTGCCCAGGCCGAAGGATCATGTCGTTGCGTTGATGGTGGA
>JASGEY010000056.1:0-12067 GCA_047605925.1 Microbacterium sp.
CGCCGAGACCCCGCGCTGTTCGCGCGAACAGCACGGGGTCTCGGCGGTAAGACGGGGTCTCGGGGGGCGGGCGAAGGGGGGCGGGCGAAAGGGGGGGCGTGCGTCAGGCGGGCGTCAGGCGCTCGGCGAGGTACTGCGGCAGCTCGGCGATCGCGATGCGTTCCTGCGCCATGGTGTCGCGGTCGCGCACAGTGACCGCACGGTCGTCGAGCGAGTCGAAGTCCACCGTGACGCAGAACGGCGTGCCGATCTCGTCCTGGCGGCGGTAGCGGCGACCGATGGCGCCGGCGTCGTCGAAGTCGATGGCCCAGGTGCCACGCAGCGTGTCGGCAACCTCACGCGCGAGGGGAGACAGGTTCTCGTTACGGCTCAGCGGAAGCACAGCGACCTTGACGGGTGCGAGGCGCGGATCCAGACGAAGCACAGTGCGTACATCAGTGCCGCCCTTCGCGTTCGGCACCTCCTCCTCGACGTACGCGTCAACGAGGAACGCCATCATTGCGCGGGTGAGGCCGAACGACGGCTCGATGACGTACGGGGTGTACCGCTCGCCGGAGGCCTGGTCGAAATACGACAGCGACGATCCGGACGCCTCGCTATGGCTGGACAGGTCAAAGTCGGTGCGGTTGGCGATACCCATGAGCTCGCCCCACTCCTTGCCCTGGAAGCCGAAGCGGTACTCGACGTCGATGGTGCCGGCCGAGTAGTGCGCACGATCCTCCGCTGGCACATCGAAGCGGCGCATGTTGTCGGGGTCGATACCGAGGTCGACGAACCAGTCCCAGCAGGCCTCGACCCAGTGTTCGAACCACTCCTGCGCTTCGGCGGGCGGGGTGAAGTACTCGATCTCCATCTGTTCGAACTCGCGGGTGCGGAAGATGAAGTTTCCTGGGGTGATCTCGTTGCGGAACGCCTTGCCCACCTGGCCGATGCCGAACGGCGGCTTCTTACGGCTGGCGGTGAGCACGTTGCTGAAGTTCACGAAGATGCCCTGTGCCGTCTCTGGCCGCAAGAAGTGCAGACCCGCCTCGTCGTCGACAACGCCGAGGTAGGTCTTCACGAGACCGGAGAAGGATTTCGGCTCAGTCCATGTGCCGCGCGTGCCGCAGTCGGGGCAGACGATATCGGCCAGGCCATTCTCGGGCGCGCGGCCCTTCTTCGCCTCGTACGCCTCGATGAGGTGGTCCTCGCGATGGCGCTTGTGACACTGCAGGCACTCGACCAGCGGATCGGTGAAGGTCGCGACGTGGCCGGATGCCTCCCACACGCGCTTGGGCAGAATGATCGACGAGTCCAGGCCCACCATATCGCCGCGGCCACGCACGAAGGTCTGCCACCACTGGCGGCGGATGTTCTCCTTGAGCTCCGTTCCGAGGGGTCCGTAGTCCCACGCCGAGCGGGAGCCGCCGTAGATCTCACCCGCCTGAAACACGAACCCTCGGTGGCGGGCGAGGGCGATGACCTTGTCAAGGCGGGACTGTTCGGCCATGGTGGCTCCAATGGTCGGATGCGGGAGAGAATCCCGTGAACACGGGTCAGATCATTGTATCCGGGGCGATGGGCGCGCATGGGCTGCCCTGGTATCCGACGCTCGTCAGAAATTTGTTGCCGTAATCGCGTAATGAATCGTGTGTTTCGTCGTCTCATAGACGTGAGGAGCCCCACGCTTCTCCCGCAGCACGACCAGGAGCGGCTCAGGAGCCGCAGTTCCACACGACGATGTGAGGAATCCCACACTCCGAACATCCACCCCAGAGATGCCCGCTTCGACGTACGCAGGAGCGGGCATCTTCAGGTTTGATAACCGGTTCGGGCGCGGGCGGTCGGCACGGCAGGAAAGCGGATGCCGTGTGGCAGCTCAGGCCTGGGTGAACAGGTAACCTCGCTCGGCCTCAAACCCCGCGATGCGCAAGCCGCGGCCGAGCCTATCTTCCATCTCTGCGCGCAACCGCAGGCGCCACTCATGCGCAGCAGCTGGGTTCGTCTCGCGCATCGCCTCAATATCGGAAGGGATGCACAAGGTGTCGACCACGGCATCGGATGCCGGGGGCTTCGCGATGTCGGCAAGCGCCCACTCGACGTCTAGGCGGTCGCTCTCGTCACCGGCATCCCCACCTCCGAAAATGCCGTACTGATTGACCGAATAGCCGGTGACTCTCGCTCCGAGCACGGTGAGGAAAAAATGCGCATTGCGCGCGACCAACGGGTCGAAGGTCCAGGTGATGCGCCCGACAGCGCGCGAGAACGCCCACTGGCGCTGATGCTCCTTGAGCTCGCGCCCCCAGCCGCGGCCGCGATACTCGGGCAGCAGTGCGGTGATGTGCGAGTGCATTGCCCGCCGTGCGGGCTCCCCGAAGAAGGCGATGGAGGCGCCGACCATGTTCTCGTCGCCGTCTTCGCCGTCAAAGAGGCCGACGACATAGTTACCTGACTGCTGCAGCGCCCTGAGGGTGCCCGCATCGATCACGCGCGCAGCGCCACGGATCGAATCGAGAAGCGCCTGGGCGTCGAGGATGAGTTCAACCGTGTCGAGATCGCGAATGGTGCGCACACCTCTAGTCTGCCCCGCGATGCTCCCTTCCGGGAACCCGGCTCACACGATCGCAAGCGATCGTTGCAGGCTCAGCGCCTGACCATCTCGAAACGCGCGCGCCGCGCGCGCCCGAAGCCGATGGCCGCAGCACCGACCACAATGAGCAGCATCCCGGTCACAGCCGGCCACACCGGAAGCGACCCGCCTGTGGTGGCAAGTACGCCCGTCTCGCTCTCTGTCGCAGGGGTCGTCGGCGTTGCCACGGCATTCACAACGACGTGCAGCTCACCGGACGCGGTCAAGCCCTGCGAGTCGGCGACGGTGTACGTCTGCGTGGTCGCCGTACCCGTGAAGCCGTCGGCCGGTGTGAAGACGACCGTGACGACCGAATCGGCCACAGAAATCGACCACTCTCCCTCGCCATCCACGGTCTTGGCTGCCTGAGCGTTGTCGAAGACTGCGGATACGACAGCCCCTGTGCCAGCGGTCACAATCGGCTCCAACGTCACCGAGACTCCCGCTGTCGTCTGCGCCGAGGCGTCGCCGGCGGTCGGTCCGACGATGGCGATCCAGCTCGCGTAGGCGGTGGCGTCAGCGGACAGTGTCGTGCCGAACGGGAACGGCGCGTCGGCGGATGTCACCCATCCCCCGAAGATGTAGCCGTCTGCCGTCAGCGCACCAGGGTCTTGACTCACTGTTCCCGCGGGGAGGTATACGGCATCCGGCGCCGTTCCGTGACCCTGCGCGTCGAAGGAGAGCACGTGCCCGAAGCCGACTGTAAAGCTGCTAGCGGATGCGGTCGCCTCGTACCACGAGTCCGTCGGCAAGTCCGCTGGTACGATCACAGCGGCCTGCCCTAGTGGGCTAGCGCCGCCCGAGCCGCCATCAGCGGGCACCGTTCCGTACGCAGCGGCCTGCAGCTGCAGCGTGCCGGCGGCACCGCCCTGCCGATTCCCGCCCTGAGCGTTGCCCCCTCCGATTCCCGGAGCGTTAGACCTACCCGTCGCCGTAACCGTGCCCCCGGCGATCACGACTGTGCCGCCCGCGCCGCCGACTCCGCTGCTGCCGAGCGATGCGCCGCCGTAACCGCCGCCGATGCCGGCGGATCCCACGCCGCCCAAAGCGGTGACCGCCCCGTCGTTGATCGTCACCGTTGCTCCCGCCCCTCCGGTGCTGCCGTTGCCGCTGAAACCGAATCCCCCTCCGATGCCGGCTGCGCCCGAGCCACCAGTAGCCGAGACCGTGCCGCCGTTGACCACGAGCGTGCCCCCGGCGCCGCCGACGCTGTAATAGTGCGCGCCGCCATAGCCGCCGCCGATCCCCGCTCCGCCACCGGCACCCTTCGCGGTCACCGAGCCCCCGTTGATCGTGACAACCCCACCGGCGCCGCCGATTCCGCCGGGCCCGACGTCAGGCAGAGAGGCGCCGTTTCCGTAGCCGCCGCCAATTCCCGCCCCACCGCTTGTGCCTTGCGCCGTGACAGTACCGCCGTTGATCGTGATCGCGCCGGCGTCCCCGCCCTGGAAATCAGCGCCCCCGATGGCGCCGATCCCGGCACCGCCTGCACCGCCTGTCGCAGTCACCGTCCCGCTCTCGATGGAGAGCGTCGCTCCCGTCGGCACAGAGATTCCAGCCCCCGTGGCCGCACCGACCGCCGTCAACGCGCCACCGCCCGCTGTATCTTCAATGGTCAGCGATGCGCCGACCGGCACCGTGATGCCCGAGACCGTGCCCCCGGCGACTCCTGCGAACCATGCGCTGTGGCCATTCAGGTCGAGCGTGACGTCACCGCTGATCGTCAAAGGGCCGCAGGGCGCCGCGGAGGTGCCGTAATCGGTGGCCAGATAGTACGTGTCATCGACCAGCGTGAGCGTTCCGCACGATGTGGCAAGCTCGGTTCCTGTGGCGGCTTGCGCTGCTGCGGGCAGACCAAAACCCACAAGCACGAGACCCGGCGCCAGGCCGAGGATGGCAGCGATACGGAGGCGTCGACCTTTGAGTGTCATGGAAACACGATCCTTCAATGCTTAGCTGTTCCTGGCGTACACCGAAACAGAATTACCCCCTCAGGTGTTTTCACTATCGGGGGTTACTCCCGTCATGTCAACACTTCGGCACCTCTCGCCCCTGCACTGCGGCGTTACAACAGCGGCGAATCGGGGGGCGCGGACTCGGAGTCGAGCCATCCCCTGGGCGCGGATGTCGGGCGGCCGGGCACCTCAACCGCCACCCAGCACACCCCGTCCGACGGAACTAGTGCGTGTACTCCATGAGCTCGACGCCGAGCACGCGGAAGGCGTCGTGGGCGCGCAGCCGATGCGCGATCGAGAGATCGTCGAAGCAGACGACGAGTGAGTAGGCAACGCCGGCGCGGGGACCCGCAAGTACGCCTGCCTCAGCCCGCACGCCGCGATCGCGGCCGGTCTTGTTGATGAACAGCAGCCCGTGTGCATCGTGCTCGTGGGCGAAGGGGTCAAGCCCGGTCGACGCAGCGACGAGGCTGAGGTCCTGGTTGAGACTCAGCCATTCGGCGACCTGCGCGCTGACTGCCGCATCGACCACCTGAGAGTTCACCAGCGCCGAGAAGAGACCAGCCAGCTCACGCGTCGATCCGACCGCCACGTGAGGCGCGTCATCGGGACCGCGACGGTCGCGGAAGCGGTCGAGCAGCGCTGTGCGCCGCAGTCCCAGCGACTCGATGCGCTCGCGCACCCTGTCATGGCCCACCCTCTGCAGCAGCGCGTTCACCGCGATGGGATCGCCGGCTGTCGCGGCAAGGACCGCGAGATCCTCCAGCGGCAGCGCCGGGGCATGCAGGTGACGCCACAGACCTGATGTCGACACGTGCTCGCCGCTCGATCGCTCGACGATCTCAAGCGGATCAAGAGTGCCGTCCTCGAAGGCCGTCGCTACCTCGATGAGCAGCGGGACGACGCCGAGACCGGCGACAGGCATGGTCACGTGGTCGTCGCCGGAGAGCACGTGCACGTGGGAGTCGAGATCGACGACGTGCACCGAAACCTGGGCGCCGGCATCCGCCAGATTCTCTAACGAGCGCAGCGTCGAGGTGAACGTCCGCTTGCCGATCGCTGCGCGGCGCGGCAGACGCCGCACGGCGCGCTGAGATCGCCGTCCTGACGTGCTGTCAGAGCTCGACGAGCGACGATAGCCTTCGAGCGGCTCAGGAGTGCCCACGCGTGATCCTTGAGGGGGGGTTGGATGTGCGGGATGCCGAGAGGATTCCTCTTATGGCAGGGATATCGTAACCCTCTGAGATGAGAGCCTTTCGCGATGACCAGAATTGGTCACCAGATCGTCACACGCTCGCCTTCGGGAAGCCACAGCGCGTCGGAGTCATTCACCCCGAACGCGTCGTAGAACGCGTCGATATTGCGCACGATCTGGTTGCAGCGGAACTCGTTCGGCGAGTGCGGGTCGATCGTCAGCAGCCGCAACGTCTCGGCGTCGCGGCTCTTCTGCTGCCACACCTGCGCCCACGACAGCAGCAGCCGCTGCACACCCGTGTAACCGTCGATCACCGCAGCCTCCGCTCCGTCGAGGGACAGCTCATAAGCCTTCAGCGCGATGCCGAGCCCGCCGAGATCGCCGATGTTCTCGCCGATCGTGAGAGCGCCGTTGACGTGGTGTTCGGGGTCGAGACCCTCGGGCACAAGAGCGTCATACTGTGCGATGAGCGCCTTAGTGCGCTCCTCGAAGGCCGAGCGGTCGGCATCCGTCCACCAGTCCTCAAGCTTGCCCGCGCCGTCGTAACGACTGCCCTGGTCATCGAAGCCGTGACCGATCTCATGGCCGATCACCGCGCCGATGCCGCCGTAGTTGGCTGCTGCATCTCGGCTCGCGTCGAAGAACGGATACTGCAGGATCGCCGCCGGGAACACGATCTCGTTCATCGACGGGTTGTAGTAGGCGTTGACCATCTGCGGAGGCATATGCCACTCGGTGCGGTCGATGGGCTTGCCCACCTTGTCGATATGGCGATCGTGCTCGAAGGTCGCAGCACGGCGCACATTTCCGAGCAGATCGCCACGATCGATCACCAGGTTCGAGTAGTCGCGCCACACGTCGGGGTGACCGATCTTGGGAGTGAACGCGTCGAGCTTGGCGAGCGCGCGCTCACGCGTCTCGGCCGTCATCCACTCCAGCGTCTTTATGCTCTGCCGGTAGGCCTCGATGAGGTTGGCGACGAGTTCGTCCATCGCTGCCTTCGCGGTCGGCGGGTAATGCCGTTCGACGTACACCTTGCCGATCGCCTCACCGAGAGCGCCCTCGGTCACAGATACTCCGCGCTTCCAGCGTTCGCGGATTCTGGGCACGCCAGAGAGTTCGGTTCCGTAGAAAGAGAAGTTCTCGTGCACGAGGTCGTCGGTCAGGTAGGGCGCTGCGGCGTGCACCGCCTGCGAACGCAGCCAGGCCTTCCAGTCGTCGAGACGGTCGTCGGTCAGGAGCGTACCGAGCGCCTCGAAGAAACTCGGCTGCGAAACGACGACTTCATCGAGGGCGGCGGGGTTCGAAGGACTGACGGCGGCTCGCCACGGGGCGAGGTCGACGCCGACGAGTTCCTGCAGCTCGGCCCAGGTCTTCAGGTTGTACGTTTCGACCGCGTCGCGGCTGCGCACGTTGTCCCAGTGGTGGCTCGCGATCTCGTGTTCGAGGGCGATCGCACGATCGGCCTGCTGTGCAGCATCCGCAATTCCAGCGAGGGAGAGCAGACGCTCAAGGTGCTCACGGTACTTCGCGCGGGTCTGCTCGAAAACGTCGAGTCGGTAATAGCTCTCATCAGGCAACGACAGGCCGCCCTGCAGCAGCACGGGAAGGTAACGCTCTGGGTCGCCCGGGTCGCCGTCGACGTAGAGGCCGATGAGATGAGCGCGGCCATCGCGATCGTAACCGCCAACGGTGCGCAAGAACGCCGGGATGCCGTCGAGCGCGTCGATCTCGGCGAGGGTGTCGGCAAGCGGAGCAACGCCGGCCGACGCAATGCGCTCCGTATCCATGAAGCTCGCGAACAGATCGCCGATCTTGCGCGCAAGGGTGCCTTCTTCGGCATCCTGCGACTCCTCGATGATCGCCCTGACATCTTTCTCGGCCTGCTCGGCCAGCATGTGGAACGCGCCCCAGCGCGCCTTGTCGGCAGGAATCTCGGTGCGGGCGAACCAGGTGCCGTTGACGTGCCGGTACAGGTCGTCCTGCGGGCGGATGTCGGAGCTGAACTCAGAGATGGCGAGGCCTGAGGGGAGGGTCATGGAACCAGCCTAAGCGGGACGTGGGACATCTAGCGAGGCGGGGGGCGGATGCCGGGCCACGAGCGCAAGCATTGCATCGCTCGGCCGTATCGGCGCCACGTCGGCGCCATGTCGGCGCCTCCCTCTAGGCTCGACGAGTGAGCCTGAACCGGGAGATCCTGCGCCTTGCCGTGCCTGCCTTTGGTGCGCTGATCGCCGAGCCCGCGTTTCTCATCGTCGACGCCGCCCTGGTCGGGCACCTCGGCACCACCCCACTCGCGGGTCTCGGAATCGCGAGCGCCGTGCTGCAGACAATCGTCGGACTGATGGTGTTCCTCGCCTACTCGACAACGCCGGCGGTCGCGCGACACGTCGGCGCGGGCCGGGCAGGAGAGGCCGTAAGCGTCGGCATCAGCGGCATGTGGCTTGCTCTGTGTATCGGTGCCGTGCTGGCAGCGATCGGTACGGCGTCGTCACAGTGGGTGGTGTCGCTGTTCGGCGCCGACGCGGCCGTGGCTGCCGAGGCGAACGCCTACCTCATGATCTCGATGTGGGGCCTGCCTGCGATGCTCATCGTGTTCGCCGCAACCGGACTGCTGCGCGGCATGCAGGACACGATGACCCCCCTGTGGATCGCCGGTGTCGGATTCGGGGCGAACGCCGCCCTGAACGCGCTGTTCATCTACGTGTTCGGTTGGGGTATCGCCGGCTCTGCGGCCGGAACGGTCGTCGCACAGTGGGGTATGGTCGCCGCCTACGTGTTGGTCGTCCAGCGGCTGGCCGCGAGGCACGATGCGTCGATGCGTACCGAGGGCTCCGGCATCCGCAATTCAGCACGGTCAGGCGGATGGATGCTGCTGCGCACCGTGAGTCTGCGCGTCGCCCTGCTGGCGACCGTCGGCGTTGCCACGGGAATCGGCACCACCGAGCTTGCCGGCTGGCAGATCGTCTTCACAATCTTCTCGGCCGCAGCGTTCGCCCTCGATGCGCTCGCCATCGCCGCGCAAGCGCTGATCGGCAAAGAGCTCGGCGCAGGTGACGAGGCCCAGGTGCATCGTGTGCTCGCTCGCACTGTCGCCTGGGGCGCCTGGTTCGGAGTGATCGTCGGCGCGCTGATCGGTGCGCTCTCGGGGGTGCTCGGCATCCTGTTCACAGGGGACTCCGACGTCGCAGCACTCGTGCAGCCAGCCCTGATCGTGCTCGCCATCGCTCAACCGGTCGCGGGGATCGTCTTTGTCCTCGACGGCGTGCTGATGGGCGCGGACGACGCGAAGTACCTCGCGATCGCCGGTGGCATCAACCTCGTGCCGTTCCTGCCTGCGCTGTGGATCATCTCAGTCACGAGCGTCGACGGCGCGCTGGGGTTGATCTGGCTTTCGGTCGCATTCTTCGGCATTTACCTGCTCGCGCGGCTGGGCACGCTGGGCTGGCGAGTGCGGTCAGGGCGATGGGTGGCAGTGGACGCATGAGCGAATCGTTGGATGCGATGGGCTGACGCCGCTTTCTCTGCACAAACGTTTGCCCGAGTCGTGTTCTCCACAGGTTCCGTTATCTGGCATGCAGCATCCGATCCTGCTGTCAGCCCCCTCTGGCACAATCGCTCACTACAGGCCAGACTGAGGAGGTGCTCACCGTGACGGAACCGCAGGTATGGACGCTCATCGGCGTCTTCGCGACCGCGCTGTTCGGCATGATGACGCTCATGTCCACGATGTTCGTCCGCATCCTGAGAACGGAAATCGGCGGCGTCCGCACCGAGATCGGCAGCGTACGCACCGGACTCGGCGGCGAGATCGGCAGCGTACGCACCGGACTCGGCGGCGAGATCGACAGCCTCCGCACCGGACTCGGCGGCGAGATCAACAGCCTCCGCACCGAAGTCAAAGGCGAAATCAACAGCCTCCGCTCAGAGGTCAGAAGCGAAATCAACACCCTCCGCTCCGAAGTCCAAGGCGAAATCAACAGCCTCCGCTCAGAAGTCAGAAGCGAGATCAGCGGCGTCCGAATCGAGCTCCAAGGCGTTCACCAGCGCCTTGACCGCCTCGATGCCGACGTCAACGCGCTGATGAAGCACGCCTTCGGTATCGACCGGGGCTGAGTCACATCGCGTGCCTTCGGCACCATTCGTACATGATCACGGCGGCGGCCGCACTCGCATTGATCGAACGCGTCGACCCGTACTGCGTGATCTCGATGTGAGCGGATGCTGCGGCGAGCGCCTCGTCGGAAAGCCCAGGCCCCTCCTGACCGAACAGCAGCACGCAGCGCTCTGGCAACTCCGCACGATCGACCGGAACTGCGCCGTCGACGTTATCGACCGCGATGACGGGGATGCCGGCATCCGCCGCCCATGTCGCGAACGCCGCGATCGTCTCGTGGTGGACGACGTGCTGGTATCGATCGGTGACCATGGCTCCGCGCTTGTTCCAGCGACGACGACCGATGATGTGCACGGTGTCAGCCAAGAAGGCATTCGCGCTGCGCACAATCGAGCCGATGTTCATGTCGTGCTGCCAATTCTCGATCGCAACGTGAAATGGATGCCGCCGCACATCGAGATCGGCGACGATCGCGTCCATGCGCCAGTACCGGTAGCGGTCGATGACGTTACGCGTATCGCCGTGTGCGAGGAGCTCGGGATCGTAGTGGGCGCCCTCGGGCCACGTTCCCGGCCAAGGACCCACGCCGTACCCCGGCTGCGCCGAGTTCTGCGTAGCCGGGTCGCTCTGGCCTTCGTCCATCACCCCAGGCTATCCGCGCCGCCCGCCTCCCGCGGCACGCCCGCGGCACTGTCCTCCCCCGACGCCCCTGCTGAGCTGCGACGCCCCCGTTCAGTTGCGCAAACCAGCAGGGGCGTCGCAGCTCAGCAGGGGCGTCGGCAGCATTCGACAGAACGCACGAGCGGGGGGCATGAGAGAGGCGGCGAGAGGGGAGATTTAGGCCAGCCGAAAACTTGCGGATAATATTTAGGCATGCCGAAAAATACAGCGGTCGCGAGCGCCGCGCGAGCACCCGACAGCAGAAGGCGCAGCAGAGGCCGCAGCAGAGGGCTCTGGCTGCTCGGCCCGGCTCTGGTTGCCGGAGTCGCCTACCTCGACCCCGGCAATGTGGCGAGCAATATGACCGCCGGCGCGCAGTACGGATACCTGCTCGTCTGGGTGGTGCTGGCAGGAAACATCATGGCCTGGCTGATCCAATACCTCTCTGCCAAGCTCGGCGTCGTCACTGGACGAAGCCTTGCCGAAGTGATCGGCGAGCGGTTGCACAGCACTTGGGGGCGCCGTGCGTACTGGTTGCAGGCCGAGCTCGTCGTCATGGCAACGGATCTCGCCGAGGTGATCGGCGGCGCGGTCGCGCTGAACCTCCTGTTCGGCATCCCCTTGCTCATGGGCGGCATCATCACAGGCACAGTATCGATGCTCCTCCTGTTCGTGCAGAGCAGACGCGGACCCCGTCACTTCGAGTTCGTGGTCGTCGGTCTGATGGCGATCATCACGATCGGATTCGTCGTTGGGGTCTTCGTCGCACCGCCGGATCCAGCCGGCGTCGCCCGTGGCATGCTCCCCCGTTTCGAAGACACCGGATCCGTGCTGCTTGCGGCATCCATCCTTGGGGCGACCATCATGCCACACGCCATCTACGCCCATTCCGCGCTCGCGCGCGATCGCTTCGGCTCTTCCTGGACCAGGGGCGAGGCAACGGATGCCGCACGCACCGAGCCGTCGCGAATCCGCCTGCTGCTCACCGCGACCCGCTGGGATGTGACGATTGCGATGGTCATCGCCGGCTCGGTGAACCTGTGCATCCTGCTACTCGCCGCCGCGAACCTCGCCAACGTCAGCGGCACCGATTCCCTCGAGGGTGCACACGCCGCACTCACCACCGGCCTCGGCTCCGTCGTTGCGACCTGCTTCGCCGTTGGCCTTCTCGCCTCGGGGCTCGCATCGACCTCGGTGGGTGCGTACGCCGGAGCCGAGATCATGCATGGGCTCTTGCGCGTGCGCGTTCCACTGCTCATCCGGCGTCTGGTCACGCTGATCCCGGCACTGGTCGTGCTCGGGTTGAATGTCGACCCCACCCGCGCGCTGATTCTCAGCCAGGTGGTGCTGTCTTTCGGCATCCCGTTCGCCCTCATCCCACTGGTGATACTCACCGCGCAGCGGCGCACCCTCGGCATCTATGCGAACCGCCCCTGGACGACCATCGCCGGCGCCACAGCATCCGCTCTCCTGATCACGCTCAACGCCACCCTCCTCTGCCTCTAGCAGGGTTCCGGTCGCGAACCTGGTCC
>JASGEY010000057.1:0-8152 GCA_047605925.1 Microbacterium sp.
CCGACGACCACGGCGAAGTGCTCGCCGAGCACGCATGGCCACCCAAAGGCACCAGCTACGTCAGCAACGGCGTCCCCCGCGGACGACCCCGCAAGACCCGAGTGTCACCGAAGCCCTGACACACCAAGTGTCACCGATGTCCTGATACAGAACTGTCACCCATGTCCCGAGACATCACACGTGTGTCTGACTTGTTCATGATGGTCTCGAATTCGATGGGGGTCAAACGGCCGAGCGAGGCTTGTCGGTGGCGGCGATGGTAGGTGCGTTCGATCCAGGTCACGATCGCGATCCGGAGCTGCTCCCGGGTGGCCCAGGAGCGGCGGTCGAGGACGTTCTTCTGGAGCAGAGCGAAGAAGCTCTCCATGGCCGCGTTGTCTCCGCACGAGGCCACCGGGCCCATCGATCCGACGAGCTTGTGCCGGGTCAGTGCGCGCAGAAACTTCCTGCTGCGGAACTGGGAGCCGCGGTAGGGCCTTGACCCTTGATCGTGGACACGGTCAAGGGTCAAGGACCACGCAGCCACCGGTAGTAGGGCTGACGGGAGAGCTTGAGGACCCGGCACGTCACCGTCACGGGAATCCCGTCAGCGGCGAGCTCTGTCACGAGCGGGTACATCATTTTCCCGGCAGGTTCGCCTGCGACAGATACGCCGCAGCCTCCCGCAACACCTCGTTCTCCTGTTCGAGGAGCCGG
The DNA here is from genome assembly GCA_047605925.1 of Microbacterium sp. Taxonomy (GTDB): domain Bacteria; phylum Actinomycetota; class Actinomycetes; order Actinomycetales; family Microbacteriaceae; genus Microbacterium. The sequence goes on from JASGEY010000057.1 coordinate 697, forward strand.
TTCCGCGTACGCAGCTCACGCACCTCGGCCGCCTCGCTGCCGGTCTGGCCGGGCTTCGAGCCCTCCTCGACATCAACGTGACGCAACCACTTCGTCAGGGTCATCGGGTGGACGCCGAAGTCTTTCGCGATCCGCTCGATCGTCACTCCGGACTCGCGGTTCCTCGCGACACGCACGACATCGTCACGAACTCGGTGGATACGGCTTGGACACAATGCCATCCTTCCAAGCCACCCCCTCGAGCAAACCAGAGCAGATGTCACCTACCCGTGCAGCAGACCCCAGGCCTGGACCGAGTCTGGAGCTTCCGCAGGCGCGTCGTCGTGCCGCTTTCGAGCATCACCGATGTGACCATCGAGCCGCACCCGTATCGCGTGCCGACCGGCTGGCGAGGCCCGGGTCTTGACGTGCTGGGCAAGCTGAGCGGCACCTTCCACCCGGCGAGGGAGCGCCACTTCTGGAACTACTCCGGTTCCGAAGAGGCACTGAGCATCAGGCTCGACGGCAGCCAGCACTTTCACCAGCTCTACCTGTCCGTCGATGACGCCGAAGGTTGTCGAAAGCGGCTCCGGGAAGCCGTCGAGATGAGCGCCAAAACCTCTCCTCGATCAGCCTGATCAAGCTCCTGCGTCGCGCTCCATGGCGGATGGGCAGGATGACGGCGTCCGGGCGGCGCGGACAGATCACGAACAGGTGATCTTGGTGATCCCGCTGATGTTGGAGCTGCCCTGGCCGGCGCTCATGGTCGACTTGACGGTGCTTCCGTTGTACGCCCGTACGGTCCCGGATGTCCGAGAGTTCTTGATTGAGCGAACTGCGCCGATGACGCTGAAGGACGTATAGGTCGCTGGGCACGCCGAGTAAGTGAGTTTGCTCCCGCCGTAGAAGGCGGCAGCGTAAGCGCAGTACTTCCCTGCAGCACAGTTGTCCTTCGCGGCTGCAGCCGGGGCTGCGTCCACGCGCGCGGATACCGAACGTTCGCCGAGCTGCGGATCGATGGTGAGCATGATGTCCCCCTCGTCCCAGGTCACCTCATTCCACCCGGTCTGGACTCCCCCATGCTCCTCGATCACATCGTCGACAAGCTGCTGCATCGGGCTGGGTGACGGCTCGATCGCGAGTGCAGTGGCTGGTGTCAGAAGTGAGACGAGGACGACTGCGGCGCTGGCCAGCACGGAACGAGAGTGACGCATGGATCGGGCATCCGTTCTTTCAGGAAATCGGCATAGTGAAGGGCTCAGCGTTCCCAGGCGGTGTAGTCGATCACCGCGGGGGATGTGATGTCAGTGCGCGTGGAGCCCGTGTAGAGGGTCTCGGCCGCGAGGATCTGCCCGCTGCGAGGTGAGATGATGAGTCGGTCCTCGGCCTCGCCGGGCGCACGATCGCTCGCGCTGAAGACGATCCCTGTGCGACCAAGCCGATCGGTCGTCGAGCCAGACACTTGCAAGCCGTCGAGGGTACTGAGGTAGCCGATCAGGGCGGCCTCCTGCTCAGGTGTGAGCAGGTAGTTCGAGACGATCGACGTCACCTCTCGAAGCGTCTGCCCGGCGCTGAGCGCGTCGTCGCCTGAGAACGCCGCCAGGTAGTCACCGACGGCGGCGACATCCGTAGGAGGACCCTGCTCAATCGGCGAATCCCAGTCCCCTGGCAAGAAGGTCTCATCGACCAGGACGGCGCCCGGCTCGGGCAGGCTGTCATCGCTCTGACCGGGGAAGGGCTCGGCTGCGACGAGCCGGTAGTGCACGCTTCCGTCGGCAGAGAAGGTCGTCTCACTCCACTGCGGCTCAACAACCGAGGACACGATCGTGCCATCTTCGTCAATCGATGTGTTCAGCGCCCAGGTCTGCGCCCGGATAGTGCTCCTCGATTCCGCTCCGGTCAACCGCATGGTCTCCATCTCCTTGAGAAGCTCGGGAGCACTCGCGGACATCGGCGTCACATCCAGGAGCGGGGGCGTCGCAGCCACGGCCGGGACAGGGCGCAGAATGCTCGCCACGGCGAATACGGCAACCACGAGCATGACGATGAAGGCGCCTCCGGCGGCAACCTGCAAAGGACGCCAGGCCCGCTTTCCCACAGTGAATCGGCGAGGCTCTTGGGCCTGCGTGAACGCCTCCTCCATCGCCTCGTACTCCGCGAGTTCGCGTCGTCCACGCTCGGACAGCGGATCACCACGCTTGACCGTTCCCGGGTCTGCGTTTCGAAGCAGCCTGCTCAGCAAGTCATTCACGAGTGGGCGCCTCCTCCTCGACGCGGTCCTGGAGCTCACTCAGTGCGAGCCGGAGCATTCGCCTGGCACGCATGAGTCTGGCCCTGACCGCCGCGCTGTTCATATCCAGAACGGCTGCGATCTCTCCGGCTGTCAGCCTCTCCCAATAGGTCATCTTCAGCACCTCACGGTGCATCTGCGGTAATCGCTCGACCGCGTCTCGCACATCCTCAACAAGGTCATCGGCGGCGTGGACGTTGAGCGCGAAATCCTCGTTCAGTTCGCGCTGCAACTCGGCCCGTCGCCCGCGTCGCCGATACTCATCGCCGATGAGATTGCGAACCACCCCATAGAGCCAAGGCACGCTGAGAGGCGCACCCGTCTTGTAGCGCTGCCAGGCAACATGAAACGCATCGGTCGTGATCTCCTCGGCGTCTTGCTTGGAGTCGAGTCGGCGTTCGGCAACGCCGACGACGAAGGAGTAGTTCTCCCTAAAGAACGTCGAGAACTTCCTCACGCCACCTCCTCGCTGCCTAAGATGCGATCTCGCCTGCGACTGCTTCTATCCTCTCCGTTGTGCGAGAGGGACGAAGTGTGACATCCAGCCCAAGAAAACTTTCGACGACGCTTCTCGACCCGGCCTACTCGTGGGTGCTGGCCCATCGCGGTTCGACGGCGATGTCACGGATGATCATGTCGAGGCCGTCATGAACGGATCCGGTACCAGGGATCGTCATCAGGTCGTTCCGGTCCCCGGAGGCGAGGTCGTAGTGCGAGAAGTCGAGCGGGGCATCAAGGTCTTGTCCGACGTCGAGCACGAACACCCCGGTCTCGGTGAAGAGAAACTGTGACTCGCCCATCTCCGGAGCTGTCAATGCCACCTGGAAGAGCTCCGCGGTCACGCCCGTGACCCGGTCCGAGCTGAAGACACGCCCGTCGACATCGATCCAGACAACGGCATTGCCGAAGATGCTGCTCGGCCGGCCGAGCAGCCCGTCGATCGGGACGTCAAGTGGCTCGCCGTCCTTGGTCGTCAGCGGGATGACCACGTGCTCCCCGCTTCGTGTGTTCCATGCGCGGAGCACGGGCACACCGTTGCCCTCGGCGTCCGGCAGATCGTACTGATACGCCAAGGTGTACGCAGTACCGTCGGCGCAGGCGGCGTCGCCCGTGTCCGAGATGAAGGAGCCCTCCGTGATCGGCAGAGTCGCAAGGATCGCGCGCTCCGGACTCGCAGGCTCTGGGTAGAGCTGGACAAGCGCGTCTGTCCGAGGGGTCGCTTCCTCACTCTTCACCGAGGTTTCCGCGATGTTCGTGATGCCGACGACCAGATCCTCGCACTGGCTCACGGACTCGAACATGCCCGTGACATCCCATGACGTGACGCCGCCCAGGCTTCCGGTAGTGACTCGCCCCAGATACGTGTCCTCGCCGAACCCGACGTTGTACACCGAGACGAACCCCATGCCGTCCGGAGTAACGAAACGCGACGTCTCATAGGCTTCCTTGCTCCCGCGAGGGAACAAGCCGACCCCCTCGTCTGTGAGAAGGTACTCATCCGTCGGGCCGGAGACGAACAGCCCCGAGTCGGTCCAGGTCAGCTTGCCGATATCCATCGGCCCGACCTGCAGCAACCTCGAATCCCCGCTCTCGCTGACGAGGAGCACATAGCCGTCCGTGGCCCCAGCATTGATCCCGATGAGCTGTGGACTCAGGCGAATCGCCAGCACTGAGTTCTCGGTCGAAGCCTCGTCCTGTTCGACCACGGGTATCTCGGCGGTCGTGCAGCCGGTCAAGAGTGCGACAAGCGCCCCGAGCAAGGTAACCGTCGTGAGAGAGCGCCTGGGCATCATCATTCCATTCGTCGTTGTCGCGTCAGCCGACAGGGGCCCGCCCCGACTCCGAAGAGTCGAAGCGAGCCCGCGCGCACGTCAGAGCGTCTTGTAGGTGACGGTCTTGTTGGAATCCTTGATGTTGTAGGGGTAAACACCCAAGCCACCGTTCGAGTCCAGGTCGATGCTGGTGGTCTGCTTGTACGCACCCCAGACGAGCTGAGAGCAGTTGTAGCTGCTGGCCGGCACGTAGCGGTTGTTCGCGAAGTTCGCGTTGTACGGCTTACCTCGCATGCTGTTGTAGGCGTAGTTCGCCGCCTTGTTCCGGTTCGCTTGCGTCGTCGAGACGTACTGCTTCACCGCACCCTTGCCGACCTTGATGCTCGACGCGGAAGCACTACGGCTCTTGCTCCCAGTGCCGGGAGCCTCGACGATAGTCGCCGTCGTGTAGTAAATCCCCGTGTGACCGTGCTCGATGAACAGAGTCGACGAAGGCGAGATGAAAATGTCACCCTTCCGAGTCGCGCTGCCGAGCGTCACCGTCCCTCCACCACCGCTGCTGCTGCTCTTCGCAGCGAAGCCTCCAGCCGCGGCCGCCGCCGACTCCTCTGCCTCAGCCAGCTGCTGCTCGAGAATCGCTTCGGGAGTCGTGCCGAGCGCGGAAGCGAGCTCACTAGCCTCCGCGAGCAACTGCGCCTCGGTCGTCCCCGGATTGAGGTCGACGAGGGCTTCGACCGTCGTGTCCGGCGCCTCGCCTGCGAAGCTAGGGGCGGCTGCCCCGAAGCTCGCGGCGATCAGCACGAACGTAGCCCCCACAGACCCGATGAATCGTCTCCTATGCATAGAGGAGTGTCTCCTTAGCTCTTGGGACAAGGTGCCCGCGTCCGGTGGATGAGGCACCATCGCCTCAGTTCTTTCGTTGTCCGAAAGCCGACAAGTGTGACCGGGCAGGATCGATTTCTTGACCCGCGTGGTCGTCGGAGGCCGTGCGCGGTGACGACGCCCTTCCGGCGTCAAAGGCGCGTTAGCGTGAGTCACGAAGACCTCCGTGGTCAGGAAAGTGAGTGTGGTAACCCACATCCTGCCCGGAGGCCTTCGCCTACCTCACCTGTTCACAACCTGCCGGGGAAGTACAGCTAGAGGCCTCCAGGATCGTGTCCCAGAGGCCTCGGTACGGTGGCGTCAGGCGGCTTGTGCCGACTCCCTCAGGAGCCGCGCGGCGGCATCGCGGGCGAGTCGGTGCTGTGTCTTACAGACCAAGTGCTCGTTCCAGGGGAGGCCGGTAGCCGTGGTGTAGCCCTCGGCGTTGAGCGCGTCTGCAGTGGACGCAAGGGTGCGCGTGGCTCGAAGCTCCAGCAGGCGGTCAGCCGTGGCCTCGGGGAGCGCGGAGAACCGACCCATGTGCCTGCCCTGGCGCTTGGCCGCTTGCATCGCGGCTGATGTGCGCTCACCGATGGTGCGGCGCTCCCACTGGCTCACGGCCATCATCACGTTGGCGATCATCTCGCCGGCAGGCGTGCTGGTATCCACGCCGAGGTCGATATCCACGAGCGACCACTGACGCGCACGGGCACGCTCCAGCAAGTCTGCGAAGTCGGCCAGGCTACGGCTCAGGCGGTCGAGCTTGGCCACCAGCAGGCCGTCAACGTCGCGCTTCTTGGCAGGCACGTTAAGCCGGTCGAGAGCCGCCTGGAGCTGAGGCCTGTCCATGTTCTTGGCCGACAAGCCAGCGTCCTCGTACCACTCGGTCTCCCAGCCGTGGGCATCGGCGTAGCGCTGGATGGTGTCGCGCTGTGCGTCGAGTCCAAGGCCACTGTCGGCCTGCTGATCCGTGGACACGCGCAGGTATGCGATGAAACGCTTGCTCATGCGCTGGCCTCCGCCCAGTCCATGCGGCGTGCCGACCGCAGACGGTGACAACAGAGGCAGACCAGCTCACACTTCGCTATTTCCTCGGCAACCTCCTCGATGGTGAACAGCCGTCGGGTGCCGTCGGGGAGCGTCAATCGTGCCTTGCCGATGACCATCCCGGATACGGTGGCCGTCTTCGGGTGCTCAGGCAGGATAGTGCCCCTTAGTGTGGTGTAGTTCCCAGTGGCCGTCCCCTTGCTGTGCACCTGGCCGATCACTTGAGCGCACTCATCGACAGGATCGCGACGTAGCGTGCCGCTGGTGAAGGCCTGCGAGCGGGGAAAAAGTGACGGCTCACTCCCTCGCTCGAACGGTGTAGTGCAGGTGGGTGGCTCGTTCGGCCGGTTCCGCACGTTGCTGCACCAGGGCGACTCGGCTCGCATCGACACCATCGAACAGGCGGATTCCGCAGCCGAACAGCGTCGGCGACAACGCGATATGGAACTCGTCGATGAGGCCCGCGTTCAGATACTCCAGGATCGTCTCGCCGCCGCCCGCGATGCGCACGTCCCGGTCACCGGCGGCCGTCCTGGCCTGATCGAGCGCGGATTCGATGCCGTCGTTCACGAAGTGGAACGTGGTCCCTCCCGGACGTTGCCAGGCGTCACGTCTCTCGTGTGTCATGACGAACACCGGCGTGTGGAATGGCGCCTCCTCGGGCCACATCTGCTCGCCAGCGTCGAACATGCGCTTACCCATGATGCTCGCGCCCGTGCGTTCAAAGGTCTGCATCGCGAGATCGTTGTCTCGCCCCTCTTCGCCGCCCTCGCCGAGCCCCAGGTTCTCGCGGATGAATCGCAGCGGGAACATCCACGCCTGCAGCTCCATCCACTGCCGCCCCATCAACTCCGAGAGCGATTCGGGCGCGATGAATCCATCCAGTGACATCGACACGCTGAAGAACACCTTCTGAGTCATCAATCCTCCACTCCCCTCGCGATGATGAGTTCTGCGACGTAGGTCGCCAGATTGCTCAAGGTCTGCTGTCCGCCCTCGACGGCGTGATACTTCTCCACCGCCTCATCGCGGGCCTGCTTGGTCGGGAACACGGTGCGCATCTCGATCCGGGTCGCCGCTCCTTCGGCCGCGAACGTCAGCACCGATTCGAAAGCGTTCGGATCGCCACGATGCTCACCGTGCAGGAACTCGATCCGCCGCGGCGGGGCGAGCACAGTCCAGGTGATCCACTCTGGATAGTCCGTCCCGTCCGGACCGTGCATGGTGAACACCCACTCGCCACCGACACGGAACTCAAAAGCGGTCGTCGTTGTCGTGAACCCCTCCGGCCCCCACCACTGCGAAAGATGCAGCACCTCGGTGAACGCCTCGAACACCAGCTCCTGCGGCGCGTCGATCACCCGGGTGATCACGATCTCCCTGTCAGCTGCCGCAGATCGCGGCGATGCCGTTGGCGTTGTCTCACCCATCGGTATTCTCTCCCTGCGTTTGCTGTCTGAGTTCTTGCACGTACGTGTCCAGTCGGTCGAAGCTCTCGTTCCAGAAC
>JASGEY010000058.1:0-66471 GCA_047605925.1 Microbacterium sp.
GTCACACCGCGTCCGCCGCACGGCACCGCGTGGACGGTGCGCGGCACGGAGCGCAGCGACCCGCGCTGGGAGCCGTATCTGGCGCTGGCGGCGTGAGGGCTTCCGGTTGACGACAGGGGCGAGGGGCACGGGTGCCCTCGACAGGATTCGAACCTGCGACCTGCCCTTTAGGAGAGGGCTGCTCTATCCTGCTGAGCTACGAGGGCCTGCACCCAGCTTAGAGGAATCCCGGCGCCTCACGCGGCGAGGGCAAGATACGGTTCCCACCGCGGATCGCTGCGCTCACAGCCCCGCACCGTCCACGACGTTCCGTGCGGAGGACGCGGCGTGAACCGCAGTTCCCAATGCATCTCCTGAGGCGTCCTGTTGCCTTTCACGTTGTTGCACCGCAGGCAGCAGGCGACCAGATTCTCCCAGGAATCGGCACCACCGCGCGACCGGGGAAGCACATGGTCGATCGTCGTCGCTGCCTTGCCGCAGTACCCGCAACGATGATTGTCGCGGCGCAGCACGCCGCGACGAGTCACCGGCACGCGCCTGCTGATCGGCACGCGCACGTACCGCGAGAGGATAATAACCGCCGGGCGATCGTAGACCGTCTGATTTCCCCAGACCGGGTCATCTTCGACGCGTTCGATGACCGTGGCCTTCTCATTCATCACGAGAACCAGGGCTCTCTTGAACGACACGATCGCGAGCGGTTCGTACCCGGCATTCAGGACAAGTGTACGCATTCGTCATCCTCTCGATCCGCCAGGACGGCTTCCCGGCACTCTCGAATCCCGCAGTGCGCACAACCGGAAAAGTGATCGAAGAGACGAAAAAGGCGCCGTCTTATAGACAGCGCCCCTCACACACGGCATGGCCGTGGCATCCCTGTGACCGATGCTGAAGGACCAGGCGACCGAGAGCATCCATGGTGCGAATGCTGGGTGTCTGTTCCATCGGCCTCTCCCGTCAGTGCGGCAACGGAAACAGGCTAACCCATGACCGGGCGAACACGGCGAATCTCCGCGGCCACTTTGAGGGGTGTGTCAGCGTCGGAAAGCGGAAGTTAGCCTGCGTTCGCGGCCAGCCAGCCGACAGGCTCGACCAGAGTGCCGTTGATCCGCACCTCGAAGTGCAGGTGATTCGCCGTCGAATGCCCGGTGCTGCCGACGAGACCGATGAGCTGCCCGGCGGCGACTGTGTCGCCGACCTCGACCTGGCGCGTGCCGTACGTCATGTGGCCATAAGTCGTGGAGACTCGCTGCCCGCCGACGACGCTGTCGATGACGACACCGACACCGTAACCGTAATAGCTCTCCGAGGAGATCCGAACGACACCCGCGGCAGCGGCATAAATCGGAGTCAAAGCTGGGCACACCATATCGGCGCCATTGTGGCCGCTACCGAGCGTGCGGCTCACGGTGTACGAACCCTGAGGGAGGGGGTAGCGCACCTCACCCGACCCGGGCGAAACCAGTGCGTACTGGCTGATGTCGAAGTTCGCGGAAGCTGCGGCAGCTTCTGCTGCGGCAGCTGCTCGTGCGGCGGCGGCCTCCTCAGCCTTCTTCTTCTCGATCTCCTCTGGCGTGGTGGCCGTGAAGGTCCCGTGCGTGAGAGGCGCAGCAGTCACCTCCGAAGCAACGACCAGAGATTGCGCGTCTACCGCAGCGAGCTGCTGCACCGTCGCCACCTGGTCGACCGGCTTGGAGGATGCGTATGCAGGAAGCGCGATAGCCGTGATCAGAGCACCGACCGCACCAAAAATGGCGATCGAACGCAACGGCTTCGCCGCCTTCTTTGCCGAAGCGCGCACAACCGATCGTCGTGCGACGGCGCGATCTTCGGTTGTGTTCGCGTGCTGTTCGATATCTGCGGCCAAAACTTTGTCCTCCTGGGCCTTCGCGCTCGGGTGCGCTGGCTCGTCGGCGCTTTGCCTCTCAGGGCAGGAACAGAGCTCGGGTGCTGTGTTCGATCCTGCCGTGAAAACGACGAGCCGTGAAGGCATTCTCCACGGGTAACCGTCAGCGGGATTCTTCGCTAACGACCTGACCGAGATTACCGGAAGATAACGATGGTGTCACCTTGCGAAGCTGTTAATCCTCGGGGAGCCCTTCGTCTCGCTGCGCGGTTCCTGAGCGAGGAGCGAAGCGACGAGACGAAGGGCGCTCAGGAACCACCCTTCGTCTCGCTGCGCGGTTCCTGAGCGAGGAGCGAAGCGACGAGTTAGACGGGGTCGCCGACGAGGAAGATATGTGAGGCGAGCTCCACCGGAAGCTCAAGGCCCTCGACTTTGCCGTCCATCTGGAGGAGTACGTAACCCTCGTTGAAGCGGTACGAGCCTGTTGCGCCTGGCACGACGCCAGCGTCCCGTAGCTGCTCGAGCAATTCGGGATCGACCTGCGCCGGCTCCGCGAGACGGCGCACAGTGCCCTCGATCGGCGCACCCTCAGCGGTGAGCTTCTGGACGAGTCCGACAACCCCCTCATCGAAGGTCGTGGCAGGCAGATCGCCGAGCTGGTCAAGACCGGGGATCGGGTTGCCGTAGGGCGACTCAGTCGGATGCCCCAGCAATTCGACCAGACGCCGCTCGACCTGCTCGCTCATCACGTGCTCCCAGCGGCACGCCTCCTCGTGGACATACGCCCAGTCGAGGCCGATCACGTCGGACAGCAGACGCTCAGCGAGACGGTGCTTGCGCATGACATCGATCGCCTTGCGACGCCCCGAATCGGTCAGCTCGAGCGTGCGATCCTCCGAAACGACAACGAGCCCATCGCGCTCCATTCGACCGACCGTCTGCGACACGGTCGGCCCCGAGTGCCCGAGTCGCTCAGAGATGCGCGCTCGCAGCGGAACGATGTTCTCCTCTTCCAGTTCGAGGATGGTGCGGAGATACATCTCCGTTGTGTCGATGAGATCGGTCATGCAGCCCTCCGGTGTTCTTAGGCAAGCCTACATTCTTGCCGGGGACCCAGAGCGTCATCGGGCAAATTCTGCGCGACGGCGCGCCCTAGAATCGACCCATGGCGATCGAAATTCCCCATGACCTCCTGCCCGCTGACGGCCGCTTCGGATGCGGTCCGTCCAAAGTGCGCCCCGAGCAGCTTGACGCCTTGCTCAGTGCGGGCTCGAGCCTGTTGGGAACATCGCACCGCCAGGCTCCGGCGAAGAGCCTCGTCGGCAGCGTCCGCGAGCAGCTCGCGGCACTGTTCCGTCTCCCCGAAGGCTACGAGATCATCACCGGCAATGGCGGCTCGACCGCCTTTTGGGATGCTGCGGCGTTCGGGCTCATCGAAACCCGCAGCCAGAACCTCGTGTTCGGTGAGTTCGGCGGCAAGTTCGCCGCGGCCGCTGCCGCTCCGTGGCTGCAGTCCCCGGACGTCCGCAACGCGGCACCCGGCACCCGCATCACCGCAGAAGCCGTCGCTGACGTCGACGTCTACGCCTGGCCGCACAACGAGACGTCCACCGGTGTCTCTGCCCCCGTACAGCGGGTTGCCTCCGATGGCGCCCTGACCGTGATCGATGCCACGAGCGCCGCCGGCGGCATCGACTTCGACGCGGCTCAGACCGACGTCTACTACTTCGCCCCGCAGAAGAACCTCGGCTCCGACGGCGGCTTGTGGTTCGCGGCAGCATCCCCTGCCGCTATCGAGCGGATCGAGCGGATCGCAGCATCCGATCGCTACATCCCCGAGTTCCTCAACCTGAAGAATGCTGTCGACAACTCGCGTCTGAACCAGACCCTCAACACGCCTGCGCTCACCACGCTGCACCTTCTCGACAGCCAGCTGCGCTGGATTCTCGACAACGGCGGTCTGAGCTGGGCAGCCGCCCGCACTGCCGAGTCTTCGGGTGTTCTTTATGACTGGGCTGAGGCGAGCGCCGTCGCGACGCCGTTCGTGACGGACCCTGCCCATCGTTCACCCGTCGTCGTCACTATCGACTTCGACGACAGCATCGACGCAGCGCAGATCGCCAAGACCCTGCGCGCCAACGGAATCGTCGACACCGAGCCGTACCGCAAGCTCGGGCGCAACCAGCTGCGCGTGGCAACCTTCGTCTCGATTGAGCCAGACGATGTGCGTCAGCTCACGCGCGCGATCGACTACGTGCTGGAACGCCAGGGCGACTGAGCGTGGAGAACCGGTAGCGTCACTCGTCTTCGTCAAAGACGGGGACGTCGGAGTCACCGGCCGGGGAGTCGTCGAACTCATCGAACGCAGTGTCGTCGAAAGCAGCATCGTCGAACTCATCGACGTCGAGCTCGTCGAAGTCATCGATCTCGAGATCGTCAAGTTCGTCGATCTCCAGCTCATCAATCTCGACGGCCTCGATCTCCTCAAGATCTTCGGAAACCGCAGCCGCCTGTTCGGCGAGCGCTGTCTGGTGAGCCCGATATTCCGCGAGCCGCTCGGCCCACGGCACCCACTCCGGCGCGAGCAACGCCCCGTCACCCGGGAGCAGTTCGACCTCGAGCACCGTCGGCTCCTCATCGCCGACGCGGGCGACAGTGACCGTCCAGTACCAGCCCGGATAACCAGGCAGGCGGTTCTCGAAGCGCAATGACACCGAACCGTCGTCCTCGACCAGATACCCGGCCGCGGGGCCAATCGATGACGCCGGTGTGATCTCGCGCAGTGCGTTCAGCGCGAGATCGTGTGCTTCGACAAGACGCTCGTCGATGTCAGGCTTCGAGGTCATCGGCGACCTTGCGCAGGACAGCGGCGATCTTACGGCCGTGGCTCGCCGAAGGATAGCGACCGCGCCGGAGGTCGGCGCCCGTGTCATCGAGAAGCTTCATGAGATCTTCGATGATGATCGCCATGTCATCAGCCGGCTTGCGCTTGGCCTTGGCGAGGCTGGGCGGTGCCTCAAGAACGCGCACCGAGAGCGCCTGCAGGCCACGCTTGCCGTCGGCAACGCCGAACTCGACACGAGCACCCGTCTTCACAACCGTGCCCGCAGGCATGGCGGACGCGTGCAGAAAGACGTCCTGACCGTCTTCGCTGACGATGAAGCCGAAGCCCTTGTCTTCGTCGTAGAACCTGACCTTGCCGGTGGGCATGGGAGAAACCTCGCTGAGTTGGTGCCGAAAGACGGCGCGCTCGAAGAGCGGCCACCTCAAGCCTACCGGTCTGGGACGCAGTAGGCTGAGCAGGATGAGCACGCCGACGCCCGAACCGGAGATCCGCCGAGTGGACCGCATTCTCGCGTTCACCGCTCTGGGCCTCATCGCCGCCTCGGTCCTGGGTTTCTTCTCGATCATCATCGGGACGGCGAACGGAATGAATCAGCAGTCGTTCGCCGAAGGCGCATGGCCGTTCATCGCCAGCATTCTGTATTGGGGCCCTCCACTGGCGTTCATCCTCATCATCGTCCTGCTGGTCAGGAGCTTCATCCGTAAGGGTCGCGCATCGCGAGCATGAGAGGCATGGCATGATCGCGCACGCCCGACCCCTGGCTGAACGGCTGGCCGCTGCGAGCGATGCCGAGCTGACGGAGCTCTTTCGTGCCCGCGAGGTGCGGACGGATGCCGGGTTCACTGATTTTTTCGACGTCGCCGAATCGTTGCTCGACCCCGCATCCGTACAGCGAGCGCTGCCCCGACTCACGGGAGATGAGGCCGCGGCTCTGCATCGGGCGGCCAGTGAGTCGGATGCTGGGACGGATGCTGAGACGGATGCTGCCGCGCACCGCGACGCATTGATCCGCCTCGCCCTGCTGCAGGCCGATGGCACGCCCTACCCTTCTGTGACCACGGCGGTGCTGGACCGCGCGGCGCCCGTTCGACCAGAACCCACACCCCCGCTCCCCTCCTCTGACGAAGCCGCGGCACACGCCGCGGAGCGCGCCCTCACGACGATCGACGCCGTCGCCGGCCTTGTGTTGCACGCCTCTGAGAAGCCGCTCACCCTGCTTTCCGGAGGTGCCGTCGGCGCCGGCGAGAAGAAGATGCTCGCCGAGCAGGGGGTTCCCGTCGACACGGTGGACCACCTGGTCGCACTCGCTGTCGACGCGCAACTCGCCACTCGCGACGGGCGTGTACTGTGCACGACTGCTGCCGCCGCGCAGTGGCTCATCTGTTCAGCAGCCGATCGATGGAGCGCACTCGTCCAAGGTCTGCGCGATGCGCTGCCGCGCGGCATCCGCACCCCCTCCGGCGGATGGACGCCCCCTGCCTCCTGGCCGCACGCGTACCCGTGGGACAGTGGATGGCCAGGACGGTGCCGAGCACTGCATGAGCGAACCCGGCTGCTCGCGCTGATCGCCGACGACGATTCCGAGCCCTCCTGGGCTGCAGCCATCCGCGCCGGCGCCCTCCCCGATGCGACCGAGCTGATGGCGCTCCTGCCGGCAGAGGTCGACCGCATCTTTCTGCAGAATGACCTCACCGCGATATCCCCCGGCCCACTGGCACCAGCGCTCGACATACGGCTGCGCGCCATCGCCGAGCGGGAGTCCGCAGCCCAGGCTTCGTCCTACCGCTTCACCGCCGAGTCCATCGCGCACGCCCTGATCATGGGAGAGACCGAGCGGTCGATCATCGATTTCCTCGAAGCGCTCTCGCTCACCGGAATCCCCCAAACCCTGCGATACCTCATCGCCCAGACGGCCCAGCGCCACGGCCTGGTGCGGGTGTCGACCGATGCCGAGACCGGTCGCACGCGCATCGAGAGCGTCGATCATCACCTCATCCAGGCTATGCACATCGACCAGGCACTGCGCCCGCTTGGTCTCTCCCTGCAGCACGGCTCGCTCACGACCCGCGTGAATCGCGACACCGTCTACTGTGCCCTCACCGACGCCCGGTATCCTGCGACCATCGTCGACGAGGACGGTCAGGCGACCGCTGGCGAACGGCATCCGCTTGCGTCCACCTACTCCGCAGAGCGCTCCTGTGCGCACACCGGCTACGAATCATTGGTGGCCGCGCTTCGCGCGCATCAGGGCCCAGATGCCGACGCCGCCTGGCTCGACCGCGAACTCGACGCAGCAGTACGCGCCAAGGCCGTGCTCAAGGTCGCAGTCGGCTTGCCAGACGGCTCTACCAGGGAGCTGATCATTCAGGCGACAGGGCTCGGTGGCGGCCGTCTGCGCGGGCGCGACCGGACGGCGGATGTCGAGCGCACACTGCCGGTCTCCAGCATCCGCTCTGCCACCGTCATCGCCGAGTGATCACCGGGCACCGGTAAGCTGGTCTGCTATGTCTGATGGCCCCCTGATCGTCCAGAGCGACCGAACGGTACTGCTCGAGGTCGCACATGCGGATGCCGAGAGCGCACGCCATGAGTTGGCGATCTTCGCCGAGTTGGAACGCGCCCCCGAGCACATCCACACCTATCGGATCACCCGGTTGGGGCTGTGGAACGCCCGCGCCGCAGGTCACACTGCCGAAGACATGCTCGACACTCTGGATCGCTGGTCGCGCTTCCCTGTGCCGCCCTCTGTCGCCGTCGACGTGCGCGAGACTGTGAACAGGTACGGGCGCCTGGTCATCGAGCGCGATGAGGATGGCGCCCTGATTCTACGCTCCTCCGACCCGGCCGTGCTCGCCCAGGTGGCCGGAAACAAGCGCATTCAGCCATTGCTGATCGGTCATCCGAACCCCGACACGTATGTTGTCGACGCCTGGGCTCGCGGCCAGATCAAGCAGGAGCTGCTGAAGATCGGCTGGCCAGCAGAGGACCTCGCCGGGTACACCCCAGGCACAGCGCATGAGATCGAACTCATCGAGGACGGCTGGCAGATCCGCCCCTATCAGCAGGATGCCGTCGACGCCTTCGCGAGAGACGGCTCTGGCGTCGTGGTGCTGCCGTGTGGCGCAGGCAAGACGATCGTCGGAGCAGCCGCCATGGCCGCAACAAAGACGACGACGCTGATCCTGGTCACCAACACCGTCTCCGCCCGGCAGTGGCGCGATGAACTGCTCAGACGAACCACCCTCACCCTCGAAGAGATCGGCGAGTACTCCGGACAAGCCAAAGAGGTCAAGCCGGTCACGATCGCGACCTACCAGATCCTCACCGCGAAGCGGAAAGGTCAGTATGCGCATCTCGCCCTGCTCGATGCCCTCGACTGGGGCCTGATCGTCTATGACGAGGTACACCTGCTGCCGGCACCGGTGTTCAAACTCACTGCCGACCTGCAGGCCCGCAGGCGCATCGGCCTCACCGCAACGCTCGTGCGAGAAGACGGCCGCGAAGGCGACGTGTTCAGCCTCATCGGCCCCAAGCGGTTCGATGCACCGTGGAAGCAGATCGAGGCACAGGGGTTCATCTCGCCCGCGGCATGCTACGAGGTGCGGATCGACCTGCCGCCCGGCGACCGGCTCGAGTACGCTGCGGCGACCGATGACGAGCGCTATCGCCTCGCCGCATCAGCCCCCGCGAAGATCGCTGCGGTGCGCGAGCTCATCGCGAAGCATCCCACCGAGCAGATCCTCGTGATCGGCCAGTATTTGGACCAGCTCGATGCTCTGTCTGAAGCCCTGAACGCCGCGCAGATCACCGGGGCGACCCCCATCGACGAGCGCGAAGAGCTGTATAGGCAGTTTCGGAGCGGCGAGATTTCGCTGCTTGTTGTCTCCAAGGTCGCGAACTTCTCCATCGACCTACCGGAGGCGTCGGTCGCGATCCAGGTGTCAGGGTCGTTCGGCTCCCGACAGGAGGAGGCCCAGCGCCTCGGACGCCTGCTGCGCCCCAAGCACTCCGGACACACTGCAAGCTTCTATACCCTGGTCGCCCGCGACACGATCGACCAGGATTACGCGCAGAATCGCCAGCGCTTTCTCGCCGAACAGGGCTACAGCTACACGATCATGGATGCCGCCGCGATCGGCGCGTGATCCGGCGCTCCGAGAGATAATCAGCCAGTGCATGGCTCAAGTCACCATAATGGGGGCATGACTGCTGCGCGTATCCTGGTCGTCGACGACGAGCCGAACATCCGCGACCTGCTCTCCACGGGTCTCAGCTTCGCCGGATTTCAGGTGAAAACCGTCGCCAACGGTGCTGCCACCATTTCGGCCGTACTCGAAGAGGAACCCGACCTGATCATCCTCGACGTCATGCTGCCGGACATGAACGGCTTCAGCGTGACCAAGCGTCTACGTGGGGCCGGTTTCACCGCACCGATCCTGTTTCTCACGGCGAAAGACGGCACCGAAGACAAGATCGAGGGTCTGAACGCGGGCGGCGACGACTACGTCACCAAGCCCTTCAGCCTCGACGAGATCGTAGCCCGCGCTCAGGCGATCCTGCGGCGCACGATGCAGGCAGACGAGGAGTCCATTATTCGCGCCGGCGAGTTGTCGATGGATCAGGACACTCACGACGTGCATGTCGGCTCGATTTCGATCGAGCTGAGCCCGACCGAGTTCAAGCTGCTGCGCTACCTCATGCTCAACCCGAACAGGGTGCTCTCGAAGGCGCAGATCCTCGACCACGTGTGGGAGTACGACTTCAATGGCGACGCGGGCATCGTGGAGAGCTACATCTCGTACCTGCGGCGCAAAATCGACCCGCACACCGAAGAGTCGGTCATCCAGACCAAGCGTGGCTTCGGCTACATGCTCAAGGTCGGCAAGTAGCCGCCTCGATGGCGTACACCCCTGACGCGGTCACCCGCTGGTGGCGCGCGATCAGCTTGCGCGCCAAGGTCACAGGTGTCACTGTCGCCGTGCTCGCGCTCGGCCTGCTCGTTGCAGGGCTCGGCACTGTGCCGCTCCTGCGCGGTGCGCTGATCGAGAACATCAACGCTCAGCTGCCGGCGCTCGTGTCGACCGACCTCGTCTCGCGTTACTTCGACGTCGAGACAACGGACGGCGTGACAACCTACACCCAGACCGACAGCCCCAGGGACTTCTCATTCGCGATCTACGACCCGGCCACCGGCGTACTCCGGGCGACGTCCGGCAGTGCGGGAGATGCAGAGACCCCGATCTTCCCCACGAGCTACTCGCTGCAGCTCGCCCAGGCGAACCTCGACACCGTAATCACGCTCGAAGGCACAGAGGGCGGAGTGTTTCACGCCGCGGTCGGCAACCAGCCAGCCGGTACCGGCGGGGCGCTGCACATCCAGCTCGTCGCCATGCCGATCTCGGCAGCCGATCGCATCATCGGGCAGTACTTCGGCATCTACATCACGGTCGCCCTGATCACGATCGTGATCGCAGCTCTGCTCATCAGAGGGCTGGTCACGTTGACCTTCCGTCGCCTTTCTCAGGTGGAGTCCACCGCGATGTCGATCGCCGCTGGTAACTTCAGCCAGCGCCTCACCGACCTTGAGCCGACAACCGAAGTCGGTCGTCTCAATGCCGCGATCAACGCCATGCTCGATCGCGCTGACCACTCCCTCGCCCAGCGCGATCGCACAGTGGCGCACATGCGCCGCTTCATCGGTGACGCCAGCCACGAGCTGCGCACTCCACTGGTGAGCGTTCGGGGCTACGCCGAGCTGTACCGCATCGGCGCAATCAAGGACGAAGAAGACACCGCCAGAGCGATGGAGCGCATCGAGAAAGAGGCGATCAGGATGGGCGTCCTCGTCGAGGATCTGCTCGCCCTGGCCCGGCTCGATGAGGAGCGCGAACTCGAGATCGTTCCTCTCGATCTGCGCCCGCTCGCCCGTGATGCAGCGCTCGACGTGCGCGCTGCTGCACCAGGGCGCACCGTGACCGTCATCGACAAGACGCTTGAGGCGACGTTGACCGCGCCGATCGCCCGTCCGGCTCCTCCCGTACCGGCGCAGCCGGCGCCGCGTGGGCTCTCCCGCGCTGCCCTCGGGCGCCTGCGGCGCCGTCCACGCACACAGAGCGCGCCGCAGGCGCCTGGTATCGACTTCACCGAGGTGCAGGATGTGCCGGTGCGCACTCCTCCGATCGTGCTCGCCGAAGAGAACAAAGTGAGACAGGTCATCGCCAATCTGCTCGGCAACGCCCGCCGGTTCTCCCCCAAGGACAGTCCGATCGAGATCGTCATCGACGCCGACCGCGCGAACGGTACCGCGAGCATCGCGATCGTCGACCACGGCGAGGGGATCCCCCCGCAGATCCGCGATCAGATCTTCGAGCGCTTCTGGCGCGCTGATACCTCCCGCGCCAGGGAGACTGGGGGCTCTGGCCTCGGGCTCGCGATCGTCGCCTCCATCGTGAACGCCTTGCACGGCAGCGTCGCCGTCACCGAGAGCCCTGGCGGAGGAGCGACCTTCACTGTGGCATTTCCGCTCGCACCGGCGCGTGTGACCCCCGAGCACCTCCTCGAAGACACCCAGCCCCTTGAGCCGCTCGACCTGTGACTTCCTGCACATTCACAGCCGTGCGGGATGTTTTACACAGAGTACGTAGATTTCACCAGATCGAGCGGATGCCGGCATCCGCTCTTGTCTAACGTCAGAACTCCAACGACACCGTCAAAGGAGTTCATATGTCCGTCTTCACCGTCGACACAGATGCCGTCTCTGGCGCTCAGGGCGCTGCTCTGGCAACTATGGAGCGGCTGCGCAGCGACTCGACCACCCTGATGACCCAGCTCACACAGCTTGAGTCGTCCTGGTCAGGAGCAGCGTCAGTCGCATTCCAGAGCTGCGCACAGCAGTGGCGCGGTGCGCAGTTGCACGTCGAGCAGACTCTCGAATCCATCAGCACCGCTCTGGGAGGAGCGGCGACGCAGTACGCCGACGCCGACCAGTACTCGGCGAGCCTGTTCCGCTGAGATCGCCCTTCCTCCCCCGAAAAGCAGAACCGCCCCGGCCGAAGCCGGGGCGTTTCTGTCCGTTGGACCTGATCAGAAGTCCATGCCACCCGTCGGGTCACCGGCCGGAGCGGCGGCCTTCTCGGGCTTGTCAGCGACGACGGCCTCTGTGGTGAGGAAAAGACCGGCGATGGATGCCGCGTTCTGCAGAGCGGAACGGGTCACCTTCGCGGGGTCGATGATACCAGCCGCGAACAGGTCGACGTACTCGCCGGTGGCCGCGTTCAGACCGTGACCGGCCGCGAGCTCGGACACCTTGTTCGCAACGACGCCCGGCTCAAGGCCAGCGTTGAGGGCGATCTGCTTGAGCGGCGCCTCGATCGCAACGCGGACGATGTTCGCTCCGGTCGCCTCGTCGCCCGAGAGCGAGAGGGCGTCGAGAGCCTTGGAGCCCGACTGGATCAGCGCAACACCACCACCGGGGACGATGCCCTCTTCGACGGCAGCCTTCGCGTTGCGCACAGCATCCTCGATGCGGTGCTTGCGCTCCTTGAGCTCGACCTCGGTGGCCGCGCCCGCCTTGATGACGGCGACGCCGCCGGCGAGCTTCGCCAGGCGCTCCTGCAGCTTCTCGCGGTCGTAGTCGCTGTCGGTGTTCTCGATCTCGCGACGGATCTGGGTCACTCGACCCTCGATCTGCTCGGACTCGCCTGCACCCTCGACGATCGTGGTCTCGTCCTTGGTGACGATGACCTTACGCGCACGGCCAAGCAGGTCGAGCGTCGTGTTCTCGAGCTTGAGGCCCACCTCTTCGGTGATGACCTGACCGCCGGTGAGGATCGCAATGTCCTGCAACTGCGCCTTGCGCCGGTCACCGAAGCCAGGGGCCTTGACGGCGACCGACTTGAAGATGCCGCGGATCTTGTTCAGCACGAGCGTCGCGAGAGCCTCGCCCTCGACGTCCTCGGCGATGATGACGAGCTCCTTGCCGTCCTGGATCACCTTGTCGACGATGGGCAGGAGATCCTTGATGTTCGAGATCTTCTGGTTCGCGATGAGGATGTATGGGTCCTCGAAGACGGCCTCCTGGCGCTCCGGGTCCGTGACGAAGTACGGGTTCAGGTAGCCCTTGTCGAAACGCATACCCTCGGTGAGCTCGAGCTCGGTGCCGAAAGTCTGCGACTCCTCGACGGTGACCACACCCTCCTTGCCGACCTTGTCGATCGCCTCGGCGATGAGCTCGCCGATGCCAGTGTCAGCGGCCGAGATCGACGCGGTCGCGGCGATCTGCTCCTTGGACTCGATCTCCTTGGCGCTGGAGAGCAGTTCGTCGGTGATCGCAGCGACAGCCTTCTCGATGCCACGCTTGAGCGAGATGGGGTCGGCTCCGGCTGCGACGTTGCGCAGACCCTCACGGACCAGCGCCTGTGCGAGGACCGTAGCGGTGGTGGTTCCGTCACCGGCGACGTCGTCCGTCTTCTTGGCGACCTCCTTGACGAGCTCCGCGCCGATCTTCTCGTACGGGTCGTCCAGCTCGATCTCCTTGGCGATGGACACACCGTCGTTCGTGATCGTGGGGGCGCCCCACTTCTTTTCGAGCACGACGTTGCGACCACGCGGGCCGAGGGTCACCTTGACAGCGTCGGCGAGAATGTTGAGGCCGCGCTCGAGGCCGCGGCGGGCCTCCTCATCGAAAGCGATGATCTTTGCCATGAGTTTTGTCGTCCCTCCTGGACGTAGGCGTTGGTCTTTAGCACTCAGGGTAAGAGAGTGCTAATGCCATTCTGGCACTCGCTACCCGAGAGTGCAAGCCGCCGAGATACCCGTTTCTCTCCGACTCAGGAGGCCGGGGTTTCCTCGGTCTCCGCCGGGGCAGCCGTCGAGCGATCGAGCCCGACCACGATCGTGAGCTGTTTGAACTCGGTAGTGTTCTGATCTGCGTAGAAGTCACTCTGCTCCACATCGGCCCCGCCGATGAGGTTCGCCAATCCGATCGCTGCGAGCTCGTCCGCATCATCCACGTAGTACACAGTGGTTGTCGAGAAGTCATCGCTCGTGCTGTCACTGGCGTACACGATATCGGCCGGCCAACCGCTATCGATCAGCGTGGCGCGTACCTGGGTGCCGAGGTCTTCCTCCGGTGTCGCGTTCAGGATCATCACCGAGTACGAGGTGTCGACAATGCCGGTCTCCACCGGTGTCGGCGTGGCCGTCGGCACCGCTTCTGGAAACAGCGTGATGCGCCCCATGAACACCAGAGAGCCGAAGATCCCGCCGATGATCAGCACGAGTGCTGCCACGAACGACCAGAGAAGCACCACCCACCCGTTCATACCGGGGGCTTCGGCACGATGCGCCCCCACGCGACCAGTCGAGCGGGGGACCTCATCGAATCGGTCTCGGGTGGGCTTGGACACCACTCGATGCTAGCCGACGAACCCTGGCGTCCGCGTTGAGCGCTGAAGCGCCCTCGCATCGCGGATTCGACGAAGACGTCCGATCAGCATCGGGTCGTATTCGAGCGCCACCTCGGAATCGATGAGCCTGCCAAGCAGCTGGTAATAGCGCGCAGCGCTCATGCCGAGCTGTGCGCGGATGGCTTCCTCCTTCGCCCCGCTGTGCCGCGGCCACGCGGTCTCCAGCTGGAGGATGGCGCAATCGCGCTGAGTCATCTCGCCGAGCATGTGCTCATGCTAGATCGCCGATCGATCGGCGACGGCGCGCCACTCCCATGATCGGCCAAGAGGATCGGATGCCGCGCGCACGCGCCCATCGAGGGCGACGACAAAACCCGGCCACGTTCCGGCATCCACCCTGGGCTCCCACACATCGAGCAGCGCAGGTGGATCGATCGTGATCCATCGGGCATCCAGGCTGCGGATGCCGGCGACAAGCGCCGTCCGCTGCTCCCGCGGGATGTGCACGAGCACTCCGGGCGTCGTGATCACCAGAGTTGCGCCAGCCGGTGCCGACGCCGCCAACGCATCGAGCTCGGCGAGCGCATCGCCTGAAACGAGCAGTGGAGGATCGGATGCCGTGATGTCGAGAGCCGCAGTGATCCTCTGCTCGCGCCCGTCCTCGCCCGGCCATACGAGAGCCTGCAACCAGCGCCGATCGCGTTCGTCGGCGGCATCGAGTGGGAAGAGGTCTATTCCGGCCCGCCAGACGATCTGCGGCATCCGCATCGGGGGAAGCTGCGACTCCACGGTGCTCTCCAGCACCACCCGGGACACACCGTCTGCGGGGTCGAGCGCTCGCCGCACGACGCCCGAGCTGTCGGTCATCCGATAGGAGTATCGGTCGGGATACAGGCACAGTCCGGCGGACGCCCCCACTTCGAGCAAGGCGATCGGACCGTCGATCTCGCTGAGCACGGGTAGCAATGGCGCCAGGCGCAGTGGCTCGTTCGTCTGCAGCCGACGCGCCGAACACTCGGCGACGACCTCATCCGCGCGCGCGAGCACGAAGGCACGCCAGTCGTCGAAGCCCGCGAGAACACAGCCCAGCAACCGCGTCACGGCGAACACCAGCGGCGGCTGCCGACGGTTCTCCGGGATTCGCGCGAGCACCTCTGCCACCGCGCTGTCGACGGCGACTCCCCGCGCCCATTCGGCGTAGAGCTCGCTGCGGCCCGGCGCCTCCTCCGCGGCGAAGCGCGCGAACCGCTGCTGCACAGCATCCGTCATCCGCCCATTCTCTCCGCATTCGCCTCCACCCTGCACGCAGAGGGGAGAATAGAGTCATGTCGTACCGCGTGGACAAGACCGAAGATCAGTGGCGCGAGCAGCTCGGCGCCGAACAGTACGCAGTGCTCCGCCAGGCCGCGACCGAGCGCGCCTGGACCGGCGAACTGCTCGATGAGAAGCGCGCGGGTCTCTACACGTGCGGGGCGTGCGGAGCAGAGCTCTTCCAGAGCGGCACGAAGTTCGACTCCGGATGCGGGTGGCCGAGCTTCTACGAATCGATCCGTCCTGAGGCTGTGGAGCTCGTCGAGGACGCGAGTCTCGGCATGGTGCGCACGGAAGTTCGCTGCGCGAACTGCGGCTCGCACCTGGGTCATGTCTTCCCCGACGGGTTCGGCACACCGACCGGAGACCGGTATTGCATGAACTCGATCGCTCTGACCTTCACTCCGGACGCCGCGTGAGCGCGCTCGACGCGGTCCGCTCCCGCCAGTCCTGGTCCAAGGTGACCGAGCTCGCCCCCAGTCGCGAAGAGCTGCTATCGCTCGTCGCAGCCGCCGGCCGCGTTGCTGACCACTCCTCGCTTCGCCCCTGGCGGCTGATCGAACTCCGAGGCGAGGATCGCGAGGTACTGGGCGCTGCGATCGCGAAGGCCGTAGGCGATTCCGCTCCGTCATCGAAGCCACTGCGTGCACCGCTGCTCATCGCCGTCGTCGCCAGCTACCGCAAGAGCGAGAAAGTGCCGCGCTGGGAGCAGGAGGCCGTAGCGTCCGGGGTCGCGCACACGCTGAGCCTGCTGCTGGATGAGGCCGGCTGGGGTGTGATCTGGCGCACCGGCCATTACACACGCTCGAAGGCAGTCGCCAAGGCGCACGGCCTCGGCAAGGACGAAGAGCTTCTGGGCTGGCTCTATGTCGGGGGCAAGCCGGCAGGCAAGAGACCGGGCAAGCGCAAGGCAGTGGATGCGCGTCGCCTGCTCACTCGGATGCCGGTGGCAGCGAAGAAGACGGCGAAGAACGCGAAATAGCCGCTCAGCCGCCGAGGGCTGCGAGGAGGTCGGCAAAGTGGTCGAGATCCGCAGCCGACCACGCGCGCAGTTTTTCTCCCAAGCGCTCTTCGTAGCGCGCTCTGGCCTGAGCGATGCGCTCTTGTGCGAGTTCGGTCGCTACGAGCACGCGCGCTCGGCGATCCTGCGGGTCGCGGATGCTTTCGACGAGCCCCAACTCCTCAAGTTGACGCACCTGTCTGCTCACCGCCGACTTGTCGGTGTGGAGCCGTTCGATGATGGCACCGGCGGAGGTCGCCTTCCCTGTCGCGATCGCGGTCAGTACCTGGTAGCCGAGCGGCTGCAGGTCGGGGTGCACCGTGACGGCGGCCTCGCGCCAACTGACGCGGATCCGCGCGAACAGTCGGGCGAGCTCGTGCTCGACCCGGCTGACGGCGAGATCGAGATCGGAGGACGCGTCGGTCATGATCGTCAGTGTAGGGCTCGCCACGTCAGGCGCCGACGGTGCGGATGGTGCCGGTGGCCGCGCCGACGTCGGCTCCTGCGACCTCGATCACCGAATCTTCCGCCTGCTCGCGCAGCTGCTCAGCGGCGGTCTTGGTCGACAGCGGCTTGTTCGTGATGAACGCGATCGCGATGACCGCGATGACAGCGAGCGGGATGGCGATGATGAACGAGTCCGCGATGCCATGACCGTACGCGGCCTCCACGATCGAACGGATCGCTGCGGGCAGTTCCGACACCTTCGGTACAGCGCCCGATGCGAGGTGTTCGAGTGCGGCACCCTCCTGCTGCGTTGCCGGGGTGAAGCCGATCAGCCCGTCTTTGACGTAGGTCTCGACGCTGCTCGCCATCAGCGCGCCCATGATCGTCACGCCGATGGTTCCCGCGATCGTGCGGAAGAAGTTCACGTTCGACGATGCCGCACCCAGTTGAGTCGGGTCGGTGTCGTTCTGCACGATCAGGGTGAGGTTCTGCATGACCATGCCAAGGCCAGCGCCGAGCACGAACATGTAGACCGCCACAAGCAGGAAGGGTGTGTCGTAGCGCAGCATCGACATCAGGGTGACGCCGATCGTCGTGAGCACAGAGCCTGCCAGCATCCATCCCTTCCACTTGCCGAAGCGGCTCACCAGCTGGCCGATGACGATGGAGGTGCCCATCTGGCCGACGATCATCGGAATGGTCATCAGGCCGGATTGGGTCGGCGTGGCGCCGCGAGCGAACTGGAAGTACTGCGAGAGGAACACCGAGGTGGCGATCAACGCGACCCCGATCGCGATCGAGGCGATCACCGAGAGGGTGAAGGTGCGGTTACGGAACAGCGACATCGGAACAAGAGGCTCTGCGACGAAGAACTCGACGGCAACGAAGGCGACGATCGAGAGTCCAGCGATCGCTGCGAGCATGATGCTCGTCGCGGAGTTCCACTCGAACTCGCTCCCGCCCATCGACACCCAGATGAGCAGAGTCGACACTCCGACCGCGAGCAGCACAATGCCGAAATAGTCGATCGAGACGGCGGCGCGCTGTGGCTTTGGCAGGTGGAGTGTGAACTGCAGCAGCACGAGGGCGACGAGGGCGAAGGGGACGCCGACGAAGAAGTTGGCGCGCCAACCCCAGACATCCGTGATGACTCCGCCGAGCAGCGGCCCTCCGATCGTGCCGAGAGCCATGATGCCGCCGACGACGCCCATGTACTTGCCGCGCTCACGCGGGGAGATGATGAGCGCGACAGCGATCATGACCAGAGACATCAGGCCGCCGACACCGATGCCCTGGATCACCCGGACCGCGATCAGCATGTTCGTATCGGTCGAGAAGCCCGCGATCACGGTGCCTGCGGTGAAAAGGATGAGGGAGACCTGGATGAGGATTTTACGGTCGACGAGGTCGGCGAACTTACCCCAGATCGGGGTGGAGACGGCCGTCGCGAGCAGGCTCGCGGTGATCACCCAGGTGTACTGAGACTGCGTTCCGCCGAGGTCGGCGATGATCACCGGCATCGAGGTCGATACGACGGTCCCCGAGAGGACGGCGACGAACATGCCGACGATGAGGCCAGAGATAGCGGTGAAGACTTCGCGCGCTGAGCGTGCGGATGCGGTGGATGCCGATGATTCGGCTGATTCGGATGAGGTGGCGGTCACTGTATGCGGACTCCTGCGTAAATGGCGAGTGGGTTAACCTTACTCATTTAGTTGCTTCCTCGCAACTATCGACTAGAGGCAACTATCTTTCGGCGCGAGTGTCGGCGGTCAGGGCTAACCTGTCGGCATGTGCGCAAGCTACGGACTCGACCCTAGGTTCGCGGATGGCGAGTATGGAGACATCATCGATACGGGCGTGCTCGACGGGCTGCGCGCCTGGGCGGCGGGCAATGATGGCGAGATTCTGCGCCCAACCGGAAAGAACCGCCGCAATCTGAACCCGCTCATCACCACCCCGTCTACGCTGGAGCTCTCATGGTGGGGGTATCTGATCAACGGAGCCCCGGCGAGCTTCGCCTCGATCAACACACGCTCAGAACGTGTGGCCGCGAGCAGGAGTTCGCTGCCAGCGCGGGCGATCGTGCCGGTTTCGTTCTGGCGTGAGATGCAGAAGCCGTCGCGCATCTGGCACCACTTCACCGCTCCCGATGACGCTCTTCTCGGATTGGCGGCGTTCACACGTCCCGGCCGGACGGCAGATGGGGCGGAGTACACCTGCTACAGCATCGTGACCCAGCCGGCCGCTCGACATCTGGAGCATGTGCACGATCGGATGCCGCTGCTGATCAATCCGGGCTTCGCCGAGGAGTGGTTGATGGCGCAGAGCCCCGGGAGTGCGCTCATCGACGCCGCCATCGCCGCCGCCCAACCGGTCAGCGAACTGGTCCAGATGAGCGCGATGGGCAATGAGAAACCGACGAGGCGACCAGAACTGCTCTTCTGAGCCGTCAGCCACTCGGAGGATGCCGGAGAGCCGAGAACGGTACTGCGGGAGGACGCGGACTACCCGGGGCGCCGCCTACCGTTGACCCATGATCACAGCAGAACGCCTCACGAAGAGGTTCGGAAGGAAGACGGCCGTCAACGATGTGTCGTTCACCGTCAAACCAGGCACCGTCACCGGCTTCCTCGGGCCGAACGGCGCGGGCAAGTCGACCACCATGCGGATGATCGTCGGCCTCGACCGACCGACATCGGGCCGTGCAACGGTCGCCGGGCGCGAGTATCGCAACCTGCGCGCCCCGCTCGCAGAGGTTGGAATGCTGCTCGACGCGAAGGCCGTGCACACCGGCCGCAGCGCGCGCAACCATCTGCGGGCTATGGCGGCGACCCACGGCATCCCTTCATCCCGTGTCGACGAGGTGATCGATCTTGCCGGTATCGGCTCCGTTGCCCGTCAACGCGCCGGGAAGTTCTCTCTCGGCATGGGGCAGCGCCTGGGCATCGCCTCCGCACTGCTCGGCGACCCGCACACGCTGATCCTCGACGAGCCGGTTAACGGCCTGGATCCTGAGGGCGTCCGCTGGGTGCGCGAGTTCGTGCGATACGCGGCATCCGAAGGCCGAACTGTACTGCTCTCAAGCCACCTGATGAGTGAGATGGCGCAGACCGCCGACCATGTCATCGTAATGGGCCGAGGACAGGTGCTCGCCGACGCGCCGATCACAGAGCTCGTACGCGCATGGACGGTCACCACCGTGCGGGTGCGCACCCCTCGCTGCGCCGACCTGGCCGCAGCCATCGGCGGACCGAATGTCGAGATCGTAAGCGCCGCTCCCGACCTCCTCGACATCGTCGGCCTGCCCGCGTCTCGCATCGGTGATCTCGCTGCCGAACGAGGCATCCCTCTCCACGAACTCACCCCCATAACAGGCTCTCTCGAAGACGCCTACCTCGCACTCACCGGCGACTCGGTGGAGTACCGCACCGGCGCATACCCCGCCCCAGCCGCATACCCAGCACAGGAGATCTCATGACCGACCACGCAGCTCCCCTTACCCGTCGGCGCGTCGCCGCCGCCTACCGGCCGAACTTCCTGCGCGCACTGCACGGGGAGTGGATCAAGCTCGCAACCATTCGATCAACGTGGTGGTCGATCGGCATCGTCGCCGTCCTGACGATCGGCATGGCGATGCTCATCGCCCAGGCCGTGGATTACCCGGGTTTCGTTCCGGTCCAAGCCGTGGTCATGCCGATCCAGTTCACGATGCTGCTCGCTGGGATCCTCGGCGCGATCTCGATCACCGGCGAGTACTCGACCGGGATGATCCGCTCCACTCTCGCCGCCAATCCCGTGCGGGGCTCAGCTCTCGCCGCCAAGGCGGTCACCGTCGCCCTGTTCCTGTTCGCGTCATCTCTGGTGATCTTCTTCGTTGCGGCCCTAGCCGTGTCGGCGATCGTGTCGAGCCGCGGTCACAGCATCGACTGGTCCGACCCGTCGGCCTCGTTCCTGCCAATCATCGTCGCGTCGCTGGCGATGTCTGTGTTCGCGCTGATCGGCGTCTCTTTCGGGTTCGTCCTCCGCTCAGGCGCTGGAGCGATCGCCGCCACCGTCGGGCTGCTATTCGTGCTCCCGATCGTGGCGAACTTCTTCACGTTCGCCGGCGAATCCTGGGCCTGGGTCGCCGACGCCGCCAGCCACCTGCCCGTGGCCGCTGCTCAAAGCGCAATCCTTCCCGAGGCAGCTCCCCTTGATGCCCCAGTCGCATTCCTCACCTTGGGCGCTTGGGTTGCGGCGGGACTGCTCAGCGCGTGGGCTGTGCTGCGCACTCGTGACGCGTAGAGTCGCACCGTGAGCACGACGCGCAGCCGCAGCACAGACGTCCCCGAGGACGACGGGCTGCGGTTGCCGCGTCCGCCCGGCGTCTTCCGGCGGTTCTGGTCACGGCATCCGCTGTTCGCCGACATACTGCTCGCCCTTGTCTGCCTTCTTCTGAGCATCACGCCGACCACACTGGGGGCCGCGGGTCTTGCGGAACCGCTGGGATTGGCCGTCGCCGTGCTCGAAATGGCCGCGATCGCGACCGCATGCGGATTGCTGCTTCTGCGGCGCCGGCATCCGCTCGTTCCCTTCATCGCCGCAGCCGCGATCGAGGTGCTGTTCGTCTGTCTCGGCTCCCCCGGGGGCACTCCGATGATCATCGTCGCCGCGTACTCTCTCGCGGTCTACGCCTCGAACCGGGCCGCCTGGATCGGACTCGGTATCGCGATCGGCGTGCTCGCGATTCTTTCCGGCGCGCTGCTGGCCACCGGGGCGATCTCGCTGCAGACGGCGGCGAACGTCGTGGCAGGCAACCTCGTCGTCGGCCTGATCGGCGTGCTCATCGGCGTCAACGTCGGCGGACGCAACCGCTACCTCGCCGCCGTGATCGACCGTTCCCGGCAGCTGCTCACCGAACGCGATCAACAGTCGCAGCTGGCGGTCGCAGCCGAGCGAGCAAGGATCGCCCGAGAAATACACGACATCGTCTCGCACTCGCTGACTGTCATCGTCGCCCTCTCCGAGGGTGCCGCGGCGACGACGGATGCTGCACAGGCCCGAGAGGCCGTGACAGCTGCAGCGGCGACCGCACGATCCGCACTCGGCGAGATGCGCGCCATGCTCGGGGTGCTCCGCGACGAGGAGACGCCGCTCCCGTTGACACCGATGTCGGCGCCGTCTCCTCACGACACGGTCATGACGGCTCAGCAAGCGGGATTTCCGGTCACGCTGACAAGCGTCGGCAATGCGTCATTCGAACCGGTCGTCGAGCATGCTGTGTCGAGGATCGTTCAGGAGGGTGTCACGAATGCGATCAGGCATGCTGCGGGTGCGACGTCGATCGCCGTTCGGCTGGAACGCTCTCCGGCTGGCGCCGTGGTCGAGATCGTCAACGACGGCGTCTACGAGAGCGCCGAGCCGTCGGGCTTCGGACTCAGGGGACTCGCAGAGCGTGTTGCGCACGCCAACGGCACTCTCTCTTACGGTTGCACCAGCGACACGCGATGGAGCCTGCGCGCCGTGATTCCGGCCGACGGACGTGCGTTGACCGACGCGGAGGAGAAGTCATGACGGAGACGATCAGAATGCTCCTCGTGGACGATCAGGAACTGATCCGCCTCGGGTTCCGCATGCTGCTCGAAGCTGAAGACGACCTGATCGTTGTCGGCGAGGCTGCAGACGGCCGCGCGGCGATCGCGCAGGCGGCTGCGCTGCGGCCAGACGTCGTGCTGATGGATATCCGGATGCCGGGACTCGACGGCATTGCGGCGACCGAAGCGATCATCCGCGATCAACCGGACACGCGCGTTCTCGTGCTAACCACCTTCGATCTCGACGAGTACGCATTCGGTGCGATTCGCGCCGGCGCGAGCGGATTCCTGCTCAAGGACGCACATCGCCAGGAGATGATCTCCGCGGTGCGAGCCGTGCACCGCGGAGATGCCGCGCTGTCGCCGCGAATCACCCGGATGCTGCTCGACCACGTCTCCCCTCACGTACAGGCTCCGGCCGCCGAAAGCGCCGAGTTACTGGGAACGCTCACCGAACGCGAACACGATGTGTTCCGCGCCATCGCCCGAGGACTCAGCAACGCCGAGATCGCCGACGCCCTCTTCGTCAGCGAATCCACCGTGAAGACGCACGTGAGCCGCGTGCTCGCGAAACTCGGCGCGCGTGACCGGATCCACGCTGTGATACTCGCGCATCGGCTCGGAATCGGCGACGATCACGATCCGCAGCTCTCACAGCGATAGCCAGACGCAGTTGATGGGCCGAGCTCTTCGCTCGGCCCATCAACCTTCCCCACAACTCTCCGGTAGAGCTCCCCTCTGATCAGAGGGTCTGCGCTTCGGTGTCGCGCGACCTACGGATCCGCATCAGCGCTGCGCCGGCGATCAGCATCGCGATCGCACCGGCGATCACAAGGAACGAGATGGTTCCACCTGTGACGGCCAGACCAGACGGGGGTGCAGTCGGCACGTCGACCTCAGAGGTTGGCGGGTCGAGCGCAGGCACCCCAGGCGGAACGTCCGCGTCGCCGGTGGCCGCGTTGTGCACTGTTCCGTTCTCGACGTCCGCTGTCGTGACCGTGTACGAATCGTCGGCCGTGCAGATGACAGCTTCGCCGGGCTGCAACGTCGTCGCATCGCACGTGATCGTGATACCGAGATCATCGAGCATCGGATCATCAACACGCACGTTGGACAAGACGACCAGGCCCGTGTTCGTGAGCAGGAACGAGTAGTCGATCGTCTCGCCGGCGTCGGCCTTGCCGTTGCCGTTCGTGTCATTGAGATCGGCAGCCTTGACCAGGTCCATGCTCGGCACGTAACTGGTGACGATCACGGCGAGTTCCGCCGTGTCCGTCAGGCCGTTCTCGTCCGTGACTGTGTACTCCTGGGGTGTCGCAACCCCGAAGAAGTCCGGCTCCGGCGTGAAGACTGCGACCACGTTGCCGTCGGCATCGAGCTCGATGGTCCACGTGCCCTCGCCATCGACGACGATCTCATTCGATCCGTCGGCGAAAGTGACGGCCACGATCTCGCTGTTCCCCGGTGTCACCACTGGATACAGCGTGGCAGTCTCTCCCTGCGGCACCGTCGTCGAGGCGTCCTCCGCCTGCGGCGGATCGTTGATCTCGACCGACAGCTCGCCCGTCGCGGTCAAGCCGTACTCGTCGGTGACGGTGTACTCCTGTGAAGTCACAGCGCCGTGATAGCCCGCCTCAGGGACGAAAGTCGCCACCGGCTGCCCGTCGACCAGCTCGATCGTCCACGTGCCCTCACCGGCCACGACCTTCGTCGTGGTCCCGTTGTCGAACGCGACCTCTGTGATCTCACCCGTGCCCGGCGTGACATCGGGGGTCAGTGTGGCCGTCTCACCCGGGTTGATCACGACGGCGTCGTCGCCCGCCTGCGGCGGGTCGGGCGTGACGATCGTCACGTCGGTCGAGGTGAAGTTGCGCGTCGCGCCGCTGTAGGTGCCAGTCGCTGTGACGTCGTTCACGGCGCTGGAGCTCACGTCAACACCGCTCGGAACATCGACCGAGAAGGTGAGCGTGAAGTCGACCCCGGACTCGAACGTCGGGATCGTGACACGGAACGCGATCGCTCCGGTCGGCTCCGTCGTCCAGGTGCCATCCGTTGCGGTGGTCGCATCCGTCGAGTACTCGACCGTCGATCCGGTGGGGGCACCCTGCACCGCTCCGGCAAGAGTCACATCGAATTCACTGTCTCGGCCATCGCCGACTGCCGGCAAAAGGTCGAACAGGACGACATCGGTCACATCGTTCGGCAGCGCATTCTGCGCGTATACCTGGTAGTCGGCTCCACCCGGCGATGTCACGGTCGCAAGCGCCGACCACGAGTCGGCGTCGTCGGCACGCACGAGCTTGCCGATCAACATCCCACCCGAGGTGATCACGTCACTGGACTGGGTCGAGTAACTGATCGAGGTGCGGTTCGGATCGAAGTCATACTCATCGGTCGCGTAATACCCGCTCTGGAACGCCATCGGCACCGTCGTGTAGTCGGTATCCGCTGTCCAGATCCAGGACTCCACCGGGATCCGCACGCCAGCACCCTGAGACGCCTGCGGCTGCACGACGGTCGGGATGCGGTAGGTGAACGACTCCGAGCCGTAGATCGGACGCTCGTGCTTGGCCGTACCCACAGCGTTCTGCGACACGATCTCGTCGAAGGTCAGCACGACGACCTGGTGCTCGACCCCGTCGATGACCATCGTCTCGGTGGTGACTGTGACGCCGTCGCCGACCTGCGGCACCGAGCGCCCGAGTGTCGTTGTCGTCGCCGTCGCGTATGCACCGCCTGCGTAGTACACACCCTCTGGCAGTATGACGCGAACCTCGTCATCGTAGTAGGTGCGACCAGCGGGGTCGCGGTTCGCGACAGACACGCCATAGAGCGCCGTCTGGCCGATCGTGACCGAAGCGGGCGCGAAGACCTGGTTGATGAGGTTGATGCGATCCACCACCGTGACGCTCATCGGGTCATCGTCGCCGATCTGCGCACCACCTGTAGTCTCACCCTCGGCGGTGGCCGTGTTCAGCGTGTCGGCGACTGCGTCGTCACCGCCCGTGAGGGAGGGGTAGCTTGCGGTGCCCTGCGCGTACACCCGCACCTCGGAGAGGTCGGTGATGCTCGTCGCGTCATCGGGCGAGACGGTCACCCGCCAGCCCGTCAGGTGGGTGCCGAGCGGGAGGTTGAGGACATCCGTGTAGCCCGCGGTCGCATCGGTGTATCCGGCCGAGCCCGTAGTCTGCACCACGATGATCGCGCCAGTACCACTGGTCGGCGAGGCAAGAGTGAACGACTGCCAGACACCTGGCTGCGCCGCAGTCTGGTACTCGAACGTGTACGGCACATCGAGGGCGCTCAGGGTGGCGTTGAACCTCACATCGAGCCGCGTGGTGTCGAAGTGGTCGAAGAAGGCGGCATTGCCCGACTCCGATCCGGAGTCGGTGAGTGTCAGCGACTCCAGGTTCTCCCCGGTTCCTCCGTCGAGATACGACGCTGAAGCCTGGTACGACGGTCGGCCGATAGTGCCGCTCGTCCACTCGTACTCCTGCAGCCCGGTCTGGGCTTCGTACCCCTTGCCGACCGTGATCGTCGGAGTGTCAACAGCAGGCTGGAATGCCGGACCCTGCGCCGTCGCCGGAGTCTGATCGTGCCAGGTGCCGTTGTAGCTCTGCGTCTCGAGATCGACAGTGTTCACTGGAGGCTCTGTACCGTCAGGGAAGGTGGCCGCAGGGTAGTTAACCTGGATCCACACGCTGCGATCGGGGATGCTGGTGAGCTGCGACGGCGCGTAGAGGTTGTTCGTACGCTCCCACACCAGGGTGGTCGTGCCGTCGGCGTTGGCGGTCTGCGTCCACCCGTCAGAGAGGGAGACGATCTCCACGCCCGCGGGCAGGGTGTCGGTGAGCCGCTGACCCCAGGATGCGAACGTGTCGGTGTTCGCACCCTGATCGACGTTGATGTCGAAGATGTACGTCACGATGCGGTTGGTGCTTCCCGGCGTCGTCTCGGAAACCTTCGTCGGGGTGTAGGTGTGGTCGCCGGTGACCGTGGTCGTCGCCGAGTCGCTGGGAGTGTCGCCTGAAGGCGTTGCCGAACCAGTGATCGTGGTAGTGAAGACCGTGTCCGAGTCCTTGTAGTTGTTGTCGTTCTGCGTGACGGAGAACGAGAAGTTCACCAACTCCTGAACGAGCGGGTTGAGCGTGAAGGTGACCGTCCGAGTGGCGGAGTCATAGCTCGAGGACGCCACAGGCGAACCGGAATTCGTGTCGACCGAGTTGAAGGCGACGCCCTCCGGAAGCACCGCTGTAAGCACGATGCCGTCAACGGGATCGGCCGTCGAGGCGCCTTCGACGGGAATCGTCACATCGTAGGCGAACCCGGTTCTCACCGATACCGATGACGGCGCGGAAATTTCAACCGTGTAGTCGCCCGTTGCGGCGTACGCAGCGACAGCCGTGAACGGTAGCATCGCGAGCGCCAGCACGAACGCCACGACGGCTCCGATGGCCCGCCGAGATCGACGAGCTGCGGTTTCGTCAGATCGTGCGCTCCCCCGAGCGCTGAATATTGTCTTCGCCCTAATCGGCATGGTGCAATTCCTCTCTCCCATGAGCGAACGCGGTGGCGCTCATGCCCCAACTCGATCGTGGCAGGTCGTAGCCCGCAGTTCGTGTTTGCGCCAAAAACTCACCATTGGACTCACCCGCGGCTCACCCTGTGGAATCGAGGAGCCCCCACCGCCGCGCGGTCTGGATGGCCTCCGATGAGCTCTGCGCTCCCAATTTCTTGAACACGAGCTTCATGTGCGTCTTCACCGTGTTCATGGTCACATGCTCTGCGGCCGCAATCTGCGCATAGCTCCGACCCTGGGCGAGGTGGCGCAGCATCGCAAGCTGGCGCGGGGTCAGCGATCCGGCGGTCTCGCCCGGCCGCCGCTCCCACAGGGTCGTCTTGGCCGTATTGTGCTGCCATGCATCGTCCAACTCGGCGCTCAAGTACGGTTCGAGGGCTGCGCGAAGCTGTGGTGGGAACATCAGCGCCACCCGGCGATGACAACGGAGGCTGAGCGCACGCCCCAGCCCACTTGCGCTGTACTCAGAGACGCCATTGCTGCGCACGTACGCGCCAAGAGCGACGAATGCGTCCGCCTGCACGCGCTGAGCCGGGGTCAGGTTTCGCAGCGCCAGGACCGCAGCGATCTCGCGATCGAGTGCGGCGAAGTCATGCTCGCTGAACAGCAGCGCCAATCCGGCGAGGCGGCAGTGTGGCGCATCGATCGCGCACTCTTCATACACCGTCCGCGCAGCGTTGAGTCTGGCAAGAAGGATCAAGGATTCGATTCGCCGTCCGATCAACACGTCGTAGGCGTACGAACCGATCTCCGGCGAATACAGTAGTGCGGCCGCCTCGATACGCCCGAAGGAATCCGCTGGCCGGGAGACCAGTTCGTCGTAGCGGGTTCTCGCGAGCAGGATGTATGTCCACAACGGCGCCTGCTCCTCAATCCGATCGAGAGCCGAAATCGCCTCCCCGCAGGTAGGTGCGCACTCTTCGACTTCGGCAAGCGCCCGCGCCGTCGCCAGAAGGCTCCATAGGTGACCGCCGACGCGATCGGAGTCCGCTGCCGCCAACTCGAGAAAGTGACGCGCGCGCGTGGTATCGCCCCTGAGCGCGGCTACCAGCGCGA
Source organism: Microbacterium sp. (assembly GCA_047605925.1). GTDB lineage: Bacteria > Actinomycetota > Actinomycetes > Actinomycetales > Microbacteriaceae > Microbacterium. Next base: position 28,068 of record JASGEY010000058.1, read on the forward strand.
GATATGCCTGCGTTACGCGAGCAAGTGTTGCCGATGCAGACACGCTGCCCAGGGCGCTCATGAAATCCCTATCAGCCAACTGGAGATCCCCTGCAGTGAGGCTGGTCTTGCCGAGCTGAAACCAGAGCAGCCATTCCTCTCCAGGGCTCGCGATGCGGGTCTGCGCGCGGTAGAAGGTGCCGGCGACGATCTGTTCGGCATACTGGCGAGCGAGTCTGATTCGACCTGCCTCCCGCGCGAACGCCATCGCATACACGGAGCTCATCGGCAGCGCGTCTGCTGTACCGAGGCCTGCAGGAGAGGTACTGAGGGGTGGAAGTGGCGTGCGCCCCGGAAACAGGCGAGCCAACTCGTGCTGCCGAGGGTGAAAGACTGCGATCGCAGGATAGACGGCGGCCGAGCGGATATCGAGACCCGCAACAGCCGACCAGAGGGCATCGAGGTCTCGCAACGCGAAAGAGCCCAGGTGTCCGGTCAGCAGGCGCCCGGCGGCATCGATGTCATGGCGAGCTATGGCATCTAGGAACCGCGCGAAGAGCGTATCGATGTCCTCTGCCATGTCCTCTGCCATGACTTTCCCCCCCCCCCCCCCGCATCGTCGGTCGGCTGTCTGACTCAAGTGTCCTGCGTGCGCAACCTTTCACCCTAGTCTCGACCACTCTTTTTCACCCGCGAAATCACCCTCTTATCACCCATCGCAAGGGAGGCAGAGCGTCGCGCGTAGACACGCAAAGACCCGCGTCCCCAGTGTTTTCTCAGGGACGCGGGTCTTGCTGTGTGGAGCCGACTACGGGACTCGAACCCGTAACCCCCGTATTACAAGTACGGTGCGCTACCAATTGCGCCAAGTCGGCTAACCTCATCAGTTTAGCGATGCTGGCGCGGCATTGCCGACCGCTCTACTTCGCAGCAGTCGCAGTGGGCGTCGGCGAGGGGGTCGACTCGTAGTACGTGTCGCTCGCGACGGTGAGGACGAACTGCGAGAACTCGGTGGCATCGTCCAGCGCTCCGACATACTGCTCGCCGTTCACGACGATGGTTGGCGCCGACGTGAGCACGAGATCATCACTGCCCGTCAGTGGACCCGCGAGGGCGCGCGATGTAGCATCCTTCGCCCAAGCCACATAGTCCTTGTTCTCGATGCACGACTTCACAGCCTTCGCGTTGCTCACGCCGACAGCGACGGCAACGTGGGCCAGGTCCTCGTCACTGAATCCATCAGTGTTGACCTCGGGCTGATCGTCGAGGAGATCGTGGTTGAAGGCGTAGAACTGCGCGGACGAATGCGTCGACACACACGCGGCGGCAGCGGCAGCGCGCAGTGAGTACTTGGTGCCGTTCGAACTTGCCGTGAGCAGGGCAACAGGGTGGTAGGTAACAGTCGCCGCGCCCTCGGTGATCCAGTTCGCCAGCTGACGGGCGTTGGCTCGTTCAAACGCGCCAGCATCGGGAGACAGGTAGTCGACGTAGATGTGAATGTCCACCGCGCTCGTCGCGGCAGTCGGCTCAGGAGACGGAGACGGCGTCGCTTCAGCCCCGGTGTCGGTCGGTGCAGCGGTCGGCGTCGCGGGGACCTCGTTCGATGAGGTGAACCCCGTCACCTCAGTGACACGGATGCCGTCATCGTCCAGTCCCGCCGGAGTCAGCTGCGGCCGCGCCACCTGCGCCGACACGGCGAGTGCCACCGCGGTACCGGCCGCGCCGATCACGACCACGGCGACAGCACCGATGATGATCCGTCGGATCAGGCGCTCTTTCGACTGCTGTGCGTGCAGCTGCTGTGCCTTCTCCCGCACAGCCTCGCGCGAATTGCGAGGGATGGGGACGTTCGGCGTCTCGTCGCTCGACATCGTTCCTCTTGCCGTCTCACGGGGGCGGGTTACCCCGGACGCCGCTCGACGCGGCGAACGCCGCGACTCGCGGCCGGGTTCGATGCTAGCCAGACAATCTGAGAAATACCCAGGTGTAGGCATTTACCCAGCCGGTTCGGCTCTGCCATACTGAACCCGACCCAAAGAAGGGTCACGGCGGGTGCGCCCGCCGCTCTATCACTACGGATCGTCCGGCACGTACCTGCCGGTGAAGGAGAAACACAATGGCATCCGTCACTTTCGATGAGGCCACCCGCCTGTACCCCGGCGGAACTCGTCCAGCCGTCGACAAGCTGAACCTCGAAGTCGGAGACGGCGAGTTCCTCGTCCTCGTCGGCCCCTCCGGTTGCGGCAAGTCCACGTCGCTGCGCATGCTCGCCGGCCTCGAAGAGGTCAACGCCGGCCGCATCCTCATCGGCGAGCGCGACGTCACCGACGTTCCGCCGAAGGACCGCGACATCGCGATGGTCTTCCAGAACTACGCCCTGTACCCGCACATGACCGTCGCTGAGAACATGGGCTTCGCCCTCAAGATCGCTGGTATCGGCAAGGAAGAGCGCGCATCGCGCGTGCTCGAGGCCGCCAAGCTCCTCGACCTCGAGCAGTACCTGACTCGCAAGCCCAAGGCGCTCTCGGGTGGTCAGCGTCAGCGCGTCGCCATGGGTCGCGCGATCGTCCGCCAGCCACAGGTCTTCCTCATGGACGAACCGCTGTCGAACCTCGACGCCAAGCTGCGTGTGCAGACCCGCACCCAGATCGCCTCGCTGCAGCGCCGTCTCGGCGTCACGACGGTCTACGTGACGCACGACCAGACCGAGGCGCTCACCATGGGTGACCGTATCGCTGTGCTCAAGGACGGCCTGCTTCAGCAGGTCGGCTCCCCGCGCGACCTGTACGAGAAGCCGAACAACGTGTTCGTCGCAGGCTTCATCGGCTCCCCCGCCATGAACCTGTTCTCGGCGGACCTCGCCGATGGCGGCGTCCGCTTCGGCACCGAGGTCGTTCCGCTCGACCGCGACACCGTCGGCCGCGCGAACGGGTCTCAGGTCACCGTCGGCGTTCGCCCAGAGGACATCACCGTCGGCCCCGCCGACGGTAAGGGCCTCTCGGTCGTCGTCGACCTCGTCGAAGAGCTTGGCGCCGATGGCTACCTGTACGGTCACACCGAGATCAACGGCAAGCGCACCGACCTGGTCGCCCGTGTCGACGGTCGCAGCCACCCGAACGCGGGCGAAACGGTCACCCTTGCCGCGAACGCTGGCCACGTGCACGCCTTCGACAGCGAGACGGGCGAGCGTCTGAACGACAAGCCGATCATCTCGGCTTCCTGAGTTCGAACCAGCGCGGCGCGGGTCGACCTTCTGGTCGCCCGCGCCGCATCGTTTGCCCCGGCATCCGCATCGCGAACACCGCACACACCGCACAGGAGAACCATGCAGGACGCTCTGCGCATCACAGCCAGCGCCATCGACCCTGGCCTGTTGGGACTGCCGTGGTCGACGACTCTCGCGAAGTGGCCATCGGAGCACATCGTGTCGCTGCCCAAGGGGCTCTCGCGCCATCTGGTGCGATTCGCCGATCTGTCTGGCCGCGTGGTCGCAGTGAAAGAGACCACGGCCGAGATGGCGCAGCGCGAGTACGACATGCTCGGTAACCTCGCCCGACTGGCCGTCCCGTGCGTTGACCGGGTCGCGGTGATCGCGGGAAGGACGGATGCCGAAGGCGACCCGCTGCCGGCAGCATTGGTAACCTCGCACCTGCGGTTCTCGATGCCCTATCGCGCCCTATTCACCCGTGTGCTGCGCCCAGACACCGCCACCCGTCTCGTCGATGCGCTCGCCCTGCTGCTCGTTCGGCTCCACAATGTCGGCTTCTACTGGGGCGACGTCTCGCTCTCGAACACCCTGTTCCGCCGTGACGCCGGCGCCTTCGCCGCCTACCTCGTGGACGCCGAGACCGGCGAACTGCACGAGGAAGGCCTCACCGATGGCCAGCGCGCCTACGACCTCGATCTCGCCCGCACCAACATCGCCGGAGAGGTCATGGATCTTGCGGCAGGCGGCCGGCTGGAGCATGGCGTGGATGCGATCGCCATCGCCGACGGCATCGTGTCCTCCTACCGGTCGTTGTGGGCAGAACTCACCGCACAGGAGTCTTTCTCGGCCAGCGAGACCTGGCGCATCACCGAGCGCGTCGAAAGGCTCAACGCCCTCGGATTCGACATCGATGAGATGTCGATGTCGACGACCGCCGACGGCACCGTTGTCGAAATTCAACCCAAAGTGGTGGATGCCGGTCACCACCAGCGTCGGTTGATCCGCCTGACCGGACTCGACGTCGAAGAGAACCAGGCGCGCAGGCTCCTCAACGACCTCGACGAGTTCCGCGCCCGCTCGACCAAGCAGTGGGCCGACGAAGAGATGTACGCACACGAATGGCTCACCCGCGTGTTCGAACCCGTCGTGCGAGCGATCCCCTACGATCTGCGCGCCAAGCTGGAGCCAGCCGAGGTGTTTCATCAAGTGCTTGAGCACCGCTGGTATCTCTCGCAGGCGCAGGGACGCTCAGTACCCCTGGCCGAGGTGATCACCAGCTACATCAACGAAGTGCTTCGGCACCGCCGCGATGAGGCCACCATCATGGGGCCGCCCACCGAGACCGTGAGTCTCTCGGTCATCCCTGAATCCGAGGACGACGAAGAAGTCGACGAAAACATCGACTGGCGGGATCTCGTCTGACCTCCAACTCGCGAGTCGGATGATCAATAGCCGACGGTAAACCTCTCGCGGTGATGGTTGCCCTGCTCGATCTCGTCCACAACGGCGACAGCGAAGTCGGCGCCGGAGATGTACGACTTCCCCTCCGCGTCGCGCACGATCACATCACCGCCGTCGCGGTAATGTCCGGTGCGCTCGCCCTCAGCCCACGATCCGAAAACCTCGGCGGGGTGCACGAAGAACCAGTCGAGACCGGCATCCGTACCCTCCAGCAGAGCCAGCGAATCGATGCCGACCTGCGCCTCATGCTTGTACTCCTCAGGGAAGTCGAGGTCGAACAGACGCGGCCCGCCGGGTGCGACCAGGCTGCCGCCAGCGCCGCCGACCACCCCGAGGCGGGTGGGCGTGCCAGTCAGCGCGCCGGCGATACCGGAAAGAGCGCCGAGTACAGCATCCGTCATGTCGCCCCTGGGCGAGAGCGCTGAGACGACAGCATCCGCTCCGTCAAAGAGCGCAGCGAGTGCAGCGATCTCGAGAACCGAGCCCTGCACATACTCAGCCCCGACAACCGGGTCGGATGGTGTTGAGCGCGACACGGCGACAACGTCGTGCCCGCGGCTCACCGCCTCGGAGACGATGTGACGACCGGCGTAGCCGGTACCCCCAAGAACGACGATGCGGGCCATGCTGTGCCTTCCTGGTTGGTCCTTGGATTTCACGTATCGGGGTCAGAGTACCACCCACTCAGAGCATCACAGCTAGCCCTTCTGAGCGCCACGGACAGTCGCTACCTGGTACAGCGCGACCGAGGTCGCAATTCCCGCGTTGAGGGATTCGGTCGCCGAAGAAATCGGGATCGACACGATCTGGTCGCAGGTTTCGGCCACCAAGCGGGAGAGCCCCTTGCCCTCAGACCCCGTGACGATCACGACGGGACGGTCAGCGAGCTCCAGCTCTGGCAACTGCACATCACCGTCGCCGTCCAGGCCGAGCACGAACACGCCCTGTTTCTTGAACTCCTTGAGCTGCGTGGTGAGGTTCACCGCCAGAGCCACAGGAATCCGGGCAGCAGCCCCGGCGCTGGTCTTCCACGCTGCCGAGTTCACCCCGGCTGAACGACGCTGCGGAAGAATCACGCCGTGACCGCCGAAGGCGGCGGTCGAGCGGATGATCGCACCGAGGTTGCGCGGGTCTGTGATGCCATCGAGCGCCACGAACAGCGGCACCTCGCCCCTGTCGATCACAGCTTCGAGGACGTCCTGCGGATGCGCGTACTCGTACGGCGGCACCTTCAGCGCGACGCCCTGGTGCACGCCGTCGAAGCCGGCCATGCGGTCGAGCTCCTGCCGGGTGACCTCGAGCACAGGGATGCCGCGGTGCGTCGCAATCGACAGCATCTCCTTGACCCGGTCATCCATCTCCACGCGCTGGGCGATGTAGAAGGTCGTCGCCGGGATCTTCGTCCGCAGAGCCTCGAGCACCGAGTTCCGACCGGTGACGGTCTCGGTGTCGGTCGTGTTGTCCTTCGCGCGGGCGGCGCGATTCGGGTTGCCGCCGGCGCTCTGCTTGTTGCCCGGGCGCCCCCTGCCGCCTGCCGCCGCGAAACGCTCAGCTGCAGCCTTGCGCTTCCCCGCCGGATGCCAGGCGCGGTCCTCCGCTTTCGGGGTGGGCCCTCGTCCTTCCAGCGCCTTGCGCCCGAGCCCACCGGTTCCCTTGCTCGGCCCCTTCTTCTTGCCCTTGCCCGCTGACGGGTTACCTGGCTTAGCCATCGATGCTCCAATGGGTTCCGGCCGGAGTGTCCTCCAGCGTGATTCCTGCTGCGGCGATCGCGTCACGGATACGATCCGCCGCCGCCCAGTCCTTGTCGGCGCGAGCCGTGGCGCGCTGCGCGATCATCGTCTGCACGAGCGCGTCGAGAGCGGATGCCGCGGCATCGCTGCGTGCGGAAGGACGGGGGTCAAGACCGAGCACGCCGACCATCGCTCGCACTTCGCTCAGGGCCCGCTTGGCTCCGGGGCCGTCGCCGCCATCGAGAGCCTGGTTGCCCTTTCGCACCGTCTCGTGCAGCACCGCGAGTGCCTGCGGGACGCCAAGGTCGTCATCCATCGCCGTAGTGAACGCCTCAGGCAGACTCTCGGACAGGACGCCCTCAAGGTCGCCTGTTTCGGCGCATTCGGCACGCTCGGCACGCTCGACGAAGCTGCGGATGCGCCCCAGCGCTGCCTCCGCGTCGGCCCACGACGACTCGGTGAGATCGAGGCTCGACCGGTAGTGCGCTGCGGCGAGCGCGTAGCGCACCACAAGCGGTTCGTGCTGCGTGAGCACGTCCGCTGCGAGCGTGAAATTGCCCAGCGACTTCGACATCTTTTGTCCACCGACCGTGACCAGCCCGTTGTGCACCCAGTACCGCGCGAAACCGTCGCCGGCCGCAGTGGACTGGGCGAGCTCGTTCTCGTGATGAGGGAAGCGCAGATCGAGACCGCCGCCGTGGATGTCGAACTCCACCCCGAGGTAGCGCTTCGACATGGCCGAGCATTCGATGTGCCAACCTGGGCGCCCAGGCCCCCACGGCGATGCCCACACGGCATCCGCTGGCTCCCCCGGCTTCGCACCCTTCCACAGTGCAAAATCCTGCGGGGTGCGTTTGCCCCTCGGGTCGGCATCCGCTGCCGCCTCCATGGCGTCGACTGACTGGTTCGTGAGCGATCCGTACTCGGGCCACGACCGCACGTCGAAATAGACGTCCCCTGAGTCATCCGAAGCAGCGTAAGCATGCCCGCGCTCGAGGAGCTTCTGGATGATCTCGTGCATCTGCGCAACGGATGCCGTCGCACGCGGCTCATAGGTCGGCGGAAGGATGCCGATAGCGGCATATGCCGCCGTGAACTCCTGCTCCATGCGGTACGCGAGCGCCCACCAGGGCTCGGCATCCGTTGCATTGGCAAGGATCTTGTCATCGATGTCCGTCACATTGCGCACGAAGGTCACGCGGCCGAAGCGGTGGGTGAGCCAGCGCCGCAGCAGATCGAAGCTCAGCGCCGCGCGCACGTGGCCGATGTGCGGGCCCGACTGCACCGTTGGTCCGCACACGTACATCGTGACGTTCTCGGGGTCGAGAGGCACGAAGTCGCGCAGCGTCTGTGCGCGGGTGTCGTAGAGCCGGAGAATCACCGCTCAAGCCTACCGGGCGAGCGATCGCGAAGACTGGGCGCGCTCTCTGCCGTCTCAGGCACTGCCGTCTCAGGCCGGGTAGATCGTCGCGATCGCCGTCACCGAGATGCCCTCTCCGCGCCCGGTGAACCCCAGACCGTCGGTTGTCGTCGCCGTCACCGACACAGGCGCTCCGAGTATCGCGCTCAGTACCTCCTGGGCTTCCGCACGTCTCGGGCTGAACTTCGGTCGGTTCCCCTGCAGCTGCGCCGACACATTGCCTATGGCGAAGCCGTGCTCGGCGAGAATATCGCGGGTGCGCGCGAGGAACACGCTGGCGTGCGCCCCGGCATACTCGGGGTGGGCTGTGCCGAAATGCTCGCCGATGTCACCCAGACCTGCTGCTCCGAGCAGTGCGTCAACGATCGCGTGCGCAACGGCGTCTCCGTCGGAATGCCCGGAGAGCGACTGCTCCCCCGGCCACTCCAGCCCCGCCAACCACAGACTGCCCTCGCCACCGAACGCGTGCACATCCGTCCCCACCCCCACCCGCGGCTCGCGAGACTTCACAAATGTCATGTTTTCGGGTGCAAAACATGACATTTGTGAAGTCTCGCGAGCTGTGGGGGAAGCGAGGAGATGATGGGCGCGTTCCAGATCGGCCGGTGTGGTGATCTTGAAAGCGCGCTCGGAGCCGGCAATCCGACGCACGGGATGACCGGATGCGGCAAATAGTGCGGCATCGTCGGTGTAGTCGACGCCGGCCTCCGCCGCGCGTGCGTAGGCGGCTTCGAGAAGATCCCGCGGAAACCCCTGCGGAGTCTGCGCCGCAGCGAGCTGCGCGCGGTCGACGGGGGCCGTCACCAGATCGCCGTCGACTCGCTTGAGAGTGTCGACCACCGGCAAGGCGGGGATCACTCCGGTTACGGCGTCGACAGCCTCCGCCACCGCATCGATCACAGCGGGCGGCGTCAGCGCCCTGGCCGCATCATGCACGAGCACGGTGTCGATACCCTCACCTAGCGCCGCGAGTCCTGCCAAGACGGACTCCTGACGCGTCACCCCGCCCCTGACAACGCATCCCGCGGCGGCGCGCTCGCCTGCCGCCGCGCGCAGCTCGCTCTCAGCCTGCTCTTCGAAACCTGCGGGGGCGACGACGATGACCTGCATCGGGGATGCTGCGAACACACCATCGAGTGCGTGCCGCAGTATCGGGCGCGCACCAACCTCCACGAACGCCTTGGGAACCCCCGCTCCCAGGCGAGTACCCGAACCGGCGGCGACGACGATGATCGCGGTGTGCGAGGCGAGAGGCATGCTCACACGCTACCGGGCGCACGAAAGGAGTGGGTGCACGAAAAAGGCGGATGCCGAAGCATCCGCCTTTGTGTTGATCCGCTCAGGAGGCGAGCACCTCGTCGAGCAGCGCCCCGGCCTTGTCTTCGTCGATCTTCTCGGCGAGAGCCAGCTCGGAGATCAGGATCTGACGCGCCTTGGCCAGCATCCGCTTCTCGCCTGCAGACAGGCCGCGGTCCTGATCGCGACGCCACAGGTCACGGACGACCTCGCTCACCTTGATGACGTCACCGGAAGCGAGTTTCTCCAGGTTCGCCTTGTACCGGCGTGACCAGTTAGTTGGCTCCTCGGTGAACGGGGCGCGCAGCACCTCGAACACGTGGTCGAGGCCCTCCTTGCCGATCACATCGCGCACGCCGACGAGGTCGACGTTGTCGGCGGGAACCTCGATGATCAAGTCGCCCTGCGTGACGTTGAGCTTCAGATACTTCTTCGCCTCACCCTTGATGATGCGCTCCTTGACCTCGATGATGGTCGCAGCGCCATGGTGCGGATAGACGACGGTCTCGCCAACCTCAAAAAGCATAAAAACGTGTCCTTTCGGCAACCTCAAGGATACCACAGCGGATATGCGCTAAGGTTCGCGCCCCCGGTTCCGAAGAACGACACGGAATTACCCATAGAATGAGACTCGGATATCCCGCCGGACCTCAGGAGGACCCGTGAAATCGCGCCTTGTTGCGTCTGCCGCCATCAGCGCCCTCGTTCTGCTCGGCGCGACCGGGTGCACGTTCATCACGCCGCAGTCGACCACCATCGAGTACCCGGCATCCGACGGTGTGAACATCTCAGAAGACTCCGGCCCCCTCGACGTCCGTAACGTGTTCATCGTCGCGAATGAAGACGGCTCGGTGGGCAACCTCGTCGCAGCGATCGTCAACGCGACCGATAAGAAGGCGACGCTGACGATCACGGTCGCCGGCGAAGACCCCATGGTCGTCACGGTTCCGGCCGGCGACCGTGTGAGCCTTGGCGCTGACGAAGATCCTCTTCGCATCGTCGACCTCGATACCCTCCCCGGGTCTACCGTCGAAGTGCATTTCCAGTCCGGTGACAGCACAGGGGTCAAGAGCGAGATCCCCGTGCTCGACGGCACCCTCCCCTACTACTCCGATCTGGTTCCAGAAGAGGTCTCGGCGGACTGACGCCCCTCAGCCCTCGAACCGGTAGCCGAGCCCTCGGACGGTCACGAGCATCTCAGGCTCGCTCGGCTGCCGCTCGATACGCGAGCGGATGCGCTTGATGTGCACATCGAGGGTCTTCGTGTCGCCGAAGTAGTCACTGCCCCAGACCCGGTCGATGAGCTGCCCCCGGGTCAGAACGCGGCCGGCGTTGCGCATCAGAACTTCGAGCAGCTCGAACTCTTTGAGCGGCATGTTGATCTGCACTCCGTCGACCGAAACGGTGTGCCGGTCGATGTCCAGCGACACCCGGCCGCCAGAGAGCACTCGCTCGTCAAGATCGTTGCCTGCCTGCACCACACGGCGCAGCACGGCTCGCATGCGCGCGAGCAGTTCGCGCGACGAGTACGGCTTGGTGATGTAGTCATCTGCGCCGAGTTCAAGGCCCACCACGATGTCGACCTCGGAGTCCTTCGCGGTGAGCATGATGACCGGCACGGTGGAGTTCGAGCGGATCTGGCGACACACCTCGGTGCCAGGCATACCAGGCAGCATCAGATCGAGCAGCACGATATCGGCCCCGTGCGCCTTGAATGACGCGAGAGCCCCCGGTCCGTCTTCGGCGATCTCGACCTCGAAGCCTTCGCGGCGCAGCAGGAAAGCCAGCGGGTCGGCGAGGTCGGGTTCGTCTTCGACAAGAAGGATGCGGGCCATGCTGTCTCTCCATTTCGAACGCGAGCAGCGGCGGGCGCGGCCGACTTCTGCGCGCGTTTCTTCTTGCGCTTCTTCTGCTTCGTTCGTTCACGTTCGATCGGTGAGTCGATGCGAGGAAGGCGGATCGTGAAAGTGGACCCTCGTCCCGGACGCGACCACAGCTTCACCTCGCCCCCATGTCGCTGCGTCGCGTGCTTGACGATCGAAAGACCGAGGCCTGTTCCCCCTGTGCGGCGCGAACGCGCCTCATCGGCACGATAGAAGCGCTCGAAGACACGCTCGCGGTCGGCTTCTGCGATCCCGATGCCTTGGTCAGAAACGGCGATCTCGACGGCTTCGGAGTCGGCGCGCACACCGATACCCACCCGTGAGCCCTGCGGCGAGTACACGATGGCGTTGGCGATGAGGTTGCCGACCGCTTCGATGAGGATCTGCGCGTCTCCGCACACCCACGCGCCCCGATCGCCACCGCGGACGAGTTCAACCCCGGCGGAGTCCGCCTGCACAGAATGCGCCTCGACGGATGCCGCGATCACTTCGTCGATGGAAACGGGGCGCACCTCGCCGAGCCCGTCGTCGGCCTGCAGCCGGGACAGGCTCATAATGCGCCCCGTCAGCTGGCCGAGGCGGGCAGCCTCGGCTGAGATGCGGGCGGCGAAGAGGCGCACCTGGTCGGGATCATCGGCTGCGGACTCGATCGCCTCGGCGAGCAGGGTGACAGCACCAACCGGCGTCTTCAGCTCGTGGCTGGTGTTGGCGACGAAATCCCGGCGCATGTGATCCAGGCGCTCCTGCTCGGTGACGTCACGAATGATGAGCAGGGTCATGCGAAGGCTGATCACGCTCGCCCGCACCGACACCAGCCGCGGATCGAGACCGAGCCCGCCCCGAGTGATGCGCAGCGACTCTGTGACAGTGCCGCCGTGCGCCCGCGCCCGCCGCATCAGCTGGCGCAACTCGGAGTTTTCGAGCGTCGCCCCGACGTCGATCCCGAACCGGGCGGCCGCGAGCGAAGCCGCGAGCACGGTACCCGATGGGTCGACGACGCAGGCCGCGTCATCCATGCTCCCCAGTACAGCAGTGACCCCGTCAGGCACCGTCGTCGATGTCTCCTCGTCCATCCGCGCCCGCGCACGGTACGCCCAGACCACCACCAGCGAGAGCGCGACGCCGATCGCCAACCCGACGGCGAGGGAGATCAGCGCGATCTGGGGCAGGGTCATGTCTCCAGCGTAGAGCGCGCGCCCCTCGCGTTCGGCGGGTTCGGGGCGTGTGCGCCGTCCAGAGAAGTACTATTCACGTGCTGGGCACCGTCCGTTAACCTTCGCCGAACACAATCGCATCGGGCCCGTGCGCAGGCGCGGTCCTCCCTTCTCGCGGACACGGCCGCAGAGAACCGAACGAAAGGGTGCGCCCGACATGCGCGAAGTCTTCCACCAGTCCCTCGAAGACCTGCAGAACCGTCTCGTTGAGATCGCCGACCTCGTCACGGTCTCGATCGACAAGGCGACCCGCGCCTTCGCGACGAGCGACGTCGCACTTGCGGAGGAGGTCATCGCTGACGACGCCAAGATCGACGAGCTGGCCGTCGCCCTCGACGAGCAGGCCATCGAGATTCTCGCGCGCCAGCAGCCGGTCGCGCGTGATCTGCGCATCGTCGTCAGCGCCCTGCGCGTCAGCGCCTCACTCGAGCGAATGGGCGACATGTCAGAACACATCGCCCAGCTCGCCCGGCTGCGCTTCCCCGAGCGCGCGATTCCGAAGGGAGTGAAAGGCACCTTCACCAAGATGGGCGAGCTCGACGTGCAGATCGCGCGCACGCTTTCCGAGCTGCTGCGGACACAGGATCTGCGCCTCGCCGACACCGTCCGCAATACCGACGACGAGATCGACGAGCTGCACACGAGGGTCTTCGAGAAGGTGCTCAGCGACAACTGGAAGGGCGAGGCGACCGCGACTGTCGACGCCACCCTGGCCAGTCGCTATCACGAGCGCTTCGCCGACCACGCGGTGGCAGTGGCGAAGAAGGTCGTCTACCTCGCAACGGGCGACTGGCGCATCGATGAGGAGGACATCGCCCTCGCGGTCGAGCAGCAGGAGCAGCAGCAGGAGCAGGAGCAGCAAGAGCAGGAACGCGACCAGTCCTGACCCAGACACGACGAAGGGTCGGATGCTCGGAGCATCCGACCCTTCGTCGTATGGCCTTACTTCTTGCCCTGCGCTGCGACCGCAGCGGCGCCGGCTGCTGCGGCTTCAGGGTCGAGGTAACGGCCAGGCCCTGTCGGCCGGTTGTTCTCGTCGAGCTCGTAGACCAGTGGGATGCCGGTGGGGATGTTCAGCTCGGCGATGTCGTCGTCGCTGATGCCTTCGAGGTGCTTGACGAGGCCACGCAGCGAATTGCCATGCGCTGTGACGAGCACCGTCTTGCCGGCTTCGAGGTCGGGGATGATCGCGCTCTCCCAGTAGGGCAGCATCCGATCGATGACGAGCTTGAGCGACTCGGTGCGCGGCACCTCGCCGTCGATGCCCGCATAGCGCGGGTCGCCCACCTGGCTGAACTCGCTCTCGTCGTCAAGGTCGGGCGGCGGCACGTCGAAGGAGCGACGCCACAGCTGAAACTGCTCCGGGCCGAACTGCTCCAGGGTCTCAGCCTTGTCCTTGCCCTGCAGGGCGCCGTAATGGCGCTCGTTGAGGCGCCACGAACGGGTCACCGGAATCCACAGCCGATCGGCCGCATCCAGAGCGATATTCGCGGTCTGGATCGCGCGGCTGAGTAACGAGGTGTGCAGCACATCAGGAAGGATGCCGGACTCGGCGAGCAGCTCGCCGCCTCGCTGAGCCTCGGCCTTGCCCTGCTCATTCAGGCGGACATCCACCCATCCGGTAAAGAGGTTCAGTTCGTTCCACTCGCTCCGGCCGTGGCGGAGCAGGATCAGCGTGCGAGTCATGGGTTCAGCTTATCGGCAGGCTTGCAGGCTGGGAGGATGGATGCATGGCGCCCTCTCCCCTCGGCAGGCCGACGCGCGGCACGACCGGCACGAATCGGCTGCGCCGCAATGACCGCTGGATCGCAGCATCCACTGCCCTGCGCGCCGCAGCAGACCCGCTGGTCGTCGATCTCGGCTTCGGAGCCAGCGGAGTGACCGCGTTTGAGCTCGCGGCACGACTGCGGATGGTGCGAACGGATGCCGAGGTATACGGCCTCGAGATCGACTCCGCCCGCGTGGCCCTCGCCGAGCGGCAACTCGCCGAGGTGCGCGCAGGGCGCACGCCCTTCCCCGCGAACCTGGCCGTCTCATTCGGGCGCGGCGGCTTCGAGGTGCCGCTGCCCGATGGTCGACGCGCTGCGGTCATCCGCGCCATGAACGTGCTCCGGCAGTACGACGAAGACGACGTCGCTGACGCCTGGCGCACCATGGCCGCACGGCTCATGCCCGATGGACTCCTCATCGAGGGGACGTGCGATGAAATCGGCCGTGTCTCCAGCTGGGTCGACGTCGCATCAGGCGGCGCCCCGATCAGGTTCACGATCTCGCTGCGTCTGGCAGAACTCGAGCGCCCCGGCATCGTCGCCGAGCGTCTGCCCAAGGCGCTCATCCACCGGAATATCCCCGGCGAGCGCATCCACGATCTGCTCACCGGGCTCGACCGAGAATGGGAGCGTGCGGCGGCGTTGGCGCCGTTCGGTACGACCCAGCGGTTCCTCGCCGCCGTCACCGCGCTCAAAGCGCAGGGGTGGCCGGTGCTCGGGGGTCGCTCTCGTTGGCGGCTCGGCGAGCTGACCCTGCCTTGGGCGGCCGTCGCGCCGCACTCCTAGCTGCGCGGTGTTAGCCGCGCGGATCCTGCGCTACGGGTCGGCGCGACAGTCGGGAGAGTCGTGGCACGTCCGCGGTGGCACCGGCATCCGATGGCACGATCACCTGCTGCGCCGCCGCAATGTCGACCTGCGCCGTTCGTACGACAAGATCACCCTCAGGCGCCCTGCGCGACAGGATCGCCAACGCGATCGGCCCCTCCTCGAAGTGTCGGGCCGCTGAAGTAACGTGCCCGACCTCCTTCCCTCCCGCCAACACGACATCGCCGTGCTGTGGAAGCTGCGCGTCGCTGCCGTCAAGATGCAGTGCAGCGAGCCGCCGCGGGGGATGCCCGAGATTGTGCACCTTCGCGACGGTCTCCTGGCCGCGGTAGCAGCCCTTGTTCAGGTGCACTGCGGTGCGGATCCAGTCGTACTCGTGCGGCAGCGAGCGCTCGTCGACCTCAGCCTGCCAGCGCGGGCGCCATGCGGCGATCCGCAGAGCGTCAGCGGCGAGCAGCCCGGCGCGCTCCTCAACCGGAGTCGATGCGGCGAGCGCGTCGTCCGCCTCAATGCTCACCACCGCCACCTGCCAGGCGAGGTGCGCCCCTGGATGCTCGGCGACCCGAGCGTACTGGTGGCCGCCCGCGCTCACCCGCTGCCACGGGTCGCTCCAGACCAGTGCAACACCGTGAGGGGCGGATGCCGCCTGCCGAACGCTCGCGGCTGCGGCTGCGCCGCCGACGACACCGATCAGACGCAGATCAGAGCGGACGTCCACGGTCGCCTGAGTGCGAAACTTCATGCGCGAAAGCCATGCCGCAAGCATCTCAGCATCCGCGGCATCCACGATCAGCCAGGTGGACACCCCGTCGTCGAAGACACCGGCCACATGCTCGATGCGCCCCTGCGGATCCAGCACGAGCAGTTCTGTGCTCTCCCCCGGAGCCAACTGTCCGAGCGCTTGGGAGGTGATCGAGTCGAGCCAGCCGAGCCGCTCTGGCCCTGAGACCTCGATCACCGCACGGTCGCCGAGGGGAACGAAGGCGTCACCGGCGGCGAGCCTGCGTTGCTCGCGAAAGACGTCGCCGAAGTGCAAGACGCCGCCGCCGTCAGCGCGAACGGCACCCTCAGCATCCGCCCAGCACGCCATCACACCCTCGCCAGGCGGGCCGAGGCGTGCGATCGCAGCGGCGTGCCCAGAGCGGCAATATCCCAGGCCCACAGCAGGTGCGAGTCAACAAGCCCGTACATGCGCGAGGCAGCACCGTAGTTCTTGCCTCCGGCAGAGCGCACGATCGCGTCAGTGGCGATATCGATGCGCGGGCCATTGATCTCGCCGAGGTACAACTCAAGGGTGCCGTCGGAATGAGCGATCGCGACTTCGATGTCGAAACCGCCGGATGCCGTGCGCAACGCCTCGACATCGTGCACGTCGCGGTGCACCGCAGGCGCCGTCGGAGGTAACAGCGCTGGCCCGGCATCCGCTTCGCCTGCTCGTCGAGCGAGCCGCCAGAATCCGCTCTCGGCGACCAGCGGCACCCGCGTCCCGTCTGATCCGATGTACGTGGCCGTTGCCGCGTAATTGACGAACGAGCCGCCGTCGTGGCTGAAGCTCACCCGATGGGTGAACTCGCCCTGCAGTCGCTGATCATCGAGCGGGTAGTCGATGACCCCCGTACCCTCCCAGACACCGAGAAGCCAGGAGAAGGGGGCGAGGTCAGCGGGAAGATCAGCAGGCAGTTCCAGCATGCGCTCAGCGCTGGCCGCGGAAGAGGTTTCGCAGCACCACGACCGAAACGAAGGCGATCGAAAGGCTCGCGAGACCCAGCAGGCCGATGAAGAAGAATTCGAGGGCGACGAGATCCATATGCCCAGCCTACTCCTCGACGAGCGAGCTCAGGCGGGCGCGAGCGCTGCCAGCCCGAATCCGACAGCGATGAGTCCCGTGAGCAGGAGTGCCCCCAACGCACTGCATGCCACGCGGAAGATGAATCCCTGCGTGTTGCCGTACCAGAGCTGCACCCCGAAAGAGACCAGCACGAGTGCCCCGAACACGAGCAGCAGCCACGAGACGCGCCACTGCTCTGGAACGAAGATGCCGACCGCGATCGACGCGACCAGAGCGATGCCCCACACGACGAAAACTCCGACGAAGGCGTTGCGCGGGACGAGAGACGGTTCCGACATGCGTCCATTGTCCCTCATGTGCTGGCGTGTGTGCTGGTGCACGCCCGATGCACTGGCACTCGTACACTGCCGGTATCATTGCCACACGGCGGCTTTCGTCGACCGAGAGGAGAGCGAGTGGCTCAGGTCTTGGCGTTGACCAACGCTCCGATCGCGGAGCTGGTGCTTCCTGCGCTCGAACTGCTGAGCCACGGGGTGCGCCAGATTCCTGCGGAACCCGCCCAACTCGTGAATGCACCCGACTGCGACATCGTGATCGTCGACGGCCGCACCGACCTCGTGGGGGCCAAGTCGCTCTGTCGGCTGCTCAGAGCCGCAGGGCAAGACGCGCCGCTGCTGCTCGTGGTCACTGAGGGCGGAATGAGCGCGGTCACCGGCGAGTGGGGCATCGATGATGTTCTGCTCGCCACGGCGGGGCCGGCAGAGATCGACGCTCGCCTGCGCCTCGCCCTCGCCCGGCACGATCAGGTCTCCGAACCCTCTCGCGTACACGCCTCCGGGGTGACCATCGACGAGCAGTCATACTCCGCGAAGCTGCACGGCAAGCCCCTGGACCTCACCTACAAAGAGTTCCAGCTGCTGCATTTCCTCGCGACCCACCCCTCCCGTGTGTTCACGAGAGAACAGCTGCTCAGCGAGGTGTGGGGCTACGACTATTTCGGCGGCACCCGAACGGTCGACGTGCATGTCAGGCGGCTTCGAGCCAAGCTCGGCGACCAGGAACAGATCATCGGAACCGTGCGCAACGTCGGCTACCGCTTCAACGTTTACGAAGACGAGTCGGTCGCGTCGCGGTAACTCACGACCTCAGATTCACCCACGCGACCGCTTGCGGTGCTTAGATGTACCCCATGATCGATCCCGCACTCGCCGACGCAGGTCTCGGTGATTCCGAAGACGACGACTTCGATGCCATCGAGTCCCCCGACTCGTTGCTTCCCGACCATCGCTACGTCGATCGTGAGCTAAGTTGGCTCGCGTTCAACCAGCGCGTACTGGAGCTCGCCGAAGACCCGAGCCTGCCGGAGCTGGAGCGCGCGAACTTCTTGGCGATCTTCGCGAGCAACCTTGACGAGTTCTTCATGGTCCGCGTCGCCGGCCTCAAGCGCCGCATCATGACGGGCCTTGCCGTCCCCACCAACATCGGTCGTTCCCCCGTCGACGCACTCGCCGACATCTCTCGCGAAGCGCACACCCTCCAGCTGCGTCACGCCGAAGCCTGGAAATCGCTGGTGCGCCCCGCGCTCGCCGACGCCGGTATCGAGATCGCCGATTGGGACGACCTGCAGGATGCCGAGCGAGCCGCGCTGTCCGAGTACTTCCAAGCGCAGGTCTTCCCCGTGCTCATGCCGCTCGCGGTCGACCCCGCCCACCCGTTCCCGTACATCTCGGGCCTGTCGCTGAACCTGGCGATCCGCATCCGAAACGCCCGTACAGGGCGCCAGGAGTTTGCCCGCCTCAAAGTGCCGCCCATGCTCCCCCGCTTCGTCGAAGTGCCGGGGTCGGGTGAGATCCTGCGGTTCATCCGCCTCGAAGAGCTCATCGCCAATCACCTCAGCGATCTGTTTCCCGGTATGGAGCTGCTCGACCACCACGCCTTCCGCCTCACCCGCAACGAGGACATGGTCATCGAAGAGGACGAGTCGGAGAACCTCATCCAAGCCCTTGAAGCCGAACTCATGCGTCGCCGTTTCGGTCCGCCCATCCGTCTCGAGATCACCGACGACATGGATGACGTCACCCTCGAACTTCTCGTGCGCGAACTCGACATCACCGACCAGGAGGTTTACCGGCTCCCCGGCCCGCTCGACCTGCGCGGGCTGTTCGGGCTGTCCGGCATCGACCGGCCCGACCTGCGCTTTCCGCCGCACCTGCCGACAACCGCCGTTGCCTTCCAGCCAGGAGACAGCAACGAGCGCGCCGACATCTTCAAGGCGATCCGCAAGTCCGATGTGCTCGTGCACCACCCGTACGAGTCATTTACAACCAGCGTCGTCGCCTTCCTTGAGCAGGCAGCGCGCGACCCACACGTGCTCGCGATCAAGCAGACCCTCTACCGAACCTCTGGTGACAGCCCGATCGTGGAAGCTCTCATCGACGCCGCCGAGGCTGGCAAGCAGGTGCTCGCCCTTGTCGAGGTCAAGGCTCGCTTCGACGAGGCGAACAACATCGTCTGGGCTCGCAAGCTCGAAAAGGCTGGCGTGCACGTGGTCTACGGCCTGGTGGGTCTGAAGACGCACTGCAAGCTCGCTCTCGTGATCCGGGAAGAAGAGGGCGTGCTGCGTCACTACTCGCACGTCGGCACAGGAAACTACAACCCGAAGACCAGCCGCATCTACGAGGACTTCGGTCTGTTCACCGCCGACCCGCAGGTCGGCAAAGACCTCACGCGTCTGTTCAACGAACTCAGCGGTTATGCGATCGAGAAGAAGTTCAAGCGGCTACTGGTTGCACCGCTGCACCTGCGCAAGGGGCTGCTGCGACAGATCAACCAGGAGCGCAAGAACGCCCGTGCCGGCAAGCCGGCCCACGTCCGCATCAAGGTCAACTCGATGGTCGATGAGACGATCATCGACGCACTGTACAGAGCGAGCGAGGCCGGAGTGAAGGTCGACGTGTGGGTGCGCGGCATCTGCAGCCTGCGAACTGACCTCGAAGGCATCAGCGACAACATCACCGTTCGCAGCATCCTTGGTCGCTACCTCGAGCACTCGCGCATCTTCGCCTTCGAGAATGACGGCAACCCGCAGGTGTACATCGGCAGCGCCGACATGATGCATCGCAATCTCGATCGTCGCGTAGAGGCACTGGTACGAGTGACCGACCAGCACCACGTGCAGGAACTGCTGGCGTTCTTCGACCTGGCGATGGACCCTGGAACCAGTTCGTGGCACCTCGCGGCGGACGGCGTGTGGGAGCGCCACGCAGAGGATGCTGAGGGGAACCCGCTCGTGGATCTGCAGGACAAGACCATGGGGTTGATCCAGCAGCGTCGGCGTGCACGGGCGGTGCGATGACCTCGCCGCGCACCGACAAAGCCGTCTATGCTGCGGGCGCAGTGGTGTGGCGGATCATCAACGGCAAGCTGCGGATCCTGCTGATCCACCGCACGAAATACCGCGACATCACCCTCCCCAAGGGCAAGGTCGACCCCGGTGAGATGCTGGCTGAGACAGCGGTCCGCGAGGTGCGCGAAGAAACCGGCATCCGCGTCGTGCTCGGCGTTCCCGTCGGTGTCAGCCGCTACCACATGGCCTCGAACAAGCAGAAGGTCGTGCACTACTGGGCGGCCGAGGCGACAGACGATGCCATCCGCGAGTCGACGTTCGTGCCCAACCGTGAAATCGCCGCGATTGAGTGGGTCTCCCTCAAAAAGGCGCGAGCGCGGCTGAGCTATCCCGTCGACCTCGAGATCATCGACTTCTTCGCGCGGCTCGTCGACGACGGCGCGCTGCGCACCTTCCCCGTGATCGCGCTCCGGCACGCCAAGGCACTGCCCCGCTCCGAGTGGGACGGTGCGGATGCCGCACGCCCGCTCACCGAGCGAGGGCACAGCCAAGCAGCGTCCATCATCGGCCCGCTCAGCGCCTTCGGCATCCGTCGGATCGTGACGAGCGATGCGGTGCGCTGTGTCGACACGGTGGCACCCCTGTCGCACGCGCTCGGACGCAAGATCGTGCAGACCGAGAAGATCAGCCAGGATGCCTGGGAAGACGGAACTGCAGACCTGCGCGCCGTGATCGGCCGCCGCGTTCGCAGCGGCAAGCCTGTGGTGATCTGCAGCCACAACCCGGTGCTGCCCGGCATCCTCTCTGAGATCGCTCTCGCTACCGGGACGATCCAGGGCTCCTATGTGACCAGCGCCGCCGATCTCGCACCTGCCGCCTTCTCGGTCGTGCATCTGTCGGCATCCAATCCTGGCTCAGGGATCATCGCGATCGAGACCCACGTCCCGAAGATCTGAACCGCGCGCTGCGCACGAATCCAGACGGTCGCCGCTCGTTCACCTGCCGTTCACCAGAGCGGGAGAATCTCGTTAACCGCCGCCTTTAGCGTCACTGTGTGCCCTGCACCGGGCCCATCCCAATCCTGATCGAACGGATCCACAGTGAAGATCTCCCGCATCGCCCGAATCGGCGCCATCGGCGCCGTAGCCGTCCTCGCACTCGCCGGCTGTGCCGCGAATGAGGCCGACACCGGCGAGACCGTCGACGGCGGCACCTCTGAGGCCGCGCTGTCAGGCTCTATC
Source organism: Microbacterium sp. (assembly GCA_047605925.1). Taxonomy (GTDB): domain Bacteria; phylum Actinomycetota; class Actinomycetes; order Actinomycetales; family Microbacteriaceae; genus Microbacterium. The sequence continues at coordinate 49,229 of JASGEY010000058.1, forward strand.
GTCGGTTCCGGCTCGTCGGCCCAGCAGGTCGCCATTCAGTCCTGGACGGCCGAGTTCCAGAAGACCAGTCCAAACGCGATCGTCGAGTACGACCCTGCAGGCTCCGGCGCCGGACGCGAGTCCTTCCAGCAGGGCGCGGTCAACTTCGCCGGCTCTGACCGCGCTTTCAAGACCGACGAAATCGCCGCCGGCGGCTTCGACGCCTGCGTCGACGGCTCAGACATCGTCGAGATTCCCGCGTACGTATCGCCCATCGCGATCGTCTTCACCCTCGACGGCATCGACTCGCTGAACCTTGACCCTGAAACAGTCGCCGGAATCTTTGCCGGCACGATCACCCGGTGGAACGATGCGGCCATCGCAGCGACCAACGAAGGAGTCGAACTCCCGGATCTCGCGATCTCGCCGGTGCATCGCTCCGACAAGTCGGGCACCACCGCCAACTTCACCGACTACCTCGCCCAGACAGCTCCCGATGCCTGGACGTGGGGCAGCGTCGAGGAGTGGCCGGCCGAGCTCGGCGGCGAGTCCGCTGAGAAAACCTCGGGCGTCGCGAACGCCGTCAAGGGCGGCCAGGGCCTGATCGGCTACATCGACTCATCGCAGGCAGCCGACTTCGCCTCGGTGAGCGTCAAGGTCGGCGACGAGTTCGTCGCACACTCGCCGGAGGGTGCAGCTACCACACTCGACGCCTCGGTTGTCGAGGAGGGGCGCACCGCTGGCGACCTCGCGATCGCGATCGACCGCACAACGGATGCCGCCGGCGCGTACCCCGTACTGCTGGTCAGCTACCTCATCGGCTGCACCGAGTACGAGGACGAGAACGTCGCAGCTCTCACCAAGGCGTTCTTCTCGACCGCGATCAGCGCCGCAGGTCAAGAAGCCGCAGCGACCAACGCCGGCAGCGCACCGATCTCCGACGAACTGCGAAGCACTGCGCAGGCTGCGATCGACCTGATCAAGTAACACCAGTGGACGGTGTCCGGGGCGCTGCGCACCCCGGACACCGTCTGTGAACACTCGATACCCGAACCGACGCGTCACTCCAACTCGACTCGTCACCCGAACTCCCGAGCAGGAAGCAGCTCCCATGACAGCCACGACCACGGTGCTCCGGCCGCCGATCGTCGCGAAGAAGCGCGCTGGAGACCTCTGGTTCTCCGGCACGGCGGTCGCCGCCGGCTCCATGATCATGATCACGCTCGCCGCGGTCGCGATCTTCCTCGTCGTTCAATCCCTCCCCGCCTTCGGTGCCAACGGCGAGTCAGCCTCACTCGTGCAGACGAGCTTCTGGGAGTACGTCGGGCCACTGCTGTTCGGGACCCTGTGGGCGGCGCTGCTCGCCCTGCTCATTGCCGTACCGCTGTCGCTCGGCGTCGCTCTGTTCATCACCCACTACGCCCCGCGCCGGCTCGCACAGACAATCGGTTACCTCGTCGATCTGCTGGCGGCGGTGCCATCGGTGGTCTTCGGCCTGTGGGGCATCTTCGTGCTGGCTCCGGCCGTGCAGCCCGTATATGCCTGGCTGAACACCAACGTCGGCTGGATCCCCTTCTTTGGCGGCATCGTCTCACCGACCGGCCGCACGATCCTCACCGCAGCCATCGTGCTCGCCGTCATGGTCGTCCCGATCATCACCGCGATCTGCCGCGAAATCTTCCTGCAGACCCCCCGCCTGCACGAGGAGGCCGCGCTCGCGCTCGGCGCCACTCGCTGGGAGATGATCCGGATGGCCGTGCTGCCCTTCGGTCGCTCCGGCATCGTCTCGGGCGCCATGCTGGGCCTCGGCCGCGCTCTCGGCGAAACCATGGCGGTGGCAATGGTGCTCTCTGTGAGCAAGGCCGTCACGATCGAACTGCTCACCTCGGCTAACCCCTCGACGATCGCGGCGAACATTGCGCTGACGTTTGCCGAGGCATACAAGACGAACATCAACGTCCTCATCGCGACCGGTCTCATCCTCTTCATCGTGACGTTCGCCGTGAACGCGATCGCGCGCTGGTTCGTGAACCGCCGCAAGGAATTCTCGGGAGCGAACTGATATGACCACCATCGCCCCCCAGACCGCGCGCGCTGTGTCCTCCCCGTACGACTCGCTCACCTCCGGTCACCTGCCGCGCTGGGCACCCTGGGCGCTGCTCGGTGTGGCACTGCTTGTCGCAGCCGCACCGTTCGGGTTGTCGTCTGCAGCATCCGGCTCCGAGTTCCCGATCGCCGGCACCCTCATCGTCGGCGCCATCCTCTACCTGGTGATCATCTACGTCACCTCGCGCATCGTCGAGGGATCGCGCAAGGCCCTCGACCGATTCGTCACCGGCATCGTCGCCTCGGCGTTCCTGATCGCGATGGTGCCGCTGATTTCGGTTGGCTGGACTGTCATCGCCAACGGCATCGCGCGCCTTGACCCGCTGTTCTTCAACTCGTCGATGCGCGGCGTGCTCGGCGAAGGCGGCGGAGCTGTGCATGCGATCATGGGCACGCTGCTGGCCACGCTCGCTGCGACGATCATCTCGGTGCCGATCGGCCTCATGACGGCCGTCTACCTGGTCGAGTACGAGCCAGGCACTCGGATGGCTCGGGTGATCACGTTCCTTGCTGACGTCATGACCGGCATCCCGTCGATCGTCGCCGGACTGTTCGCCTACGCGGTGTTCGCTCTGCTCTTCGGGCCAGGAGTGCGCATGGGCATCATGGGATCCGTCGCCCTCTCCGTGCTGATGATTCCGGTCGTCGTGCGCTCTACCGAAGAGATGCTGCGCCTGGTGCCCAACGACCTCCGCGAGGCGTCGTATGCCCTGGGGGTTCCGAAGTGGCTCACGATCGTCAAGGTCGTCCTTCCCACCTCGCTCGCGGGGATCACCACGGGTGTGATGCTCGCCATCTCGCGCGTGATCGGCGAAACAGCGCCGCTGCTGCTCACTGCAGGCTTCACCGACGCGATGAACTACAACCTCTTCGGCGGTCGCATGCAGACCCTGCCGGTGTTCATTTACTCGCAGTACGCGTACCAAGGTATTCCAGCCGAGGCATATGTCGAACGCGCCTGGGCCGCCGCACTCACCCTCATCGTCATCGTCATGGTGCTGAACCTCGTCGCGCGCATCGTCGCCAAGGTGTTCGCGCCCCAGACCCGCCGCTGAGAACCCGACCACTGAGAAGAGGAATCGACATGTCCAAGAGCATTGAAGTAGGCGACCTCAACGTCTACTACGGCGACTTCCTCGCCGTCGAAGGGGTCTCGCTCGATATCGAGCCGCGGAGCGTGACCGCGTTCATCGGCCCGTCAGGATGCGGCAAATCCACGTTCCTTCGCACCCTGAACAGGATGCACGAGGTGATCCCCGGCGCGCGCGTCGAAGGTCGGGTGCTCCTCGACGGCGACGATCTGTACGGTCCGTCGGTCGACCCTGTGAACGTCCGCCGACAGGTCGGCATGGTGTTCCAGCGTCCGAACCCGTTCCCGACGATGTCGATCAGGGAGAACGTGCTCGCCGGGGTGAAGCTCAACAACAAGCGGATCGCGAAGTCCGATGCCGACGCCCTGGTCGAGAAATCGCTGCAGGGGGCGAACCTGTGGAACGAGGTCAAGGACCGGCTCGATAAGCCGGGTTCGGGGCTCTCCGGCGGCCAGCAGCAGCGCCTGTGCATCGCGCGCGCGATCGCGGTCTCCCCCGACGTTCTGCTGATGGACGAACCCTGCTCGGCCCTCGACCCGATCTCGACCTATGCGATCGAGGAGCTGATCGGTGAACTCAAGAACGAGTACACCGTGGTGATCGTCACGCACAACATGCAGCAGGCCAGCCGCGTATCCGACAAGACGGCATTCTTCAACATCGCCGGCACCGGCAAGCCAGGAAAGCTGATCGAGTACGACGACACCACGACGATCTTCACCACCCCGAGTGTTCAGGCCACAGAGGACTACGTCTCCGGTCGCTTCGGCTGACCGGCGCCCGCCCGGGTCGCCCCGGCCGCCCCGGCCGCCCCAGCCCGTGCACAGTTTCGGAGCTTGATCGCGACACGCCGCGTGATCGTATGGTCGCGCGGCGTGTCGCCTCGCCTGCTCCGAAGTTGTGCACACGGGCTGTTCCGAAATTGTGCCGGGCACAGGTTCTGCACATTGCGGAATCATTAGCGAGTTGTGCACAGGTTACGGGTTTGGGACCATTGCGGATGCCGCGGAGAGCGGATGCTGGAGCGATGTGCATGACAGCATCCGTAGCAATCTGGACCTGGTCGGAGTTACGCGCCGTACAGAGCAGGCGCGCGATCGAGGCGCGCATCCGCGCCGGAGAACTTCACCGCGTTCGTCGTGGGGTGTATGCGTCGGCGGGCGCATGCGCCCAGGCGATCGCGGCCGCAGGCCACGGCGGTTCACTCGCGTGCGAGACTGCCGCCCGCCACCTCGGACTCTGGGTGCTCGACGTATCGGGCCTCCACGTGTGGATGCGCTCGGACAGACACCACCACACAAAGCAGTGCACCGAATGCGACTGCACACGGCACTGGGACTCCGGGCCCTCGACACGGACTTTCGCCCTGCCATCGGTGGCGCGCGTACTGCTTCAGATCTTCCGCTGCCGAGGCCCAGAGTCGTTCTTTGTGACGCTTGAGTCGGCGCGGCGCCAGGGGGTGATCTCGAAGGGAGACCTGCGCTGGTTAAGATCGAACATCGGCCACATCGGACGTGATCTCATCGACTTCTCACGAGCAGATGCCGATAGCGGGCTCGAGTCGCTCACGAGGCTGCGGTTGCGCAAATACGGTTGGGATGTTCGCACGCAGGTCTCAATCATTGGAACGGGGCGTGCGGATCTTCTCATCGACGGCTGGCTGATCGTCGAGACCGACGGCAAAGCCAATCACGACGGCGCTTCGCTCAGGCACCGCGACCTCGTCAGAGACGCAAACTCGGCATCGTGGGGGCACGCCTCACTGCGCTTCGACTACTCCCTGGTCATCCACGACTGGGACCTGGTCGAGCGTGCGATCGTGCAGACGATGATGCTCCGCCCTAACCCCAGCAGCCCCCTCCGGGCACAACTTCGGACGTGACCACCGACACGCCGCGACGCGACGGCGTGAACACGGCGTGTCGCTCACAGCATCCGAAATTGTGCCCGGGAACGACGTCAGGGAGGGGTCAGGTGCGGGGGGAGAGGAGGTACTCGTTGAGGGTGACGGTTAGGGAGCGGTCGATGGGGAGAGACGTCGCGTCGATGGCGGTGATCGGTGCGGCCAGGCGCACGCTGGACACCAGCCAGGCGGCATCCGCTGTGGGCAGATCGGATGCCGGCACCTCGGCGTAACCGACCTCGAACCCCCTCGCGGCAAGGTGCTCATAGACGCTGAGCTGAGTGGTTCCGTGCAGAATCCCGCCGTTCGGCGCCGGGGTGACGAAGCGATCACCGATGCGGAGGATGAGCGACGCCGTCGGCGCCTCAAGCACGAATCCGTCGCTGGACAGGAAGATCGCGTCATCAGCACCCCGGCGGTGCGCTTCGCGCAGAGCAGCCATGTTCACCGCATACGAGAGCGTCTTCGCGCCGAGCAGCAGCCACGGCGCCCGCTCGGCCACGTGCAGATCGTATCCGCGATCGAGGGTCACGACACGGATGCCGTTCGCCCGCGCCGCGCTGAAGTCGGCCGCCGGCGCCGCCGTCACCCAAGCCGTCGGCGTGGGGCCGTGCTCGACGCCCCTGCTCAGAATGAGCTTGATGACATACTCGCCGGCCTCGCACTCCGCCGCAGCCGCCCCGATCGCCTGCCGCCACTGCTGCTTGTTCGGGAGTGGAAGTTCACACAACCGCGCCGAGTGCTCCAGGCGCTCCAGGTGAGCTGCGACCTCCTGCGCGTGCGCGTCGACGACACCGATCGATTCAAAGACCCCGTCTCCGCGTTGCGTGCTGAGCTCTCCGACGCTGAGAGCGGGAGCTGCGGCATCCACCCTCGTGAAGGTGTCTGTGAAGTCAGCCCGCTCCTCGGTTGCGGCGACGGGATCGATCATCAGTGCAAAACGCCGGGTCATGACAAAAGCCTAGAGGTCAAGGATCGTCCCGACGAGATCGCGTTACACTTGATCGGCCGGGCCGCATAACCCCGGGCTCCAATTTTTGCCGCTGCGAGCGGCCTTCCGCCGAGAGGCGTTCTTGCGGCCCGGTCTTCCTTTTACCAGGGCAGCATTCAGTGCAGCGCTCCCCTACGCCACAGCAGCGATGATGCAGACAAATCCTGCGCGTAGCTGCTCAACCGAAGGGCCCTGGCAGTGAGGTCGCTGGCGCGCGCAGGTTCGGTGGACTCGTAGTCGTTCGCGGTGTGCGTGGCTCCGGAGGCCTGCACCCGGCAGAACGCGGCGGCACGATCGAGTGCAACGGCGAAATCGCCGCGAAACGCGCCTCGCAGGATCGTGTCGATGAGCGCAATGATCTCGCCGGGGCTCGCAGGGACCGGTGCTCCGGCGATGGCGGCATCCGCCGAAGGCAACTCCACCCGCCCGCGCTCGTACAACAGCGCGGCCGTGCGCGAATCGGCGTGAATCGCCAGCTGCAGCAGGTACAGCCGCCAGAGCGCACCAGGAAGCGTGCGCGCCGGAGCCTGCGACCATAGCTCGGCGATCTCGTCGATGCCGTGCTCTGCGGTGAACGCGATGAGGCGCTCGGCGCTCGCCCCGGTGTCGTCCGCACGCACGCGGGTCAGCAGAGCGGATGCCGTCGCATGCGCGATCCGCGTCTGTGCGGAGGGGTCGTGCGCGCCGACGATGTTGTCGAAGGCGCTGGTGGGACGACGCACGGGTCGGCGGTGCTGCGCGGGCATCCCTCCAGGGTACGCGCGATCCGTGCCATGTGGCTGTGCGCCGTGGAGCCCGCGTCACCTGAGGCTCGTGCCGCACACACTAGACTGGAGCGTACAGGGGCCTCTAGCTCAGTTGGCAGAGCATCGGACTTTTAATCCGCGGGTCGTGGGTTCGAGCCCCACGGGGCCCACCCAAAGGTCGTTGTTGACATCGACGATAGTTCCAGTGTGGTGCTGTGGTGCGGATCCGGCCGCACTCGGCAATGACCGGTTCCCGCTCAGGCTCCGAACCTGGATCGGGCATAGTGAGCCCTCACCCGATTGCGGTTTCCACAATCCGCCGCGCTGCACCAACGCCGATTGCGCTGCCGTGACGTATCGAGGAACACCCAGCCGCAGTGCTGATCCGCGCAACGTCGCAACAGCATCACGTGCTCCGAAGTGACGAGGCGTCCAAACTCCAACGCAATCAGATGCCTCGGGGTGGAGAGTTCGAGACCGCGCGGTGACCACTCCCACGCGGCTGACCCTCGGTATAGAGTGCTCGCTGCGTGAGCGGCTGAGAGCTCCCGTTCAAGGACGGCGAGGGCGGCATCCGCTGTGAGCACGTCGTACGTGTGGTCCCGCAGGGCGATCACGTCCGCGAGCTCGCGCTCGCTCGCATCCGGGGCACTCCGGGTCGATCGTTCAGCCAGTGCCTGAGCGACGTCGGGCGAAATAAGACCAACCTGCATCACCCATGCGAGCAGATGCAGGTAACTCGCTAGGCGCTCATGCCGACGCGCAGGATCGAGTCGCCAGTCGACCGTATTGAAGAAGTCGACGGCGACATCGCCACCCAACCGAGACGGCGTGACCTCAGGAAGCTCCACAAGCGTAGTCTAATGTGTAAAACTCATTTTGAGAGTTTGAATGCTGTGGTGTGCCCGATCGGAGGAGTCAGCGTGCGTCGACCGTCGAGTTTCACAACGCTGTGGGCGTCCCAGGCATCCTCGAACACCGCCGACGGTGTGCTCGCAGCGGCGGCTCCTCTCCTCGTGGCCACGCTCACCCGCGATCCGCTCGCGGTCGCGGCAATGACGATCGCGCAGTTCCTGCCCAGGCTCATCCTGATCCTCCCCGCCGGAGTGCTCACCGACCGCTGGGATCGGCAGCGCATCCTCTTCGGCGGCAACCTGCTGCGCTGCGTGGCCTTCGCCCTGCTCGCCGCCGCCATCGCGCTGCATTGGCAGAGCATCTGGCTCCTGTACGTCATCGTGTTCGTCGCAGGGAGCGCTGAGACACTCGTCGACAACGCGGCGCTGACGATTCCCCCGCGCATCGTTCCCCGCGAGCGTCTGGAACGCGCCAACGGAACGCTCTTCGCCACCCAGAGCGTAGTGAACTCCTTCATCGGCCCGCCCGTAGGTTCCGGGCTCATGGCGTTCTCCGCGAGCCTGGCCCTGCTCACCAGCTCCAGTCTCTACGCCATCGCGGCCCTCGTCGCGCTCATGCTGCCGCAACTGCTCCCGCGCACGCAAAGCTCCGGCTACGCCGCGCCGCCGTCGGGCGCGGCACGACCCCGGGAGTCCTTCGTCGCAGAGATCACCGCCGGCTGGAGAGAGTTCTGGAGCAATCGTCTCCTACGCAGGGTCGCCGTGATCTCGGCAGCATTCAACCTCTGCGCAACCGCAACAGACGCAATCCTCGTGCTGCTCGCCACCGGCCCGCTGCACATTCCACACGCACTTTACGGGCTCTTCATCGCAGCCCCCGCGCTGGGCGCACTCGTCGGCTCCCTCGTGGCCGATAGGGCGATCCGGCAGATCGGCGGCGGCCCCCTCATGTGGGCCGCGGGCCTCCTCCCGGCACTGAGCTACATCGCGCTAGGACTCAGCGAGAGCATCCTCGTTGCAGTCATCGTCATGTTCTCGGCCGCCATTCCCACTGCCTGCAACCAGATCACCGTCTCCACTCTGCGACAAGCAGCCGTCCCCGATGCGCTACTCGGCCGAGTCACCGCCGCCTACCGACTCGTCGTGCTCGGCATCGTTCCCTTCGGAGCCCTCGCCGGCGGCATCCTCGGCTCCCTCTTCGGAGTCCAGACCGCATTCGTCATCTCGGGCTCCATGCTCCTCATCGCAACAGTCGCGCTCATCCCGGGGGTTACGACCAGGGCGCTCCGTCAAGCCGAATCGACAGTCTCAGCGCGCGACCAATAGCCCCACCGGCATCCGATGTCCGTCGTCACCTGCGCCCTACGCGGTGAGCTCGGCGAGAGCGCGCACCGTCCGCAGATTCCGCGCGGTACCCGCCACGCCGAGGGCGCGATCGAGCACCTCCTTGGTGAGCTTCGTGCCGTGCACGCCGTTCTCGCCGTAGTCGATCCACAACTCGTCACCTACGAGAGCCACCCGCTCCCCCGCCGACAGCCGCGGCTCGAGAGCGGCGATCGCCCCATCCCTGGCCTGCCCCTCAAGAAACATCGCGTGCAGCATTCGATCCTGCGTCGCGTCGGGAAAGGGATTCGCCGCAAGCGCAGAGAGCAACGCAGCGTGCGTGCGGGCAATCACAGGCGTGTCGACCCCGAACTCCGCAGAAATCAGAGCGCGAACCTCGGCCCGCACGCCGTCGAGGTCACCGTCGGCATCGACATCGCAGATGACATTGCCGCTCGCGATGTACGTCGACACCCCAGCAAGGCCGATGCGCTCCTGAAGCAGTCGGCGCAGCTCGGCCATCGGCACGCGGTTACGGCCGCTGACGTTGACGGCGCGCAGGAGCAGTGCACAGCGTACGGCGCTCACGCGCTGACGCTCTCGACCAATTCGGCCCCGGCATGTGCGAGCTCAGAGAGCGCAGCCTCACTCGACTCGGCGGCCACCCCCGCGACGAGGTCGACAAGAATGCGCACGTGCACCCCCTGTGCAAGAGCATCCAGCGCCGAGGCTCGAACGCAGTAGTCGGTCGCGATCCCCACCACATCAGCGCTCAGCACTCCTGCCCGCGTGAGCACCGTACCCACCGTCTCCCCGGAGTCGGTGACCCCCTCGAACATCGAGTACGCGGGCTTACCCTGCCCCTTGCGGACGTGGTGGGTCACGGCATCCGTCGCCAGCAGCGGGTCGTACTCCGCGCCCGTCGTGCCTGCGACACAGTGCGAGGGCCACGTGTCGACATAGTCGGGCTCCGCAGCGAAGTGCCCGCCGTTGTCGCCGGTCGCGTCGTGCCAGTCACGCGAGGCGATGATCACTTCATAGTCGGCTTGGTGGTCGTGGAGAAAGGCGGAGACAGCGGATGCCACAGCGTCGCCGCCCGCGACAGCGAGCGCGCCGCCTTCGGTGAAGTCGTTCTGAATGTCAACAATAAGAAGGGCTCTGCTCATGATTCGAGAGTACGCCGAGCCGGAGGATGAAGAGAGCCCCGAGTCAGGATCGAACTGACGGCCTTCTCATTACGAGTGAGATGCTCTACCACTGAGCTATCGGGGCGCGATCATTGATGTTACATGGTTCCCGGCCGTGCTGCGAATCCTCCCAACCGTGACACGCAGCGCGACATCGCCGGTTCACGACTCACCCCTCGCAGCGCAGTCCGTCTTCGGGCACCGTGCCGTCGACCAGATAGTCATCGACGGCTTCGTCGACGCAGACATTGCCCTTGTTGTATCCGGTGTGCCCCTCGCCCACGCGGGTGATCAGCACGCCGGTGTCGAGCTGATCGGCGAGCGCCTCTGACCACTCATAAGGTGTTGCGGGGTCATTGGTCGTACCGACGACGACGATCGGCGCCGATCCCTCGGCATGGATCTCGCCCCGCGTCCCCGTCGGCGGGTAGGGCCACACCGAGCAGGAGTCCGGCCCATCCCAATACTTGGCAATTGTCGGCGCGCCCTCGGCGATTTTCTCTTGCGAGGCCGCCTCAGCCACCGGGTCGTCTTCGACGGGATAGTCCATGCAGTTGTACGCACGAAACGCCTCACCGGAATTGTCGGTGTACACGCCGTTCTCTCGGCCGTTGTAGAAGTCGGCGAGCAGGAATGCCGTCGACGGGTCGCCCTGAAGGGTCTCATCCAGAGCCTGGGTGAGGTACGACCAGCTGTCCTCCGAGTAGAGGGCGGCGATGATGCCGGTCAGCAAGGAGTCGGCGCCCAGCATCCGTCCATCGCCATTCTGCAGCGGGGTTGCGTCAACACTCGACAAGAGGGCGGCGAGATCGGCCATAGCATCATCGACGGTTCCGCTGAACGGGCACTCACCCGAGTCGAGGCAGCTCTGCATGTAGGCGCGCAGCGCCGACTCGAACCCGAGCGCCTGCGTTGCGCCGACATCGAGCCCTGACACCGCAGGATCGATCGCCCCGTCGAGCACCAGCCTTCCAACGCGCTCGGGGTACAGCTCGGCGTAGGTCGCACCGAGGAAAGTCCCGTAGGAGTAGCCGAGGTAGTTGAGCGTCTTGTCACCGAGCACGCCACGGATCAAGTCCATGTCACGCGCCGAATTGATCGTGGTGATGTACGGCAGAATCCCGCCGCTGTTCGCGTCGCAGGCCTCAGCGAACTGTCGGTGCCGCTCGAGCAGTTCGGCCTCCCAATCAGCCGAGCCCCGGGGAGCTGCCGGGATCGAATACAGGTACTCGTCCATGTCGACGGCGTCGTAGCACGCAACCGCCGTTGACCTGCCGACACCGCGAGGATCGAAGCCGATCACGTCGAAGTTCTCGATGAGCTCCTGCCCCACGGCGTAGGTGAGGTTGTCTTTGATCATGTCGTAGCCGCTGGCACCGGGGCCACCAGGATTGGTCAGCAAAGACCCCTGAGGGATACCGGTGGCCTGGTGCCGTACGACCGCCAGTGTGATCTCGCCATCGCCGGGGTTCTCCCAGTCGAGCGGGGCGGTCACCTCTGTGCAGTCGAATCCTCCGCCGCAGTTCTCCCAGGTCAGCGTCTGACTGTAAAAAGGCAGCAGATCGTCGGCAATGCCGTCGGTGTCAGGGGCGCTGGTCGCCGAAGGCTTCTGCTCGGGAATCATCGAGTACAGGCATCCGGAGAGAGCGACGGATGCCGCAACCAGCCCCGCGACGACCGTAACGAGGCGGCGCAGACGAGAAGGCGGTCGAGTGTTCACGGTGTCCTCCCGCTCGCAACGGTCACGAGCAAGCTCTCCAGGGCGAGCAGCGGTGCGACATTGCGCTCCAGCAACTGCCGTGTCTCAGCAAGATGGTCGAGTACCACCAGGGTACGGGTCTCGGGCCAGGCGTCGGCCAGAGCGCGCAACTCTGGGCGCAGCTCACGGTTGATCAGATCGTCGTCGCGGCCGAACTGCAGCATCACGACGTCGCGGAACATCGACTGCAAATCGGTGAGCACACGATCGATGCCGTCGCGGAGACTGCGCGTCGCCCGCTTCTTCTGATCGTCTTCGAGCGCGGACAGTTGCGCGCGTAGCGCAGGAGGCACAGCCTGCCCTTCGGCAACGCCCACTGCGCGCAACAGCGATGCGCGCTCGGCAGCATCGCGTTCGGCCGTCAGCGTCTTCGCATCTTCTGTCGCGGCCTGGATGATCCGACCGGCCACATCGACCGCGTCACTGACGCCGCGGACCCCGATCACGCTGCGGAGGGTCTGGTCGCGGCGCAGGCGTGCCGCCTCGTCTGTTGCCAGGCGCTGAGCCATGCCGATGTGACGCTGCGCATGACGAGCGGCCTGCTCGGCAATGGCCTCGTCGGCGCCTGTTCTCAGCGCGATCAGCCGGGCGACATCGGCGACATCAGGTTCGCGCAGCCGCAGCGAGCGCACGCGCGATCGAATCGTGGGCAGAAGATCAGCCTCGCTCGGCGCGCAGAGAATCCAGACGGTCTGCTCAGGGGGCTCTTCGAGCGCCTTCAGCAAGACGTTCGAGGTGCGTTCGACCATGCGATCGGCATCCTCGACGACGAGCACACGGTACCGGCCGGCGGAGGGCGCGAAGTACGAACGCTCGACGAGTGCGCGCGCCTCGGCGATCGTGATGATGACCTTGTCGGTGCGCAGCGCCGTGATGTCGGGATGAGTACCAGCGAGCACCTGGCGCATCGTGGACTCGTCGTCGGGGCCGTCCGCGATCAGTGCCGCAGCGAACGCATAGGCCAGGGTCGATCGGCCAGAGCCTGGGGGCCCGGTGATCAGCCACGCATGGGAGAGTGCCGCGGGATCGGATGCTGCGCTGCGCAGTGTGTCGACCGCGGCATCCTGCCCCCACACATCACCCCAGGGGAGATCGGTGGCGACGGTCTGCGGCATGTCCCCCAGCGTAACCCGCAGCACCGACGTTGCGCTTGTGCCGCTCAGCCCAGAAGCCTCTCGACGCGCGCCCTGACGGCCGCGGCGATGTCATCGACGGATGCTGCGGCATCCAGCACCAGGAATCTCTCTGGCTCTTCGGCGGCCAGCGCGAGGTAGGCGTCACGGACACGCGCGTGGAACTCGGCCTTCTCGGCCTCAAGCCGGTCGAAGGGCTTGTCATCGGCATCCAATCGTTCTCGCGCCGACGTGGGGTCGAGATCGAGCAGGACAGTGAGGTCAGGCAACGCGCCCTCTGCAGCCCACAACGACAGCTCGCGAATCTCAGCTCCGTCGAGCACTCGTCCGGCCCCCTGATAGGCGACGGAGGAGTCGAGGTAGCGATCCTGCAGCACGATCTCGCCGCGCGCGAGTGCCGGGCGGACGACCGTGGCGACATGGTGAGCCCGGTCGGCGGCGTACAGCAGAGCCTCGGCACGAGGAGCGATATCCCCACGGTGGTGCAGTACGATATCGCGGATCAGCTGGCCGACCTCGGATCCCCCTGGCTCCCTGGTGCGAACCACGGTGTGTCCCGCCTGCGTCAACCAGTCTGCGAGCAGGTTCGCCTGCGTGGTCTTGCCAGAGCCGTCTCCGCCTTCGAGCGTGATCCACACTCCGCGTTGCGAAGTCACGAGCCTGCTTTCCCTGACTTCTTGGCCGCCGCTTTCGGTGCCGCTTTCGCCGCTTTCGCCGGAGCCTTCTTCGCCGGAGCCTTCTTCGCCGGAGCCTTTGTCTTCGCCGCACGCTTGGGGGCTGGCCCCTTGGCGCGCTTGTCGGCGAGCATCTGCACCGCGATCTCGAATGTGATGTCGGCAACCTGCTGGCCCCGAGGGATCGTCACGTTCGTCTCACCATCGGTGACATACGCGCCGAAACGCCCGTCGCGAATGCGGATCGGTTTGCCGCTGACAGGGTCGGCATCGAACTCGGCGAGCGCACTGGACGCACGCCGCGCGCCGGCACCGTACTTCGGCTGCGCGTAGATCGCCAGCGCCTCGTCGAGCGTGACGTCGAAGATCTGCGACTCACTCTCCAACGACCGCGAATCGGTGCCCTTCTTCAAGTAGGGGCCGTAGCGGCCGTTCTGCGCAGTGATCTCGTCGCCCGTTTCGGGGTCGACGCCGACCACGCGGGGAAGACTGAGCAGTTTCAGCGCGGTATCGAGATCGATCGTGTCGACCGACATCGAGCGGAACAGCGATCCAGTTCGCGGCTTGGGCGCCGCCTCCTTCTTGGCTGTGCGCGTGGGCTTTGCGGCATCCACCACCTCGCCGGTGCTCTCATCGACCACCGCGTCCTCGGACACCGGGTCGTTCTCCTGCACGTACGGGCCAAACCTGCCGTCCTTGACGACGATGATCTTGCCGTTCTCGGGGTTCTCGCCGAGCACGCGGTCACCGGCAACCGGAGCTTCGATGAGCTCCCGCGCTTTGGCCGGGGTGAGCTCGTCGGGGGCGAGATCCTCGGGAACGTTCACGATGCGAGGCTTCTCATCCGGCGCATCGGGGTTTACGACTTCGAGATAGGGGCCGTACTTGCCGAAGCGCAGTGTCGCGGTGTCGGTGATCCGTGTGGAGTTCAGAGCACGAGCGTCGATCTCCCCCAGATTGTCGACGACCTGCCGAAGGCCCACCTGCTTCTCGGAGCCGTAGTAGAAGGAACGCAGCCACTCGACACGCTTCTGCTCACCGCGAGCGATCGCATCGAGGTCGTCTTCGAGCGCCGCAGTGAAGTCGTAGTCGATCAGGTCGGCGAAGTGCTCTTCGAGCAGACGAACGACGCTGAAAGCGAGCCATGTCGGCACCAGCGCCTGGCCACGTTTGGTGGCGTAGCCGCGGTCGATGACGGTGCCGATAATGCTGGCGAAGGTGGATGGCCGCCCAATGCCATGCTCCTCCAGCGCCTTGACGAGCGACGCCTCGGTGTACCGGGGCTTCGGCGTTGTGTGGTGGCCCTTGGCCTCGGCATCCGTGATCCGCAGCTCCTCGCCGACGGCGACTGCAGGCAGGGACTGCTCGCGCGCCGCGTCATTGTCGCTGCGCTTCTCGTCGCGTCCCTCCTCGTAGGCTTCGAGGAATCCCTTGAAGGTATAAACAGTGCCGGATGCCGTGAACTCGGCTGTGCGCGCACCTGCGGTCGGCTGCGCCGAGAGGTCGACGGCGATCGTCACCGTCGTGGTCTCGTACTTCGCATCGGACATCTGGCTGGCGACCGTGCGCTTCCAGATCAGGTCGTACAGGCGCAGTTCTTCGCGGTCGAGCTGCGAAGACACGGATGCCGGAGTGCGGAACGTCTCCCCCGAAGGGCGGATGGCCTCGTGCGCCTCCTGCGCGTTCTTACTCTTGGACTTGTAGGCGCGGGGCTTCAGCGGCACGGCTTTATCGCCGTACAGCGCAACGGCCTGGCTCCGCGCCGCCTGCACCGCCTGGGTGCTCAGCGCCGTTGAGTCGGTGCGCATATAGGTGATGTAGCCCTTCTCGTAGAGGCGCTGGGCGACACTCATCGCCTGCTTGGCACTCATGGAGAGCTTGCGTCCGGCCTCCTGCTGCATCGTCGAAGTCGTGAAGGGCGCGTAGGGGCTGCGGGTGCCCGGCTTGGCTTCGACCTTGGTCACAGTGCCTGCGCCCGTTGCTTCGATGGCCTGGGCGAGGGATGCTGCTTTGCGCTCGTCGAGGATGACGGCGGCTCTCTTGAGCGTGCCGAGATCGTTGAAGTCGGTGCCTCGGGCAAGCTGGCCGCCGTCGAC
Source organism: Microbacterium sp. (assembly GCA_047605925.1). GTDB lineage: Bacteria > Actinomycetota > Actinomycetes > Actinomycetales > Microbacteriaceae > Microbacterium. The sequence goes on from JASGEY010000058.1 coordinate 65,071, forward strand.
GCGCACGAGACGCACGGTGAAGCCGGTTGTGGAGGAGGCGAGGGCCTCGACATCCCAGTACTCGGCCGAGACGAACGCCATTCGCTCACGTTCGCGGTCGACGATCATGCGGGTGGCGGCTGACTGCACGCGCCCGGCGGACAGCCCGGTTTTGACCTTGTACCAGAGCACAGGCGAGACGTCCCAGCCGTAGAGCCGGTCGAGGATGCGGCGGGTCTCCTGCGCGTCGACGAGATCGGTGTCGAGCTCACGCGTATTTCCGACCGCCGCCTGGATCGCGTCTTTGGTGATCTCGTGGAAGACCATCCGCTTGACCGGAACCTTCGGTTTCAGTGTCTCAAGCAGGTGCCAGGCGATGGCTTCGCCCTCGCGGTCTTCATCAGTTGCGAGCAGGAGCTCGTCGGCCGTCTTGAGGGCGCGTTTGAGCTCGGCGACGGTCTTGGTCTTGCGGTCGGAGACCACGTAGTACGGGTCGAAGTCGTTGTCGACGTCGATCGAGTATTTGCCGTATGCCTTCTTATCGGCCGCCGGGATGTCTTTCTTGTCGGCCAGGTCGCGGATATGACCGACCGAGCTGAGCACCTCATAACCGTCCCCGAGGTATCCCTGAATCGATCGCATCTTCGTCGGGGACTCGACGATGACGAGCTTCTTGCCGTGAGCCACGGGTGCGTCCTTTCTTCGAAGCACACCATACACACCACTGTGATGGGTTGAACACAGCGGTTCGCGTGCGTGCCGCCATCAATTCCCCTCTGGTGGCCCTGCGCGGGCTCGGGAGACGGCAGCGAGTCCAGCGTACGCCGCCTCGACCTGAACGGTTGCCACGAACCCGTCGAGGACGCATCCGGTGAGCACTGCCCCGGAGGCCGCAGCGGCCCTGGCCGCAAGCTCGCAGGGCTCCCCAGACACCGCAATCGCCCCGCTCGCCGCATCGGCCGCGGCGAGCGCAGCAGCGTCCGCCGCGCCGGATGCACGCTGAGCCGTGACAGCAGCGCCGCCGACTGCGGCGAGGCCGAGCGAGAGCGTGCCAGCGACCACGAGGACGCCAGCTGCCAGCGCGGATCCCGCCATCAGAGCCCTCTGTTCGTCAGGTCCGATCCGGCTGTCAGGTCCGATCCGACTGTCAGGTCCGATCCGGGCATCAGTTCAGGTCCGGGCATCAGTTCAGGTCCGGGCATCAGTTCAGGTCCGGGCATCAGTTCAGGTCCGGGCATCAGAGTCCCCCATCCAATGCGCAGCTCGATGCACTCACAGGCAGCGAGATCAGGCCGCCGACCGCAACGTCGAGTGTTGCGGTGACGCAGACGAGGTCGCCGTCTGCGCCGTGCGAGACCCGGGCTCCGGGAACCTGCGCCGTGACCCGCCCGGCCGCCGCTGCGGCCTGCTCGCCGCGCGCGA
>JASGEY010000059.1:0-2932 GCA_047605925.1 Microbacterium sp.
CCCGTCGGAGAGGACTACTCCCCGGCATCCGTCGCCGCCTTCCGCAACTGGCTGCAGGAGAAGTACGGGACCCTCGATGCGCTGAACGCCGCCTGGGGCACGGCGTTCTGGGGCCAGCACTACACCGACTGGGAGCACATCGGCGCCCCGGCGATCGCGCCGAGCGTCGTGAACCCTGCGCAGCGTCTCGACTTCATGCGCTTCACCGATTATCAATTGCTCCAGTGCTTCAAGGCCGAGCGCGACGCGATCCGCGCGCACGCCGCTCAGCCGATCACGACGAACTTCATGGCGAACCAGAGCTGGACGTGCGACCTGTGGGCGTGGGGTCGCGAGGTCGACGTCGTCTCCGACGACCACTACCTGTGGGCCGCCGACGAGGACGCCCACATCGGTCTTGCCATCGCCGCTGACCTGAGTCGATCGGTGGGTGGAGGCAAGCCGTGGATCCTCATGGAGCACTCCACCTCGGCGGTGAACTGGCAGCCCCGCAACATCGCCAAGCGCCGTGGGGAGATGAAGCGAAACTCGCTGACGCACTTCGGTCGCGGCGCCGACGGCATCCTGTTCTTCCAGTGGCGCGCCGGTCGCTCGGGAGCGGAGAAGTTCCACTCTGCGATGCTGCCGCACGCCGGCCGCGACTCGCGGGTGTTCCGCGAGGTCGTCGAGCTCGGTGCCGACCTGAAGGCGCTCGCCGAAGTGGCGGGGTCGACGGTCGAGGCCGAAGTCGCCATGCTCTGGGACTTCGAATCGTTCTGGGCTCAAGACCTTGAGTGGCGCCCCTCTGAAGACGTCGCACATGCCGCGCAGGTGCGCCGTTTCTACGAGCAGCTCTGGTGTGACGGCATCACGACCGACTTCGTGCTACCTGGCCACGATCTGTCGCGCTACAAGCTCGTCATCGTCCCCGCGCAGTACCTGCTCACCGCGGCGGATGCTGCGAACCTCACTGCGTACGTCGAAAACGGAGGCACCCTGCTCGTGTCGTTCTTCTCCGGCATCGTCGACGAGAACGACGCCGTGCACGCCGGTGGATTCGGCGCCCCCCTTCGCGATGCGCTCGGCCTCACGATCGAGGAGTTCCTGCCGTTGCGTGAGGGCGAGAGCCACGGCCTCGACTGGGAGGGCAACGAGGGTGTCGTCACCGACGTCTGGCAGGAGGACATCGCTCTTTCCGGCGCCAAGGTCATCGCCAACTTCGCCGGTGGCCCTGGGGAGGGCGAACCCGCGATCACCCGCAACGTGCACGGCGCGGGCACCGGCTGGTACGTGGCGACCCGACTGGACAGCACCGGTATGAAGGCGCTGTTCTGCGAGGTCTACGCCGACGCCGGACTCGAGGCATCGGGGCTCCCCGAGGGGCTCGAGGTCATCACCCGCCGCGCAGGCGACACCCGGTACCTGACCGCTGTGAATCATCGAGCAGATGCTGTCGCCCTGCCTGCGCGTGGTGTCGACCTGCTCTCCGGCGCACCAGCTGACGGCTCGTTCACCATCGCGGCCGGCGGCGTCGCCGTCATCCGCGTGACCGACTGACCCATCCTCACCACGAAACCCCTCCGCCGGTCCGAAGCGCTGAACGCACACGGACGGGCGGAACCCACAGAAAGAGAGACACAATGCGCAAGCACATCGGAGTCGGCGCGATCGCGCTGACCGCGGCAATGGTTCTGGCGGGATGCTCCGCCGGAACCACCGAGACCGAAGAGCCGGCCACCTCGGGCGAAGGCGCCGAACTCGTCATCTGGACGGATGCCGAGCGCGAGGCAGCGATCACCGCCGCAGCTGAGGCCTTCGAGGAGGAGACCGGCGCCAAGGTCACCCTGGTGCAGAAGAACTTCGAAGACCTCCGCAACGACTTCATCGCCCAGGTACCCACCGGCGAGGGCCCCGACATCACCGTCGGTGCCCACGACTGGCTGGGCGCGCTCGTCGCCGCCGGTGTCGTCGACACGATCGACCTCGGTGACAAGGCGAGCGAGTTCGAACAGGTCGCCCTGGACGCCATGACCTACGACGGTCAGCTCTACGCACTGCCGTACTCGCTGGAGACGATCGCACTCATCCAGAATGTCGACCTCGTCGGCGACGAGGCTCCTGCCACCTGGGACGACATGATCGCCAAGGGCCTGGCTGCAGGCACCGAGCGTCCGTTCGTCATCAACACCAACGGTGAGACCGGCGATGGCTACACGATGTACGGCCTGCAGACCTCCTTCGGCGCCCCGGTCTTCGTGCAGGACGAGACCGGTTCGTACACGAACGAGGTCGGCATGGGCGGAGCCGCCGGCGAAGCGTTCGCAACCTGGCTCGGAGCCAACGGCAAGAACGGCACCGGCTACGTCTCGACGACGATCGACTACGACATCAACAACCAGCTGTTCGCAGAGGGCAAGGCTCCGTACACGATTCAGGGTCCGTGGGCGATCAGCGCCTTCGAGGGCGTGAACCTCGCCGTCAACCCGATCCCGTCGGCCGGTGGCGAGCCTGCGGCTCCGTTCGTCGGCGTGCAGGGCTTTTACCTGTCGAGCAAGAGCAAGAACGCGCTGCTCGCGCAGGAGTTCCTGACCAACTACCTCGGCACCGAAGACGCACAGCGCGCCCTGTATGAGGCGGACCCGCGCATCCCCGCGTGGAAGACGCTCGCCGAAGAGGTCTCCTCTGACCCGATCATCGCTGGTTTCGTCGCCTCGGCGAAGAACGGCGTGCCGATGCCGTCGATCCCCGAGATGGGTTCGGTGTGGGACCTGTGGAACGCCGCTCAGGCGCAGATCATCAACGGCGCCGACCCCGTGTCGACGTGGAACACGATGGTGTCCGACCTCGAGACGACCCTCGCGGGCTGACCCGAGCTTCCGGTTTCTGAGCGAGCGCCCTTCGTCTCGTCGCTGCGCTCCTCGCTCAGGGACTGGAATGTTCTCGGTTTCTGAGC
>JASGEY010000060.1:0-5922 GCA_047605925.1 Microbacterium sp.
GCGCGGGCGCGTGAACGGCGGCGACGCAACGGCGCCCGCTGCCGCGGCGGGCGTTCGAGATCACGCAGTGCGTCGCCGCGAACGCCCCGTTGAGAGACGCTCGTCGGTGCTGGCTTGGCTCGGCACCGTCATGCTGTGCCTGTCTGTGTTCTCCGGCAACTTCCGCCAGGTGACCGGCTGGCTGCCTGTCGACCGCGTCGTGATGGCCGCCTTCCTGCTCACCGTGCTGTACATCAACTGGCGTTACGAGCGCCCACGCTTCCGCGTCGTACACGCGATCCTTCTGGCGCAGGTTCTGTGGATCGCCGGCTCGGCCGCGCTGGGCGCCACGCTGCTGCGAGCGGACAGTTTCTACGCAGCCCTCGACCAGGTAATCGTCCCTTCGGTGCTGTTCACGATCGCGCCGATCGCGTTCCATTCCGCCGCAGACCGTCTGTTGCTTCTGCGGGCGCTGGCGATCACGGCGCTGTACGTCGGCGTCATGAGCACGCTGCAGTCGCTCGGGATCGGATTCCTGTTGTTCCCCCGGTATCTCGCCGAGGCCGCGGTGGCAGGGGAGATCACGCGCGCCGTCGGACCGTCACTGCAAGTCGCCTCGAATGGCGCAATGCTCACGATGTGCATTGCTCCGCTGATCATGCTGCTCAAGCGCAGCACGGGGTGGTGGCGCCTCATCGCAGCGCTCGGTATCGTCGCTGTGTCGTCGGGTGCCTTCTTGACGCTCACCCGCTCGGTCTGGTTGGCATGGATCCTCGCCGTCGGCGTCTACGTCGCCCTCGATCCCACGCTGCGACGCCCGGCGTTGCGCCTACTCGGCGCTCTTGCGGTGGTGCTTGCGCTGCTGCTCGTCGCTGTTCCTCCACTGTTCGAGGTCGTGAGTGACCGGTTCACGACGCAGCGATCGCTCGATGATCGCTCGACCACGAACATCGCGGCGCTGTCTATGCTCGACACCCATCCGATCCTGGGAGTCGGTTGGGGCCGATTCCTCGATGAGGTCGACTCCTACGTACGGCAGCAGGACCTCGTGCCGCTCACCACGACTCACATCCCCGCGCATAACATCGTGCTCTCCCGCGCTGCGGAGACGGGCGCGGTGGGTGCGGCGCTGTTCCTCGCCTCGCTGATCGCCGGGCCGATCGCCTCGGTCGTCCGGTCGTGGCGCGGCGTCGATCGAGAATGGGGGATCATTCTCCTCAGCGCCTTTGGCGCGTGGCTGAGTGTTGCGATGCTGACACCGATGGGCTACACCTTCCCGAATTATTTCCTATGGCTTCTCGCCGGTATCGTCGCGGTGCCGGCCGGCGCCACGGTGACGACATCCTTCCGAACCAAACGACGACGGGCTTCGGATGCCGACGTCTGACGAGGGCTCGTTCAGAAGGAGAGTGCTCGTCGGGGCCGGCTGGCTCGGGGCCTCACGCATCGCCTCGCAGTTCGTCCAGTTCCTCGTCGGCCTGATCCTCGCCCGGCTGCTCACGCCGACGGAGTTCGGCATTTTCGCAAGTGTCATCGTGATTTCAGGCTTCGGTGTGCTGCTGTTCGAGGGCGGGCTGCGTGCAGCTCTCGTCCATGCGGAGTCGCCGTCGCAGCGCGACTTCAGCACGGTATTCTGGCTCAACCTCGGCGGTGGCGTCGTCCTGGCGATCATCATGGCGTCGATCGGCCCGCTGCTGGCCGATTTCTACGACCAGCCGGTACTCACCTCCCTGTCCCCCATTGTCGGCCTCACCTTCGCCTGCTCGACGGGCGTCGTCAACGCGGCAAAGCTGCAGCGCGAACTCCGGTTCGGAGCTGCCGCGATCCTGGAGTCGTCTTGCACCATCGCAGGCCTCCTGGTCACGCTCGTGATGGCGCTGATGGGTGCCGGGGTCTATTCTCTTGCCGTCGGACCCGTCGTCTCCCAGATCCTCGTATCGTCCGGCTATGCGATTCTGCATCCATGGAAGCCTGACCTCGCAGTGTCGTGGGAATCGATCCGCCGGCTCATGCGTTACTCCCTTCCGCTGCTCGCCTCGAATGTCACCGACTATTGGGGGCGCAACGCCGACAAGCTGCTGATCGGGCGATTCGTCGGCGCCGCGCCGCTGGGCTTCTACTCGCGTGCGTACAACCTCATGCTGCTGCCGCTGACGCAGATCACGCAATCGGTGGGAGGCGCGGTCTCGCCTGCACTGGCGCGGATGAATGCCGATCCGGCCCGAGCGGGGCTCGCCTACCTGCGCAGCATCCGGCTGCTCAGCATGCTCACCATCACGATCATGGTCGCCTTCGCGGCGACGGCGCCCGCACTGGTCGAGGTGCTGTGGGGCAGTCGCTGGCAGCCTGCCGCGCCGCTGCTCCAGGTGCTCGCCCTGGCCGGCATCCCGCAGTGCATCCAGGTCACCTGCGCCTGGCTCTACCAGGCGCAAGGCCGTACCGCCACCATGTTCCGGATGACGCTGCTGTTCACCGCCATCTCGATCGCGCTGATGGTGTTCGGGCTGCAGTGGGGAGCGATCGGTGTGTGCTTCGCCCTGCTCGTGCGCTATTGGGTGGGCCTGCCATTCGAGCTGGCCGTCGCCATCCGACGGATCGACCTGACGCTCGGCACGGTAATCCTCGCGATCCTGAAGGTGCTCGTCCCCGTCCTCGTTGTCGGCGCAGCGGTGTACCTCGTCGCGTATCTGCTTCCGTTCCCGCCCACGAGCCTGCAGACACTCGGCGTGCAGCTCGGGCTCGGGGCGGTTCTCACCGTCGCCAACCTTGTGCTGCTCCAGCGTGACCTGCTCAACGAGATTCTGCCGAGCAGGTTCCGCAAAGGGTAGTGCTCGCCGAGATCATGTCGCCGAGACCCCGTCGTGCCTGCGAGACCCCCTCTTGATTACGCGAACAGGAGGGGGTCTCGCCGCTAGGACGGGGTCTCACGGGAAGGGTCGCCCGCAGCAGCGGCCGCCTCAACGAGACCGCTGAACCACTGCACGACGAGCTTGAACCGCCCCGGGCTCAGCCGGCCAGCTCGGTTGCCGCACTCGTCAGCACGAGCCCGCTCCCGTCGGCCGCAACATCTACGCGCACGATGTCACCATCGTGCACGCCGCCCGAAAGCAACGCTGTTGCGAGCCGGTTCTGCACCTCCGCCTGGATGAGCCGCCGCAGCGGCCGCGCGCCGAACACCGGGTCGTAACCGCGCTCAGCGAGCCACGACCGCGCATCCGGCGTCACCGCGAGGGTGAGCCGGCGCTCGTGCAGACGCTTCTGCAAACCGTCGATCGCAAGCTCCACGATCTGCGCGAGGTCGTCCTCGCTGAGAGCTTGGAACATCACGATGTCGTCGAGACGGTTGAGGAACTCGGGCCGGAAAGCCTGCCGAACCAAAGCCATCACCTGTTCGCGCTTTTCATCGACAGGCAGGATCGGATCGATGAGGATGGGCGAGCCGATATTGGAGGTGAGCACCAGGATGACGTTCGAGAAGTCGACCGTTCGACCCTGGCCATCGGTGAGCCGCCCGTCGTCGAGCACCTGAAGCAGCACGTCGAACACCTCGGGGTGCGCCTTCTCGACTTCGTCGAGCAGGATCACACTGTACGGACGCCTGCGCACAGCCTCGGTGAGCTGGCCGCCCTGCTCGTACCCGATGTATCCAGGAGGGGCCCCGAGCAGCCGCGACACCGAGTGCTTCTCGCCGTACTCCGACATGTCGATGCGCACCATGGCGTGCTCGTCATCGAAGAGGAACTCGGCGAGCGCCTTGGCCAACTCGGTCTTGCCGACGCCAGTCGGCCCGAGGAACAAGAACGAGCCGGTCGGGCGCCCTGGGTCGCTGATGCCGGCACGAGAGCGGCGCACGGCATCCGATACCGCCTTCACGGCGTCTTTCTGCCCGATCAGACGCTTGCCGAGCTCTGCCTCCAACTGCAGCAGCTTCTCGCTTTCGCCCTGCAGCAGACGACCAACGGGGATGCCGGTCCACGCCGCGATAACGGCCGCGATGTCTTCGTCGGTGACCTGCTCGTTGACCATTCGCGGCTCGGTGGATGCAGTGGCCTCGGCCTGCTCGGCCTCGGCGATGTCGCGCTCCAGGCGCTTGATCGTCTCGTACTCCAGCTTCGACGCTTTTGTGTAGTCGGCGTTGCGCATCGCGAGATCGCGCTGCGTGATCGCATCGTCGAGCTGCTTCTTCAAATCGCCGACCCGATTCAGACTCTGACGCTCGCGGGCCCAGCGAGCTTCGAGCTCGGCAAGCTGCTTCTCCATGCCGGCCAACTGCTCGCGGAGCACGCCGAGGCGTTCTTGGGATGCAGTATCCTTCTCACGCTTGAGGGCAAGCTCTTCGAGCTTCAACCGGTCGACCTGGCGCCCTAGCTGGTCGATCTCCACCGGCGACGAATCGATCTCCATCTTGAGCCGTGACATCGACTCGTCGATGAGGTCGATCGCCTTGTCCGGCAACTGGCGAGCGGGCAGGTACCGGTTCGACAGCGCGGCGGCTGCGACCAGCGCACCGTCTGAGATCGTCACCCCGTGGTGCGCTTCGTACCGCCCCTTGAGTCCGCGCAGAATCGCGATCGTGTCTTCGACCGAAGGTTCGCCGACGTAGACCTGCTGAAAGCGGCGTTCGAGAGCGGCATCCTTCTCGATGAACTCGCGATACTCGTTGAGTGTGGTTGCACCGATCAGCCGCAGCTCGCCGCGGGCGAGCATGGGCTTGAGCATGTTGGATGCTGCGACAGAGCCCTCTCCGCCGCCAGCGCCCATGAGCACGTGCAACTCGTCGATGAAGGTGATGATGCGCCCGTCCGACTCGGTGATCTCCTTGAGCACGCTCTTCAATCGCTCTTCGAACTGGCCGCGGTACATGGCACCGGCCACAAGGGCGGAGATGTCGAGGGAGACCAGTTCTTTGTCTTTGAGCGACTCGGCGACGTCGCCTGCGACGATGCGCTGGGCGAGCCCCTCGACCACGGCAGTCTTGCCGACGCCCGGCTCACCGATCAGCACCGGGTTGTTCTTGGTGCGCCGGGTGAGCACCTGGCTGACGCGACGAATCTCGTTGTCGCGCCCGATCACAGGGTCGAGCTTGCCCTGGCGGGCACGGTCGGTGAGATTGATTCCGAACTGCTCGAGTGCGGATTGCTGCTCTTCGGTCTGCGGGGTGCTCATGTGCTCCTCCTGGGGAGACTCCTTTGGGCCAGGATCCGACGGCCAACGTGTCGGATCAAAGTTGAGTGTATGTGACTCAACTTTACCATTCTGGCGCATCCCGCGCCAGTACCCGATAGCCTGAACGAACACGAACTTCAGGGGGACAATCACAATGAGATCGATGTGCGCCGTCTTCGTCGACGCCGGCTACCTTCTCGCCTCAGCCGCGACGCGCACGACCGGGTCGTCCTTGCGCAGCGGCATCGTGGTCGACTACCGCAAGCTGATCCGCTCGATCATCGCCGAGTCCGAACGCATCGCGCAGCTCGCCGTACTCAGGGTCAACTGGTACGACGCCGCCGAGAACGGCATCCCGAACCAGTCGCAAGAAGACATCGGCACCGTGCCGAAAGTCAGGCTCCGCCTCGGGCGGTACGGAGTCGACGGCCAGCAGAAAGGCGTCGACTTGCGCATCGGACTGGATATGGTCACCCTCGCCCGCAACAGCGCGGTCGACACGATCGTGCTGGTCTCCGGCGACGACGATCTCACAGAGGCCGTCGAGCAGGCGCAGGATCTCGGAGTGACCGTGATCGTGCTGGCCGTCCCCAACACCGACGGCGCTCCGAACGCCGTGAGCAGGCATCTGCTGCGCGCCGCCGACGACCTAGAGGTGCTGCCGCCGCCGGCTCTCGACGCCAGCGTCCGCCGACCGACGCAGTCCGCCTCAGCGGCAGCAGCCGCAGCGGCGAAGCCCGCAGCCGCGCCTCCCCTCCCCGCACCGGGGCCTCGTCC
>JASGEY010000061.1:0-3991 GCA_047605925.1 Microbacterium sp.
AGGGCGTGCTCCTCGGCTCCGCCGACACCGATATGTCCGCCGGATACGACGGACCCAAGATCGACCCGCGCGACGTGCCTCGCCGATCCCTCGACGCTCTCGCCGAGGGAAAGATCGAGGTCGTCGTCGATGACTGGACCGCGATGGTCAAAGCGTCCCTGGCCGGTGACCCCGCACCCTTCTACGCCCAGATCACCGCCATGCTCGGCGCCTGATCACAGGAGCCGGGCGAGCGACAGCGTCAGCGTGCTCCTTCGCCCATACCGGCAGCGCGGCAATCGGCTCTTGGTGCATCCTCCTCGTCTCCGGCGGTCAGCGGTAGGGGCCGTCAGGGCTGTGTACCTCACGTTGCCGTTGGGTCAGGGTGATCGTTTGATGTTGCGGAGGACGGGCGTGATGTCGACATTCCACGCTCGTCTTCGGCTCCCTACGGTTACTCGGCGGACGGGTCGCCGATTCCGTCGGACGCAAACGTGCCCTGCTGATCGGGTTGGTCGGGTTTGCCGCCGCCTTCGCATGGGGCGGCCTCGCGACGCATGCGTAGATGATTTCGTCGCACGCGGACTCCAGGGCGCATTCGCCGCACTCATGGCGCAGACCACCGAGCTGGCGATCCTCTCCGTCACCTTCACCCAGGGCGGATTCAGCAGAGCGATGAAACCCCTCCCCACGATCAACGGGACAGGGTTGGAACTTCGACCAAACGGTGGGCTCCATCGACCACTACGGGAACACGCGACCACGGGTCGAGAGGCTGGTTTCCGTGTGGAATCAGGGGATCCACACCGACGCGGAGTCCGAGGATGGGGACGATGACCCGTTGATCGGGGCGTCGGCGGAACCAAAGAAGCGACCTCGAACACGCCTCACCGATGAGGAAGTGGACGCTATGCGAACAGCCCGCGCGCAGGGCGTGAGCGTGACCGCGCTGGCGCGCCGGTTCGGAGTTCACCGGGGCACGGTGTGGGCGAAGACGCGGTGACGGAACCGACTGGCAAGTTTCCTTGCGGCAAGTAAACTTGTGACATGGAGCCGGAGCCGATCATCCTTGACAGTGCCTACCGGCACGGCGTCTCGGATGCGGTGATGCTCCATGCGCTCCGTTTCCCTATCCGCCATTTCGTGCAAGACGACTCGATGACCATGTTCATCGGCCCCGATGAGACTGGCACCCTCGTAGAGGTGGGTGTGATCGAGTGGCACGGTGTCATCGCCATCGCTCACGCCATGCGCCCGGCACGAACCAAGTATCTGAGGTGAACCACTATGACTCGACGCTCCATTGAAGACATCAAGGCCCGTGCTGACGAGTTCGCCGACGCTTTCGAGAACTACGACCCGAAGCCCGGCGACCAGGACGTACCCCTTCCGCCCGTGATGGCGGTCAAGCTCGCCGCGTGGCGACGCGATGCCGCCGAGAAAGAGCTTGCCGAAGCGGTGCGTGCCGCGCGCGAGCAGAGCCTGTCCTGGCGTGAAGTGGGCGAGGCGATCGGCACCAGCGGCGAAGCCGCCCGGCAACGCTACAGCGCCAGCGCCTGACGACAGATGGGCACCTGGGAGGCGGTTCGCTGCTTGTCGTCGGCGGGCAGCATGGCACCGACGAGGACGGCGAACTTGTCTCCGACGATCTCGGCGAGCAGACGAGACAAGCCCTGCGGAACGCGCTGACCGTGCTCGCCGAAGCGGGCTCAGACGCACGCAACGTCGCGCGGCTCGGCGTCTATCTCGCAGCCGGAGCCGACGCCGGAGTCGGGTACGCCTCGGCGTTCGAGGTGTGGGGAGTGCACCCGGCCGCCGTCACCGTCCTCACCGTCCACTCGTTCGCTCGCCCCGGCGTGCTGGTTGAGATCGAGGCACTGGCACTCGTGCCGGTGAACGCATCATGACCCTGCAACGCGAGTGGATCAGATGCTCAACGAACTGGAAGAAGGCGGCGTGCACATGGGAATGCGACACCGCCCCTCTCGACGATGAACCCGTCTCGACACCACCGACGACGAACAACTCCGCCCACGACGCGCAGAACCCGTCGCCACCATCATCCGCGAAGCGCACGAGCACGGCGGCAAGGAAGCCTTGCGGGACCACGCTCCATCTCACGATGTCGCATGCCTCCTAAGAACACAGGCGTGGAGCGTATCGGACTCGAACCGACAACCCCCTGCTTGCAAAGCGGGGTGATGGACGGTTCCGCGCTCGAAGCACAGGCCGCTGACCTGCGGTTTTATGGTCACGAGTGGACACGCGTGGCCGTCCATCTGGCACCAATCTGGCACCACTTGAGGTAATCTGGCACCACCGAGAGGGGTGGTGACAATGGCCAGGAAGGCAGCGGCGGGCAGCGTCCGCAAGGTGCACCTGCGCTCGTGCCAGCACCGGGAGCGCTGCACGTGCGGCGGTCGCGGCACGCATGTGAAGCCGTGCCCGAAGGCCCAGCGGTGCCGGTGCGAGGGTCGATGGCAGGCCCGTGTGACCGCGCCCAATGGGGCGATCGTCACCGCGCCATCGACGTTCAAGGCGAAGATCGACGCCGAGGAGTGGGTGAAGGCCGAGCGGGCGCTGATGGAGGACCCGTCGGCGTACGTCACCGCCCAGGCCCGGCTCGAGGCCGCGAAGGAGCAGGCGCGCATCGACGCGGCCAACACCTTCTCGGTGTACGCCGACCGGTACCTCACCTCGCGCGACCTCCGGCCCAAGACGATCCGGGAGTACCGCGGGCTGCTCGACCGGACCCTCCTCCCCGCGTTCGGGGCTACGCCGCTCAAGCAGATCACCCGCGAGTCGGTGCGCAACTGGCACGACGCGTTGCCCATGAGGACGCCTGCCGCGAACGCCGCCGCCTACCGCCTGCTCCGCTCGCTGATGAGCGCCGCCGAGGACGACGAGCTGATCGACCGCAACCCGGTCCGCATCCAGAAAGCCTCAACGGCCCGCGTGAAGAACCCCCAGCGCCCCTCCCCCGTCGACGAGATGGCGACCATCGTCGACAACATGCCCGAGCGGCTGCGCCTCTTCATCGTGCTCGCCGCCTTCGCCGGCATGCGCGAGGGCGAGATCTTCGAGCTCCGCCGCAGCGACATCGAGCCGACCTCGGGCTCGATCTCGGTGACCCGCAAGATCGAGAAGGACCCCGACCCGAAGGCGGACGGCGCCTGCGCCGACTGCGGCCGGGTGATCGGACCGCCGAAGACGGAGAAGGGCGTCCGCACGGTCCATCTGCCCCCGGCTTTCCTCCCGCTGCTGCGCGCGCACCTGCTCGCCCACACCGCACCCGGCGCGAACGGACTGCTCTTCCCTGGCGAGCGCAAGGACCACATGAGCGCCCGCTACCTGCTCGACCGCTACAAGGTCGCCCGCGAGGCCGCTGGCCGGCCGGACCTCACCATCCACGGGCTCCGCCACAGCGCCCTCACCCTCGCCGGCCAACACGGCGCCACCGCCGCTGAGCTCCAGGCCCGCGCCGGCCACGCCTCCCAGGCGGCCATGGCGATCTATCAGCACGCCACCGCCGACCGCGATCGTGAACTCGCTGAGCGACTCGGAACTACCGTGACCGCGTCGAAGGCTTGGGCCGGGCTGCTGAGCGATCAGTAGGTCTCGCTCAACTCGCCCGATGTTCAGCCCAGTGGTGACCGAGCCATTCGACCTGGCTGTCGTGCAGTTCCGCACGTAGCCGTTGATCGTGGAGGCGGGCGTACTGCGGATATCCCTCGAGCGGATCGGCGACGTCCACGCGGAGGGTGCTGGGGTCGACGGCCAACCAACCGTCATCGAATAGACGGTGGACGTCCCGACGGAGGAGAAGGCCACCATGTTCATGGTGAACACCGAGCTGCGCGTAGCTGTAGAGATGGCCGGCTTCCAACCTGAGTTGGGTCAATCGGGTTAGTGCCTTGGGTCTGACCCGGCGAGCGCGGTGAGGATGTCGTTCTCGTCGGGGCTGAGTGTGGGGGCGAGGGTGGTGACGATGCCGTTGATCTCGATGGTGGCC
>JASGEY010000062.1:0-9416 GCA_047605925.1 Microbacterium sp.
CAGCCTATGACGGGGTCACCGCTAGTGGTTCAGTCTTGTTGTCAGCCTATGACGGGGTCACCGCTAGTGGTTCAGTATCGGGAGCGGGGCTCGCGTCGCGATGGCGGAGATCGGGGAACGAGCGAACAAAAACAACGGCGACGAGAAGTCCGATTGCGGCGAAGAGAGTGGCTGCCAGGTAGGCGCCGCGCCAGTCTCCAATGTCGACGAGGAAGCCGGCCACGGCTGACCCTGCCGCCGCGCCGATCAGCTGACCGGTACCAGCCCAGCCGAACGCCTCAGCGGTCTCACTGAACTTCACGCTCGCCGAGGTGATCGCGAAGATTACAGCCAGCGCGGGGGCGATGCCGATACCGGCGACGATCAACGTGCCGCCGAGCCAGTATGCGTTCAGCATCACCATGGTCAGGGCAAGACCCACCGTGACGATCAGGAGTCTGCGAGCCATCGCCCACGGGCCGATGGGAATGTGGCCGAATGCAAGTCCGCCGGCCAGGCTTCCCGCGGAGAACACCGCGAGCACGACCCCCGCGGTGATGCTGCCATGTTCGAAGGAGGCGACCACGCCGACCTCGACTGACGCGCAGGCGCCGATCAAGAGGAATCCGCTGGCGGTTGCCAGCAGTACAGGAGGTTTGAGGACGACTTTGCCGAGGGCGTTGCGACTACGGGGGATACGCACCCTGCCGAGCTCGGGGGAGAGGATGAACCATCCGCCGCCGACGACGAGGATGACAGCGACGAGCAGCAACCCCTCGACGGTGCCGATCTGTGTGGACACCAGCGTGATCAGCACAGGAGCGAGGATCCAGATGATTTCCTGCAGTGAGGCATCGAGCGAGAACAGCGGGGTGAGCTGCGATGAGTTCACGAGCTTCGGGTAGATCGTTCGGACAGCGGCCTGGACCGGAGGGGTGGAGAGGCCTGCGATGCAGCCGAGGATCATGTAGCCGGGCAGGCTGAGCGGGAGCAGCGCGAGGGCGAGCACTGTGACGACGCAGACGCTCAGGGTGAGTGTCAGCACTCGACGCATGCCCCAGGCTCCCATCCAGCGGCTGGTGAGCGGGCCGGCGACGGCCTGGCCGACGCTGGCTGCGGCAAGCACGAGGCCCGCTGCTCCATACGAGCCGGTCTGCTGCTCCACGTGCAGGAGGATCGCCAGCGAGCTCATCCCGTTGGGGAAGCGAGCCGTCAGCTGTGCGGTGATCATGCGCGCCACTCCTGGCACGCGAAGGAGTTCTCTGTATCCCGCCACCAGACAACGCTATCGGGCTGGAGGGACACGCCGCGACACGCCGCGACACGCCGCGGGCCACTTTCCACAGAAAATCCGATGTCGGATGCCTGGCGTACCGTGCCGTCTGTGGATGGTTGTGGCCGGAGGTGTTCTGAGCCGCGTCGTTCCGCCTCTCGACGGCCTGGTGCTGCGCCAGAGGGCTGTGGAGGAAACGGTGGATAACCTGTGTTGTATCGGAGGAGAGCGGTGGAAAACTACACAGATGTAACTACTACCCCTTGTGGTCGCTCCCAATGTCCGTACCCATATGTAGTATTGAACTCCCGGCGGGGGCCTGCCGGTCGCACCAGAGATTTGACCAGAAGCTCGACCAGAGATTTGACCAGAGATTGAGGGGATTCACGATGTCGATCACCGTCTATACGAAGCCGTCTTGCGTGCAGTGCAACGCGACCTATCGCGCGCTGGATGCCAAGGGCATCGACTACGAGATCCACGACCTTTCCGAGGACCCGACGGCCCTCGAGCAGGTCAAGGCGCTCGGGTACATGCAGGCACCCGTCGTCGTCACCGACGAGGACCACTGGTCGGGTTTCCGCCCAGACAAGATCGACGAGCTCGCTTCTCGTTTGGCCTGACCCTTCGGCGTCGCTCAGGAACCGGGGTGAATCGTGCGCCTAGTCGCGACTGCAGCGCCGCTCCTGGTCTACTTCTCGAGCGTGTCGGGCAACACTGCGCGCTTCATTGAGAAGCTCGGGCTCCCCGCCCGGCGCATCCCGTTGCATTCCCAGGAAGAGCCTCTCGTCGTCGAGGAGCCCTTCGTGCTGGTCACTCCCACCTACGGAGGGGGTGAGGGGCGAGGCGTCGAGAAGGGGGCAGTGCCCAAGCAGGTGATCCGGTTCCTCAACGAGGAGAACAACCGGGGCCTGATCCGCGGGGTGATCTCTGCGGGCAACACCAACTTCGGCGAGGCCTTTTGCCTCGCCGGTGACATCATCAGCCGCAAGTGCTCTGTGCCTCACTTGTATCGGCTTGAAATCTTCGGCACACAGGACGATGTCGATCGCGTGACCGACGGATTGGAACGACGGTGGGAGCTTCTGTGACCGAGACGGTGGCGTTCAAGGCGAACCCCGCATACGAGGGGATGGACTATCACGCCCTCAACGCGATGCTCAACCTCTACGACGCAGAGGGGAAGATCCAGTTCGACGCCGACAAGAGGGCGGCGCGCGAGTACTTCCTGCAGCACGTGAACCAGAACACGGTGTTCTTCCACTCGCTCAGAGAGCGGCTCGACTACCTCATCGAGAAGGAGTACTACGAGGGCGCCGTCATCGACAAGTACTCGTTCGAGTTCATCCAGAAGCTCAACGAGCTCGCCTACTCGAAGAAGTTCCGCTTCGAGACGTTCCTCGGCGCGTTCAAGTACTACACGAGCTACACGCTGAAGACCTTCGACGGCAAGCGGTACCTCGAGCGCTTCGAAGATCGCGTCGTGATGACCGCCCTGGCCCTTGCCGACGGCGATGAGAAGCTCGCAGTCAACCTTGTCGAGGAGATCATCTCCGGCCGTTTCCAGCCGGCCACCCCGACCTTCCTCAATGCGGGCAAGGCGCAGCGCGGCGAACTGGTCAGCTGCTTCCTGTTGCGCATCGAAGACAACATGGAGTCGATCGCCCGCGGCATCAACTCCGCACTGCAGCTGTCGAAGCGCGGCGGCGGCGTGGCACTGCTGCTGTCGAACATCCGCGAGTCGGGGGCTCCGATCAAGCAGATCGAGAACCAGTCGTCTGGCATCATCCCCGTCATGAAGCTGCTCGAAGACAGCTTCAGCTACGCCAATCAGCTCGGTGCGCGTCAGGGGGCTGGGGCGGTGTACCTCAGCGCCCACCACCCTGACATCATGCGCTTCCTCGACACCAAGCGAGAGAACGCCGACGAGAAGATTCGCATCAAAACCCTGTCCCTCGGTGTTGTGGTGCCGGACATCACCTTCGAGCTCGCCAAGAACGACGAAGACATGTACCTGTTCTCGCCGTACGACGTCGAGCGCGTGTACGGTGTGCCCTTCGGCGACATCTCGGTCACCGAGAAGTACCGGGAGATGGTCGACGACTCTCGTATCAAGAAGACGAAGATCAACGCGCGCGAGTTCTTCCAGACCATCGCAGAGATCCAGTTCGAGTCGGGGTATCCGTATGTGATGTTCGAGGACACCGTCAACAGGGCGAACCCGATCAAGGGTCGTATCAACATGTCGAATCTCTGCAGCGAGATCCTGCAGGTGAACACGCCGACGACCTACAACGACGACCTGTCCTACGACCAGATCGGCAAAGACATTTCGTGCAACCTCGGCTCGATGAACATCGCGCTGTCGATGGATGCCGACGACCTCGGCCAGACGGTTGAGACGGCGATCCGTGCCCTCACCGCAGTGAGTGACCAGAGCCACATCCGCTCCGTCCGCTCGATCGAAGACGGCAACGACCGTTCGCACGCGATCGGCCTCGGGCAGATGAACCTGCACGGGTATCTTGCCCGCGAGCACGTGTTCTACGGTTCGGAAGAGGGCGTTGACTTCACGAACATCTACTTCTACACGGTGCTGTTCCACGCGCTGCGCGCATCGAACCGGATCGCTATTGAGCGCGGGCAGGCGTTCGATGGTTTCGAGGACTCGACGTACGCCTCGGGGGAGTTCTTCGACAAGTACATCGAGCAGGAGTGGGTTCCCGCAACCGAGAAGGTCAAGGAACTGTTCGCTGGCAAACACATTCCGACGCAGCAGGACTGGGCTGAGCTGAAGGCCAGCATCCAGAAGCACGGTATTTACAACCAGAATCTGCAGGCGGTGCCGCCGACCGGCTCGATCTCGTACATCAACAACTCGACGAGTTCGATCCACCCGATCGCCTCGAAGATCGAGATCCGCAAGGAAGGCAAGCTCGGTCGCGTCTACTACCCGGCTGCGTTCATGACGAACGAGAACCTGGAGTACTACCAGGATGCCTACGAGATCGGCTACGAGAAGGTCATCGACACCTACGCCGCAGCCACTCAGCATGTGGATCAGGGCCTGTCGCTGACGCTGTTCTTCAAGGACACCGCCACCACGCGCGACATCAACAAGGCGCAGATCTACGCGTGGCGCAAGGGGATCAAGACGATCTACTACATTCGCCTCCGTCAGTTGGCGCTCGAGGGCACCGACATGACCGAGTGCGTCTCCTGCATGCTCTGACCCTTCCTCACACCCGAGAAACGACGAATCATGACTCCCCACGAACCCCTCAAGCTGGTTGACCGCGTGCAAGCGATCAACTGGAACCGCATCCAGGACGATAAGGATCTCGAGGTCTGGAACCGTCTGGTGAACAACTTCTGGCTGCCGGAGAAGGTGCCGCTGTCGAACGACATCCAGTCGTGGAACACGCTCACCCCCGAGGAGCAGACGCTCACGATGCGGGTGTTCACCGGCCTGACACTTCTGGACACGATCCAGGGCACCGTCGGTGCCGTCTCGCTGATCCCCGATGCGATCACCCCGCACGAAGAGGCTGTGTACACGAACATCGCGTTCATGGAGTCGGTGCACGCGAAGAGCTATTCCTCGATCTTCTCGACGCTGTGCTCGACGAAAGAGATCGACGAGGCGTTCCGCTGGTCGGTGGAGAATCCGAACCTTCAGAAGAAGGCGCAGATCGTCATGGACTACTACCGTGGCGACGAGCCCCTCAAGCGCAAGGTCGCATCGACTCTGCTGGAGAGCTTCCTGTTCTATTCGGGTTTCTATCTGCCGATGCACTGGTCTTCTCGCGCCAAGCTCACCAACACCGCTGACCTCATTCGCTTGATCATCCGTGACGAGGCAGTGCACGGCTACTACATCGGCTACAAGTTTCAGCGCGGGCTGGAGACGCTCGACCAGGCGAAGAAGGACGAGCTGAAGGACTACACCTTCTCGCTGCTGTATGAGCTGTACGACAACGAGGTGCAGTACACGCAGGATCTCTACGACGGAGTCGGCCTCACGGAGGACGTCAAGAAGTTCCTGCACTACAACGCAAACAAGGCGCTGATGAACCTCGGCTACGAGGCGATGTTCCCCTCCAGCGTCACGAACGTGAGCCCAGCGATTCTTTCGGCGCTGTCGCCGAACGCTGACGAGAATCACGACTTCTTCTCCGGCTCGGGTTCAAGCTACGTCATCGGCAAGGCCGAGGCCACAGAAGACGAGGACTGGGACTTCTAGAAATGCCTGTTCGGAGTCTGATTATCTGACAAGGAATAGACCTCCGGCGGGCTTCTCTCTTCGAGTGGCTGGCTGGGGGTCGTTTCGAGTTTGCCCACTCTTTGCCCACACTTCTACGAGACGGCCGCTTTCCGTGCGGCGCTCATGGCCTTTGTGGCCGCCTCGAGATCGTCGTCGAAGAGATCGGCATACACATCGAGGGTCATCGCCGCGGACGCGTGGCCGAGCATCCGCTGCACTGCTTGCACATGGGCGCCGGAGGACACGGCAAGCGAGGCTGCGGTGTGTCGCAGGTCGTGGGGAGTGATGGCTGGGATCGTCTTGTCAACGGCGCGGGCGGCTTTCACGGCTGTGACGAACCAGCCGCTCGTCGCGTGTGGGTAGGGCATGGGGTCTGCGGTTGTGGAGCCGCCAGCGCCTGTGAGTGCGGATCTGTTGGATGCGTTGAATGACATCTCTCACACACTGCATGATTGGGATCGTGTCGCGTACCCGGGGACGATTGAGGGTGCGTTGCCTGAGCTCGTCAACGACGCGGAGAGTGTGCGGCTGTTGAGCATCGGGTTCCTTGACAGGAACTGTCATACCGACAGTGTTCACGGGTTCCGGTCTGTGCAGGACGCGGTCGATAAGTGGGGCGTCGAGCGTCGCGCGAAGGGAGAGCCGTACTGGGTAGATCCGGATACGCTGCTCGATCCTGTTCATGCTCGGGCGGTGCCGATACCGGAGTGGGGTGATGGGTTCGTGACGAAGGCGCAGGCCGAGCACGCGGCGGGTAGCGCGCGCACCTTGCGGCGGTGGAAGGAGAAGGGGCTGATCGAACCATCGGGGGTGTTCATCTGAACTGTGACCGAAGCCCTGTCGATGTTGGTGGGGCTTTCGACCTCTGGGAAGACGTCACCGGCCGCATCAAGGCTCTCCATGTGGATCTCGACCGAAGCAACATGACCGCATCCTCCTACCGATGCCTGTACGGGCAGCCCGCGCCATTGAGCCGTGGCCTCGCAATGGCCGGCGTCGACCGATGGTTCAACCGTTGAATCAGCGGGTCAGCTTGCCGCTGCAAGCTCGATGGTGAGTTGCCGATCCACCGCGCGCGCGATACGGCGCAGCGTGGGAATCGTCGGCAGCTGCGCGCCGCTCTCGATAGCCGAAATCACTGACTGCTTGGTGCCGACACGCGCAGCGAGCGCCGCCTGTGTGAGCCCGGCTTCGGTGCGGGCCTTGTAGACGATCTCGGCAAGGCGCAGGCGGGTCTCTTCCTCTTCGAGCGCGGCATCGAAGCGTGCACGCTCGTCGGAGGTCATGGCCGTGAGGGACGCAGCCTCCAGCTCGCGAAACGGAGTGCTCATCGGTTCTTCCTTCTCTTTGTCTCGTCCTGTCGGGCGGCTTCATGCTTGGCCTGCGCGCGCCTGGCTCGTAGAACCTCACCACGCTCGTTGTTGCGCTGCTTGCGGAACGTTGTCAGAGTGACGGCCGTGCGCTCCGGGTCGAGCACGTAGGTGATCCGGCGGGCAACGCCCTCGCA
This sequence comes from Microbacterium sp., assembly GCA_047605925.1. Taxonomy (GTDB): domain Bacteria; phylum Actinomycetota; class Actinomycetes; order Actinomycetales; family Microbacteriaceae; genus Microbacterium. Next base: position 7,024 of record JASGEY010000062.1, read on the forward strand.
CGTGAAGCGCAGCTCGCGCAGCCCGTCGCCAAGCTGTCGTGAGTGCGGCATCCCGAGCATGTGCCCTTGGGTCTCCAGACGAGCCACGATCCGCTGTGTCGCGGCCTTGCCCTCCGGGGAGAGCGCGACGTACCACTCCCGCACTTCGTTGGAGAACTCGACCGTCCACTGCACAACACCAAGCATAGCATCGGCGCGATATCGTGTCACGATGATATCGTGTCACGATGATATCGTGCCTTTCGTATTCCGAGGTGACCACTGTCGCTGCCGGGTGAATACTCACCCTCTGGTGCTGTTTGAATCTTGACCCTTTCAGCACTCTTGGGAGAGTGATTGAAGTGGAAGATTGGGCGGAGATTCGCCGTCTGTATTCGGCGGAGAATCTGCCGATCAAGGAGATCGTCAGGCGGCTCGGGATCTCCCGGAACACGGTGCGGGCTGCGTTGCGGTCGGATCGGCCGCCGGAGTATCAGCGGCCGCCGTCGGGGTCGCTGGTGGACGCGTTCGAGCCGCGGATTCGGGCGTTGCTGGCGGAGTTCCCGCGGATGCCGTCGACGGTGATCGCGGAGCGGGTCGGCTGGCAGCATTCGTCGTCGATCTTCCGCGCGAGGGTCTCCGCGTTGCGGCCGGAGTATCAGGGCGTCGATCCGGTGCAGAAGACGTCGTATCAGCCGGGCGAGATCGCGCAGTGTGATCTGTGGTTCCCGGAGACGCGGGTGTTCGTTGCGCCGGGGCAGGAGCGGGTACTGCCGGTGTTGGTGATGACGCTCGGGTTCTCCAGAACGATCCTCGCGACGATGATTCCGTCGCGGCAGGCGGGCGACATCATCGAGGGGATGTGGTCGCTGATCGAGCAGATCGGACGGGTCCCGAAGACGCTGGTTTGGGATCGGGAGGCTTCGATCGGCGGGACGGGCAAGCTCACGACCCCGGCCGCCGCGTTCGCGGGAACTCTCGCGACAAGGATCCAGCTCGCCCCCGCCAGGGACCCGGAGTTCAAGGGCATGGTCGAACGCGCGAACGGCTACCTGGAGACCTCGTTCTTGCCCGGCCGGCAGTTCGCGTCTCCCGCAGATTTCAACGGCCAGCTGACGGACTGGCTCGTTCGAGCGAATACCCGTCGGGTCCGGGCGATCGGGGCCCGTCCGGTCGAGCTCGTCGACACGGACCGGCAGGGCATGCTCCCCCTGCCGAGGGTGGCCCCTCAGGTCGGTTTGCGGTTTCGGATCCGTCTCGCCCGCGATTATCACGTCCGCGTCGATGGGAACGATTACTCCGCAGACCCGCGTCATATCGGCCGGAACATCGACGCCGTCGCCACGGCGACCATGGTGACGATCACGAGCAGCGGGGTCGTCATCGGTCGGCACGAGCGCTGCTGGGGCGGCCATCGGGTCGTCACCGATCCGACTCACAAGGACGCGGCTGCGCAGCTGCGCACCGCCTACTACTCACACCGGCAGGCGTCGACCAGGCGGCACCCGGACGGGCATCCGGTTCCGATCCGCGCGCTCACCGACTACGACGTCCTGTTCGGCGTCGATTTCAATCCCACACCCACCATCACGACGGAAGAAGCACGATGACCCCTACTGCCACTGCAACGAAGACCGGCGAGCAGATCTCGTCCAAGGTTGCCTACCTGACCCGGGCATTGAAGACGCCGACGATCGGGCGGGTCTGGGAAGATCTCGCGAGCCTCGCTCGGGACGAGAACTGGTCCCACGAGGAATACCTCGCCGCGGTCCTGGAACGCCAACTCGCCGACCGTGAGTCCGCCGGCACGACGATGCGGATCCGGACCGCGCATTTCCCCGCGATCAAGACCCTCGAGGACTTCAACCTCGACCACCTCCCGTCGCTGCGCAAAGACCTCCTTGCGCACCTGGCCACCAGCACCTACGTCGCGAAAGCGGAGAACGTGATCCTCCTCGGCCCTCCCGGGATCGGGAAGACACACCTCGCAATCGGTCTCGGCGTCAAAGCCGCCCACGCGGGATACTCCGTCTTGTTCGACACCGCGAACAACTGGATCAACCGCCTCGCCGTCGCTCACCACGCCGGGCAGCTCGAGGCTGAGCTGAAGAAGATCCGCCGCTACAAACTCATCATCATCGACGAGATCGGCTACATCCCCTTCGACCAGGACGCCGCGAACCTATTCTTCCAACTCGTCGCTTCCCGTTACGAACAGGGCTCGATCATGGTCACCAGCAACCTGCCCTTCGGACGGTGGGGCGAGACCTTCGGAGACGATGTCGTCGCGGCCGCGATGATCGACCGCCTCGTCCACCACTCCGAAGTCCTCACCCTCAGCGGAGACTCCTACCGCACCCATGGGCGCCGCGACCTCATCGCGAAAGACCGCACCGACAAGAACTGACCCCCAG
>JASGEY010000063.1:0-5280 GCA_047605925.1 Microbacterium sp.
AGCCGGAGGCGTTCACCTCTGCGATACCGGCGCTGACCGCTCCCCTAGAGGTGAGGCCGCCGGCATCCGCCCATTGGATCTTGATCGGGTCGCTCATGGAAGACCTCCGGCGCATCCGCGAAGAGCTTGTCAACGAGGGGTGAGGTCGGTGGCCACGCGTTCGCCGGCGTCACACCCGCGCCGTTCGGGAGGCGATCTCACGCTCGGGAGGGGGTCTGTCAAGCAAACGGTGTAACTCATGTCAGTGGCTGTGGGCGGACAGCCGGCCGTTGATCCCCTTCGTCGGCCCGTGCTCTTCGCTTGCGAACACGGCGTCCAGTCGAACGTGCGCTGCCGGTCGGTGGGTAGGTCCGCGTCGGTGTGGAGGGCGCGGCACGCTGCGTAGAGCGGATCGTTGTTCCCGCGGCGACCGGGCAGGTTCTGGTGAACGCGTCATCGGCACTGGGCACTGGGTCCTCGCACAGGCAACGCGCCGGATGGTCCTCGGCCAGCAATCCCATCGATCGGTCGGCGTGTGCCAGGCCGCGAGTAGGGGATGATCGAAGGATGCTCCTCGATCCGGCAACGTTCCCCGGAGGCTCCGACGCGGATGCCGTGTACCTGGCGTTCGTCGAATGGGCGGAGTCGACCGGCATCCGCCTCTATCCCGCGCAGGACGAGGCCGTGATCGAGATCGTCTCGGGCAACAACCTGATCCTGTCAACGCCAACCGGCACGGGCAAATCACTCGTCGCGGTCGGCGCGCACTTCGCGGCCATGGCCTCGGGTCGTCGTTCGTATTACACCGCGCCGATCAAGGCGCTGGTGAGCGAGAAGTTCTTCGCGCTCGTCGACGTCTTCGGCGCGGCGAACGTCGGCATGATCACGGGAGACTCCTCGGTCAACGCCGACGCCCCGATCATCTGCTGCACGGCTGAGATCCTCGCCAATGTCGCGCTGCGTCAGGGGACGGATGCCGAGCTCGGCCAGGTCGTCATGGACGAGTTCCACTTCTACGCCGACCCCGATCGCGGCTGGGCCTGGCAGGTGCCGCTGCTTGAGCTCCCGCAGGCGCAGTTCGTCCTGATGTCGGCGACCCTGGGAGACGTCACCGAGCTCGCCGCCGACCTCACCCGCCGCACCGGGCGGGAGACGGCATCCGTCACCGGCGTCGAGCGACCGGTTCCTCTGCACTACTTCTACGAGCTGACGCCGATCCACGAGACTATCGATGACCTGTTGAACACCGGGCAGGCGCCGATCTACATCGTGCACTTCTCGCAGGCCGCGGCCATGGAGCGGGCGCAGGCGCTGTCGAGCACGAAGATCGCGACCCGCGAGCAGCGCGATGAGATCGCGGAGCTGATCGGCGGATTCCGTTTCACCACCGCCTTCGGCAAGACCCTCTCCCGCTTTCTCCGCGCAGGCATCGGCGTGCACCATGCGGGCATGCTGCCGAAGTACCGGCGACTCGTCGAACAGCTCGCCCAACGCGGACTGCTGCGCGTGATCTGCGGCACCGACACCCTGGGCGTCGGCATCAACGTGCCCATCCGTACCGTGCTGCTCACGGCGCTCACGAAGTTCGACGGCACCCGCATGCGGCAACTGAACGCGCGCGAGTTCCATCAGATCGCCGGTCGCGCCGGACGCGCCGGCTTCGACACCGCAGGAACCGTCGTCGCCCAGGCGCCCGAGCACGAGACCGAGAATGCCGCCGCGATCCGCAAGGCCGGCGACGATCCGAAGAAGAAGCGCAAGCTCATCCGCAAAAAGGCGCCCGACGGGTTCGTGTCGTGGGGCGAGCCGTCGTTCCGCAAGCTCATCGACGCGGTCCCTGAAACGCTGACCTCGCACATGCAGATCACGAGCGCAATGATGCTCAACGTGATCGCCCGCGGTGGCGACGTCTTCGCAAATATGCGCCGATTGGTATATGACAATCACGAGCCGCGCAGCAGACAGCGCGAGCTCGCCCTCAGGGCACTCGCGATCTATCGCACGCTGCTCGAGTCAGGTGTGGTGGAGCGGATCGCCGTCGAACCGGTTGCTGAACAAGAAGCGCAGCGACGAGTCGAAGTACGCCTCACCGTCGACCTCCAGCCGAACTTCGCCCTGAACCAGCCGCTCTCGCCGTTCGCCCTCGCCGCGTTCGAACTACTCGACCGCGACCCTGCCGCGGCCTCGGGCACCGGGCAATACGCCCTCGACATGATCTCGATCGTCGAGTCGACCCTCGACGACCCGCGCGCGGTGCTGAGCCAGCAAGAGTTTCTCGCCCGGGGTGAGGCTGTGGCCGCGATGAAGCAGGAGGGCATCGAGTACGACGAGCGCATGGAACTGCTCGAGCAGATCACCTACCCGAAGCCGCTCGACGAGCTCCTCACGGCCGCGTTCGAGACGTACAGCTGCGCCCAGCCGTGGATCCGCGACTTCGAACTGCATCCGAAATCCGTCGTTCGGGACATGTACGAGAGAGCCATGTCTTTCGGGGAATACGTCGCGTACTACAAGATCGCCCGCTCGGAGGGCGTCGTGCTGCGCTACCTCTCCGACGCCTACCGGGCGGCCTCGCAGACCATCCCCGAGGAGTTCAAGGACGACGACCTGCGCGATCTCATCGAATGGCTCGGCGAGCTCGTGCGTCAGGTCGACTCGAGCCTGCTCGACGAGTGGGAGGAGCTGGTGAGCGGGCACCCCGTCGATCACGAGGACGGACCGGTCGTCCCGCCCGCGCCGAAGCGCCTCACCTCGAACGTGCGCGCCTTCCGCATCCTGGTGCGCAACGAGCTGTTCCGCCGGGTGCAGCTCGCCGCCCGGGAGGACGTCGACGCGCTCGCGGAGCTCGATCCGGGCTTCGGCGCTGCGGGATGGGATGCGGCACTGGACGGCTACTTCGCAGAGCACGACGAGATCCTCACCGGCCCGGACGCCCGAAGCTCCCGGCTCCTGCTGATCACCGAGGGCGCGACCGAGTGGACCGTGCGGCAGATCATCGACGACCCCGCCGGCGATCACGACTGGGGCATCTCCGCGACCGTCGATCTCGCCGCCTCCGACGAGGAGGGCGCGGCCGTGGTCACCGTGACGGGAGTGGACCGGCTGTAGCGCGAACCGCGCATGTCAGAAGTGCCGCGTCGGGTCCATGCGCTGGTGCAGAATGCGCACGACATCCACACCGCCTTCGGTCTCGACGTAGAAGACGAGATGACTGCCGATCGCATAGCGTCGGTATCCCTCGCGGATGCCGCTGCAGTCACGTCCACGGTCCGGCCTGACGGAGATCCGTTCGATGGCGGAGCGGATCTCCATGACGTAGGTCTCCGCCTGCTCGGCGTTCCATCGCTCCTGGGTGTGCTCCCATATGGACGACAAGTCCCGCTGGGCCGCCGGGGTGAGCCGATAGGAGGCCATCACCGCTTCTTCGACGCGATGAACGCATCGAAGTCGAATGCCTCGGCCGCCCCGCTGTTCTCACCGGAGACGAGGGCGGCTCGCAGCGCCGCCAGCTGCGTCTCCTGGTCCTCAAGCAATCTCAGACCTGCGCGGACGACCTCACTCGCCGACCGATAGCGCCCCGAGGAGACTTCCCGCGACAGGAAGCTGGTGAAATGCTCGTCGAGGCTGATGGAGGTGTTCTGCGCCATTCCCTCAGAATATACCAATTATTGGTACATCTGGGCTACGCCCCCCGCGCGTCGAAGAGGTCGTCGGAGACGAACCCCGCGCACTCCTCGACCTCTCTGGCCGCCGCGAGCACGAGCCGGTCCATGAGCTCGGGGTACGAGACGTCGGCCGCGGCGAACATGCGCGGAGCCTGCGAAGCGGCGGTCAGTCCTGGCATGGTGTTGACCTCGTTGAACACCGGGCCGGCCTCAGTGAGGAAGAAGTCCATCCGGGCAACGCCCGCGCAGCCGAGCGCGTCGAACATCGCCACCGCCGCGCGGGACAGCATCATCGTCTCCGCCGGCGTCAGCACGGCAGGCACCGTGAACCTCGCGCTGCCGTCGTACTTCGCCGCCGTGTCGAAGAGGCCCTCCGCATGGATCTCGAGCGGGGGCGCGGCCCACCGCACACCTCCCGCCTCGCGGATCACCGCCACGTCGATCTCCCGCCCGCGCACGACCTCCTCGATGAGGATCCTGTCGCCGAATCCGGCCGCGGTGCGGAGCGCGTCCAGCAGCTCCCCCGGCTCGCGCACCAGGCTCACCCCATAGCTCGATCCGGCCGACACCGGCTTCACGACCACAGGCCCCTCGAACTCGACGTCGCCGATGGCCGAGACCGACATGACGTAGCCTGGCGCGGTCGCGATGCCTGCGGCATCCGCCACGAGCTTGGTCGCCCACTTGTCCATGCCGATCGCTCCGGCCCGGAGATCCGATCCGACGAAGGGGACGCCCGCCAGGGCGCACAGGGCCGCGAGCGCTCCGTCCTCGCCGAAGGCCCCATGGACCGCGGGGAAGACGACCTCGGCCCAGGCGAACGCCGGCATGGCGGCTGCCAGCGACTCGGCGGGTGAGGCGTCGGGGGCGGCATCCCACACGCCTTCCCTCGAGACGGTCGCCGTCCGCACCTCATGGCCTGCGGTGCGCAGCGCGTCGGCGACCGCCGCCGCGCTCGCGAGCGAGACCTCGTGCTCTGCGTTCTGTCCTCCGCCGATGACCAGCACCCTCATGCCCTGCTCCTCTGCACGCGCGGGCCGATGCCCGTCACGATCGTGTGCGGGATGGTCCCTGCCCAGCGCGCCCACTCCTGCACGCTGGGCACGGCCCCGCCCTCCGGCCCGAACACCGTCGCCGTGGCACCCCTCGGGAACAGGACGTCGCCGGTGTCGACGACGATCTGATCCATTGACACGCGGCCGACGATCGGATGCCGAGACCCCCCGATCTCGACACCCGCCCCCTCCTCCAGCTCCCGCGGGATGCCGTCGGCGTAGCCGACACCGATCACGCTGAGATGCGTCGTATTCCCCGTCACGTATATTCCTCCGTATCCCACCGCCGTGCCCTCCCGCACGAGCGAGGAATGCACCACGGACGCTGTCAGCCTCGAAGCGCCGGTGAGCGAGACCGTCTCCGACGGATCGATGCCCACGAGTCCCGCGCCCACCCGCACGAGATCGAAGTGCGTCGACGCATCGGTGAGCGCCCCGGCCGTGGCGGCGAGGTGCACGAGCAGGGGGCCGAAGCCGGCACGCAGCACTGCATCGCGCGCATGCCTCATGCGCAGCACCGCCGCGGCGTTCGCCCGCGGGTCGGCCTCGTCGGCGCGCGGCAGATGCCCCATGACCCCGAC
>JASGEY010000064.1:0-12431 GCA_047605925.1 Microbacterium sp.
CGGCGCAAGCGGGCTTGGGCGTTCCCGTAGACTGGATTCACCCCTCAGCCCGCGACTCTTGGAGCCGTCATGCCCACCATCGTCGTCGACGTCATGCCCAAGCCCGAACTGCTCGACCCGCAGGGGAAGGCCGTGTCCGGGGCATTCGCGCGCCTGGGCATCGAGGGCTTCTCCGGTGTCCGCATCGGCAAGCGTTTCGAGCTCACCGTCGAGGGCGAGGTCACCGACGAAGTCCTGGCTGAGGCTCGACGTCTCGCCGACGATGTGCTCTCCAACTCGGTGATCGAAGACGTAGTCGGCATCGAGGTCGCCGAATGAGCATCCGCATCGGGGTGATCACCTTCCCCGGTTCACTCGACGATCGCGACGCGCAGCGGGCGGTGCGCATCGCTGGCGCCGAGCCTGTCGCCCTGTGGCACGGCTCGCACGACCTCGAGGGCGTCGACGCCCTCGTGCTGCCCGGAGGGTTCAGCTACGGCGACTACCTGCGCTCGGGCGCGATCGCAGCGCTGTCGCCGATCATGGCGGAGGTCAAGGATGCTGCAGCCAAGGGCATGCCGATTCTTGGTATCTGCAATGGCTTCCAGATGCTCGTCGAGGCGCACCTGCTGCCGGGTGGTCTGATCCGCAACGACCACCAGCATTTCGTGCGGCGCGACCAGAAGCTGACGGTTGTGAACTCAGACACCGCGTGGACGAACACGTTCCACACCGGACAAGAGATCATCATCCCGCTGAAGAACGCCGAAGGCGGATACATTGCGGATGCTGAGACGCTTGACCGTCTGGAGGGTGAGGGCCTCGTCGCCTTCCGCTACGCGGGCGTCAACCCGAACGGCTCGCTGCGCGATATCGCCGGGATCACGAACGAGGCAGGCAACGTGGTCGGCCTGATGCCGCACCCCGAGCACGCCACCGAGCCCGGATTCGGCCCGGACACCGCAGCCGCCATGCGCTCAGGGGTTGACGGCCTCGGCTTCTTCGAGAGCGCCATCGCCGCTGTCGCCCGCGTCGCCGCCTGACCCGCATCCGCCTCGACCCGACACACCTGCACGACCCGGGAGCACCTGCGCGACCACAAGCCCGAATCCGTCGTGCATCCGTACCCCGGTCGTGCATCTGTACCGGCCGACGACCCGATCCTGCCGTGAATATTCGTGCTTCTGCGGCACAGACCCCGATCACACGCACAGAGATGTGTGGCTACCGATCCGGAGTTCTGCAGCCACACATCTTCGGCGTCAGCCGATCAGCGTGTCGACATCTTCCCGGCGACGACGTGACACGAGGAAGGCGATTCCTCCACCGATCAGAAGGACAACCCCTGCTCCGATCGCGAGGGCGGGAATAGCGCCACCCGTTTCACTGAGCCCGGGCACGAAGGGAGCACATGCCGTGTCCTTGTGACTATCGCCAGCACTGTCGGTCAAAGTCGCAACGTTGTTGAAGCCCTGGCGCAGGTCATTCCCACCCTCTGGGCGTGTGCACTGCGCGGAACCAGTCCCGTCAGCAGCTGCCGTCGGTGTTGTCGAGGGCACCTTGGTGCGCACCGAGACCGTGTAGACGTGCGGTGCGTAGCCGTCGCTCTCCAGACCGGGAATCACCACATCGGTCGCGATCCTCTGGTCGGAGACTCCATTGAAGCCCTCATTCACTTCGACCCCTTCAGGACCTGTGACAGTGACACTCTGAACAGCGACCGTGTCAGCGAACCTGAACTCATCGTCTAGGTCGTACGACGTCGACACCAGGCCAGTGCTCGCCACCGTCAATGTGTAGACCACGTCCCACAATCCTCCGCCGATGGCCTGCGCCGAGACAAGCTTCTTGTCCAGCTCTGGCATTGCCACAGCAACCGAGATGCAGGCTTGGTCATCGGCATCGAGGTCGTTGTGACCGACCTGTGCCGCGTTGACGAGACCGTTCGGCTGATCGTCGCCGCCCAGCGCGTCACACGAAATGACACCGAGGCCACCGGGGGCATCTTCGACAGCAACGACCACCTCAACTTGGTAGGTGTGCACAGCATCCGCATCGAGCGAGACACCAGACGAGATGACATTTTCCGCCGCATCATCAGCGCCTTGACCGGTCCACCCTGGATTCGTCGTTACTCCGTCGGGCGCGGTCGCAACTTCTGCGGACACGACGTCCAGATCACCGTCTGGCTCGAACGCATCAACGAGGTCGTACACTCCGGCGGCCGCGCCGTTGTTCGTGACAACGAGGTCGTAGAGGACAGACCAGGTGCCGTCACCGTTGTCAATCGGACCAGCCGAAACCGTCTTGTCAATCGCGATCGATGGCAGTGGCGCGCATGCCCAGTCATCTTCCGTGCGATCAGCCGGATCCGTCAACTGCGAGGTATTCGTCAGAGCCGAAGCACCAGGAAGCCCTGCCCCCGAAGCGGCGCACTCCGTCGGGTCTGCATCTGTTCCGGCATCTTCGAAGAAGAGCGGCACATCCGCAATCACTCTCAACTCGTAGACATGAGGTGTGTATCCCGCGTCATCAGAACCGAGCAAGGGCACATCGCTGGCGATACGCGAATCAGTTGAGCCATCCCAACCGGTGTTCGCGACGACGCCCGCCGGCACCGTGACCACCTCGGTGTTTGCGACAGTCACGTCATCGGCGTACCGAAGAGTGTCATCAAGATCGTAAGAGGTCTCAGCCACACCGAGGTTCGAGACGGTGATTCGATAGTCGACCTGCCATTGACCATTGCCGATCGGCACCGCAGACACTAACTCTTTCGTGTGAGTAGGCTGGCCGAGCTCTGCACAGACATTGTCGACAGAGGGATACCCGTTCATGTGGGTCACCCCGCCATTGAGTAGGCCGGTGCCGTCCTCATCACCGTCGACCAGTGTGCAGTCCGCCGGGTTCGGTTGGGATGCCGGATTCGGCAGGTCTGCACGGAAGGTCACCGCGACCTCGTAACTGTGCACGGCGTCAGCGTCAATCGACACGTCACGCACCACTTCCGTGTCGTCGACACCATCGAAATCGCTGTTCACGTCGGCATCCGCCGGAGTGATCGCCGATGCCTCCACCGAAACGATCTCGATACCCGATCCAAACTGCAGTTGATCGTCCAGGTCGTATTCCGTCGCGACACCGGTGAGGTTGGTCACCTCAAGCCCGTACACGATCTCCCACAGCCCGCTCTCGCCGTCGACCGGCGTGGGACCGGATTCGATGGTCTTGTCGAGTTCGATCAGCGGAAGCTCGCCACATTCATCGTCAACAAGGTCTTCGTGTCCGCGTGGATCAAGAGTTGCTACATTGAAGAGCCCCGTCGTGTCGTCATCGCCGGGCTGCTGATCTGCGCCACATTCAAGCTGAGTTGGATCGACCACTGCTTCACCTGAATCGGGGTCGGAATCAAGGCGAACAGTGACCGATATCCGATAGACGTGAGCATCGTCGCCGACGGTGCCCGCTGCGATCGGGAACTCCGAAGTGATCACCCGCTTGTCACCGACGCCGTCCCAATCCTCATTGAGGTCTGCGCCGTCTGGACCAGACACGATCTCCGTATCAACGATCTCGATTCCCGTTCCGTACCCGGTGAGGTCATCGGTCAGGTTGTATGCGCCATCTGCCAGTGAGGGATTCGTAACCACCAGCTCGTAGACAATTGCCCACGTTCCATCCTCATCAGGGCTTTCGGTCGGCCCCGATACGGTGCGCTTATCGAACTCGTAATCGACCTGGTTGAACCCGAAATCGATCGAGTGGTTGTTCTCGCCTGCGCCACCTGTAGTGACTTGAGCGTAGGGAATCAGAAGGACTCCCTGTTCTTCGGCAATGCCGTTCGAGTCGTTCCGAGTGATGTCCTGCCCTTCGCCCGTCAGCGGCATCGTCGGAGTCCAGCCGTACAGCGGGCCGCCTGACGCGTAGTCTGCAGGGTTGTCGATGCCCACCACGTAGTCCGTGAGCGTCTTGAGCTGGTAATCGCTGTCGTTGGACGAGAAGTAATACTCACCCGTGCTGCTCGTCGTCGTCGTCGCCACGAGCGTGCGTGCGCCGTCCTGAGCCACCTCATAGAGATTCACAGTCGCGCCGGGGACGGGCGACTCGTTCGGATCCTGCACGCCGTCGAGATCGGTGTCGTACCAGACGTAGTTGCCGATCTCGATGGGCGCAGCAGACGCAAGCGCTGCTGCGCTGCCGAGACCGTTGCCCTTTGCGGTCACGCTGGGTTCGGAGCCACCGTTCTGGATGACGACCGCGCCGTTGGGTTCGTAGTACTCTCCCGTTGCCTGGTAGAGCCGCCGAACACCAACCTGTTGCGCGCCTCCGCCAACGTGAATACCGGTGGAGAGGATTCCGTCCTCACGGCTCGCGACGGTGACGATCGATCCGAGAACCTGACCAGTGTACTTCCACCCTGTTGTTCCCGGGGAAGTACCGGCAATCCACGAGTCATCGAAGAACTTCAAACCGTCTGGGCCTTTCAGGCCGGTGTCACCATCAGGGCCCACCGGGCTGGCGGTCGCGCCTGCACCAGTCACACCTGCGGCGACGCCGTTGCTCTCGAGCGTGAAGGTGCCGTCACCATTGGGGGTCGCCTTATAGACGTCTCCGCTGGAGCGAACGGACGAGAGTCTTGTGTCCCCCGGCGCGAACTTGGTCCTCCCGCCGATCAAGTCGCCCCAGATGTCGCGCACGCCGATGATCAGTTCACCCTTCAGAATGCGTACGTCCGTGACGAGCGGTGTCGGATGCACGTTCCTGTTCGCGACATCGGCGGTATCGGTCGTCCAGAAGTTAAAGTCGGCATCCTCGTAAGCCACCGGAGTCGTTCGCACCTCCGTGCGCTCAAAGTCCAGCGGGAAGCTGAGTACCTCGGTGAGGACGCCCGGATTATCCGGGTCAAAGGAATAGACGTAACCGTGGAGATCCGCACGATCTTTCGACTGCTCGGCAGTGTTCGTTGCCGTGATATACATCACGCCCGTGGTCGGGTCAACCGAAACTCCCCACGGGCGTACATCCGAAGTGTCGGGGAAGTAAGAGTCGAGATCGAACTCCTGCACTGCGTTGGGTGCCGTTCCGGCAGGTTTGCCTGTCTCGATGCGCACCAGGGAGCGGTTGTACAGGTTGACAGTAAACAGGTACCGCTCGTCTGCCGAGAAAGACAGCCCGCCCAATCCGACGCGGCCGACCCTCGACCACGCTTGTGCGTCCATCGTCCAGTCGTAGTTGGGATTGTCTGCGGTCACCCGCGGACGGATCCCATCTGCAGTCGCGGTGGCCCCGGCGTCATACTCAGTACCGACATCGATACCGTAGTCGGTGAGGTCAACGTATAGCGCTCCGGTCGCCGTAGCCGCCGACCAGTCCGAACCGTCAGGTGTGACCTTGTAGATTGCGCCAAGCCCCTCCGGTCCGAGGCCGGCAAAGCGGCGCATCGAAGCAGCAGCAAAGATTTGGCCTACGCCGCCGGGAGCAACAGATCGCTGCCATGCAGCTCCGTTGGTCGCACCGATCTGCTCATACGGCACCTGAGCGGTCTGCGGAACCGGGTCGTAATCCGTGCCGCCGGAACCGAGGTCCGTTTCAGCCTCGTACTCCACGACTGTTCCACCGAAGAGATCACCCTCGGCGCCGTCGGAGGCACCAAAGCGGTACGCGGGCAGGAACACCTTCGGGTTGTTCTCGATGAACGCATCAGGAACGTGGAAAGAGAAGTCCACATTCGCCGCAGGGACAGACACGAACTGTGCACTCGTGCCGTTCGTCTCCGTGGCGGCGCCTGTGCGGTCCACCTGGCTCTCGCGCCACTGCGACCACTGAGCGGTGGCAGGCAGGTTCGCTTCGACTCGCCACTGAGCCGCGGCCGTAGTGACAGGCAGCGAATAGGTGCCGTCAGCCCCCGTTGTCACTGGTCCTGCTACGTTGCCGTCGCTGTCGTAGGCGCGCACCTCAACGCCAGCGATGCCCGACTCGTAGGCGTCCATGACTCCATTGGAGTCGTAATCCTGCCAAATCGTTCCAGTTACCGTGTCACCCACCGCAGCGACCGCGCTCGTGGCAGCGCTGGCCACGAAACTCGACGCAACGAGAAGCGCTACAGCACCGCCGGAAACTATCCGCTGACCACCACCGAGGGCGGATTTCTTCGTTTTATGCGAACCGAACGTGAACATGCGCAACCATCCCCTCCGGCGCTGCGCCTGCATGACGCAACGAACAGCAGGCGCTTCTCAGTGCACCTGCAAGCAATTCTAGGGACGCTCAGCTAGCACACACCTGATCGTTACCGATCTGTGACAGATATGGCACCTGCGTCCGAGAACGGAGCCACAGGGCTCTCATCTCAGCGAGCTGCCCAGCGGCCGCTCTGCGGAATATCCGGGCAGAATCACGAACGCACCGCTAGCTGTGGGCGTGGCGTATGCCATGAGATCATCGGTCTCGTCAAGTCGCAACTGGGTCTGAACGAACGATCTCAGATCTCGCTGGAAGCACACGAACATCAGCCCCGCGTCCGCCAGCCCCCCGAACGCGCCGTTGTCAAAGGCATAGCCGCGACGAAGCATGAGCGCACTGCCTGTGAACGAAGGGTGTGCTGCTCGCACATGGGAGCGAGCAGGAATCAAGAACTCGCCCTCCGCGGTCTTCGAGGCGAGATTAGCCTCAGCAAAGGGCTCCCCCCCAGACAGCGGGCTGCCGTCACGACGGCGACGGCCAATGATCGCCTCCTGCCGCTCTAGGGGTTCGGCTTGAAAACGCTCGATCGCGAGCTGGAGGCGGCGGATGACGCACACGGTGCCGCCAGCGAGCGGCCCCTGATCGATCCACACATTCTCAGCACGCTCCTGTGCAGTCCGCGGAACGATCACACCGTCATGAAAACCGAGCGGGTTTCGGGTGATGGTGCCCTCACCCGGTGCACGGAAGCCACGCTGCACCCATCGAACACTCACGGCTTCTGCGCTCGCTGCTATATCGCGCGCCGCGCGCTCGACATCATTCGGGCTACTGCCATAGGCGGCGACGAGTAGATCGCCACCGAGATGGTCCGCCGAAATCATGTCGTCACCGACGAACGGGCCCAGCTCCCCGACGCCTGGAAGAGTGGAGTCGAGTGCCGCCAGAACTCGTGAACCCACACCGATGTGCACCGTCAGGTCCCCCGCGCCATCGAACATGCCTGCGGATTGACGCGCTGCCTCCCCAGCAGCTGCACGGCTCGGCGCAGTAAGAAGCGCAATCCGTTCACCCCACGCCGCCAAAAGAGAACCCAGTCGCACACGAAACGCCTCGTCTGCGGCATCCGCTTCAGGAACCGCGCTGAGCTCAAGAACCATGAAGAAACCATGTCTCTGGGGGGTTGCTGGCACGACGACACCGGCCTGATGCTCACCATACGGATCGACAGGATCTGCGCTAGCACCGTCCTGCCCATCGGTGCGAGAGGTGCCCCCGTCGTCAGGCGTGGTGAACGCGCCAGAAGCGAACCACCCGCCCAGCGCCCCGATTGTCGCACCTACAGCGCCAGCGGCAGCCCCCCGCAGAATGTCACGCCGAACAAGGCCATGATTCTGCTCCGATACCTGTTCGGGCTCGCTACTCATTGCGTGGACTCCGACGCGGAATCCACCGCGCTTCCCAGCTCCTGAGCGAATTGGACATTCGATTCGGCCTCCGCGAAATCCACCGTGGACCACTCACCGCTGCCGCCCAGGTGCGCCTCCAAGCGCACGAGAAGACCACCGCTGTCCACCCAATACCGCACGGTCGCCGCGCTCCCGTCATCTGGCTCACCGGATGCCGGATCATAGACCGTGTCACTGGTCGGCCCTGCATAGACGTCAACGCGTACCCCGTCGATCTCGTCAGAGCGGAGCCAGCGCGCATCCGTCTGCTGGAGCAGCAACGGGTTGTCTGGACGATCCGAGCTCACCGAGATGATCAGCGCGAGGAGCGCATGAAGGCGCGACGCGTCCGGCGCCAAGCTGCTGCTGATCCACCCCGAGTCGACACTTTCGACGGTCGGCGGTGGAAGCGGCGCCTCGGTGACACCTGTCGGTAGCGGCGCCGTGGCGACACCCACCATCGACCAGGCGAGCAGCGACTGTTCCCCTGCGGCTTCGATGCGTCCATATCCAAGCTGCGAGGCGAAATCGACCCAGCCCGAAATCGCATAACTCACACCCGCATCGACGACCGATGTGGCCACCGCCCGCACACCCGCATCGAAGTTCCGAAAGCGCACCAGTGCCAGACGCTCGGCTTCGTCAGATGTGAGAGCACGAGGGCCCTCAGTGACAACCGCAGGCGGCGTCGGAGCTGCGTCCCCGCCGACGCATCCGAGGAGACCTGTTGCAGCCATGAGAACGCACACTGCCCCCGCCATTGATCGACCGCGCCGTCGTTGTCGCCCACGCGCTGAGGTCATCGCACACCCGCCCGGTCGGCGAGAAAGTCTGCCGCAGGCAACGGGAAGTCCGCAGCTGCCGGCATGGTAATGGTGTCGGGGAGCGGACTCGGGAGCGTTTCGACGTCTGTCATCGATGGCTGCGCTGGCGGCTGTGGCACCTTGAGAAAGCTGATACCACTAGGGACGTCCACGCGCGGAAGAACACCCCCTCCCGCGGTCGGCGCGGTGTCGCCGCAGCGGCTGCCGCTCAACGATTCCGGTGAAAACGTCGCGGGCCCGGATAGCGTGAAGCAGTTGCCGAGAGCGGGTGCCCGATCGGCGGAGGTGTTCACGACATCCACTCCATTTGTGGCGAACGCGATATCAGAGAAAACATTGTCTTTCGCGGGTAGATCCTCGGCATTGCTGAGCAGGATGCCGGCCACCGGATTGCCTTCGATCCTGTTCGCCGCGATGTCATTGCCGACGCCGCCGTTCACTGCGAGACCCACGCCAAAGCCGCCGAGTGCGTGCGCCGGTGAATCGGAAGAATGATTGCCTGATATCACGTTCCCGAAAACGCGGTTCTTCCGCTGCGGGGTGAACGCCTCCTGGTAGTTGGAGATCAGTGTCATTCCGATCCGATTGCCCGCGAAACGGTTACCGACGATGTACACACTGTCAGAGGCGTTCGCGTTCTCGAATCCGATCGCATTGCGTTCGGCCACGTTGCCGGACACAAGAATGTCGCACTCTTCACACTGCCCCACGTAGAAACCGGAATCCGCACTGCCGGAGGCGTAGGAATCAGCGATCACCCCATGCCTGGCGTCGAAGGCGTAGATGCCATAGAGGCCATTGTTCGAGGCGGTGACGCCCTCAACGGCAAAACGCTCAATCGGCGGGAACGCGTCGGTGTCGAGACTGGAGTACCCCGGCCCACCGTGCGCGAGCGGCCCGTTCTCATCGTGCATGCCGGTGACGAGCACCCCATAAAACTGGGCCGACCGGACCGTGAGGTTCTGCACGCGCACACCATCCGCAGAAACGAAGACACCGAAGGAACGCAGACCACCACCGTCGATGACGGTGTCGTTGCGGTCGACACCACGCAGCGTGATGCCCTCCTTATCAATCGTGACTTCCTCCTCGTAGACCCCGGGAGAAACCAGAACAAGCCCCCCAGGGGCGACCTGATCGATCGCTTCGGTAATTGTCGGTGCATCGCCGGGAACACGGACAATCTCGGTCGTGGAAGTGTTCTCAGGTTCCGGTGTGCATCCACTCATCATGCAAATGACGAAGGCAACCGCTCCGAGCGCCCCGGTCACTTGGCGGACGTTTCTGGCAAGTCGAGGTGAGCGAGTCACTCCCTCATCCTAGCCTCGATGTTTCATGGGAACGGGGGCGGTCCTGGCGCCGGTCGAGGTCCGTGCCGCATCCGTACCCTGGCCGTGCATCTGCACAGGCCGATCCCGGCGCCCGGCGCCTCCCAGCCTCAGCATCGAATCGATTCGATCCCGGTGGCGCCGTGCATTAGCCTGATCTCATGGCACAGCTTGAGCAGATCGCGTCTCCCGGTTCCGAGTGGTGGCGCAGCGCCGTCATCTACCAGATCTATCCCCGCTCTTTCGCGGACGCATCCGGTAACGGCATCGGCGACCTCCCTGGCATCACGAGCCGACTCGACTCCCTCCAGGAGCTCGGCGTCGACGCGATCTGGCTGAGCCCCTTCATGACGAGCCCGCAGTGCGACGCCGGCTACGACGTGGCCGACTACCGCGATGTCGATCCACTGTTCGGCACACTGGCTGACTTCGACGAGATGCTGGCCCAGGCGCACGCCCGCGGCATCCGCGTCATCATCGACCTCGTTCCGAACCATTCCTCGGATCAGCACGCCTGGTTCCAGGAAGCACTGAAGGCCGGTCCCGGTAGCCCCGAGCGCGCCCGCTACATCTTCCGCGACGGCAAGGGTGACAACGGCGAACTCCCGCCGAACAACTGGGAGTCGGTGTTCGGGGGCGGCATGTGGGAGCGCATCACCGAGCCCGACGGCAATCCCGGCCAGTGGTACCTGCACATCTTCGACGTCAGCCAGCCCGACTTCGACTGGACCAACGAAGAGGTGCGCGAAGAGTTCCGCAGCATCCTGCGCTTCTGGCTCGACCGCGGGGTTGACGGCTTCCGCGTAGATGTCGCGCACGGCATGGTGAAGGAGCAAGCGCTCGCCGACTACACCCCTGCGGCGGATGCCGATTCTATGGGCGGCGCCGAGACTGATGTGCCGTACTGGGGCCAGGAGGGCGTTCACGACATATACCGCGACTGGCATAAGGTGCTCGCGGAGTACGACGGTGACCGCGCGCTGTGCGGAGAAGCCTGGTTGCCGACGCTGAAGCAAACCGCGCTGTGGGTGCGTGCAGACGAGATGCACCAAACCTTCAACTTCCCGTATCTGATGACCAAGTGGGACGCGAGGGCGCTCCGCGATGTCATCCGCGAATCCCTCGACGAGTTCGGCGCCGTCGGCGCTCCGAGCACCTGGGTGCTCTCGAACCACGACGTCGTGCGTCATGCAACGCGTCTCGCCCTCACCGTGGAGAATCCGCAGGGTGAAGGCATCGGCCCGAACACCCAGGGCAAGCCCGACGCAACAACAGGCCTCGCCCGCGGTCGCGCGGCCACCGCTCTCATGCTCGCGCTCCCCGGTTCGGCATACCTCTACCAGGGTGAAGAGCTGGGCCTGCCCGAGGCGATGGAGATCCCCGACGAGTTCCGGCAGGACCCCACCTGGTTCCGCACGAACGGTGAGCGGTACGGACGCGACGGATGCCGTGTGCCGCTGCCCTGGGAAGCGGAAGCTCCCGCATACGGATTCAACGACACCGGGGCTTCGTGGCTGCCGCAACCCGCCGAGTGGGCGCAGTACGCCCGCGACGTCGAAGAGGGCGACCCGACCTCGACCCTGTCGCTGTACAAACAGCTGCTGGTGGTGCGCCGCGAGCTCGGCCTCGGCTCAGGTTCGCTGGTCTGGGAGGACGCTGGTGCGGATGCTGTCGCCTTCCGCCGGGGCGAGGTGCACGTGCTCGCGAACCTCGGCGCTACGCCTGTGGCCCTTCCGACCGGCGCGACGGTGATCCTTCGCAGCCAAAGTTTCGAGGGCAACGCTGTGCCGGTCGACACGACGGTCTGGTACACGACCGGCTGACCGGCATCCCCACTCCGGTCGCGATTTGTGCCGCCTGCGGCGCCGCCAAGCGGCACAAAGCGCGACCGGAGCGCCGGGATGGGCGGACACACGGGGGCGGCGCCCGGATGCACAGCCGATTCCGATCATGGCTGGATAGCGTCGTGGCATGAGCACGGTGCCCGTCGACGAGAGAGCGATCAACGAGGCCAGGGCACTGCGCGATCAGTTTCAGCGGTTCCTGCATGAGTACGAGTTCGGCATGCGAGAGGTCGAGACGAAGATCTCGATCCTGCGCGATGAGTTCACGCACCACCACGCGTACAACCCGATCGAGCACGTCAAGAGCAGGGTGAAGTCGCCGGACAGCATCGTCGAGAAGCTCGCCCGCAAGGGCATCGACGATCCTGACTTCGACCGCATCCGCTCTGAGATCACCGATATCGCCGGTGTGCGCGTCACCTGCAGCTTCACCGCCGATGTGTACCGACTGTTCACCCTGCTCACCGCGCAGGATGACGTCACTGTGCGGGTCGTGAAGGACTACATCGCCGAACCCAAGCCCAACGGATACAAGAGTCTGCACGCGATCATCGAGGTGCCCGTGTTTCTCTCCACCGGAGCACTGTCGGTGCCCGTTGAGGTGCAGTTCCGCACGATCGCGATGGACTTCTGGGCGAGCCTCGAGCACAAGATCTATTACAAGTTCGCGAACCAGGTGCCTGCACATATCGTCGACAGTCTGACGGATGCTGCGGATGCCGCCGCCGAGCTCGACCTCCGCATGGAGCGCTTGCATCGCGAGGCGCACGGCGTCCCGCAGCGCGAGCTCCCGCCGCCGCCCCCCGTCGCGGTCTGATCCCGCCC
>JASGEY010000065.1:0-14874 GCA_047605925.1 Microbacterium sp.
CGCGGCGGGGGGCGCGCGGGTCAGGGCTCGGGCGGGTAGGGCACCGGCCAGTGCGAATCCGGCACCGGCCAGCCGGCCGCCTTCAGAGCGCGGCGGGCGAGCTCCCGTGCCGAGTACGGGGTGCGCACACCGCGAATGTCACGGTAGTCCTGGTGTCCGGGACCCGCCCACAGGATCGCGTCTCCCTCGCCCACCATCGCGACGGCGGCGACGATCGCCTTCTCCGGTGGTGAATACT
This sequence comes from Microbacterium sp., assembly GCA_047605925.1. GTDB lineage: Bacteria > Actinomycetota > Actinomycetes > Actinomycetales > Microbacteriaceae > Microbacterium. The sequence continues at coordinate 239 of JASGEY010000065.1, forward strand.
CGTAGATCTCAGCATCCGGTCGCGCTGTGTGGGCACCCGCGACAAGCGTCGCCCTGATGGAGTCCGGGTCTTCGAATCTCGGGTGGTGGTCGGTGACCACCAGGATGTCGCTGCCTTCGACCGCAGTGCGCGCCATGTCGTACCGCTTGCTGGCGTCGCGATCGCCGTCGGCGCCGAAGAGCATCAGCACGCGGCCGGGGGTGACCCGTCGCACGGCGGCAAGCGTCTTCTCGAACGCGTCAGGGGAGTGGCCGAAATCAACGAAGACGGCGGGTCCGGCCTCACCAGAGACGAGTTGTGTGCGCCCGGGGAGGTAGGCGCGGATGCCGCCGTCGCGTTCGAGCGCTGCAGAGATCCGCTCCCACGCATAACCGCACTCGAGAAGCATCACGATCGCGAGAGCTGCGTTGGCTGCCATGTGCGGCCCGATGACCGGAACGGTCGTCGTGAGGGATCCGGCGGGACCGGTCATTGTGAACGTTGTGCCTGCTGCGCGTTCTTCGTCAATGGTGACGACCCAATCCGCGCCGACTGCCGCGTTGGGATCGACGGCGATTGACGGAGTACCGACGGTGACTACGGGGATCTCGGCGCGCGTCACCACGCTCGCCCCTGATGGTGAATCCAGGCACACCACCCCGCGCCGCGCGCGATCGGGGCGGAACAGCGGCAGCTTGGCCTCGAAGTACTCCGCCATGTCGGCATAGTCGTCAAGGTGGTCGTGACTGAGATTGGTGAACCCCGCGACATCGAAGAGGATGCCATCGACGCGGTGCCGAGAGAGCGCCTGCGCACTTACCTCGACAGCCACCGCTTCGACCTCGCGCTCGCGCATGAGCGCGAGGAGCGCGTGCATTTCAGATGCCTCAGGCGTGGTCAAACGGGAGACGATCACTTCGCCTGCGATGTGGCGCTCTGCCGTCGACGACAGCCCGGTGATGACACCGATCTGGTCGAGGACGCCCTCGAGCAGATGGGACACGCTGGTCTTGCCATTCGTGCCGGTGGTGGCGAACAGGAGGGGGAGGTCGTCGTCGGCACCGGTGCCGTACACCCAGGCGCTGAGCTCACCAAGGATGCCCCGCGGATCGTCGACGACGATGATCGGCAACCCGGCGGGCTCGGCGATCTCGGCGCCGGCCGCATCGGTGACGAGTGCGACAGCGCCCTTTTCCGCAGCGATCGTGGCGAACTCGGCGCCGTGACGGTTCACACCCTGAATTGCGACGAATGCCTCGCCGCGACGCAGATCGGCTGTCGCCAGGGTGATGCCAGTGAGAGTGACGCCGGATAGATCGCCCCTTACCTCGCTGGCGAATCGGCTGGCGAGTTCAGTCAGCTCGCGCCTTGGCGGGTTCGCGGGGCGGAGCACGGGGGGCAAGCTCGGTTGTTGTTCACTCGACATGTCTTGTCCATGTTCTCACGGCCACGCGTGGATGAACGGTACGGCGCGGTGTCCGCATCCGCCGCGGCTGCGATGGAAGCAGACGGCCGATCACGCCCGGCGGCGGTAGGCGAGCACCGAGACCATCAGCGCGGCGAGACCTGCGGCAAGGGCGGCGCCCCCGAGGACGGTGCCCACGGAATCGGCCGCCGGAGCGGGGTCGGATGGCCCGGCATCCGCCTCTTCGTGCCTGGCAGCCATGTCGTGGCCGTCCTCATCCGCGGCCGTGACGGTGACCTGCGGCGCGGGGTCGTCGAGGCTGTGCGGGTCCTCGCCCTCCGCCGCGACCTGGGTCCACTCGGTGCTGCCCTCGACGCAGGTCTGCACGACGGGGAACACGAGCGTGTCGGGCGTGTCGTCATCGAGTCCGACCGACATGCTCACGGCGCCGCGCAGGTCGATCGGCACGGGGGTCACGGCGGTGTAGGTGACCGCACTGACCAGTCCGTCATCCCCGCGCTCGACGTCGATGGTCCAGTCGCTGTCCATGGTCGGCGCGACCGAGGCGAGGCCCTCGGGCATGGTGATCTTCAGTGAGGTCGTCGGCGATGTCTCGCAACCGTGCGAGAACGCGAAGGTGAGGACGCCGTGCTCGTCGGCGACGATCTCGTCTGGAGTGACCGTGACGTGGGCGCTCGCGGCGAGCGGCGCTGCGATGGCGATGAGGGCGCCGCCGATGAGTCCGGTGGTGAGGGTGGTGGTGGAACGCATGATGAATACTCCTTGACTGCATGAATGCTCGAGTGCACGCGGGCGCGCCGAAGTGCGCGAGAGCCCACGGGATGAAGGCGCCCGAGTGGGGCGGGCGCGGTGCGATCAGGAGAAGAGCGGGGGGCCGCGTCGGGTGACGGCGGCGCTGCGGGCGTGGTCGATGAGCGGATGCCGGTGCGACACCAGTATCGCGGGGCGGCGGTGGTCGGCCGGAACGATCGCGCCTGGGTGGCGGATGAGTGCGAGCATCCACCCCGCGATCGCCCGCACGAGGGACTCGCCGTGCCAGAGCAGCGCTGTCGTGGCGACGGCGGCGAGCACGTGCCAGATGACCATGGCGAATTCAGGGAGGGCGGCGATCGAGACCGAATTGAGGGCGAGAGGTCCGTGCTGATGCCCGAGGCGGGGTTCGGAGCCGGTTGGCGCTCCCAGCACCTGGAAGATCACATGGAAGGCGGTCTGGCTGACGAGAACCGTGAGGGCCACTCTGGCCTTCGAGAGCCTGACGCCGAGCAACAGTGCCGCGATCGGGACGATGAGTACCGAGACGGCGAGCACCAGCAGAGGGTGCGGAGCTGCTCCGCTGGCGAAGGTGTGAGAAAGCGCAGCGAGCAAGGTGGCCACCGACGAGACAGATGCTGCACGCACAAGTCGCAGCTGGCGAGTGGTCACGGAATCAGCCTATGGGGTGTGGGCGGATTCATCACCAGAGACGGGTAGTTTTGGTGTGTGGAAACACTGCTCTATCTGGGCGGCATCCTGTTCATGCTGATCGGCCTCGGCCTGTCAATCGGCCTGCACGAGATCGGCCACCTGCTGCCTGCGAAGCTGTCCGGCGTGCGCGTCGGCCAGTACATGATCGGCTTCGGCCCCCGTGTATGGTCCAAGCGCATCGGCGAGACCGAGTACGGATTCAAGCTGCTGCCGCTGGGCGGATTCATCTCGATGTCTGGGATGTACCCGGCGTCGCGCAATGCAGGACCCGCGAGGGGCATCTTCCGCGCGCTCGTGCAGGATGCCCGGTCGGCGAACGACGAGACGATCGCCGAGGGGGAGGAGGGCCGCGTCTTCTACCGTCTGCCGGTCTGGAAGCGCATCGTGGTGATGCTGGGCGGGCCGCTCATGAACCTCATCCTCGCGACCGTCATCTTCACGGTGCTGGTGTCGGGGATCGGCGTGCAGCAGGGTACAACGACCATTGCCGCGGTGAGCGAGTGTGTGCTGCCGGCTGGCTCGACGGCGACGGAGTGCGCGGCGGATGATCCGGCCTCCCCGGCCGCCAAAGCGGGCGTCCAGCCCGGTGACGTTCTCGTCTCCATCGACGGCACCGAGGTGTCGAACTTCGCCGAGGCCTCGGCCATCATCCAGTCATCTCCCGGTGAGACGCTCGACGTGATCGTGCTGCGAGACGGCATCGAGGAGACATTGACGGTCACGCCGATTGCGGTGGACCGGAAGATCACGGATGCCAGTGGCACGCCGATCCTCGATGACGAAGGCGTCCAGATCGTAAAGACGGTGGGGTACGTCGGCATGGGCGCCCAATTGGGTTTCGTGCAGCAGCCGCTGACGGCGGGGCCGCAGATGGCCGCAGATAGTGTCGGCCGTGTCGTCTCGCTCATCGTGAACCTGCCTGTGAAGCTGTGGGATGTCGGCGTGTCTCTCGTGACTGGCGGTGAGCGCGACCCCGACGGGCCGCTCAGCGTTGTCGGCGTCGGACGGCTGGCCGGCGAGGTGGCGGCGACGGACGCGCCGATCCTGAACCGCTTTTCGGTGCTGCTGGGCCTTTTGGGCTCCTTGAACATCGCCCTTTTCGTCTTCAACATGATCCCGCTGCTGCCGCTCGACGGCGGTCACATCGTCGTCGCGTTGTGGGACGGCATCCGCAGGGTCTGGGCGAAGGTCTTCCGGCGCCCGCCGCCCGCGCCGGTCGACGCGACCAGGCTCGTCCCACTCACGGTGGTTGTCGCGGTGGTGTTGATCGCGATGGGTGCGCTGCTGCTTATTGCCGACCTGTTCAATCCGGTGAACATTCTCGGGGGCTGACCCTTCGCCTCGCTGCGCGGTTCCTGAGTGAGGAGCGATGCGACGAGACGAAGGGCGCTCAGGAACCGCCGGTCAGGCGAGGGCGTGAGCTGCCAGGCGCTCCAGCGTGCGGATGCCGTCGCGCGACAGAATCGACTCGAGGTGCCCCTGTATCGAAGCGAAGTGCGTGCCGCGGAGGGCATATACGTCACCGGTCTCAGCATCCGCAGAGACCTCTGCAGGGCCGACCGTCGTGGTGCCGGGGCAGACTCGCGCCGTGAAGGTGTTGTAGAAGCCGATCGACGCATGCTCCCCGAACACCGGGACGGACTTCTGAAGACCCTGGTGGGGCGCTGCGAGCGGGAAGAGCTCGAGGCCGAGACGGTCGGCAAGGATCTGGTGACTCAGACACACCGCGAGCAGCGGTGCGCCGGCATCCAGGCGGCGTGCAACGACCTCGCGCATGCGCGCGATGCGGGGGCTTTCCTGGTCGCGCGGATCGCCGGGGCCTGGACCTGCGATGACGAGGTCGGCGGCGTCGATCGCGGCATCCGTCACCTCGCTCCACGCCGAGATCGTCACGTCGAGCCCGAGGTGACGTAACTGGTGCGCGAGCATCGTGGTGAAACGATCTTCTGCGTCGGCCACCACCGCTGTGCGGCCGGCGAACGGACCTGTGACCGTGTCGCCCTGCGGGTTCAGCCAGAACTCGGCGAGGCGGGCGTTTCGTGAAGACAGCAGCGCTGCCACCGTTTCGTCGCCTGCGAGCGATCGCGGCGCTGTTGGTTCGTCGGAGTCGCTGCGGGCCTCAGCCACCGTATCTCGCTCGATTGCTCCGATCGCGCCGAGTACGCCAGCGGCTTTGCCGTGGGTCTCGCTGACTTCGCCGTATGGGTCCGAGTGGCGCACGAGCGTAGCACCGACCGGAACGCTGAGTGAGCCGTTCTGCACGTACGCGGTGCGGATGAGGATCGGCGCGTCGAGATCGTGACCGCCCTCGGTGTTCGGGGTGAACAGTGCCGCGACACCCGAGTAATATCCGCGTGGCTTTGTCTCGTGGCGGCGGATCACCGCACAGGCGTTCTGCATGGGCGAACCCGTCACAGTAGGGGCGAACATCGTCTCGCGCAGAATGTCGCGGGGATCGAGCCTGCTGCGCCCCCTGAGCATGTACTCGGTGTGGGTCAGGCGCGACATCTCCTTGAGGTGGGGACCGGTGATGCGGCCACCGTCCGAGCACACGGCGCTCATCATCTTGAGCTCTTCGTCGACGACCATGAAGAGTTCCTCGGTCTCCTTCGTCGAAGACAGGAACTCCACCAGGGTCTCCTTGGTCGCGCCACCAGCGGGGTGGCGGAAGGTGCCGGAGATCGGATTCATGGTGACGACGCCGCCACGGGCGACGACGTGGGCTTCGGGGCTCGCGCCGACAGCGATGTGCTCGGGGGTGATGACTGCGAAGGTCCAGTAGGCACCGCGTTCGTGCGTAAGCAGCGCGCGAAACCAGGTGAGCGCGGCGGTGCGATCGTCGACATCGATGCGCGCGGTGTAATCGCGGCGGATGACGAAGTTGGCACCTTCTCCTCGGCCGATCTCGTCGGCGATCACACGCTCGACGATCGTCGCGTACTCATCGTCGGTGATGTCGAATCCGCCGTCGCGCAGGGGGACGGCATCCGAGGGGAGCGCATCGAGCAAGGCAGCGGTTGAGACGCTCTCGTGCTCGGAGATCACGATGCAGCGCAGGGGAGCGGCGTCATCGTGCGCGACGAAACCGCGTTCGCGGACCTGACGATAGGGCACCAGGGCGAAGACCTCGCGAGGCGTTCCATCGATGGTCAGCGGGATGTCAGCGAGGAGGTCGACATCGACGACGTCTCCCGTGAGTAGTTCGACGGAGTCGGCTCCGTCGCGCGCGATCAGGACGAAGGATGCCGTCGGGTCGGCGCTGAGCTCGGCGAGGCGTGAGAGGGTCATCGATGTCTCCTGTGCGAGGGATCTGGCGCGGCTCAGACGAAAAAACCGCCCCTGAAGGCGGTTGGGATTCGTGAGATTGCGAACACACCGCCTAGGAGGCGGGCCACCAGGTGCGATTCGCAAGCATGTGCTGAAAACTATCACACCGCAGGTTCTCGGTTTTGACGCGTGGCGCGCGAGTACGCTTGAGGGGTGCCAGCAGTGAACCTTGGGATGCCGAAGATCCCCGAAGTCCTCGCCCCTCGTCGCAAGTCCCGCCAGATCAAAGTGGGCAAGGTGCTCGTCGGCGGAAACGCGCCGGTCAGCGTGCAGTCGATGACAACGACGAAGACGACGGACATCAACGCAACGCTGCAGCAGATCGCTGAGCTCACGGCATCCGGTTGTGAGATCGTCAGGGTGGCTGTTCCCTCGCAGGACGACGCCGACGTGCTGCACATCATCGCGAAGAAGAGCCAGATCCCGGTGATCGCCGACATCCACTTCCAGCCGAAGTACGTCTTCCAGGCCATCGACGCCGGCTGTGCCGCCGTTCGCGTGAATCCGGGCAACATCCGCAAATTCGACGACCAGGTCGGGGCGATCGCCAAGGCCGCGAAGGACGCAGGGGTTTCGCTCCGCATCGGCGTGAACGCCGGCTCGCTCGATGCCCGTTTGCTCCGGAAGTACGGCAAGGCGACGCCCGAGGCGCTCGTCGAGAGCGCCGTCTGGGAGGCCTCGCTGTTCGAGGAGCACGACTTCCACGATTTCAAGATCTCGGTCAAGCACAACGACCCAATCGTCATGGTGAAGGCGTATCGGCAGCTTGCCGAGCGCGGTGACTGGCCGTTGCATCTCGGCGTCACCGAGGCGGGGCCGGCGTTCCAGGGCACGATCAAGAGCGCGACCGCGTTCGGCATCCTGCTCGGGGAGGGCATCGGCGACACGATCCGTGTCTCGTTGTCGGCCCCGCCCGCGGAGGAGGTCAAGGTGGGCCACCAGATTCTGCAGTCGCTGAACCTCCGTGAGCGCACGCTCGAGATCGTGTCCTGCCCCTCGTGCGGACGCGCCCAGGTCGACGTCTACACCCTCGCCGAGGATGTCACAGAAGGGCTCAAAGACATGACGGTGCCGCTGCGCGTCGCGGTCATGGGCTGCGTCGTGAACGGTCCAGGCGAGGCACGTGAGGCCGACCTCGGTGTGGCGTCTGGCAACGGCAAGGGGCAGATCTTCGTGAAGGGCGAGGTGATCAAGACCGTGCCCGAGAACGAGATTGTCGCCACACTCATCGAGGAGGCGAACCGCATCGCAGCCGAGATGGGGCCGGATGCGCCGCTGGGCACCGCGCAAATCGTCACGGTGTGAGACTCGCCGACGACAGCACCGTCAATCTCTTCGAGGAATCCCCTCGGTTCTTCTTCGCCGCCTGCTCGGGATCCCGATGCGCAGAATCCAGCGTGTTCGCGACATCGCGCCTCGCGCCCATCAGAATCCCCCATTTCATTGGTCTTCGGACTCAAAAACGTGAGGCACGTCGCAATATTGACGCCTGCGCTTCTGTTCCGCTAGCGTCTGGATCACCATGAGGGTTAATGGATTGTTGCGGAGGATGTCAATGACGTCGCTGGTGCGGCTCGCGTTCGCTACTGCTGGTGGCGGCGTCACCAAATGAATTGGCGGATACGCGGATCGCGCCAGCCAATTTGCGTTGGTATTGTCCTTGCGTGGGTTTCGATCACGATGCTGGCTTGCAGTCCCATGGCGTGGTCAAGTCAGCAAGCAACCTCATTCATTGGTCAAACGGCCGGTGACGTCATCGCTGAAGCAGAGGGTGGGTCGATTGCCGTTTTCGATGCACGGAGTGCACTTGGTTTCGATTCGGCAGGGGCTATAGACCAGAGCGATGCCAGCATCATCGCGGCCTGTTGGGATAAGCACAACAAAGACCAGCTCGATGTTGCCGTATTGCCTTCGCAGATCGCAACCGCAGATGTGATGGAGAAAGCCGAAGAGGGCTACTACGGCTCCCTCCTCGTAAACTGCGAATCAGGATGAGATCCTGCTGATCCTGTCGGGTCATGGAGCGAGATCCACGCGCCCCTTTTCGATGTCTGCGCCGAGCACTCGTAGCCGGATTAGGCTGCCGGCTCGAGCGTCAGCGGGGACGGGAGCGGATGCCGTTACAGCCGGATCCGCGATTTGAACGGTGGCACGTTCGTCGCGCATGGAGATGACCATTGCCTCGATGGTTGTGCCGACCAGCGGGGACATCAGTGCAGCTTCGACGCAGTTGATCGTTGCGGAGTTGAGCTTCGACGCGCGTTGCGCTGACGCCTGCATCAGCGATGGAAGGGAGGCGAGCGAGTCGCGCGCCCAGCCGGGGATTTCACGCCCCTCAGCCACAGCGAGGCAGATCGCAAGAGTCCATCGGTCAACGAGTCGGCGTAGGGGTGCGGTTGCGTGGGCGTAGGGTGCGCCGATGGCGGCCTGCATCGTCTCCGCTGGTGGCTCGCCGTCGAACGTGACGTACCCGGCGCCGCGGAAGAGTGTCGCTGCGGCATTCAGGACCGGGAGGGTGAGCGCATCTGACCTATCGAGACTGCGCAGATAATCGCCGTACCGACCGGCGGTCCAGGGGCGTCCCAGAGCCTTGGTCTGGTGACGGAACACCGCGAACTCGTCGTCGGATGGCTGGGGCATGATGCGCAAGATGCCAACGCCGGCGTCCAGCATGAGCGAGGCGGCAGCCATGCCCGTCATGAGCGACAGCTGGGCGTTCCAGTCCTCAACGGGCAAAGGTTGGCGTCTATCGATCGCATAGGTGCCATCGGCGATCCGTACCACCTCTTCGTCGGGGAGATTCAGGCTGGCGCCTCCCCGTAGCTGCTCCTGCTGGATGCGCAGCCTGCCGATCTCCGGAAGAAGAGCCGCAGGGCTGTCTTCGCCCCGGTCCAGCGCCGCCTGCGTCGAGACGTAGTCGAGTTTTGCGCGCGAGCGGATCAGCGCACGTTCCAGTCTGAACGCCGCGACTGCACCGGCTGAATCGAGATCGTATGTCCACACAAGCGCTGGTCGATCGACGTCAGGGAGGAGCGAAGCGCGATTCTCGCTCAGCGGTTTCGGGTGAAGTGGGATTGTGCCGTCTGCCGCGTACAGAGTTTGTCCGCGGCTGCGAGCCTCAGCATCCACCGCACCGCCAGGGGTGACGAAGGATGGAACATCCGCGATGGCGTAGCGCACCGTGTATCCGCCGCCATTTCGCTGGAGGTGGAAAGCCTGGTCGAGATCCATAGAGCCCGCCGGGTCGAGAGTAACGAACGGGATCCCGCGCAGGTCGAGCTCGGGTTCGCTGGCTGTGACGGCGGATGCTTCCGCAGAAACGTCCGCGGAGAACTCTGAAGATACGTTGAGTGTCAGACGCAGATTCGCGAGAGCTGTGGCGAGCTCGGTCTGTGCGGCGGATGGGGCGACATGCGATCGGCGCTGAGGCATGTCTCCACCCTAGGGCGACCGGTCAGCACCGGCATCCGGCGTCAGTAGAATCGTCCCGTGGTCACTCGTCTCTCGAAATTTTTCCTCCGCACTCTCCGTGAAGACCCGGCAGGTGCCGAGGTCGCCAGCCATAAGCTGCTGATCAGGGCCGGCTACATCCGGCCTCAGGCTGCGGGAATCTTTGCCTGGCTGCCACTCGGTCTGCGCGTCAAGGCGAAGATCGAGACCGTCATTCGTGAAGAGATGGCGGCGGCCGGCGCGCAGGAAGTGCACTTCCCTGCCCTCATGCCGAGAGAGGCATACGAGGAGACAGGTCGTTGGGACGAGTACGGCGACCTGCTGTTCCGTCTGCAGGATCGCAAGGGCGGCGACTATCTGCTCGCCCCCACACATGAAGAGGCGTTCACGCTGCTCGTCAAAGACTTGTACTCCTCCTACAAGGACCTGCCCCTGACGATCTACCAAATTCAGGACAAGTACCGCGACGAGGCGCGCCCTCGCGCCGGCCTCCTCCGCGGACGCGAGTTCACCATGAAGGACGCCTATTCCTTCGACTCGTCGGATGCCGGGCTCGACGCCAGCTACATGGCGCAGCGCGCCGCCTACGAGCGCATCTTCCAGCGTCTCGGCCTGGAGTACGCGATCGTGCAGGCGGATGCCGGTGCGATGGGCGGTTCGCGCAGCGAGGAGTTCCTGCACCCGACCCCGGTCGGTGAGGACACATTCGTCCGGTCTGCGGGCGGATACGCCGCCAACGTCGAGGCGTTCACAACGGCTATCCCCGATCCGATCCCCTTCGACCCGGATGCCGCGCCTGTCATCTTCGACTCTCCGAACACGCCGACCATAGAGACTCTGGTCGCACATGCCAATGCGCACCTCGACGGCGAGTACACGGCTGCGGACACGCTGAAGAACGTCGTCCTGGCCCTGAAGCACCTCGACGGCACCCGCGAGCTCGTCGTCGTCGGTATTCCCGGCGACCGCGAGGTCGACGAGAAGCGCGCCGAGGTCGCCTTCGCCCCCGCCGATGTCGAGACCGCGACGGCGGAGGACTTCGCGAGGAACCCGTTGCTGGTCAAGGGCTACATCGGCCCCTGGTCTCCGACCGGCGCTGTCCTCGGCGAGGAGTCGGCCACCGGCATCCGCTACCTCGTCGATCCTCGCGTCAGTGAGGGCACGAGTTGGATCACCGGTGCGAACATCGACCAGAAGCACGCGCACTCGGTCGTCGCCGGTCGCGACTTCGTCGCCGACGGCATCGTCGAAATCGCGAACGTCCGCGCAGGCGACCCCGCACCAGACGGCTCCGGACCCGTCGAGCTCGCCCGCGGCATGGAGATCGGACACGTCTTCCAGCTGGGCCGCAAGTACGCCGAGGCGCTGGGTCTCAAGGTCCTCGACGAGAACGGCAAGCTCGTCACCGTCACGATGGGCTCCTACGGCATCGGCGTCACCCGCATCCTGGCGATCATCGCCGAGCTGAACAACGACGACAAGGGCCTCATCTGGCCGGCATCCGTCGCGCCTTTCGACGTGCAGGTCGTCGCGGCGGGTCGCGATCAGGTCGTCTTCGACGTTGCCGCCAACGTGTCGACTCAGCTGGAGTCCGCAGGCCTCGACGTGCTCTACGACGACCGTCCCAAGGTGTCGCCCGGTGTGAAGTTCGGAGACGCCGAGCTCGTCGGCGTTCCGAAGATCGTCATCGTCGGACGCGGAGCAGCAGACGGCCAGGTCGAACTGTGGGATCGTGCGACCGGCAGTCGTGAGACGCTCTCGGTCTCGGAAGCGACTGCTCGGCTCAGCACGCGCTGACCGGCGGCGTTGCGCCACCTGTGACGCACGGAACGTGCCACGCTGATGGCATGACCGACGAATCGCTGTCTCCAGCGCTCAGTGCCGAGATCAACCGAATCCTGGAAGATGCCGGAGTGCACACAGATCGTCGGCTCGTGATGCGGATGCTGCGTACTGCAGTGCTGCTGGGGGAGGACGGCACGAGTCGTCTTGACCTGAAGATCGCTTCTGCTGCACTTGCCGAGATGCGCGATGCGTTCCGCCTTTTCGCCCCCTATCAGGGGACCCCCAAGGTGACGGTGTTCGGCTCGGCGCGCACCCGTCAGGATGATCCCCTCTACGTCCAGGCCAAGCTCGTCGCAGCCGCGCTGGCGGCCAGAGGCTGGATGGTCGTGACCGGAGCCGGGCCCGGCATCATGCAGGCCGCAGCCGAAGGCGCGGGGCCTGATTTGTCACTTGGTGTGTCCATCCGCCTTCCGTTCGAGGAAAAAGCGAACGCTCTCCTAGAGGCTTCCGACCACATCGTCGCGATGAAGTACTTCTTCACTCGCAAACTCATGCTCATGAAGGAGTCCAGAGGGTTCATCTGCCTGCCAGGGGGATTCGGCACTCTCGACGAGATGTTCGAGCTGCTCACGCTTCAGCAGACAGGAAAAGCCGAGCCCATGCCGATCGTGCTGCTCGACGAGCCCGGCGGCACGTTCTGGAGGGGACTCAAGCGGTTCGTGGACGAGGATCTCGCTCCTGCCGGGGTGATCTCCGATGGCGATTTCGATCGTGTCCAGATCACCGATTCGATCGACGAAGCGACCGCGGCGATCCTGGGCTTCTGGCACAACTATGACTCGCTGCGTTGGGTGGGCTCGACTCTGGTGCTGCGGCTGAAGACGGAGCCGACGGATGCCGAGATCGATGCACTGAATGCGCAGTTCGGGCGCATGCTGGTCTCGGGGCGTATCGTGCGCAGCACACCGCTCGCCCCTGAGGTCGCAGATCGCGATGTGCTGGAGCTGCCGCGGCTCGCCCTGCACATCGATCAGCATCAGGTGGGAAACCTGTTCCGGCTGATCGGTGCCATCAACGCGTTGCCATCTGGCGCGGCGGGCTGAACAGACCCGGATCAGACACCGTCGACCGCGCGCCTTCCGGTATCCTGGACGAATGCCCGCGGAATCACTGCGCGAGGCGAGAGCTGAATACGGAGGCGTCATGGATATCGAGTTGAGTCTGCTGCGTGGGATCGAGAAAGAGAAGGCGATTCCTTTCGATGAACTCGTATCGATCATCGAACAGGCCATCCTGACGGCCTACACCAAGCATGTCGCAGGCGACGGTCCCACGCCTGAGGGCGTACGGGTGGATCTCGATCGCCGCACCGGTCACGTCGCAGTGCTCCAGTCCGTCACCGACGATGAGGGTGCGGTCATCGGCGAGGAGGAAGCCACGCCCGACGACTTCGGCCGCATTGCTGCTTTCGCCGCGAAGCAGGTCATCAGCCAGCGCCTGCGCGACATCGCCGATGACGCCGTGCTGGGGGAGTTCCGCGGCAAGGAGGGCGACATTGTCGCCGGTGTGATCCAGCAGGGGCCAAACCCGCGGATGATCCACGTCGACCTCGGCTCTGTCGAGGCGATCCTTCCTCCAGAGGAGCAGGTACCGGGCGAGGAGTACACCCACGGCTCTCGCGTGCGCGTGTATGTCACCAGCGTCGCAAAGGGCCTCAAAGGGCCGCAGATCACAGTGTCGCGCACACACCCTGGCCTGGTTCGCAAACTGTTCGCCCTCGAAGTTCCTGAGATCGCCGCAGGACTCGTCGAGATCGTCTCACTTGCCCGCGAGGCTGGTCACAGGACCAAGATCGCCGTGAAGGCGAACGACCCCGCGATCAACGCCAAGGGTGCCTGCATCGGCGAGCTCGGACGCCGTGTCCGGGCGGTGACCGAGGAGCTTTCGGGGGAGAAGGTCGACATCATCGATTACAACCCTGAACTCGCGGCCTTCGTCGCCAATGCGCTGTCACCCGCGAAGGTCACCAGCTCTTTCATCCTGGATGCCGGCACCAAAGCCGTCCGTGCGCTCGTTCCCGACTACCAGCTCTCGCTCGCGATCGGCAAGGAGGGTCAGAACGCCCGCCTCGCCGCCAAGCTCACCGGCGCAAAGATCGACATCCAGCCTGACAGCATCCTCGACTGATCCGCATTCGGACTCGCCCTGCCGTCGGCAGGGCGAGGTGAAACGCAGGTGTAAGATGGAACCCGTACGAACGTGCGTCGGCTGTCGCGCGCGTGCTCCCCGCGCCTCCCTGCTCAGGGTGGTGTCTCAGTCCGGCATCCTCGTCATCGATGAACGTGCCGTGCTGCCGGGAAGAGGCGCGTGGCTGCATCCGACGCAGGCATGCATGGATGCCGCGCTGCGGCGTCGTGCGCTCACACGAGCGCTTCGCGTGGATACGACAGTGGACACGCGGGCAATCGAAGATCATCCATTCGGAAACAAAGGCTGAACGGCTATGGAAACAAAGTGAACGGCTCAAAATGAGACCCGTCCGCGACTGATGGTCTGTCCTGTCTGGGCAGACCAACCCCAGACAGGAGAATTGTGGCTGGTAAACCACGCGTACATGAGATCGCCGCTGAACTCGGCGTCGACAGCAAGGTCGCACTTGCAAAACTCAAGGAGCTCGGCGAGTTCGTCAAGAGCCCCTCTTCTACCATTGAGCCGCCGGTGGCGCGTAAGCTGCGCCAGGCGATCGAGGCCGACCCCTCACTGAAGCCTGCCGCTGATGCTGCCCCGGCGAAGGCCGCGGCTAAGACCGCATCCCCGGCGGCTGTGAAGTCGGCAGCGCCGGTGCCAGGGCCGAAGCCTGGCCCGAAGCCGTCTGCTTCGGCAACCGAGGCGCCCGCGCCGGCTGCGCCGACAGCAACCCCAGCGGAACCGACCGCGGCTCCCGCGTCCGCTCCTGCAGCGAAGCCAGGGCCTGCGGCACCGAAGCCTGCTGGATCGAGCGTTCCCAAGCCGGGCGCACCGCGCCCAGGCAACAACCCGTTCTCCTCGTCGCAGGGGATGGGGCAGCGCCCCGCTGGTCCGCGCCCAGGCAACAATCCCTTCGCTTCAGCGCAGGGTATGGGCCAGCGCCCGACCCCCGGGAACATTCCGCGGCCGCAGGCGCCGCGCCCTGGCGCCCCGCGTCCCGGCACTCCGCGTCCAGGAG
>JASGEY010000066.1:0-6458 GCA_047605925.1 Microbacterium sp.
CATCGACAACTCCGAACCCATCCCACCAGCACACCGCAGCGCTCGAACGATGACCAGCATTTCGCGAGCAAAACCCAAATGAGGCACGCACCCCATCTCGCGAGCACCTTAGATGAGTCTCGTCGCGTCGTTGACATGCCCAGTGTTTTCGTGCTAAACTCGAGGCGGGGAATAGCAGTATGCCTCTTCGTGCGTGACTGCGTGCTCGGTGGGACGAGCACTGATAACTGGGGAAATAGGGGATGTCTGGGGACTTTTCTGAAGGAATAACTGGTGACCGTTCGCGCGCCAGAACGATTGCCACAGCAATCGGTGTCGTCGCGATTGCGGCGGCCGGGGTGATCGCAGCAACCACGTTGCTGCCTGCCTCACAATCGCCGAAAGCTGACAGCTCGACCTCGCCGTCACCATCTGTAACAGCGACGCCACTGCCGGCCTCCGATGCGACCGCGCCAGGGGCGCTCGAAGAATCTGAGGCAGCCACCATCGTCGACGCTGTGTTGAGCGTGCCACTGGCGCTGGAATCCATTGGCACCGAGTCCGATCTCGATGCCCTGTTGAGGGACATCGCCGCAGATTCTTACGCCGCCGAGCTGCACGCCACGTGGCAGGAATACCTGACCAACGGCTGGACCGTCAAGGGAACACCGACCGTCGAATCCGCCGAGGTCACCTCACTGGATGACGCCGCAAGACCCGCCACCGCTGAGGTCACTGCATGCATCGACTCGACGGACGTCACCATCGTGGATGCCGCGGGTAACCCCGTCGGCGACCAGTCTGCGCGCGCACCTCGCGCGCTCCACCTCTTCTCGCTCATTCAGAGCGAGGACGGAACGTGGCGGATCACCGCCCACAGCTTCCCGAATGACCCGAAATGTTGACCTCGGCTGCTGCAGAAAGGCACCCTGAAATGAAACGCACCACCACTCGACGCGGCAGGATAGTTGCTGCGGCCGCTACCGCTCTTCTGACGATCGGCGCGCTGCTCGTCCCGACAGCGTCGGTAGCGACGGAGACTACCACCACGACCACCACGGCGCCCGACGGCCTCAGCGCGCTCACCGCCGCCGCGTCTTGCTGGGAGATCAAGCAGAACTACCCGAGCGCACCCGATGGGGTGTACTGGCTGCTGACCCCCGCTATGACCAAGGGTGCTGAGCAGTTCTACTGCGACCAGACCCGCAACGGCGGCGGATGGGTGCTCGTCGGCCGCGGCCGCGAGGACTGGTCTGTCGCGAACGCGGGCTCGGGCACGCCGGCGCAGGTGCGATCGGTCGTCACCGGCACCGAGGCGTTCACGCCCCGTCAGCTTTCCAGCGAGATCATCGATCAGCTCAACAACAATCAGCCGATCACGGATCTCGCCGACGGCATCCGCCTGGTTCGCGCCACCAACCAGGCCGGGACCACCTGGCAGGATCTGACGTTCACGCTCAAGAGTCCTCGCGACTCCTGGACCTGGCAGTTCAACAACCAGCAGCGCATCGCCACCTACACGATCGACGGCACGAAGCGCACGATCAGCAACACGAGCACCTACACGGCGAACTACGGCGCGGACAACTACTACGCACGAGTGAGCATGGCCACCACCGCGACCCAGGGCTGGAAGATGGGCTTCGGTTTCGGCAGCCTCGTCACGGGTGACCCCAGCTCCACCAGCTATCTATGGAGCAAGGACACCAGCACCGGGTATGCGCGCCCTTTCACTCAGGTGTTTATCCGCCCAATGCTCACCAGCAGCACGGTGTTCACCGCAATCCCTGACACGGGAACGGAGGAGGTGACCTACGCGGCTGTCGCTGACAGCTTCGCGCAGAAGCAGAACTGGGGCGTCTCGGGTCTCGGTGCCGGCCCCTCGTCGGTCGAGGCGAGCAATGAGGTGTCCGCCTTCACCGAGGTGAACGACACGATCTATGTCGGCGGTAACTTCACGTCAGTACAGAAGTCAGCCGCGGGCGCCAGTGCTGTGGCACAACCCTACCTCGCCGCGTTCAAGCGCGACACGGCGGAGTTCGTTACGACCTTCCTTCCCACCTTTAACAACGAGGTCATGGCTCTCGCAACGCTGCCCGGTAACCGGATCGCTGCGGGTGGCTACTTCACTGAGGTGAACGGAGAGGCTCACGCTGGTCTCGTCGTACTCAATGCGACAACGGGTGCGGTCGATACCGCCTTTACTGGAAAGCTTCTCAACTACCTGTCGGGTGGAGTTCCGATCGTGCGCACGATGGATGTGCAGGACGGCTGGCTCTATGTCGCCGGAGACTTCACGCACTCGGCGGGAGGCACGTCGCTCACCGAGCAGTACACCCGTGGCGCCGCACGGTTCTCTGTCACCGACGGAACGCCGGACTCCACGTGGAACCCGGAGCTCAACGGCACCGTGATGAGCATCGACGCCTCAGCCCGCGGTGACCGAGTGTACCTCGCTGGCTTCTTCAACCAATCGCGCTCGCTTACGGCCGACAAAGCTGCAGCAGTATCAGCGGTGGGCAACGAGCTCTACACCTGGCAGGTGCAGTTCTCCAACAGAGACAACGGTCGCCAGGGCTACCAGCAGGCGGTCCTCGAAGTCGGCGACCGGGTCTGGCTCGGTGGGTCGGAGCACTCGCTGTTCAGCTACAGCCGCGACGACTTCTCCGTGCTGAGCTCGACCATCGGGCTCGCTGGCGGTGACTTCCAGGCACTGGCAACCGACGGTGTGAACGTCTACGGCGGATGCCACTGCTTCGAAACCCAATACCTGGGTGCAACGAAGTGGTCGACGGTCGGCACCGGTTGGACCTCGGCCGACGCCATCTACAGCACCGGAGCGTGGAACGCCTCGACCGGGGCACGCGTCAACGACTTCAACGGCGCCTTCTACACGCGAGGCGGCAAGGGCACCTGGGCAATCTTCGTGGACTCGACCGGCCAGCTGTGGCACGGGGGTGACTTCACGAGCTCTCTGCGGTCGACCTACTCGCGCCAGTGGTCCGGTGGATTCGTTCGTCACGCACAGGTCGATGCCACCGCACCGACTGCGCCGACCGGACTCACCGCCACCGGCACCGCAACAGGCGTCGATCTCGCATGGTCGGCATCTACCGACAACGTCGCCGTCGCGGCCTACCAGGTTCTGCGTGACGACCGCGTGGTCGCGACTGTCACCGGAACGTCGACGACACTGCCTGCAGCGGCGAGCACGGCTCGCTACTTCGTTCGGGCTATCGACGCCCGTGGCAACGCCTCGGCATCCACTGCTGCGGTGATCGCCACCGAGCCTCCGGTGGTGCCCACTACTGAGACGCTCATCGGAGCCGGTTCGACATGGTCGTACGTGTACACGAACGCCGGTCCTTCGGGAGCCTGGACGAGCACCGACTACGACGCTTCGGCGTGGCAGACGGGCGCTGCTCCGCTCGGCTGGGGTCAGAGCGCGCTCGGCACGACGCTGACCACCTCGGAAAGCACAAAGCCACTTGTGTCGTTCTACCGCCAGAACGTCACAGTGACGGACGCGAGTACGATCGAGAGCGTGACCATCACGACTCGTGCGGATGATGGTGTGATCGTCTACGTCAACGGCACCGAAGTCGGACGCAGCAACGTCAACGCCGGGTCGTCGACGACCACGTATGCCACGGCTGCGGTGTCGGCCGCGAATGCATTGGCGAACCCTGTGACCTTCACGGTTCCCGGCAACCTGTTCACAACCGGAACAAACGTGATCAGCGCCTCGGTACACTCCGGATACCGAAGCACTCCGAGCCACAGCTTCGAGCTCACCGCCGTTGCCACACTCGGAACGCAGCCCGTCGTCGAGACGGAGCCCGAGCCCGAGCCCGACGTGCCCCTGGTAGCAGCCGATGCAACCTGGTCGTATGTATTCCCAAGCGCGGCACCGGCCACGGGCTGGTCCACGGAGACCTTCGATGCATCGTCCTGGGCAACCGGCAACGGTGTCTTCGGATGGGGTCACAGCAATGTCACGACGGCCTTGGACACGACACTCAGCCCTCGGCCGCTGACCAGCTATTACCGCACGTCGGTGTCGGTGGACAGCATCGACTTCGACACCTTCCAGATCACGACGCGTGCGGATGACGGCATCATCGTCTACGTGAACGGCGTGGAAGTCGGTCGGAAGAACATGCCGACGGGTGCCGTCACCTACACCACGTACGCCTCGTCTGCGGTTTCTGCCGCGAACGCGCTTGCGAACCCCGTGGTCATCGAGGTCCCGGCGAGCGCACTGCACACCGGAACCAACACGATCGCCGTGGAGGTGCATTCGAACTATCGCACGACGCCGAGCCACAGCTTCACGCTTGAGGCGGATGCCGTACGATGACGACCACTGCCCACCGAGCAATTTCGTTCCGATCTCATCTGGACGATCTCAGCCGCGCTCAGAAGAGTGGCGCGGGCGTGCCTGCCTACACCCGCTGGGTGAACCGGCGGCTCGCCCGCGGTGTGGCAGCCGGTGCCGCAACCGTCGGGCTGGGTCCCAACGCAGTGACGATGCTCAGCGCGGCGCTATCGGCCGCAGGGCTCGCGCTCATGATCGCGGTGCCCGCATCGTGGCCGTCGGCACTCGGCACAGCTGCGCTGCTAGCAGCCGGCTACGTCTTCGACTCCGCAGACGGTCAGGTTGCTCGCCTTACAAAGAAGAGCAGCCCGGCCGGCGAGTGGCTTGACCATGTCGTCGACGCCATCCGCACGCCGCTCATTCACCTGTCGGTAGCTGTGGCCGTGCTCGTGTACGAACCGCACCTCACTTGGCTCAGCGTCGTAGCAACGGGATTCGCTGTCATGAGCGTCGGACAGTTCATGAGCCAGATCCTCGCTGAGCAGCTGGTGCGCAACCGCGGAGCGGAGCGCGCCGAAGCCAACGGCATCCGCAAGTCCCTCAGCCTGCTGCCGACCGACACTGGCGTGCTGTGCTGGAGCTTCGCGCTGTGGGCTCTGCCCCCAGTGTTCGCCGTCGCATACACCGCGCTGTTCGCGGTCAACCTCGTGCACACAGGGGTATCGATGGTTCGCAAGTACCGCAAGCTGAAAAGCCTCTGACGACACGTCAATCCAACACGACGACGGACGCAGCCCAAGTGGGCCGCGTCCGTCGTCGTGTTGGGGCCACCTCTGCGAGTGCGACCCTGGTGCGTGAAAGAACACCCACGAGACGAGAAACTGAGCCCCGGTGCCCGGGATTTTCAGGCTCTTGTGACTGATCCGTGGGTGGTTGAGCGGGTCTGATCGGGCGCACGCCGTTCTCTCGTCTATGTTCCTGGCTTGTCGGGGGTCAGCAACGAAACACGGAGAACGGCGTGCAGGAATCCACCCTATGGCGGCTGCTGCTGGGAGTCGAGAAGACCACGATCGTCGAGCAGGTCGAGTACGACCCGGATGAGGAGATCGTGGTCGCCCATGTGCGGCCGTCGGCGAAGCTGAAGCCCCGGTGCGAGAAGTGCGGGAAGTGCGGGACGTGTGCTCCTCGCTACGATCCTGGTGAGGGGCGGCGCCGGTGGAGGGGCCTGGATCTGGGCACGATCCCGGTGTGGCTGGAAGCGCACGCACCTCGAGTGGACTGTCCCGTTCACAAGATCACGGTCGGGCAGGTGCCGTGGGCGCGGCATGGGGCCGGGCATACCCGGTTCTTCGATGATCAGACCGCGTGGCTGGCCACAGTCACGTCGAAGTCGGCGGCAACCGAGCTGATGCGGATCGCGTGGCGCACCGTCGGTGCGATCATCACGAGGGTTTGGGACGACACGGCCGGGCGAGTCGACCTGTTCGCGGGGCTGACCCGGATCGGGATCGACGAGATCAGCTACAAGAAGGGCCACCGCTACCTCACCATCGTCGTCTGCCACGACACCGGCCGGCTGGTGTGGGCATCCCCGGGCAGGGACAAGCAGACGCTGCGGAAGTTCTTCGACCAGCTGGAGGCGTCGGGGCGGGCAGGTGCGCCCAGATCACGCACATCACCGCGGACGGGGCCGACTGGATCGGCGACGTCGTTACCGAACGATGCCCGCAGGCGGTGCGCTGCGCAGATCCGTTCCACGTCGTGAAATGGGCCACCGACGCGCTCGACGAGATGCGTCGCCAGGCATGGAACGACGCGCGCAAGGCCGCCAGGAGCGAGCCGAGCCGCAGCGTCGGCAGGCCGCGCAAAGACGCGCCCGCCAGGCCCGCGAACGACACTGCCCGGGGGCTGAAGAACTCGCGGTACGCGCTCTGGAAGAACCCCGAAGACCTCTCACCGAGAAACAGACCGCGAAACTCGCCTGGATCGCGCAGACCGACCCCAGACTGCACCGCGCCTACCTTCTCAAGGAAGGACTCCGGACCGTGTTCAAGCTCCCCTACGAGCAGGCCATCGACGCGCTGGACCGGTGGATATCGTGGGCGCGACGATCCCGGATCCCCGCGTTCGTGAAACTGCAACGCAGCATCGTGAAGCACCG
>JASGEY010000067.1:0-7249 GCA_047605925.1 Microbacterium sp.
ACAGCGTTCCGGCCTGATAGACGGGACCGAGCGGAGCCAGTAGATCCATAACCTCGGCGCGTCCGCCAAGAGCGGCCAACGGCATCCCCCCTCCGACCACCTTGCCGAAAGTGATGATGTCGGGCAGGTACTCCTCGCCCGCTGCCGCCTGCAGACCCCAATATCCGGCTGGGTGCACGCGGAAGCCGGTCAGCACCTCATCGAGGATCATCAGGGCGCCGTGCTCGTGGGCGGTGTCAGCAATGAGCTTGTTGAAGCCAGCAACCGGGGCAACCACACCCATGTTGGCCGCAGCAGCCTCCACGATCACCGCGGCGATCCGCTCTCCGTGCGCAGCGAACACAGCGGCCAGCGCATCAGCATCGTTGTAGCCGATCACGAGCGTCTGCGCGGCGATCGGTGCTGGGACACCCGCAGAACCCGGCAGCGCGAGAGTCGCCACCCCCGAACCCGCCTCGGCGAGCAGCCCGTCGGAGTGGCCGTGGTAATGTCCGGCGAACTTCACCAGCAGATCACGCCCGGTGGTTCCGCGAGCCAGCCTGATCGCCGTCATGGTTGCCTCGGTGCCCGTCGAGACCAGACGTACGCGCTCAACCGGGCGAGCATCGTCGAATCGGACACGCTCGGCGATGACCGCAGCGAGCTCGACCTCACCCTCGGTCGGGGCGCCGAAAGACAAGCCCCGCGCCGCGGCCTCCTGCACGGCAGCGACGACTTCGAGGTGCGCATGGCCAAGCAGTGCCGGCCCCCACGAGGCGACGAGGTCAACGTAGGTGTTGCCTGCGGCATCCGTCACCCGCGCCCCCGATGCCGAAGCCAGGAAGCGAGGCGTGCCACCCACTGAACCGTATGCGCGCACCGGAGAGTTCACGCCTCCGGGTGTTACCGCGCGTGCAGCGGCGAACAGCTCGTCATTGCGGTCGGTCATGACTCTCCCTCTCTACTGCATTGCGACGGGCGTCGCCCGCTCAGCGACCGGCGTCGCGCAGCCAGCCGGCAGCCTCGGTCGCCCAGTACGTCAGCACGGCATCCGCCCCCGCCCGGCGAATCGAGATCAGCGACTCCATCACGGCGGCTCTCCGGTCGATCCAGCCATTCGCGGCGGCCGCCTCGATCATCGCGTACTCCCCGGACACCTGGTATGCCCACACGGGAATACTCACGGCATCGCGCACCTCGCGCAGCACATCAAGGAAGGCCATCGCAGGCTTCACCATGACGATGTCCGCACCTTCGGCCTCATCGACGACAGCCTCACGCACACCCTCCCGTCGATTGCCGGGATCCAGCTGGTACGTGCGGCGGTCGCCGGTGAGCTGAGAGTCGACAGCCTCACGGAACGGCCCGTAGAAGGCACTCGCATACTTCGCCGCATAGGCCAGCAGCAGGGTGTCAGTGAAGCCCTCGGCATCCAGTGCAGCGCGAATCGCCGAAACCTGACCGTCCATCATTCCCGACAAGCCGAGCAAGTGAGACCCCGCGCGGGCTTGAGCCAGAGCCATCGCGGAGTACCGCTCCAGAGTCGCATCGTTGTCGACCGAACCGTCCTCTGCGAGCACCCCGCAATGACCGTGGTCGGTGAACTCGTCAACACACAGATCGGTCTGCACCACCAGCGCATCGCCGACCTCGGCGACGACCGCCTCAGTCGCAACATTCAGGATGCCGCGCGGGTCGTCAGCCCCCGAACCCTGCGCATCGCGCTGGGCCGGCACTCCGAACAGCATGACACCGCCCACCCCGGCCTCGGCCGCCTCAACCGCTGCCGCGCGCAGCGAGTCGAGAGTATGCTGCGCAATCCCCGGCATCGACCCAATGGCCGCTGGTGCGGCCAACCCCTCACGCACGAACATCGGCAGCACGAGCTGATGCGACTCCAGCGAGGTCTCCCGCACAAGCGACCGCACAGCCGCGTTTTGGCGCAGCCTGCGCAGTCGGACGGCCGAGAAACTCACTGCGCCAACTCGTCTGAGGCGTGCGGGAGGGTGAACCGAGAGACCGTGTCGATGAGGGCATCCACCGTCTGCTGATCGGCGACGACCGTGATCGGCAGCCCCGCCTTGCGTGCGTCTTTCGCGGTGCGCGGTCCGATCGCAGCAAGTAACGTCTGATCGGGAATCTCGGGGAACTGCTCGCGCACCTGTTGGGCGACCGACCCGCTCGTGATGAGAATCGCATTGATCCGGCCGCTGTGCACATCGCGCTGGATGCGGTCGGTCACCGGAACGCCGACGGTTCGGTACGCGACGACGCTGTCGACATCGTGCCCAGCGTTCGTCAGCATCCGACTCAGCACCGGCTTCGCGATTTCGCTGCGCAGTGCCAGCACCCGACGCGGGCTGTCACCCTCAAGGTCGATGATCTGCTCGGCCATTCCCTCGGCCGAATTATCGTTCTCCGGTACGAGCGCCACGTCGTACCCCACCGCCTGCAGTGCCGCAGCCGTTGTTTCACCGACCGCCGCGATCTTCGTTGTGCGCGGAACGACCACTCGGTGCGCGAACATGACGTCAACGGTCGTGGCGCTGGTCACAGTCAGCCAGTCGTAGGCACCGGCTGCGAGGTTCTCCAACGCCCGGTCCAGGTCAGCCTGGTCCGTCGTCGGGGCGAAGTTGATCAGCGGCGCGACGACTGGCACAGCGCCCTTGGCGCGCAGGCTCGCAGCGACGCCGTCGCCCCAGGGGCCGCCGCGGGGAACGAGGACGCGCCAACCGGTCAGGGGTCGATCGTGATGAATTTCGGTCATGAAGAAAGCTCTCGGGAAACGAGGTCAGCTGCCCCGTGATCGAGCAGCCGACGGGCAAGAGTCAACCCGAGTCCGCGTGCTGCGTGCATCGGATTTGCGCCATCGGCAGCATCCGCTTCATTGCCACTGCCGTTGCCATGAATATACTCCCCGTTCAGCTCCTCCGTGACGTCGAGTCCGATCCGGCGGCCTCCATCAGCGGCGTAAACGACCGTCCTCACCCGCACAGACCTGCCGGTGACGACGGCATGAGCGGCCATCGGCGCCTGGCATCCGGCATCCAACCCCTCAAGGATCGCCCGCTCGACGGTCACCGCCCACCTGGTCGGCGCATCGTCGAGAGCGGTGAGCGCCGCGAGCAGCTCGGGGTCAGCATCCGTCCGCGCCTCGACAGCCAGCGCACCCTGCCCCGGCGCCGTTGGCCACTCTGCAAGCCCGAGTTCCTCACGACGCAGCGGACTGTCGGCGCCGAGTCGCGCCAATCCGGCCGCAGCGAGGATCACGGCATCCAACTCTCCCTCTGCAACGCTCTGCAACCGAGAATCGACGTTGCCGCGGATGTCGACGACCTGCGCGTGCGGGGCACGAATGTGCACCTGCGCGATCCGCCGAGGAGACCCTGTGCCGACCAGGCTGCCAGGCAGCAGCTCGTGCAGAGCGACGCCGTCGCGTGTGATGGCGACGTCGCGCGGATCCGCACGCACCGGAGTCGCCACGATCACGAGCCCATCGGGCTGGGCGGTGGGAAGGTCTTTCAAGGAGTGCACGAGGAAGTCGCACTCACCCGCCTGCAGCGCCTCTCGTAGGCGCGTTGCAAAGATGCCCTGCCCGCCGATCAGCGACAGCGATGCACGATTCGTGTCACCCTCACTCGTGATCGGTACGAGCTCGACCGTGCGCCCAGTGATCTTCTCGACGGCCGCTGCCACATGAGAAGACTGCGCCTGCGCAAGAGCGCTGCGCCGGGTGCCCAGGCGGATCGAGATGCTCATGCCGACCTACTGCAGCACGTCCGCGATCTCGTTGAAACGGAGCCTGCGCCCCGTGTAGAAGGGCACCTCTTCCTTCACGTAACGACGCGCATCGGTGTAACGCAGATCGCGCATGAGGTCGACGAGCTCGGTGACGTCATCTGCTTCTAGAGGCAGGATCCACTCGTAGTCGCCGAGAGCGAAGGCTGCGACCGTATTGGCGATGACGCCCGTGAACGCGGCGCCCCTGCGCCCGTGATCGGCGAGCATCCTGCGGCGCTCCTCCTCGGGGGCGAGGTACCACTCCGGTGTGCGGACGAACGGGTACAGGCACAGCCACCCCTTCGGCTCCACGCCACGCAGAAAGCC
This sequence comes from Microbacterium sp., assembly GCA_047605925.1. Classification (GTDB taxonomy): domain Bacteria; phylum Actinomycetota; class Actinomycetes; order Actinomycetales; family Microbacteriaceae; genus Microbacterium. The sequence goes on from JASGEY010000067.1 coordinate 4,087, forward strand.
GGGCACATGCTGTCGATTGAACTCGGCATCGCGGTGCACGCCCAACACGTTCCACACCGGCAACAGCGTGCGCAGCAGTTCGGTGCGGCGCAGCCGGCGCAACGCCTTCTGCAGCTCTTCGGCGGTGTCGCCATGCAGCCACACCATCAGATCGGCGTCGGCCTTGAGGCCGGAGACGTCATAGAAGCCCCGAACGACGACACCGGAGTCCTCGACGTAGGAGACGATCGTTTCGAGCTCGGTCGAGTCGGACTCGGTCACCGCGACGTCGGGATTGCGTCGCCAGACCGCCCAGAGGGTGAAGCCGGACGGGGTGTCTTCGCGCTCATCGGACATGCCTCCAGTCTGCCCTCTTTAGGGGGAGGGCGCGAACCGGATGCAGGTGGGGGTCGGATGCCGGGGGTGGATGCCGCGGCTGGACGCCGAGTCAGCGCGACAGGGCTCGTGCGATCACCCAGACAGCTCCACCGACGACAGCGGCGAGCGCGACGGCGGCAGCAACGGCACCGACCGGGTTGTCGTCGACGAAGCGACGCGCCTTCACCGCAGCGCGAGCAGAGGCCTTCTCAATGCGTCGTGGCACGTTGCCTTTGACCTCGATCGCCGCCAGCGCGGCCTTGAGCTCGGCGCGCGCCGCAGCCACCGGGTCGGCAATACCGAGCGGAACGGCCGTCTTCGGCAGCGAGGCCGGGTCAGAGTTGGTCATGGCCGGTTCCCTTCGCGAGCTTGATGTCAGTGGCCACCGCCTGGGCTGGATTCTCACGCGAGAGCACCTTGCGGTAGCGCAGGTACCCCAGGAGGCCGAAGAAGAGTACCGCGAGGATCAGGATGCCGAACACCGCGAGAGCCGACAGCCACACCGGCAACCACGAGGACAATCCGGCGATGGCGAAAACGAGGATGACCGGCACAGCCCAGAACAAGAAAAACAGGGCGATGAGAAACCAGACCGAACCGATGCCGGCATCCTTCGAGGTCTTCGCCAGCCACGACTTCGCCGCGTTGATCTCGGCCTTGACGAGGTTCGTGACAAGCTCAGGCAGATCGCCGAGCAGCGTCAGCAGGGTATCGTCCGCGCGGTCCCTGTACGGACGGGACATCTCAGTCGTCTGCCTTCTTGGCAGAGCTCGCTTTGCCTCCGCCACGCTTCGGCGTGCTCCGCACGGCATCCTCCACGGCATCCACCACGTCCTCTGCCACATGCGTGCCCGTCGCAATCGCCGAGTCGAGCTTCTGCCCGGGCGTGCCGTCGACGTTCACCGATTTGACGACCTTGACCACTCCGGTCCAGATCGCCCCAGGCACGGCCGCAGCCTTGTCACCGACGAACGTCTTGGCCTTAGTGACCTGCGCCTGCACGGGGTCGAGGTGCCAGAGCTTCAACCACTGCTTCTTGATCTGTTCGTACCGCTCACGGCCGGCGCGCGTGCCGAGGACATACCCCGCGCCGAGTCCGACCACGAGCCCGATCTTCCCCTTCATGGGGTCTCCTCACGTTGTTCCGGCCAGGATGCCTGTCCTCCAGAGTAACCCCATATGCCGTTCTCGGCATCAATCCGTCGTGGGAGTCGGCACGTCGTCGAACAGAAGCTGACGACGCAGCCGACCGGCCTCGCCGACGGCATCCGGGATCACCTGCGCGAGTCCGGTCCCAGCAATCCAGGCGCCGACCACAGCCAGGCCGTGAACAGAGTGCACTGCCGCGCGCGCGGCGCTCCTGCGCTCGCGCGAACCGATGACCGACGCCGGTTGCGACTGGCTGAAGCGGGCGCGGTGAGCCGCGACCAGGTCAGCCTCCCGCAGCGGGACGCCGAGAAGAGCGGATGCTTCGCCGAGCGCGAGCCGCGCTGCCGCCTCGTCATCGAGCACGGCGGTCGCTGCGGGCTCGTCCTGCGCGCCGAAAGACACCCGCACGACGTGCCGGTCGCCTGCCGCCTCGCGCACCCAGCGCCACTTCGCGGTGGAGTGGGTCAGCGCCTTCGCAATGCTCGTGCCCGGGACCGTGAGCACCCCGGTGCCACGGGGTGCCGAGTCGAGCGCGGGGGCGTGCAGCAGCAGGGTCACGATCTCGATCTGCGGTGAATCGGCGGCAGCCGTCGAGGCGAGTGCAGGCACGGCATCCGCGGCCAGCGCACGGGCGACGTCCTCAGAGGTCGCGAAGACGACGGCATCCGCGTCGATCTCGATCTGCGGCGTCATGCGATCAGGATCGGCATCGGCCTCAACCTCGGCGTCGGTGCTCGCATTCCGCTCTGCGGAGCTATCACCTCGCTCCTCAGCGACGACCGTCCACCTCTGCCCACACCGGGCGACGCCGGTGACCGGCGTCGCCGTGCGGATCACAGCGCCGAGGTCAGCGAGGTCGGCGATGAGCGCGTCGACGAGCACGCTCATTCCCCCCTCGATCCCTTCGACCGCGGAGCCGGGTGCCTTCGCATCGCGGGCAGCGCCCTGGTCGCGGAGCGCCTGAACTGCCCCTGACAGCGAACCGGTGCTGGTCAGCTCGGCGTTGAGCCCCGGCGCAGCGATGTCGATGTCGATGTCATCGGGCGAGGCCGAGTAGACGCCGGCGGTGACGGGAGCCACCAGACGGTCGCGCACCTTCGCGCCCATGCGCGATGAGACGAGTTTGCCGAGGCTGTGCGTGTGCCCGATCGTGAGCGGTGGGCGCAGCCGGTCAAGGTACGCGCGCCACACGCCCGACCAGCCGATGATACGCCGGACGTCGTCCTGGAAAGGGTTCGCCGGGATGCCGAGAATCCCGCCGACCGGCAGGGGGACAGCCCCCACTCCAGGGATGCCGCTCAGCCATGCGCCCCCGGGCGCCGGGGCGACGATGCGGCCTGCGAGACCAAGCTCCTCGGCGAGCGCGCGCACATGACCGCCTCGCGTCGCGAAGCTCTCCGCTCCGGCATCCACCACGACCCCGTCGAGCTCCGCCCGGCGGATCGCGCCGCCGAGAGCATCCGCCGCCTCCAGGACGGTGACCCGCATGCCGACCTTCGCGCACTCGCGGGCGGCGATGAGGCCGCCAATGCCGCCGCCGATCACGACGACGTGCAGGCTGGCGGCGCGAGCGGCGAGCTCTTCAGTCATACGAATTATCTTCTCCTGAGCCCACTCCGGTCGCGAACCTGGTTCGATTTCCGCCGGAAATCGAACC
>JASGEY010000068.1:0-5136 GCA_047605925.1 Microbacterium sp.
CTGGGCACGACAGCGGCTCCTCCCGATCAAAGTATCAATCAGGACAAGCCAACCCTCAACATACCCAAACCATTAGCAGCGACACGCTACTAGGTACGCCGGCCTCGAAAATGTCGAATGCCCGATCCGATGGGACCGGGCATTCGGCGAAAGAATCGGGAGAGCGATCAGACGAAGAGGTTCGCCCGCTCGAGGTCCTCAGCGAAGTCGACCTCGACCGCGTACAGATCAGAGACGTCCATCGGCTCGAGCAGAACTCCGTCTTCGGCGATCGCCAACTCGAGTCCGCGTTCGAAGTAGTCCTGGTCATCAACTCGCTGCAACTGACGGATGAACGCCTTCTTGTGTGCGGAGGAGATGTAGTTGATGCCGACAGCCTCGCCGAGACCGCCCTTGACGGTCTTGGAGAGCTCTTTGATGAAGCCCTCGTCCGTGACGGTGTACTTCACCTCTTCATCGCTCACCTTGGAAGTGTTCACCGTGACGAAGGACTGGTCGCGCTCGATGTACGCGGCGGCACGACCCAAGATCATCGGGTCGAAAACGACGTCGCCGTTCATCCACAGCACACCCGACTTGCCGGTCGCTGTCAGCGCTCGCAGCAGGCTCTTGGAAGTGTTGGTCTCGTCGTAGCGCTCATTGTGAACGTAGTTGACGTTCGGGAAGGCCTCGATGATGGTCTCTGCGCGGTACCCGACGACCGTGGTGATGCGCGCATCGGACCCGAAGACCGCACGGATGTTCTCGTGCTGCTGACGCATGATGGAGCGGCCGTCGCTCAGTTCGGTGAGTGGCTTCGGCAACGCGCGACCAAGGCGCGAGCCCATGCCTGCGGCGAGAATGACGGTCTGAACAGTCACGAGTGCTCCTAAAGGAAGAGGTGTTCATGGCCGGTTCACCGGCCAGACACTCCGTCGTGCCGGTCTCATGCTATCGAGGGAGCCTGGAAGATCGTGGGGCAATCCGCCCCTGTTGCCAATTCGTGACCGAGTGCACACGGAACGCACAGCTTGAGCGGTCCATTGACCATGCCCAGGTGACACTCAGAACACAGGCGGCGAATTGTTGCGACCATCCGGAAATCGTCAGACACGGTTGATACGCTCGAACGGTGACTTCTTCTGACGACGACCACACCGCCGCGGCGGCTGACGCGGCGGCACAGAAGGCGCAGTCAAAGACCGAGCCGACCAAGAAGGCGCAGCCCAAGAAGGAGCCGGTCAAGAAAGCGCCGGCGAAGAACACGACTGCAACGAAGGCGCGTGCTGCCGCGGCGAAGAACTCCTCCGGGCGCACTGCCGCTGCTCCTCGTGCGGCGGCCAAAGGGTCGGCGCGGACGACGGCAGCAAAGACCGTCGCAGAACGGGCTGCGGCGGCGAAAACAAGCGAGCGCGCCGCCACGGCGAAACGTAACGCGGCCAAGACGACCGCCGCGGTCGCGGCGGCAAAGGCCGCAGCGGCCAAGAACGCGGCAGCCGCGCAGGAGGCTGAGCGGGCTGCTGCCGAGCAGGATGCTGCTGCGGAGGCTGCCGAGGTGGTTGTTGCAGAGCCCGCCGACCAGGCAGAGCCCGCGGAACAGTCGACGTCACCGACAGAATCCGCACCGACAGAATCGGCACCAGCATCCGGCGACGAGGCGGCCATCCGTATCCGTGGCCTTGTGAAAATGTTCGGTGATCACACCGCCGTGAACGGAATCGATCTCACCGTTCCCGCCGGCTCGTTCTACGGCATCGTCGGCCCCAACGGCGCAGGCAAAACTACGACCCTGTCGATCATCGCAGGTCTCCTTCGCTCCGACGCTGGTCAAATCGTGATCGGCGGCATCGACCAGTCGACGCAGCCGTTCGCGGCAAAGCGCATCCTCGGCGTTCTGCCTGACCGACTTCGCACCTTCGACCGTCTTACCGGCCGTCAGCTTCTCTACTACTACGGCCTGCTTCGGGGACTCGCTTCGAGCGTCATCGAGAAACGGGTTGCTGACCTCGGACGTGCCTTCGACCTCGGTGACTCCCTCGGCCGCGTCGTGTCAGATTACTCAGCGGGCATGACGAAGAAGATCATGCTGGCCGGTGCCATGATCCACTCGCCCCGCGTCCTCGTCCTCGACGAACCGTTCGAGGCGGTCGACCCCGTGTCTTCAGCGGTGATCCTCGACATTCTGCGCGCTTATGTCGCGCACGGCGGCACCGTCATTCTGTCCAGCCACGGTATGGACCTCGTCGAGCGGGTGTGCTCGCGCATCGCGATCATCGTGGGCGGTGAGGTTCTCGCCGAAGGCACGATCGACGAAGTGCGCGCAGGGCAAACCCTGGAGTCGCGCTTCGTCGAGCTCGCCGGGTCGAGTGCCGAAGTGGAGGGGCTCGAATGGCTGCATCCGTTCTCCGACTGAGAATCGCGCTGCTGGTCGGTGCCTTGCGCGGTGAGCGGCGGCTTCGCACGATTGGCGTGCTCGCGACTGTCGTCGCCGTCACTGTCGCTGTCTGCGCGGCCGTTCTCAGTCTCGATCAGGCTCCCGTCGGCGTAGTACGCACGGTCGTGGTTCTCGGCAGTGCGGTGATCCTGCTCGGCTTCCTCATTGGGCCGATTCTCGTAGGGACGGTCGATCAGCTCGATCCGCGGCGGTTCGCGGTGTTCGGGGTCGACGAGCGACGGATGCCGTTGGTGCTTGCGCTCGCGGCCTTCGTCAGCGTCCCCAGCTTCGCGGTTCTCGCCGTGAACGCCTGCGTGTGCACTGTGGCCATCCGTCTCGGAACGCCTTGGTTCACGGCTGTGCCGATGACTCTGCTCGGGGTGCTGACCACTGTGCTCGCCGCACGTATCGGTATGGCGATCAATGCGCTGCTCCTTCCGGAGCGCCGATCGCGCGAACTCACATCGCTTTTCGCCCTGGCGATCGTCGTCATCGCATTCCCTGTCGCTGTCTTCTTCGCCTCCCTGCGTTGGGACGGCCACGTGCCGACGACCATGGGCTCTGTCACCGCGACTATTGGCGTGACGCCCTTCGCAGCCTCGTCCGGCTTCCTGTTTGCAACCGCTGCGCATGACACGGCCGGTGCCTGGGCGAGCGGCATTCTCGCCGTCCTGACCGCCTGCGCGTGTGTCATCGCGTGGATCTGGGTGGTCAGACGTTTACTGACAACCACCGAGCGCCCGATCGCGGCACGCGAGCGCATCGGTCTCGGCTGGTTTGGGCTGCTCCCGTCGAACGCCTTTGGTGCGATTGCTGCGCGCAGCCTCGTCTACTGGTTGCGAGACCGCCGCTACATCATGAACATCGTCGTGGTGCCGGTCGCCGGGGTGTTCAGCGTGTTTCCGCTGTTGGTAGCGGGTGTTCCTCTGGAGATTGCAGCTCTTGTGCCGGTGCCGGTGATGGCACTCTTCTTCGGCTGGTTGCCGCACAACGACGTCGCATACGACTCCACCGCGCTGTGGACGCACGTGGCCAGCGGTGTGCGGGGGATCCCCGACCGCCTCGGGCGCCTCGTGCCTGTCGTGTTTGTTGCCGTTCCAGTGCTCGCGATAGCCGTGCCGCTGACCTTGCTGTTGATTGCCGATTGGCGTCTGCTCTTCCCCCTGACCGGCGTCGCGGCGAGCCTGCTGTTTTGTGCTCTCGGTATTTCCAGCCTGGTGTCGGTCGTCGCGCCCTATGCGGTCTCTCGCCCAGGCGACAGCCCGTTCCAGCAGCCGCAGCGTCCGACATCGCACAGCGCGTTCGGGCCGGCATCCGCTTTCGTCGGTGCGATTGTGCTGAGCATCCCTACACTGTGGCTGTTCGTCCTCACGATTGTTGAGGGTGCGCACTACGCCCCTGCTACGCTGTGGGCCGGCATCGCCACCGGCACGGGTGCCCTGCTCGTAGGCACCGCGGTCGGTGGAAGGGTGTTCGAGCGCGAGGGAGCGCGACTGATGGAGTTCGTCGAGACGGCCTGATCGACCGCCCGCTGGGTGTCTGACGCGGCTAGAATCACGGGATGAGTACTCCGCTGGACAGCCCCGATCAGGGCGGCGTGGCAACGCTTGATCGCGAACTGGAAGAGCTCCTCCGAGAGGAGAATCTTGAGCCGGGCGACCACGAACGCTTCTCGCACTACGTCAAGAAAGACAAGATTCTTGAGTCTGCGATCACTGGCAAGCCAGTGCGAGCGCTGTGCGGCAAGAAGTGGACTCCCGGTCGCGACCCGGAGAAGTTTCCGATCTGCCCGACGTGCAAGGAGATCTACGAGTCGATGGTCGGCTGATCAGGAACCGTTTGGACCCTCGCCTCGGGCGTCAACAAAGAGCGTCGGGATTGCCGGATCCGACTTGCTGAGGGCGAGAGCGCGCACTGGCAGTTCCTCGCGCACTTTCAGGTGGTGTGCTCTGGCGGATGCTGTGCCCTCGGCTCCCTCGTAGGAGCGATCGATCTCGCCGCTCTCGACGAAGGTGGTCTGAAGAGGGCGTCCGTCCGGGTGTTCTGCCGGGGTGTCGAGCTCTTCGAAACCGTCGGACACGACCACTGTTTCGGCGACGGCCACGCCATCGGCCAGCGTGCGGAAGGCGGCTTTGCGCCCGCCATGTGAGGCTTTATCGGCGGATGCTTTCGCCACAGCTATCCACTCACCGCTGCGGTTCTGCCTGGCGACGAGCTTGTAGACCATGCTGGCTGTGGGATAGCCCGATCCTGTGACGACCGAGGTGCCGACACCGTAGGCGTCGACGGGTGACGCGGCAAGGGCCGCGATCGCATACTCGTCGAGATCGCTCGTCACTGTGATCCGGGTGCTGGTGGCGCCCAAATCGTCGAGCTGGGCTCGCACGTCGGCGGCAACGATCGGCAGGTCGCCTGAGTCGATCCGCACGCCGCCGAGGGACGTGCCGGCGAGGCGGATGGCGGTGGCGACACCAGCGCGGATGTCGTAGGTGTCTACGAGCAGCGTTGTGTCTGTACCCAGGCTCTCGATCTGCGAGCGAAAGGCGTCCTCTTCGCTGTCGTGCAGGAGCGTCCACGCGTGCGCGGCGGTGCCCATGGTGGGGATGCCCCAGGTGCGGCCTGCCTCGAGGTTGCTCGTCGCTCCGAAACCCGCGATGTACGCCGCGCGGGCGGCGGCGACGGCCGAGCGCTCGGCGGCTCGCCGCGAGCCCATCTCGGCGAGC
>JASGEY010000069.1:0-54350 GCA_047605925.1 Microbacterium sp.
CGCGGCCACCTCAGGCGTGACCACAACCAGAACACCCACCAACACACAAGCCAAAACAGTCACAGAACGTCGACGCATCACCGCGGTTCCTTCCGAAGAACACGCGGCACATCAACCGCACAGCTAAGAGATAGCAGACTCATCGACTAGTCCGCAACAGATTCTTGCCGCAGAGAAACATGGCTCCGCCGTTTCGGGAGATGTCGACTCACGGTAGGTTTTGTTTATGGTCTTTCCCGATCCTCTGCCGCTCGTGCCTGCGCCCGCGTCTGTCGTCGCAGGGGAAGGACGGATGGCGGTCACGCCAACCACCCGCGTGTCGGGCCCCGCCGCTCCCGCGACACAGCTGATCGACGCAATCGGGCTCCGCACCGGCATCCGCCCGGCGCTTGTCGACGACGGCGCGGATATCGCGCTCGGCATCGACCCCACTGCCGCGACGAGCGAGGGTTACACCCTCTCCGTCGCCGACACCGCCGAGGTCGCCGGCGCCGACGATGCCGGCCTCTTCTACGGCGTGCACACGCTCCTCCAGCTGCTCCGCCAAGACGAGGGCGGCACGTGGGGTTTCCTGCGCGCCAATCTCACGGACGCCCCCCGCTTCGCGTACCGCGGCGTGATGCTCGACGTCGCCCGCCACTTCTTCGGCGTCGACGACGTCAAACGCTTCATCGACGCGACCAGCTCCCTGAAGTTCAACCATCTGCACCTCCACCTCAGCGACGATCAGGGCTGGCGCATCGAGATCGAGTCGTGGCCCCTGCTCACCGAGCTCGCATCGGCGAACGCTGCGAACGGTGATCGTGGCGGCTTCTACACAAAGGACGACTACCGCGAGATCGTCGCGTACGCAGCATCCCGACACATGGTCGTGGTCCCCGAGATCGACGTGCCAGGCCACACTCATGCGATCGGTGTCGCCTATCCGGAGATCGTCGAGGCGCCTGCGCTCAATGCGGCACTCATCGAGCAGTCCAAAGAGCTCGACCAACCGCTGCCGGCCGCGGGCGCGCCCTATGAGGGGTGGGGCGTCGGCCATTCGAGCGTGCGCATTCACGATGAGCGCACCTACGACTTCATCCGGGACGTCACCCGCGAGCTGGCGGAGCTGACCCCTGGTCCCTACCTCCATATCGGCGGCGATGAATCGCTGGGCACCTCGCAGGCCGACTTCGAACTGTTCGCAGCGCGAGCGACTGAGATCGTCGTCGCAGCGGGCAAGACACCAATTGCCTGGCACGAGATGGGATCGGCAACTCAGATCGCCGCAGGCGCCATCGGCCAGTACTGGGGCAGCCTCGTTCCGCAGGGCACGCACGCCAGCGAGGCGAGGAGCTTCATCGACCGCGGCGGCGCACTCATCATGTCGCCTTCGGACGCCGCCTACCTCGACATGAAGTACTCCTCTGACTTCCCCCTCGGTCTCGCCTGGGCGGGAACCGTCGACGTGCGCACCGCTTACAGCTGGGAGCCGACGACCGTCGTCGACGTGCCGGAATCAGCGATCCTCGGCGTCGAGGCACCGCTGTGGAGCGAGACCACCCGCACCTACGCCGACGTCGAGCAACTGGCTTTTCCCCGCGCTGCAGCACTCGCTGAGATCGCATGGTCTGCACCCGAAAGGCGCGACTGGGAATCGTTTCGCACGCGCCTCGGAGCCCTCGCACCCCTGTGGAATGCTCAAGGCATTGGCTTTCACCCCAGCGCAGAGATTCCTTGGAGCGAACGATGACGGTGCACACGACCCCGGCGGGCTCCCTCGTCATCCACTCGGCACGCATCGTCGACGCAGGCGACATCGCCGAGAACGGGTGGGTACGCATCGAGTCCGGCATCGTCACCGATCGCGGGACCGGCGACAGCTGGTCACCCGCAGATGACATCATCGACGCGACCGAGATCGCAGGAGCGGATGCCGTGCTCACGCCGGGGTTCATCGACATCCACGGGCATGGCGGCGCTGGCGCCGCATTCGACGACGGCATCGAGGCGATCCGTATCGGGCGCACCCTGCACCGAGAGCACGGGACGACCCGAGCCGTCGTCTCGCTCGTGACCGCGCCGATCGATGAGCTCACGCGAAGCGTGTCAGGCATCGCAGATTTGATGCTGACGGATGCCGACATCGTCGGCTCGCACCTCGAAGGGCCGTTCCTCGACCCTGGGCATCACGGGGCTCACGAGCCCTCGCTGCTGCGCGAGCCGACTGCAACCGATGTTGCCCGCCTTCTCGAAGCCGGACGCGGCACCGTTCGTCAGGTCACGATCGCACCGGAACTGCCGGGAGGACTCGATGTCGTCAGGCAGATCGTCGACGCGGGTTCCGCTGCCGCAGTGGGGCACACGAACGCCGATGCGGCCACGGCGATCGCCGCCTTCGAGGCTGGCGCCTCGATCCTCACCCACGCGTTCAACGCGATGCCCGGCATCCATCACCGCGCTCCAGGCCCCGTCCTGGCAGCCGCCACCGATCATCGAGTGATCCTCGAAGCGATCGCCGACAACGTCCACCTCGCCCCCTCCGTCATCAAGCTGCTGTTCGACGCGGCACCAGAGCGTGTGGCACTGATCACGGATGCGATGGCGGCAGCCGGCAGCGCCGACGGACACTACGACCTCGGCGCCGTCAGCGTGACCGTGAAGTGCGGCATCGCCCGTGCTGACGACACCGGATCGATCGCCGGCTCAACGCTCACCCAGGACATCGCACTGTTGCGGGCGGTGGAGGCTGGTGTACCCCTACCTGAGGCCGTGCGTGCTCTGACCGAGACGCCTGCCCGTGCCGTCGGTTTCAGCGAGAGTCTCGGCCGACTTCAGAGCGGATGCTGCGGCGACGCCGTACTTCTCGATGCACAGCTGCGCGTAGTCGAAGTATGGCTCGGAACTCGACCGAGTTTCTGAGTCCGTGCGCGCTAGGACACGCAGTCCTGCGCTCGGTGTTCGCACCTCTTGTGTTCGCACCACTTAAAGAGGAGAAGCCGCCGGTCCCCAGATCGGCAGCTCCATCCCCTCTTCCCCAAGTTCCCCGTTTGCCCCCGTTTTCAGAGACGGAGGTCGGGAACTCCTCCCCGAGGATCCCGACCTTCCTGCCAGCGTCCTACCCCTGACACCAGCGCCTAGGAGTTCCGCCCCCCGGTGGAGCTCCATCAGCTGTCTCTGCATGATGAGACGATGCACGTCCCGATTCATTACGCGGATTCGGAAAAGTTTTTTGAGAAACTTTCGATCCGCCCGTCATACCTGACCCGACACTCGGCTTCCGGGCAGGTGAACCCACCCCAGACCGTTACGGGTCAGGATGAGGCCGCCGGTCCCCAGAGCAGCGACCTCATCCCGTCTTTTGTCCCCAAGTCCCCCGTTTTCAGAGATGAAGGTCGGGAGCTCCTCCCCCGAGGCTCCCGACCTTCCTTCCGGTGTCCTACCCCTCACACCAGTGCCTAGATGCTCCGCCCCCCGGTGGAACCTCATCGGCTGTCTCTGCATGATGAGACGACGCGCGCCCCGATTCATTACGCGGATTCTGAAAAGATTTTTGAGAAACTTCCGATGCTTAGCTGCTCGTGGTCAAAAAAGGCTTTTGATCAGGGATTATCTGGAGCCATCGAATCAGAAGCGGGACGATCGGATGTGGCGAGTCTGGGAGAAAGGGGAGAGAATGAGAAAGAGGCGTGATGAAGTCAACACTCGCGCGTCTCTTTGTGTGAAGGCGCGCCCGTGCCTCACGACTGATGGATAGCTGTGGACGACGACAACACCCTGCAAGAAGACACGATCGCAGATGCCGAGCTGATCCTGCGTACCCGCTCGGGTGACGCGGCGGCGTTCGGCGAGCTCTGGCGACGCCACTACCGCTCGGGAATGACCGTCGCGAGATCCATCACCTCATCGATCGACCCTGACGATCTCGTACAGGAGTCATACACCCGCATCTATCAGGCGATCATCAAGGGCGGGGGACCCAACGGCTCGTTCCGCGCTTACCTCTTCACAAGCATCCGCAACACCGCAGCAGCCTGGGGGCGCTCTCGCCGCGAATCGGCGATCGATGAGCTTGACACCGTGGCCGATCCGGACAGCACAGAGCAGGCGTCCAACGAAGCGCTCGACCGCAGCCTCACCGCCCAGGCGTTTCGCAGCCTGCCCTCACGCTGGCAGGAGGTGCTCTGGTACACCGAAATCGAGCAGATGAAGCCGAACGAGGTCGCTCCTCTGCTCGGGATGAAGGCCAGCGCCGTCTCGCAGCTCGCATTCCGTGCCCGCGAAGGGCTGCGTGAAGCCTGGATCCAGGCTCACCTGCGTAGCGCAGCGGACGGATCCGAGTGCCAGTGGACGATCGAGCACCTCGGCGCATACTCTCGCGACAATCTCGGCACTCGCGACCACAAACGACTCGAGGAGCACCTCGAAGAATGTGCTCGCTGCATGATCGTCGCCGCAGAGGCCAAGGACGTCTCCAACCGCCTCGCGCTGGTTCTGCTCCCCCTCGTGCTGGGCATCGCCGGATCCACGGGCTATCTCGCGACCCTGCAGGGCGGCGGCACTCCGATCGTCGCTCTGGCTGCGATGCCGTCGGGTGTCGTCACTGGCGGAGTCGTCGTCACCGGAGCGTCTGGGACGGCGAGCGGAACGTCCAGTGGCGGCAGCGGAGCCGCCGGCGGTAGCAACAGTTCGGCAAGCGCGAGCAGCGCTGTCGGCGGATTTGGGATGCTCGTCGGCATCGGAGCCGCGGTGCTGGTCGTGGCTGGCGCAGTCGCAGCTGCGACCATTCTGCCCGCACTATCGCGCACGAACTCCGAGACGTCAGCGGCGGATGCTGCGGCAGACGATTCCACGTCGATCTCGACGGAAATCGAGCCGGACGATTCCATGAAGACCGAACAGCCCGTGGTCATCGAGACACCGGAACCATCGCCGGATCCTGAGCCCGTCCCTCCCTCATCTGACGCCTCACAGCAGCCTTCTTCCGAAGAGAATGCGACCGAGACGGACACGGATGCCGGGAGCGGAACAGGAACAGGAACCGGGACCGACACTGGCACAGGGATCGACGCTGGCACAGGGATCGACGCTGGCACAGGGACCGACGCTGGCACAGGGACCGACGCTGGCACAGGGACCGACGCTGGCACAGGGACCGACACCGACACCGGAACCGACACTGGCACAGGGACCGACACCGACACCGGAACCGACACTGGCACTGGCACTGGCACTGGCACTGGCACTGGCACCGATACCGACACCGGGACCGGGCCCGCCCTCCCCGAGGGCACGCCTACGGTGTCGACGGGCGAGATGAGCGGGATTGGCCCAGGCCTGGTCATTCACTACACCATTCCGGTTTCGGGTGCCGCAGGTGCCACCGTGAGCAGCCTGATCGACGGCGACTCCGCCGGCGCCGGAGAGACCACGCTCGTGGCCAGCGCGGACAATCCCACAGTGGGAGAGGGCACGATCGAACTCAGCCCGACGATCCTGCAAGTCTGCAACGACGTCACGGTCGACTTCTTCTACACCGCAGACGACACGAACGGCACTGCGGTCTCGAAGACGCTGAGCGAAATCACCAGCTTCACTCCCGGGACGATCCTGTGTGCTATCGCCGCCAATCGTGCAGCAATAGAAGCCGCAGCAGCCGACGTTGCAGCAGCAGCAGACACCGGCGCCACAGACGCGACAGACACCACCGACGCGACGGACACAACCGACCTGACAGACACAACCGACACCGCAGACACAACTGACACGACCGACACCACCGACACCGCAGACACGACCGACACCACCGACACGACCGACACCGCAGACACGACCGACACCACCGACACGACCGACACGACCGACACGACCGACGTCGGGAGCGATGCAGGAAACGCTGCTCAGACTCCTTCTCCGGCTGGCGATGTCCCGGTCGATGTCGTTGCGGTAGCTGCACTGACCACACTGAGGGACGAAATCACCGAGGCATTGGCTACCCCCGGCGAGTAGCCGCCGAGCGGCGAATAGACTGAGACGATGCCCCAAGATTCCGCCCCTCTCGCTGGCGTCGAACGCCCGAACATCACCGTCCTCGACGTCATCCGCGCCGTCGTCCTGGTGATTGCGATCGGCACGCTCGCGCTCTGGGGCTTTGCGACATGGCCAGTGCCGTGGAACGTCGTGTACGGACTCGGGGCGCCCATCGTCGTACTTCTGGTTTGGGCTCTCTTCCTCTCACCGAAAGCCGTGCTGCGCCTGCACCCATTCTTGCAGGCCGCTGTCGAGCTGCTCATCTACGTCAGCGTCACAATCGCATGGTGGCTCATGGACCAACCGCTCATCGGCACCGCCTTCGGAATCGTCGCCGTGTGCACCGGGGTCGTCAGCGGGCGGCGAAGCCTGTCATGAGCGTCGTCGAGCGGTTGCGCTCGAAGCTCGGCTCCATCGTCGACACCGACCCAGCACTCCTCGACGAAGCACGCAGCGACCACTCAGGGCATGCTGCTCCAGGCACTCCTCTGGCCATCGTGCACGCGGAGACTGTGGAGCACGTGCAAGACGTATGCCGTATCGCCACAGCAACCCGCACTCCCATCGTCGTTCGCGGCGCCGGTACCGGACTCGCCGGCGGCGCGAACGCCGGAGCGGGCACCATCGTGCTGTCCACAGCCCGGATGACCGCCGTGCACGAGATCCGCGCCAACGATCTTCTCGCCGTCGTCGAACCGGGTATCCTCAACGCCGACCTGAACGAACAGCTCGCCGGCCACGGGCTGTGGTGGGCGCCAGATCCAGCCAGCCGCAGCATCTCAACGGTCGGCGGCAACATCGCCACCGGCGCCGGTGGCCTGCTGTGCGCGAAGTACGGGGTCGTCCGCGATGCGGTGCTCGGCGTCGATGTGGTGCTCGCTGACGGGCGACTGTTGCACCTCGGCCACCGCACCATCAAGGGTGTTAGCGGTCTCGACCTCACCTCCCTCATGATCGGGTCAGAGGGCACGCTCGGAGTGATCGTCGGCGCGACCCTGAAGCTGCGAAAGCTCGTCGAGGGGTCGGTCTGCACGCTCACCGCAGTCTTCCCCGATGTGCACACGGCAGCCGCAGCATCCGCCGCGATCACGGCCTCTGGCATCCAACCAGCGATCATGGAGCTGATGGATGCCGCCAGCCTCACGGCCGTCTCCGCACTGCTCGACCTTCCCACCCCCTCCGCTGGCACCGCACAACTCACGATCCAGACAGACGGACCTGCCGCCGTCGCCGCGGCGGAAGGCATCGCCGCCGGTCTTCAGGAGCACGGCGGCATCGTGCAGGTCACGCACGATCGGAAGGAGGGCGAGCGACTGCTCGCCATTCGCCGATCGATGCATCCGGCTATGGCCGCGCTCGGTACGACCCTCATCGAGGACGTCTCGGTGCCCCGCAGCGCCATGCCCGCGATGTTCGACGAGATCGCGCGCATCGAACGCAAGTATGCGAGGCTATCTCCGAGTGAGGGGGAGTCAAGGGCGCTGCGCGTCGCTACGCGAGGCGGCGGAGCCGCCCCCTTGACTCTCCCTCGCTCTCCGATAGGGGCTTCATATCGAGGTAAGCACCACTCCGTGCTCCTGGCGTTGCACGTCTCTCGACAGGGCGCGGATGACGCTGTTCCGGCCGACGCCCAGCGCCTCCGCGATCTTGTCGTAGCTCATCGGCGGATCGGTCTCGCGCATCTGCCGGGCCATCTCGATCCGCTCCGGCGTCATCACCGTGGGACGGCCGCCGACGCGGCCCTGCGACCGGGCGAACTCGACGCCGCGTCGCGTGTTCTCTCGGATCAGCGCGACGCGCAGATGGGCGAGCGTCGCCATGATCTTGAGCATGGCTTCGCCCATCGCCGTCGTCGGGTCGATGTCCATCCACGGCTCATCGAGACTGCGGAACTTCACGCCACGCTCGGCGTGGTCGCGCATCACCGACAACGCGATGGTGTCGGTGCCCGCCACACGGTCGAGCGCGGGGATCGTGAGCCGGTCGCCCTCGCGCTGCATCTGGCGGCACTTGTTCCACTCGGGACGATCATCGAGGCGGCTCGAATAGCCGGTGTCCACGAAGATGCGCTCGCACCCGGCCGCCTCAAGGCGAGCGATCTGCGAGTCAGCCTTCTGCCCCCGCGTGCTCACCCGCGTGTACCCCAGCTCCACGGTCACCGCCCTCCGATCCCGCGGCCGCGGCTTCCTCGGTCGGGGTCGGCGTCGCTGCTGCCCCGGCTGCGCAACTCGCGCACGCGCTGGCTGATACGGCCCTCAAGCGAGGGATTCTGCTCACGCGCGAAGTTCAGCTCGGCGCTGCGCGTAGGCGGCAGGAGCCGCGCACACAGGTAGTCCGACAGCACCCGCTCGCCGCCGACGCGGAACGCCGCCGACAAGCGCGCCTCGCGCAGCTCAGGCACGCTCACCCGCTGCCAGTCGATAGGGTGACCGGCGCGCGTCGCGAGCCGGTCGATGTAGGCGCTCTGCGAGCGAGTATTGCCGTCCCTGAACGGGTGACAAAACGACAACGTCCCCCAACGATCCGCAAGCTGGTCGGCAAACTCCTGCTCGGGCAGACCCGCCAGGTAGTCCTCCCCCGCGAGCTGGTCAAACAGCCGATCCAGCTCCGGCTTGTAGAACTGCGACGCGGCGTACTGGAAGGGCGTGCCGCCCGCTCCCACCTCGTCGCCGTATTTCCGCAGCTCCCCCGCCCAATCGAGCACCGGGGACAGAAACCGCTCATGGATCGACCGGAGATAGCCCAGGTCGAGCCGATCCGGAATCGGCTCCGTCTGCATGATGGCCCAACGAGTCGTCGCAGCGCGGTTCATCGCCTCGTCAACGTCCTGGTGCGTTGTAAGGCCCAGCTTGTTGCGAAGCACACCCCCGCTGCCGGGGATCGTATAACGGTCGTCCTCAGCCATGCCGTGCGGCACGAGAACGCGCACGCTCCGAGAGACGCGCGAGCGATTCCTGCAACTCAACCTCGGCAGCCTCAGGCGACAGCTCGCCCGTCAGAATCCGCCGCGCGCGATCCATGTCCTCGGCATCCGGGAAGTGCCCCGCGAGCTGCTGCCCCTTCTCGATCAGCGCAAGCGACTGCTCAACGTCAACAACCGGAACGGTCTTCGTAGCCATCGCGGTGCTCCTCTCCTGGGCTCTCTAGTCTACCGGATCGGCCGAAAAGGGTAAAGGGTCAGTTTTGGCCGAACCGCGGTTTCGGCCGATAGTTCTGGCCGGTCGAACGTCGGCGTGTCGCGCCCCGCGCGGCCGCCTCGACAGCTCGGGCCAGAAACGACCGTTATTGGCCGCCGATCCGTGCAGCGCGCGCTTCGTTGATGAGCGGCAGAAGCGCATCTAACAGGCCGCCAAGCTTGGCGCGTTCCTCGGTATCTTCGGTAGGCGCGTGCAGGTTGAACTTGGCGTGATCGTAGACCGCGCGAGCGAAGTCATAGATGAACTGCCACCGCTCATCCTCGGTGGTTGTTTGAGCAGCGAGGGCCGGCGGACGGATGCGACAACCGCGGCGAGCTGCGGGTTGATGAGGGTCATGAGAATTCTTCCTTTCATGTACAGTGCGATCATGCCGAGCAGGGCGAACGCGAACGCGATGCCTGCGCCGCCGAGCATCAGCGGCTTCTCCGCTCGCGCTAGCGGCCCCTCGGTGATCTGTCGGCGTCGGATCAGCCACGATGCGGCAACCATCAGGATGCCCACGGCGCAGCCGATCCAGTAGAGGTAGTGAAGCCAGGTCAGGGTCATGGTTTCCTCCGCGAGGTCAGATGAATTGCCCGAGTGCGGACAGAGCGAAACTGGCCGCGGTGAGTATGGCTGCGATCAGCATGAGCCGACGCACTCGACGCTGCCGCGCCGGGTCGCTCGGTGGAAGCGCGCGACGATCCGCAGCGAGCCGCACCCGCTGTAGCGCTCCGATGGCCATGAGCGCGGCCGCGATGCAGACGAGCACGCCCGCGGCCGCGAACAGCGCCACCATGCCGATAAGTGCGGCAGTCTGCAACGGCGTCCCGAGCATCAGCGGTCACCGGTCGCGATGGTCAGGTAGTCGTCATCCCTCGTTCTCGGCTCCCCTGTGGCGTCTCGTACCACCGCACGACGCCGTTGTGCGCGTGCGCGCGGCCGATGTGCTCGGATGCCTCGGTGACGGCGCGAGCTGCGGCGTGCAGCTCGTCGGCGGCCGCCTGCGGGCTGCCGGTGCGCCCTTCGTCCTCGCCGTCGTAGTGGGTGCCGTCCTGCGTGGCGGCATGCCAGGTGGCGAGCTGTGCGAGTACCTGGGCGAGGTGGTCGGCTGTCGCGCTCAGCTCTCCGAGCAACCGGTATGACTCGAACGGCTTGGGCACGGATCGCGTCGAGTGTGCGAGCGTGCGCGCGGTCGCTTCCAGCTCGCCCGCGATGTCGAGCTGCCGGGTCTCTTCGTTGATGGCCATGAGAGTGCTCCTGTCAGTCGATGGGGCGCCCAAGCGGGCCAGCCTTGGGCGGGACGGGGGCGAACGGTGCTCCACCGTTCAGCTCGGCTTCGAGCTGTTCCACGCGCTCGAGAATCGTGGAGAGCTGGAAGTCGGTAAAGGATCGCCATCCGTAGCGGTCGCGGCCCGCGAGGAACGCGGCCCGGATACGGCCATCGTCCTCGGTCGTGCCGTAGTAGGAAAGCTTCTTCTTGGCGGCCGCGCTCCCCCGTCTCCGCGGGCACGTCGGCGCTGCGCCGCTGACGTGCCGCCTGCATCCGAACTTCATCTTCGAGGGCACCGAGCCGCCGGCTCAGGTGTGGGCAGCCGCCGACGAGCTGTTCCGCGCGGCCCTCACCCTCGGTGGCACGCTGACAGGAGAGCACGGCATCGGCATGCTCAAGAGCCGGTGGCTGGCAGACGAGCTGGGTGAAGACCAGTGGGAGATACAGCGTCAGATCGTCTCCGTGTTCGACCCTCTCGGCATCCTGAACCCAGGGAAGGTGTTCGCCCGTCGTGCCTGATATCCATGTCAGTGCAGCCGTGATCGTCGACGACCAGGGCCGGGTACTCGTGGTGAGGAAGAAGGGAACGACCCGGTTCATGCAGCCCGGCGGTAAGCCCGAAAACGGGGAGACCGCGGCGCACACGCTGATCCGCGAGTTGCACGAAGAGCTCGGCGTGCTCCTCAACGAGGATGCCCTATACCCTCTCGGCACCTTCATCTCCGAGGCCGCGAATGAGCCGGGGCATCGGGTTGTGGCCGACACATTCTTGGTCGAAGTCGACCCGCGCGCCGTTTCAGTGCAGGCTGAGCTCGCCGAACTGCGCTGGATCGCCCCCACCAATATCGACACGCTTCCGCTGGCTCCGCTGAGCCTGGAACACCCGTTGCCTATCGCCTGGAACCGCTAACCGCTCATGGCTCATGGCTCATGGTTCATGCCTCATGGCTCACCGCTCGTGGTTCATGCCTCATGGCCCACCGCTCACCGCTCCGTAAGGGGTCAGGGGCGAGAGAATCGGGTCAGATCCCCTGCCACGCAGGCTTGTTTGCGAAGGTGTAGCGGTAGTAGTCGGCGAGCTTCAGCTTCGACGCAGCGGCCTCGTCGACGACCACCGTTGCATGCGGATGCAATTGAATTGCCGACCCAGGGAGCATCGCCGACAGCGGACCCTCGACCGCGTCAGCGACGGCCTGCGACTTGCCTTCACCGAAGGCGAGCAGCACCAGGTGTCTGGCGCGCAGGATCGTGCCCAAGCCCTGGGTGATGCAGTGCCTCGGGACCGCATCGATCGAGTCGAAGAAGCGCGCGTTGTCTTCTCTGGTCTGCTGTGTCAATGTCTTGACGCGCGTGATCGAGGCGAACGACGAACCGGGCTCGTTGAACCCGATGTGTCCGTCGGTTCCGATACCGAGGAGCTGGAGATCAACGCCGCCCGCCGCTGTGATCGCCGCCTCATAGTCTTCACCGGCGTGCTCAATCGTCACTTCGGCGCCATTGGGAACGTGGATGCGCTCGGGGTCGAGCCCGAGCGGCTCGACGACCTCGCGCGTGATCACCGAGCGGTAGCTCTCGGGGTGAGCCGGGTCGATCCCGACGTACTCGTCGAGCGCGAAACCGCGCACCTGCGATACATCGACTCCGGCGATCTGCTTCCGCAGTGCCTCGTACACGGGCAGCGGAGTCGACCCCGTAGCCAGCCCAAGCACGGCATCCTTGCGCCTGCTGATCAAGGCGATGATCTCGGCTGCAACCAACCTGCCAGCGGCGGCCTGATCTTCGGTGATGATGACCTCAGCCATGCTCAAAGTTCTCCTTCAACGGATCGGATGCACCAACAAGCGCTGCCCCGAAAGCGGCCGCCGGCGACCCGGCGGGAAGTATCTCGATTCTTTCATCGAGATGCAACGAGCGCATGAACGCCGATGACTGGGCATCCCTGGCAAGGGCAGAGCGGATGCCGTGCTCGATACGGTCTCCGAGTGCGGTGAGTCCGCCGCCGATGACGACTCGCTCGACGTCCGCGGAAAGCACGAGGGCGCGCACCGCGGCCGCTCCGCCACGGAACAGGTCGTAGCGCAACGCCACAGCATCCGCTTCTCCGCCATCAGCGGCATCGAAGATGTCGCGCATGGGAAGCTCACCGGGTCGACCCCAGGCTTTGGCGAGAGCACCCCCACCGCAGAGCGTCTCGATGCACCCTGTCTGACCGCATCCGCACACGCGCCCGTTCGGGTCGACCGAGAGATGGCCGATTTCGCCTGCGGTACCGCGCGAGCCGCGCCAGATCCGGCCGTCGACGACAATACCTGCCGCAACTCCTGTACCCAAGTTCAAATAGGCCATAGATCCTGCGATGCCGCGGAGCACGGCCGCGCCGAGAGCCGCAGCTTTCACGTCATTCTCGATCCGGAACGCGACACCGAGCCGTGCACCGGCGATCGCCGCGAGATCGAGGGACTCCACTCCGAGGTTGACCGCGTGAACCACACGTCCGCCGTCCGCGTCGATAACGCCGGGAATCCCGACTCCGACTGAAGTGACGTCACCGATTTCGAACGACGACTCCGCTGCGAGCGCCTCGACGGTCGACACGATGTTGGCGACGACCTCTGAACCGCCCCAGCCACTCCTACTGCGCACTCGACCGATGATGACGCCAGCGTCGGCGACCGCGACGGCGTCGATCTTGCTGCCGCCGACGTCGAGGCCGACCCGGATACCTCGGCCGCTCACGAGACGCCGAGTTGGCTGGAGAGCACCATGACCGCAGCTCCTCGCAGCACGATGTCCTCCTGCTCAGTGAGCCGGATCTGTACGTCCTCGAAGACCCCCTCGAGAGTGCGCGCGTGCAGGGTCTGAACCGCGGCGTCGATGAGGGTCCCATCGAGCAATTCGGCTGGGCCGGAGAGCACCACTTCAGAGAGGTCGAGAGCGGCGACGATCGGGGCGATGCCGATGGCCATCCGTCCTCCCGCGTCGCGCAGAATCTCAGCAGCCGAATCAGGTTCGGCATCGATCGCGGCGTACAATCGCGGGACACTCAGCCACGCTTCAAGGCACGCGTTCTTGCCGCAGGCGCAGCGGGGGCCGCCGTCGGTACCGACAACGACGTGACCGATCTCTCCGGCTGCGAAGCGGCTGCCGAGGAGCAGCTGGCCACCGGTGATCAAGCCGGCACCGACGCCTCGCCCGATCTTGATGAGCATGAAGTCGGACCTGGCATCGCCGAACGTGTACTCGGCGAGGACCGCAGCGTTGGCATCGTTGCGCACGAGCACCGGAAGATCGAATTCGGCACCCAGCTTGGCCTCGAGGGCAAGATTCGCCCAGCCCAGGTTCGGCGAGCTGAGCACATAGCCATCCGACCGCACAACACCGGGTGTGCCGATGCCGATACCGAGCAGCGGTTGCGTTGCTGCCTCGACGAGCGTACGCGCCAACTTGAGTGTTGCTGCATATGCTGCGTCGCCGTCGGCGGCGTCGGGACGCGGCACCTCACGCCGTTCAAGAACCTCACCGTCGAGACTCAGCACGGCCCCGCTGAACACCCTCGGTCCGGAGAGGTCGATGCCAACGATCTGATGGCCGACCCGGTCGATGTCGATGAGGATCGGCGGCTTGCCTGGACCGGCGCTCTCGCGCACACCGATCTCGATGACGATGCCGTCGGCGATGAACTCGGCAACGAGATCAGAGATGGTGACCCGGGTCAACCCAGTCTCGCGCGCCACATCGGCGCGGCTCATCGCGCCGGAATGGTAGAGAGTTTGCAGCACAAGCGCACGGTTGTGCCCGCGCGCCTGCTCGGGCAGCACTTTGGATCGCGACCGAAGATTGCGTCCTGGCCCGAAGGCATGGGTGTTCGCACCGGCGTAGTCGCTCGACGGTGCAGAACGCGTGTCATCCGATGCGGACATGTTTGTTAGTAGACCTTACGAATAAAAATTACGCAACCCCTACGTCGGCAAGTCAGCGGCTGGTTACCGAAACGTTATCTTGAGCACTGGCATCCGCCATCTATTCTGACCCACCGGGACATCCGCACCCGCCCGTCAACCTGCTCGCCCGAACAGGTACACGGGCAGGCGCATAAGGAGGGATTATCGCATTCCGTTGCGCCGCTGTTACCTATGAGTGCGTACGATTGATCACGAGAGACATAGATAACCGGGGGTGTAGGTCGTGACTGATCTGATTTCTGCGCCGGACGCGACAGAGAAGATCGTCGAGGAGTCTTCAGACGCGTCCGCGACAGACGAGCTCACGAGCGATCCAGACACTGCGTCGATGCCGGCATCCGCCGATGATCAGCCGTTGGCGTGGGCTCCGCTCGAACCGAAACCGAAGAAGAAGCGTCTCGGCCTGTGGATCGGACTCGGTCTCGGTGTCTGCGCGCTCGGAGCCGGTGCAGCCTCGATGGTTCTCATCGCACCCGGCACGACCGTCGCCGGCATCCCCGTCGGCTGGATGACACCCGGGGCGGCTGCAGATGCGATCAACAACCATCTCGCACAGACCACCGTCACACTGACCGGAGAAGGCGACGGCGAGGTCCTCACTGGGGCCGACCTCGGCGCATCGCTCGACGCGCGCGAACTCGCCGACGAGGCATTCGCATCGCATCCGATGTGGAACGTGACCGCGTGGGGCCAGACCGTGCCAGCATCCATCGCCCTCGACCCCGAGAAGGCCGACGAGGCACTGCGCGACGCTGTGCCAACGAGCTTCGATGACCCGGTCGATGCTGCCATCACCTTTGACCCCGACGCCGGCACCTACGTGGTCTCACCGTCAGAGTCGGGCACCGAGATCGACGTCGCGGCTCTCACAGATGCGATCGCGGCTGGTATCGCCGACGGCGACAACAGCATCGAGTTCTCCGGAGACCCGACGACTGCGCTCCCCTCCGTCACTGACGAAGACGCGACCGCGATCGCGACCTCACTGAACACGACGCTCAGCACCATCGGCTTCTACATCGGCGATGAGCGCACCGTTCCCGTTGACGCAGCGACCGCAGCGACCTGGCTCACGATCGTCGACACCGACGGCACACTCAGCATCGAAGCTGACGAGGCCGCGATCCAGGAAACCGTCGACACGCTGCCCAAGCTGGTCGACCGCGCACCAGTGAACGAGGCAAGCGTCACGAACTCTGCAGGCAAGGTGCTTCGCTCTGAAACCGAGGGTGTCACCGGGCGCGCGCTCACAGACACGTCCGACATTGCCTCGGAGTTCGCGGACCAGCTCGAAAACGGCGACGGCATCTACGATCTCACCGTGACTGAGACGCCGTTTCAGTCGGTGAAGCTGTTGCGCACCGCAGATGTGAACCTCAGCACGCAGACCGCGAGCTTCTACGAGAACGGCAAGCTCGTCAACTCCTGGAAGATCTCCTCGGGAGCTGCAGGGCACGAAACTAAGACCGGCAACTTCACGATCAGGGCACACGTGCCCATCCAGGACATGGTTGGCGCCGACTACGTCACCAAGGACGTGCCCTGGGTCACCTACTTCAACGGAGACCAGGCCTTCCACGGCACGTACTGGCACAACAACTTCGGTCACCAGATGAGCCACGGCTGCGTGAACATGCCCATCTCAGCCGCAAAGTGGGTATACGACTGGGCGCCTGACGGCGTCGAGGTCTCCGTGCACTACTGATCCGTGCACTACTGATCAGCGACCGGAAAAGCGAAGGACGGGGTGGATGCCGCAGCATCCGCCCCGTCCTTGTCAGTTCACCAGGTCACGCCAGCGCGTCGATGATCCCGTTCAGCGTCACTGACGGGCGCATGACAGCCGCAACCCGTTCCTCATCGGGACGGTAGTAGCCGCCGATGTCAGCCCGCTGGCCCTGCACCGCATTCAGCTCTGCGACGATCTTGTCTTCGTTCTCGGCGAGCGCGGCAGCAACAGGGGCGAAAGCTGCGGCGAGTTCGGCATCCGTCGTCTGCTTCGCCAGCTCCTGGGCCCAGTACAGTCCCAGGTAGAAGTGGCTCCCGCGATTGTCGATCGTTCCCAAGGCCCGCCCCGGCGATCGATCCTCTTCGAGGAATGTACCAGTAGCGGCGTCGAGGGTGCCCGCGAGAATGCGTGCTTTCTCGTTTCCCGTGCGGTCGGCGAAATGCTCGAGCGACGCCGCCAGCGCGAAGAACTCACCCAGCGAATCCCAGCGCAGGTAGTTTTCCTCTACGAGCTGCTGAACGTGCTTGGGCGCTGATCCCCCCGCGCCGGTCTCGAACAGGCCACCACCGGCGAGCAACGGAACGATTGAGAGCATCTTCGCCGAAGTGCCGACCTCGAGGATCGGGAACAGGTCGGTCAGATAGTCGCGCAGCACGTTGCCGGTGACCGAGATCGTATCGAGCCCGTGGCGCATGCGCGCGAGCGTGTAACGAGTGGCTTCCTCCGGCGCGAGGATCGTGATCGTCAGCCCCTTCGTGTCGAGGGTTGCGAGACCCTGGTGCACCTTGGCGATGATCTGTGCGTCGTGCGAGCGGTTCGCATCGAGCCAGAAGACAGCGGGGGCGCCGGTCGCCCGCGCGCGAGCCACCGCGAGCTTCACCCAGTCCATGACGGGGATGTGCTTGGTCTGAGTCGCGCGCCAGATATCGCCCTTGCCGACCTCATGCTCGATCAGCACTGTGCCCTCGCTGTCGAGGACCTGCACGATGCCATCGGCCGGAATTTCGAAGGTCTTGTCGTGGCTGCCATACTCCTCAGCAGCCTGAGCCATCAGCCCCACATTCGGAACGGTGCCGATGGTCGCTGGATCCAGCGGACCGTTCGCGATGACGTCATCGATCACAGCCTGATAGACGCCAGCGTACGAGGAGTCGGGGATGACAGCCAGGGTGTCTGCCTCTTCACCGTCCTTGCCCCACAGCTTGCCGCCGTTGCGGACGAGCGCTGGCATCGAGGCGTCGACAATCACGTCACTAGGCACGTGCAGGTTCGTAATGCCCTTATCGGAGTTGACGTACGAGAGGCGAGGGCCCGAGGCGATCGCCTTGTCGAAGGCGGCTGCGATCTCGGCACCGCCTGCTACGCCTTCCAAGCCCGCGAGAAGAGAGCCAAGCCCGTCGTTCGCATTCAGGCCGGCCTCGGCGAGCTGAGCGCCGTACTGATCGAACACATCCTTGAAGAACGCCTTGACGACGTGTCCGAAGATGATCGGGTCGCTGACCTTCATCATCGTGGCCTTGAGGTGCACCGAGTAGAGCACGTCGTCGTTCTTCGCAGTCTCAAGGGTCTCAGCGAGGAAGGCGTCGAGAGCGGATGCTGACAGGAAGGTCGCATCGATGATCTCGCGCGGAAGCACCTTCAGTCCTTCCTTGAGCACGGTCACTGTGCCGTCCTTCGCCGTGTGGCGGAAGCTCAGCACATCGTCGTGGGCTGCGATCCACGAGCGTTCGTTGACCTTGAAGTCGTCGTGGCCGAGGGTCGCGACGCGGGTCTTCGACCCCTCAGCGAAAGCCTTGTTGCGGTGCGGATGCTTCTTGGCGTAGTTCTTCACCGCAAGCGGCGCACGGCGGTCGCTGTTGCCTTCGCGCAGCACCGGGTTCACCGCGGAACCCTTGATGCGGTCGTAGCGCGCGCGGACGTCTTTCTCTTCGAGCGTTGAGGGCTCGTCGGGGAAGTTCGGGACGTCGAAGCCCGCAGCCTGGAGCTCGGCGATGGCGCCCTTGAGCTGCGGAATCGAGGCGGAGATGTTCGGCAGCTTGATGATGTTCGCCTCGGGCAGTGTTGCCAGCCCGCCCAGCTCGGCGAGAGCGTCGCCGACCTGCTGCTCTGGCGCGAGCTTCTGCGGGAACGCCGCGAGGATGCGGCCGGCCAGGGAGATGTCTCGCGTCTCGACGTCGATGCCGGCGTGGGCCGTGTACGCCTGGATGATCGGCAGCAGGGACGCGGTCGCGAGTGCTGGCGCCTCGTCCGTGTACGTGTAGATGATGGCGTCGTCGGTCACCGGTGCTCCGTTCGCGGGATCAATTTATCTCGATACCAAGATACCCGAGACAGATCACTCTCCTCGGCTCGCCGCTGCGGCATCCTCCGCCTCCACCTGCTCGGCGAGATCGCCGAGGTACAGCTCGATCACCTTGGGATCGGTGAGTAGCGCATCGCCACTGCCCTCATGCGCGTCCTTCCCCTGCTCGAGCACATAGCCACGATCGCAGACTTGCAGACAGCGCCTGGCGTTCTGTTCCACCATGACGACGCACACCCCGGAGGAGCGGATGTCGTGCACCCGCAAGAACGTCTCGTCCTGTTTGACCGGAGACAGCCCCGCAGACGGCTCGTCCAGAAGCAGCACGCGCGGCTCGCTCATCAGAGCCCTTCCCATGGCCACGAGCTGCCGTTCGCCGCCGGAGAGCGCTCCTGCTGTTCGCCGGGCGAGACGGGTGAGCTCAGGAAGAGTCTCGACGACCCGGTCATATCTCTCGGCGAACCGTTTGGGCTCCAGGTGCGTTCCGAGGGCGAGATTCTCTTTCACGGTCATCGGGGTGAACACGTTGTCGTTTTGAGGCACGAAAGCGAGCCCGGCCTGGACCAGCTTGTCTGGTCTGGCACTGGTGACCTCTTGTCCCGAGATCCGCACGGTGCCGCTTCGCACCGGAACCAGTCCGAAGATGGCTTTCAACAGTGTGGACTTCCCCGCGCCGTTCGGGCCGATGATGCCGACGAGCTCGCCATCGGAGGCACTCAACGAGCATCCTCGGAGAATATCGACCCCTGGCAGATAGCCGGCGACGAGGTTATCGACGATCACTCGCGGCTCGGTGGTGCTCACTGTGCTCATGGGGTGTTCTCCTCGATGAGGCGGATGGTCGAGGTCGACATGACCTCGCGTTCCGCGATGCGCCCGGCGATCACATCGCGCAGGTCGACGTCGTGGTGAGACCCGAGATACGCATCGATGACAACCTGTTCGGCCAGTACCCTTCGCGGCTCCCCTTCTGCCACGACCTTGCCGTCTGCCATCACAATGACATGATCTGCGATGTGTTTGACCACGTGCATATCGTGCTCGACGAACAGCACGGTGACCCCGTCGTCCTTCAACGCCACGATGTGCTCGAGGATCGACTGGGTCAGCGCCGGATTCACCCCTGCCATTGGCTCATCGAGCATGAGCAGCCGAGGAGAGGCCATCAGCGCTCTGGCCATTTCGAGCAGTTTGCGCTGACCACCGGAGAGTCCTGCAGCATGGTCATGAGCCTTCGCTGCGAGCCCGAAGCGGCTGAGCAGCTCTCGTGCGCGCTCCTCCTCAACTCGACGAGCAGCCTTCCAGGCTGCGGGAAATAGCGCCCGAGACAGGCGCTCTCCTGGTTGGGCGGCACCGAGCAGCATGTTCTGCATGACTGTCAGCTTTCCCAGCACCTTGGTGAGCTGGAAGGTGCGCACCATGCCGAGCCGGGCGATCCGGTAGGCAGGCATGCGGCTGAGCGGTGTGCCATCGAAGCTCCAAGAGCCCTCGTCCGGTTTGTCGAACCCGGTCAACAGGTTGAACAGAGTCGTCTTGCCTGCACCGTTCGGACCGATCAGCGCTGTGACACGATCGCGTGGTATCGAGAGTCTCTCCACGTCGACGGCGGCGAGACCCGAGAAACGGCGGACGATGCCCTGGCCCTCGACCAGGGGCGTCGTTGCTGGGGTCGAACGATCAGGTGCGTTCAAAAGACAGCTCCTTGCGGGAGCCCAGGATTCCCTGGGGACGGAAGAAGATCAGCAGCACGAGCGCGAGGCCGATGAGGCAGAAGCGCAGCTGCGCGGCATCCGCGAAGGCCGACAGCATGCCGGCGTCCTTCGCGAAGGAGATGAGACGATCGGTCAACTGCAGCAGTACCCAGAACAGGATCGACCCGACGATGGGTCCCAACACGGTCGCTGCCCCGCCGAGCAGCACGATCGTGTAGAGGTTGAACGTCATCCTGGTACCGAAATCCGCTGGAGAGACAGCGCTGGGCAATACATAGAGGATGCCGGCTAGCGCCCCGATGGCACCACCAATGATCAGCGACTGCATCTTGATGGCCGTGACATTCTTGCCGAGGCTGCGCATGGCGTCCTCGTCCTCGCGGATTCCTTTCAGGGTCAGTCCCCAGGGGCTGCGCATCAGCGCCCATACCAGCAGGGCGACTAGTCCGACGATCGCCCAGGTCACGATCGCCCACCACAGTGAACTGGATGTGAAGGTCCACGGGCCCAGGTGGATACGCCCGGAGGGCAGCGGGTTGAAGGCGTCGAGGTCAGTGGAGTAGTCGCTGCCCTGCGACGCATTGTTCGTGATGCCCTGCGCGCCGCCAGTGACGTCGTTGAACAGTGAGGAGTTCACCGCATAGCGAACGATCTCTGCCGATGCGATCGTGACGATCGACAGGTAATCGCCGCGCAGGCGCAGAGTGGGGATGCCGAGGAGCAGAGCGAACAGCACGGCCAGCAGCAGAGCGACCACCGTCGCCAGTGGCCACGGCAGGCCGAACTGTACGACGGAGATCGCGAATCCGTATGCGCCGACGGCGACGAAGCCTGCCTGACCGAAGTTCAGCAGCCCGGTATAACCGAAGTGAAGATTCAGCCCCAATGCCGCTAGCGCAAAGGCCGCAGTGACCGGAGAGAGGATCTGCTGCGCTGAACCGAGCAGTGCGTCGAGGAAGGTCATATCAGCCGATCCTTTCCCTGGTGCCGAAAAGGCCCTGGGGTCTGACGAGCAGAACGAGAATGAGGACGCCGAGGGCACCGACGTACTTCATGTCCGAGGGCAGCCAGAGCACCAACAGTTCCGTGAGCATGCCGACCGCGATCGCGCCGAACACGGCACCGGCCGGTGTGCCGACCCCGCCGAGAATCATCGCAGCGAAGATCAGCAGCAGCGCCTTGAACCCCATGTCCCAGGTGACGTCGCTGAGGAGCGCGAGAAGGATGCCGGCAAGGCCAGCCAGTGCCCCGGAGACCAGCCACACCAGCCTGATCGTGTGATCAACGTCGACACCGGTCGCCGCTGCGAGCGGACGGTTGGCGGCGACGGCGCGGATGGCCCGGCCGGCGTGCGATGCGCGCAGCCACCACATCACCGTGCCGACGGCGACGATCGCCACGCCGGCGCCGATGTAGGCGCTGACCGGGAACACGACAGGTCCGAGCCGGAGGCTGGGGATCGTCTCTGGGCTCACGCGCTTGGCGCTTCCGCCGAACAGCGCGTAGCCGAGGTAGCGCAGGATCATCGCCACACCCATGCTGGCGATCATCAGCGGGACGATCGCCACACCTTTGCGCCTGGCTGGGCGCCACAGCAGAAGGTCTTGGAGGAAGTGCAAAAGCACACCCGCTGCGATCGCGAACAGCGCTGCTGCGGGGATGGGGAGTCCCAGCACGGCAGAGGCGAAGAAGGCCGCCAACGCCCCGGTCGTCAGCGATTCACCGTAGGCGAAGTTCATCAGTCGCGTTGTTCCGCTGATCAGCGTCATCCCGAGCGTGGCGACGGCGAGGATCAGGCCGAGACTCAGGCCCGATGCCAATTGCTGAGCAATCTGCGCAGCGCTGACCGTCGCGGTGGAGCCGCCGCTGTCGGTGGCCGCCGCCTCGGAGATCTCTCCCCCGTTGGCCGTCTCTGTGAGCGAGATGATCAGGCGCTGTATGGGGAGCGTGTTGGCAGCTCCCAGCTCACGACTGACCGCGTACACATCACCACCCTCGAAGTGCCGGTCGATTGCAGAGGTGTCGACGGTGATGATGTAGGTTCCGGCATCCGGAACTACGAGGGTCTCTCCAACGCCGTTATCGTCTGTGGTGGTCTCGGCGATCACCTCGCCTGACTCGTCGGCCACCGTCACCAGCGCTCCGGCCACGCCCACACTGTCGGCGTCGACCACACGCGGAATGAAGCCCCACTCTTCGTCGTCAGCAGCGGCTGCGGGCCCTGCGGCGCCGATCACCATCAGGGAGATGGTTGCGAGCAGGACAGCGAGCAGAGCTCCGAACCGGGAAACTGCGCGCGTGCGAAATCGAAATACAGGATGCGGCCGACACGCGTCAGCCCGATGTGCGGTCGTCACGATGGTGTTGCTCTCCTCCTGGCCCAGGTGCACGGCGCGGTTACCCGCGCCGTGCACCTCATGAGGCCCGGTTTACTTGACGGCGTAGGTACCGTCGGCTGCGTAGACGAAGTGCAGGTAGTTCGTCGCTCCGACATCGTTCTTGTCGTCGAACTCGATGGTTCCCGTGAGTCCGTCGTAGTCGATCGTGCCGCCGTCTTCGAGAATCGCCAAGCAGTCGGCGTAGGTCGAGCAGCTCTCACCGTCGTTCGGACCGCTGATCTCGGCGAGGGCTTCGGCGATGTCCTCCGCCTCTGTCGACTTCGCAACCTCGGCCGCGAGTGCACCGAGAATGGTGGCGTCGTAGGTTGAAGCCGCGTAGGCGAAGGCCGTCAGCGACGGATCGATCTCCTTGACGCGGGTCTCGAACTCTGCCTCGGTTTCGACATCAGCACCTGGCTGGAACGCCTGGACGCCCTCCAGGTATGCGAGGTTGCTGACGCTTGCGGAGTAGTCTCCCAGGGTTGAGCTGGAGAAGTACACGTTCGCGGACGGGAATCCGTTGGTGCCGACGAGCTGTTCGATCATGGCGCCGCTGTAGGTCGCGTAGGAAAGGAAGACGACAGCATCCGGCTGGGCGGCGACCACGGCGTTGACCTGCGCGCTGTAGTCGGCTTCTTCGACGTTGAATGATTCGTTGGCGGCGACCTCGATACCAGCGGCCTCCAGGTTGGCGACCATGCCCTCCTCGAAGGCGGCACCCCAAGCGTCGTTCTGCCAGATGATGCCGACCGAAGAGTGGCCGTCTCCCGCGATGAGGTCAGCCAGCTGCGCTGACTCGAGTGCGTCGGTGGGGGCGGTTCGGAAGTACAACGGCGAGATGCCCGTCAGCGCAGACGACGTGTTCGATCCGGAGATTTCAACGATCCCGGCCTCTGTGATCTGCGGGATCACTGCTGCGCCCATTCCGGAGCCGTAGGGACCGATGACGATGTTTGCGTCGGAGGAGATGACGCTGTCGGCAGCGGTTGCTGCCGTGTCGTTATCGCTCGTTGAGTCCTGCTCGACGTAGACGACATCGGCACCGAAGACGCCACCTGCGGCGTTGATGTCGTTGATGGCCAGTTGGGTGGCGGCGATCAGCGGCGCGACGGCCGACGCCTGGGTTCCTGTGTGCGCAAGGAACGAGGTGATGTTCAGCGCCTCGGGAAGGTCGGCGTCTTCGGTGTCGCTCGTCGTGGTCGGAGACGACGAGCAGGACGCGAGGACGAGCGCCGCGGCGACCGCAGCAGCGCCGATGCCGATGCGCATCGGCCGGATGGTGGAACGGTTCATGGTGGCTCCTGACTGTGACGGTGTGATGCGGGCGCCCGAATCTTTCCGGCCGCGTCGCCTCAAGGCGTATCAAGGGATACAGTTTGTATACAAACATCAATACGGTTCGGATGCAAGTAACGATTAGGATGCAATCACGACGATGCTCGCCGGCATCCGCTCGATCCCCCGCATAGAGACGAAGGCGTGTTCGATGTCCGTACAGCTCCCGCACCGACAGCCGGTTCTTCGCGGCCTTGTCGCGTCCGCTCCGGTCTACGAACGTCTACGAGACGCAATACTCAGCGGCGAGCTACGGCCCAACGCTCGGCTGATCGAGGAAGACCTCGCTGCCGCACTAAATGTGAGCCGGAGCCCTGTGCGCGAGGCTCTTCTCGCACTCGTACAAGACGGGCTCGTCGTGCGCACCAGAGGGTGGGCTGTGCGCGATCACACCCCGGATGAAGTGCTGCGTATCATCGAGGCGCGACTCGTGATGGAGAGCGAGGCTGCGGCCCTTGCCGCATCGCGGATCACAGGATCCCAGCTTGACGCACTGGACCAGCTGGCTCAAGAAATGGAGAAGACCGGGCTGGAACGTCCGACGTTGAACACGCTGAACCGTCACTTCCACACCACAGTGACCGCGGCAGCCGGCAACTTCATTCTCGACGACTTCGCCCGACGCACCAGCATCAGCTATTGGAACTTCAACCTCGGCGTCGTCCAACCGCCGGGCGACGACGAGATCGTGAACAGGCAGCACCGCGCGATCATCGACGCACTCCGCAGCCGCAACCCGGAGGCCGCGCGACTCGCTGTTCGAGAGCATGTGGGACGCACCTACGAGATCATGAGCGGCATGGTCTCGGCGTCTCCGCACCTCCTCTGATACGCCGATCACTCCCCGCCTGGGGCACCCGCCCCGTTCGCGAAACGGAATTCGATGCCGGCTGCTGTGCGCGAATAGCACGACAGGGGTTAGCCTGGGAACATGTCCGAACTGCGCATGGTCGAACTCTCCGCCGCAACGATCGTCGCTGTGAACAACTTGTCGCTGAAGCCTGGACAGGAGCAGTTCCTCGCGCCCGTGTCCTACGGAATCGCGGCAACTGTGACCAACCCGCAGACCTCGTGGCAACGCGTGATCCTCGACGGAGACGATGTCGTCGGTTTCGTCAGCGCAAACTTCGACCCCGATGCACCAGAGGAGCACTTCCGCTCCGTTTTGTGGCGCATCAACGTCGACGCCGAAGGTCAGGGCAAGGGAGTCGGACGCTTCGCCGTTGAGCAGCTTGTCGAGGAAGCACGCTCTCGCGGATTCGATCATGTCAACGTGATCTACGAAGCAGGAAGCGAAGGCCCCGAGGCGTTCTTCCTGCGAGTGGGCTTCGTTCCCGTCGGCGAGACAGCCTATTCCGAGGTCGTCGGAGAAATCCGGGTCCCCGCCTGAGCTGGCGGCGGGGTCTCGAATCCCCTCCCCCATCGAGACCCCGTCGCCCTCATCGCCCCTCGTCGCCGAGCGAACGCAAAGCTGTCTTCCGATATTTGTTGGAAGAAACCACAAAAGTGTTGCGCCCCGGCGCACGATCGCTCTATCATCGCTGCAGAGGCGTTGGCGAAGCGCTTCGATGACTGGTGAGAAGCGACGATGGAGTCCCGATGACGACGATCCACGAGGTGGCCCGGGCCGCTGGCGTATCGATCAGCACGGTCTCCTATGCGCTCAGCGGCAAGCGCCCGATCTCCGAGAAGACGCGTCGGCGCATTGAGGATGCTGTCCTATCGCTCGGGTACCAGCCTGACGCCGGTGCGCGGATGCTCGCTGGACGCCGCACCCACATCTTCGCTCTCACCGAGCCCCTGCGCTCCGACACCCACGCCCCCACCCACATGGCGTTCGTGCTCGCAACGGCCGTCGCCGCTCGCCGACGCGGGTACGATATCTTGCTCCTCACTGATGAGCAAGCATCCGAAGGCATGAACCGGGTAACGGCAAGCAATCTCGTCGATGCCATCCTCGTGCTCGACGTCGCCCCCGACGATGAGCGCGCCGACATCGCCCGATCGATCCGCACACCGGTGATCTTCATCGGCGTACCCGATGACACCGACGGCCTCACCTGTGTGGATCTCGACTTCGACGCGGCAGGGCGCATGGCGGTGGATCGGCTCGCCGACGCCGGACACACGCACATTGCGATGATCGGACAATCCGAGGTCGCCTATCGCAGGTCGAACTTCCCGCGGCGCCTGCGGCACGGCGTGCAGGACCGCGCCCGCGAGCGCGGCGTAGCAGTCGAATGGTTCGCTTCGGGCGCGAACGCAACGGATGCCGCAGCGGTACGGGCGGCGACGGCATCCGCTCTCGACCGAGGCGATCGGGCATTCCTCGTGCACGCCGTCGACGACGCCCACGAGGCAATCTTGTCGATCTTCGCTGAGCGCGGGCTCCGCGTGGGCGATGACGTGTCTATCATCTCCGCGGCAGCATCCTTCGACACGTCCGCGCTGTCCACGGCCCTCGACAGAATCCCGCTGATCCCCGACCAGTCGTGCGATCTCGCTGTCGAACTTGCCGCGCGCCACCTTGACGACGGCCACCCTTCTTCTGGCGTACACCTGATCGCCCCCGAGTACCGCTCTGCCGGATCGATAGCACCCCCACGAGAGTGATGCGGCTGGAGATTCTCCGACCATAGTCGCTATCGAAACGCTTCGATGAACGCCCGACGACAACTGAAAACTCGACCCACAACGCAGTGTCCCGGCCTCACGGCCACCGAGAAAGGAGTGCCGACGATGGCACGCAATACCCGCAGAAACACGACGATCGCAGCCCTCGCCGCACTCACAGCGACGGGCATGGCCCTGAGCGGCTGCACCGCAGGCACCCCCGAGGAGGGCGGTGACGGCCAGACCCTCAAGCTCTGGCACTACGAGGGCGCAGACAGCGCGATGGGTAAGGCATGGGCCGAAGCCATCGCGATCTTCGAAGAGGAGACCGGCGCCACCGTCGAGTTCGAGGAGAAGTCCTTCGAGCAGATTCAGAAGACGGCCAGCCAGGTACTCGACACTGACGCGGCACCCGACCTCATGGAGTTCAACAAGGGCAACGCGACTGCCGGATTCCTTGCATCCACAGGCCTAATCGCCGACATCTCCGAAGCCGTCGACGAGCACGGCTGGGCCGACAAGCTCGCGCCGTCGCTGCAGACCACCGCCAAGTACTCCGAAGACGGTGTGATGGGCGGTGATGCCTGGTACGGAGTCCCGAACTATGGCGAGTTCGTTGGCGTCTACTACAACAAGGACGCCTTCGCTGCGGCGGGGCTCGAAATCCCGACTACCTACGACGAGTTCGTCGACGTACTCGACGCCTTCGTCGCGCAGGGCGTCACTCCGCTCGCTGAGGCGGGTGCCGAATACCCGCTCGGACAGCTGTGGTACCAGCTCGCACTGCTCGAAGGCGACCGCAGCTTCGTCGACGATTATCAGCTGTACGCGAACCCCGTCGACTGGCAAGGCCCCGAAATCACCTCGGCCACCGAAACTCTCCAGGAGTATGTCGACAAGGGGTACATCGCCTCCGATGTCTCCTCGATCAAGGCAGAGGACGCGGGCGTCGCGTTCATCAACGGCACCGCCCCGATCTTCGTCTCCGGGTCGTGGTGGTACGGGCGTTTCGTGAGCGAGGCGACCGGCTTCGACTGGACGATGACCGCCTTCCCTGGGGCTGACCTCTCGCTCGGCTCCTCCGGCAACCTCTGGGTCGTTCCCGAAAATGCCGCCAACAAGGATCTCGCCTACACGTTCATCGACATCACGATGCGCCCAGAGATCCAGGCGATCATCGGCAACAACGGTGGCCTGCCCGTCGCTGCCGACCCGAGCGACATCACCGACGAGAAGAGCGCCGAGCTCATCGCGACGTTCAACGGCATCCTCGACCAGGACGGTCTCTCGTTCTACCCGGACTGGCCAGCTCCTGGTTTCTACGACGTGATCGTGCAGGAACTGCAGGGCCTGATCACCGGCGCGCAGGACGTGGAGACCACGAACGCGAACCTCGGCGAAGCCTACGACGAAGGAACAGCGGACTTCCGCTGATCCGCCGACCGGGGCGGTATCCGAACGGATGCCGCCCCTTCCGGTCTGGAGTATGACAATGTCACTTGCAACCCGAACCGCTCGGACGGCGCTGCCGCCAGAGCAGCCGCTCATCCCCCAGCGCCGAGGCGGCACTGGTGCCTACTGGCTCTACCTGCTCCCAGGGTTCGCCCTGCTGCTGGTCGTCGTCATCATTCCGCTCATCTGGAACGCATACCTCACACTCACGAAGTGGAGGGGCGTGCGGTCCCCGGAGTTCATCGGCCTGGAGAACTGGCAAAAGCTGTTCACTGACGAAGACTTCTGGACGTCGTTCCAGAACTCGGTCTGGATGATCATCGCGATGGTGGTCGTGCCGACCGTCATCGGCCTCATCGTGGCCGCCCTGCTCTTCGACGTCGTCGGACGCAAATTCGGCGGCAAAGTCGGCAGCTTCCTGCGCGCCACCTACTACCTCCCGCAGATCCTCCCCATCGCCGTAGCCGGCATCGTGATCGGCTGGATCGTGCGTCCGGGCTCCGACGGCGCGCTCAACCAGATCCTCGCTCTCTTCGGCATCCCCGCCTACGACTGGTTGGGACAGATGCCGTCCGCTCTGATTGTCCTCATGGTTGTCATGGTCTGGGTGCAGCTGGGCTATCCGGTGGTTGTTTTCATGGCGGCGCTCCAGCGCGTCGACCCCGAGCTCTACGAGGCGGCCGAACTCGACGGTGCGAACTGGTTCCAGCGCTTCTCCGCCATCACGATGAGCATCATCCGGCCGGAGATCTTCGTCGTCACCCTCACCTGCACGATCGCCGCACTCAAGGTGTTCGGGCCGGTCTACATCATCACCCGCGGCGGACCCGCCGGCGCAACTCTTGTGCCAGCGTTCTACGCCTATCAGGAGTTCTTCACCAAACGGAACGTGGGGTACGGGGCCACGATCGCCACCGTGCTCACGATCGTGGTCGTCATCGTCTCGATCGTGTTCATCCGAGTGCAGAACTCCGTCGAGCGCAAAGAAAGGGCGGGGCTGTGATGAGCGCCACCACTCTGATCGTCACCGGAAAGCCCGGAAAAGGCCGCGGCGGCATGACGTATAAGCGCGGCATCGACTGGCTGATGCTCGCCCTCGTCGTCATCGGCGCCCTGCTCGTGATCGCACCGTTCTACCTTGTTGTCGTGAACTCGTTCAAGTCGCCGACCGACTACGCGACCTCAGGTCCGCTCGCGCTTCCGCACGAGCTCGATTTCACCGGCATCGTGAAGTTCTGGGAACGTGTGAACTTCCCGCAGAAGGTGTGGAACTCCCTCCTCATATCCGGCGTGGTAGCCGTGCTCGCCGTCGGAATCTCGGCGTTGAATGCCTTCGCAATCGGCATCGGGCGGGTGAAAGGCCGCACCGGCATCGTGCTGCTGTTCCTGCTCGCAAACCTGCTCCCCCAGGAGGCACTGCTCTACCCGCTCTACTACATGTTCAAATCGATTGGACTGTACGACAACATGCTTTCGGTGATCATCATCTTCACCGTGATCCAGGCCGCGTTCGGAACCTACCTGCTCTCCTCCGTGTACGGGACTTTCCCCAAAGAGGTGCTCGAAGCAGCATCCCTCGATGGAGCGAGCCGCTGGCAGATTCTGTGGCGCGTGGTCTTCCCGATCAGCCGTCCGACGCTGTCGGTGCTGCTGATATTCTTCTTCATCTGGACCTGGAATGAGTTCCTCATCCCGCTCACGTTCCTCGCGTCCAACGCCAATCAGACGGTACCCGTCGCGATCAGCGTTTTGCAGGGAGATCGACTCATGGATGTCACCACCACGAGCGCATCGGCACTGCTCGGCATCATCCCAACGCTCATCTTCTTCCTCATCTTCCAGCGCACCCTCACGCGCGGCATCACTGCAGGAGCGGTCAAGTAATGAAGTTCACCGATGGTTTCTGGCAGCTCCGCCCTGGAGT
This sequence comes from Microbacterium sp., assembly GCA_047605925.1. Classification (GTDB taxonomy): domain Bacteria; phylum Actinomycetota; class Actinomycetes; order Actinomycetales; family Microbacteriaceae; genus Microbacterium. Next base: position 29,866 of record JASGEY010000069.1, read on the forward strand.
TTCCGCACTGTATGCCCAAGAGGCATACGACATCGACACGACGAGTACCGCCGACGGTGAGGGCGTGATGGTCATCGCGCCGACGAAGAAGATCACCAACCGCGGTGACACGCTGAACACCCCGGTGCTCACCACGACGCTATCCTCGCCTGCCGAAGGTGTCATCCGTGTGCGGATCGTGCATCATGAAGGCGCAGGATGGCACGGCGGCTTCGAACTGCCGGGCGCGGGGTCGGGGACAGCATCCGCATCGCTATCGGATGCCGGAGGCACACTCGAGGCCGGCTCGCTCGTCGCCCGGATCGCCCCTGGCTCACCCTGGGACCTGTCGTTCGAAGTCGACGGACGACGGGTCACCGGTAGCGGCCATCGCTCCCAAGGGTACGTGCGCCTCGCAACCGGTGCCGCAGTGGACTCCGGCCTCGTCGGCAACGCGCAATTCGACGCAGGGACCCCCGCGTCACTTGTCTACATGCACGAGCAACTCGACCTCGGCATCGGCGAGCTGATCTACGGACTCGGCGAGCGGTTCGGTCCCCTGGTGAAGAACGGTCAAACCGTCGACATCTGGAACGCCGACGGCGGTACGTCAAGCGAGCAGGCGTACAAGAACGTGCCCTTCTACCTTTCGAATCGCGGGTACGGCATTTTCGTGAACGACCCGGGTCACGTGTCGTACGAGGTCGGCTCCGAGTCGGTCGAACGCGTGCAGTTCTCCGTCACCGGCGAGGTTCTGGAGTACTTCGTCATCGCCGGCCCCACGCCGAAGGACGTGCTACGCCGGTACACCGCGCTCACCGGCCGGGCGCCGATGGTGCCCGCGTGGTCGTACGGACTGTGGCTGTCGACGAGCTTCACCACTGACTACGACGAGCAGACTGTGAACGCGTTCATCGACGAGATGGCGGCACGCGAGCTTCCAGTGTCTGTGTTCCACTTCGACTGCTTCTGGATGCGTGAGTTCACGTGGTGCGATTTCGAGTGGGATGCCAGGGTATTCCCCGACCCCGACGGCATGCTCTCCCGGCTGCACGACAAGGATCTCCGCGTGTGCGTATGGATCAACCCCTACATCGCGCAGCGCTCCGCACTCTTCCGCGAGGGCGCCGAGCGTGGATATCTGGTCACGCGACCGGACGGGTCGATCTGGCAGTGGGATCTGTGGCAAGCGGGTATGGCTCTCGTCGACTTCACGAATCCCGAGGCGACAGCGTGGTATCAGTCCAAGTTGCGTGCGCTGGTCGCGCAGGGTGTGGACTGTTTCAAGACGGACTTCGGCGAGCGCATCCCCACCGACGTCGAATGGGCCGATGGCAGCGACCCCGAGCGCATGCACAACCTGTACACGCAGCTGTACAACAGGGCAGTGCACGAGGTGCTGGTCAAGGCCAGAGGCGAAGGTGACGCCGTACTTTTCGCACGCTCAGCGACTGCTGGCGGTCAGCGCATGCCAGTGCACTGGGGCGGTGATTCCACCTCCACCTACGTGTCCATGGCTGAGACCCTTCGTGGCGGTCTCTCGCTCGCGCTCAGCGGGTTCGCATTCTGGAGTCACGACATCGGCGGCTTCGAAGGAACCCCGGATGCCGGTGTATTCAAGCGCTGGACGGCCTTCGGCCTGCTCGGGTCGCACTCCCGCTTCCACGGTTCAAGCTCATACCGTGTGCCGTGGGTCTTCGATGAGGAAGCGGTCGAGGTGACACGGCGATTCACCCAGTTGAAGATGCGGCTGATGCCCTACCTGTATCAGCAAGGGCTGGATGCTGCGAAGACGGGCACGCCGCTGATGCGCCCGATGATTCTGGAGTTCCCCGACGACCCGGCTACCGGGCATCTCGACCGGCAGTACATGCTCGGGCCGTCGCTGCTGGTGGCCCCCGTATTCAGCGCAAACGGCGAGGTCGACTTCTACCTACCTTCCGGATCGTGGACGTCACTGCTCACCGGGGAAGTCGTATCCGGCGGCGGCTGGCGGCGCGAGCAGCACGGCTTCGACTCTTTGCCGCTGTACATCAGGCCCGGGACGGTACTGCCTTGGGGTGCACGCGCCGACCGGCCGGACTACGACTATCACGACGGGCTGCGGCTGCGGGTTTTCGCCGGCGGGAGCGGAACGGCATCCGTCGTCGTCACCGCGCCCGATGGCGTCGCCCGCACGTACCCGGTCGACCTCGCCGCCGTCACCGAAGTGAGTTGATCACGGTGGTGTCCCATCGTCTCGCGTTGCCGAAGATCGCCGGCCGCGCAATACGACGCCGGCGATCAGTGCTCGGGCCATCGACAACAACGGCGCAAACAATCGCCCATACCCCGCGACGAAACCTGCGGCATTCGAGTTGTCGCCAAAGCCAGCAGTAGTGCACTCGCGGCGCCTCCCCCGATCGCGAACCACCCGCGAGGCACCGCCGCATCGTTCAGCATCGGACTGTCGGCCACCGTCGCGTTGATTCTCATCTGCTACGCGTGGATCGGGCCGTTGATCATGGCGCTCACCCTCCGTGAGCGGAGCGCTGAGCGCTCCGCTCACCAGGCGCTACTTGCCCGGTACTACTACCGATCCCACCCGAGCGCCACGAAGTCTCAAGCGCCCGCCCACAACCGGCTCGAACCCAACTATGGGCGTCGGTGCGCCGATCCCGAACAGCCGAGACAGGAGCGCATCGACTGGAGCGTCGGCGCTGTGCTTGGTCGGGCAGGGACGCGCGGCGTGGCCACGGTCGCCGTCACGAGCACCCTCGCCCAGGGTGGCACGCCGCCTGGAGACCCACTGCGCCGAGGGATGCCGGTCAGATCAGCGTCTGCCGCCAGGCCGCGTGCAGTTGGGCAAACCTTCCTGTGCCGCCGATGAGCGCCGCGGGGGTGTCGTCCTCGATGATGCGACCGTGTTCCATCACCAATACCCGGTCGGCGATCTGCACAGTCGACAACCGGTGGGCGATGATGATCGCTGTGCGGTCCTTGAGCAGCGTCTGCAAAGCATCCTGAATCAGGCGCTCAGAAGGGATATCGAGAGATGCCGTTGCCTCATCGAGAATCAACACCGACGGATCTGCGAGAAAGGCCCTGGCGAACGAGATCAGCTGACGCTGCCCCGCCGACACGCGACCCCCGCGTTTGTTGACATCGGTGGCGTAGCCATCGGGCAGCGACTGGATGAACGCGTCTGCGCCGACAGCGCGTGCCGCCGTCGTGATCTCCTCCATCGTCGCATCCGGCTTGCCCAGTGCGATGTTGTCGGCGACCGTTCCGCTGAACAGATACGCCTCCTGTGTGACCATCACGATGGCTCGGCGCAGATCCTTGGGGTGCAGCTCACGCAGGTCAACACCGTCAAGCGTCACCCGCCCCTCCGACGGGTCATAGAAGCGCGAAATGAGCTTCGCGAGCGTCGATTTGCCCGCGCCAGTGGTGCCGACGAGCGCGATCGTCTGCCCGGACGGGATGTCAAGGGAGAAGTTCGGCAGGATGGTCTTCTCGCCGCTGTACCCGAACGTCACCTCCTCGAACGCGACGTGACCGCGCGATGTACGCAGGTCGACCGGGCTCTGCGGCTCAGGAACAGAAGGCACCTCCTCGAGCACGCCGGACACCTTTTCGAGCGCGGCCGCGGCCGACTGGTAGGAGTTCAAGAACATCGCGATCTCCTGCATGGGCGCGAAGAAGTTGCGCACATACAGCACAGCTGACAGCAGCACCCCGACGCTGAGAGCGTCGGCCGAAACACGGATGCCGCCCCACAGCACCACCGCACCGAGTGTAAGCGCAGCCACTCCCATCAGAGCGGGATCGAATGTGCCGAACAGCAGCATCGAGCGTCGGTTGACATCGCGATAGTCGCCGGAAAGCACCTGAAAAGTACGGTCGTTGCGGGGTTCTTTGCGAAACGCCTTGACGGCGCGGATTCCTGTCATGGTTTCAACGAACTGCACGATCACCTTGGCGCTGATCACGCGCGATTCGCGGTACACAAGTTGCGAGCGGACATAGAACCAGCGCATCAACAGGAACAGTGGGATGCTGGCGACGCCCAAGATCACGCCGGATTGCCAATCCCACACACAGAGGGCGATGAACGTGAACACACCGAAGAGCACCCCGGAGACGAGCTCTTTGAGTCCACCGTCAAGGAGCTCGCTGATCGCATCGAGGTCGCTCGTCTGGCGCGAGATGATGCGTCCGGAGGTGTAAGACTCGTGGAACTCAAGGCTCAGTCGCTGAGTGTGCAGGAAGATGCGTTTGCGAAGGTCGAGCAGCACCGCCTGAGTGATGCGCGCAGCGATCATCACATACCACGCAACGAGCGCTGCGGCCGTCGCTCCCACGATGAGGTAGACAGCTCCGACCACGATCGTCGGCAGCCAATCCGCATTCTTGAGCGCCTCAGGCAAAGCCCTATCGAGCCCGATGCTGATCAGGATCGGACCCGATACCTGCAACGCTATCGCCACGACGAGCACGACGGCGGCCAGCAGCAGTTGCGGTCGCAGCTGCGCGATGAGCGAACCGAGCAGGCGCTGCGATCTCTGCCTGATCGTGCGGCTCTCCTCGCGTGTGTACCGAGATCGATCCTCGTCTCGGGTTCCGGCGATGGTCGCGCTCATGCCTGCACCCCCTCGTCGTTCTGGTCCTGAGTTCGCGCCTCCAGGCTCGAGATCACATGCCGGTAGTGTCTGCTTGTCTTCAGCAACTCGGAGTGGGTGCCGACGGCAGTGACGCGACCGGACTCGAGCAACGCCACCCTGTCGGCGAGCGCCACGGTCGATGGCCTGTGGGCAACGATGAAGGCGGTGGTGTCGGCGAGCACATGACGCAGCGCCTCCTCTACGAGCGCCTCGGTATCGACGTCGAGAGCAGACAAGGGGTCGTCGAGGACCAGCACTTTCGGCTTCGCTGCCACCGCCCGGGCAAGGGCGAGGCGCTGACGCTGACCACCAGAGAGGCTGAGCCCCTCCTCGCCGATGATCGTCTCCACGCCTTCGGGAAGGGAATCGACGAAAGTCGCCTGGGCGACGTCGAGGGCTTCGCGCAGCACGCGCTCCGCTTCGTCGCTGTGTACGTCGAGTTCTGCCCTTCCAAGAAGGACGTTCTCGCGGACGGATGCCGAGAACAGCGTCGCGTCCTCGAATGCCATTGCGATGTGCGTTCGCAGCTCAGACAGCTCCAGATCGCGCACGTCGACGCCGTCAAGAGTCACCCGCCCGCCAGTCACATCGTACAAACGCGTTGGCAGCGTCGTGAGGGTCGTCTTGCCTGATCCGGTGAGTCCGACCAGAGCCATGGTCTCCCCAGGGCGCAATACGAGATCGATCCCGTCAAGCAGGTCCCGCTCGGCATCCCCTGCGTCCTGATAGCGGAAGTGCGCATTCTCGAACGCAAGCTCCCCTCGTGGATCAGCGATGCGCACGGCATCCTTCGGGTCTGTGATCGAGTTCGTTTCGGCGAAGATCTCGAACACACGATCGGTCGCAGTGCGGGCATCAAGCATGAACGAGAACAAGAAACCGATTGACTCGATCGGCCATCGGAGCACGACGGCCATCGCGAAGAATGCAAACAATTCAGGCAGCTCGATCGCCCCCTGTGCGATCAACCAGATCCCCGACAGCAGACTCAGACCGAAGGCGATCTGCGGCATCAGGTCGAGCCAGAACCAGATCGAGGCGATCGCTCCTGCCTTTCTCATCTCGGTTTCGCGCAGTGTTTCGGCCTGACGACTGAACCGGTTCAGCGCATACTTGCCACGACCGAATGCCTTGAGCACGCGGATGCCGTGCACGCTCTCCTCGACGCTGGTCGCAAGGTCGCCAGCTTGATCCTGACTGCGCCTGGTGAGTGTGCCGTAGCGCTTCTCGAACAAGTAACCCTGAATCCACAGCGGAACAGCAGTCACGAGGAATATCGTGCCCAGCAACCAGTGCCACCGGAACAGCATGACCGAGCCGATGCCGATTGTGAGGATGTTCACGACCAACAGGATGAGCCCGTAGGCGAGCCACCGGCGAATGAGGCCGATGTCCTGCATCATGCGGCTGAGCAGCTGTCCCGACTGCCAGCGATCGTGGAACGCCACCGGCAGCGTCTGCAGGCGCGCATATAGCTCGGTGCGCAACCGGTACTCGACCTCGGTGGCGGGGTTGAGCACGAGCTGACGCCTCAGCCACACCATCACGGCCTCGCTGATGGCGAGAGCGAACACAGCTGCGGCACCCCACGCGATGGCCCCGATCTCGCCGGATTGCACCGGTCCTCGAATGATCTGCTCAAGAACGACCGGGATCATCAGGGCGATGATCGCCGCGACGAGCGCGCTCGCTGCCCCGCCGACAATGCGCCAGATGACGGGTTGGACGAAGGGTTTCAGGCGCCACAGGGCCGCCGGGGTGGACAGAGCAGAAGACGAAGAAGACATTACTCTCAGGCGAGTTTCGTACGAAGATCGGAAGCGAAGAACAAGCGGATGCGGGACCGCGCGAGTGCGGCATCCGAGCGATCAGCCGACACGACAGCCTTCCAGCTTATTCCTGTGAACCAGTCGGCCGCAACGAGCCGGCCTGGCCGACACATCGGTGTTCTGGGACGATTGCTTCCATGAGGCGGATACGCAGCTGATCACGCACGCTGCGATGCACGCGGCGCTCAAGGGACTGCATCGATCGTTTCTGGTGCCCTCGGCCGAGACGGCCGCGGAGCCTCGACACGCCGCCGCTGATCGCACCGAAACCCGCCACCGAAACAGGAGCCAACCGAAACCTAAGACCTACCGCTTTCGGTTGCTCTCTGGTAGACTGGAACCACCTCACGAAAGGGGCACATCATGGCTCGCACCATCACCGCCACTCGGCCGGCACCGGCCGTCGTCGACGAGCACCTGGCGTTCGCGGATGCCGCCCTCGCGCTGGCCGGCCACGAGGTGACCGACCCGGCGCTGCGCGCCATCCTTGAGCAGCAGGCCCGGCACGAGCTGACGGGGGATGAGGCCCGCGCCGCGATCCGCCGTCACGTGCAGGGCTGATGCCTCGCGCTCACACGTTTCGTACCTGGGATGACTACTTCATCCCAGGTACGTCTGTGTTACGCAACAAGTTCACCGCGCCGGGCAAGCCCTACGGTGAGCCTGACCCCGTGAAGCTGCGCACCTTGGAAGAAGCGCACGCGCACTCACGCATCCAAGAGCTGGCCGAGGCGCCGATCGCCGGCCGGTTCGACTACGAGCACATGCAGGCGATCCACGCCGCGATCTTTCAAGATGTCTACGAGTGGGCTGGGGTTCCCCGTGTCGGGCCGGAGGGCCGGATGACGAAGGACGGCCCGAACGTGCTCAATCCCGGTGACCCGAAGCCGGTCGCGTACGGCTACTACCCTGGCGACGACGTCATGAACCAGGCGGCCGAGGCCGAGTATGCGAAGCTCGCTGCGCACGATCTGCTGCGCGGTCTCGACCGCCGGGAGTTCGTCGACCAGCTCGCGGAGAGCTGGGGGGAGTTGAACGTCATTCACAGCTTCCGCGAGGGCAACACTCGCTCGCAGTTCGTGTTCTTCTCGCAGCTCGCAGAGCAGGCCGGCTACCGGCTCGACGCGACGCAGTTCGCACCAGGTGAGCCGCTGCGCGACGAGTTCGTGCAGGCCCGGTTATACAGCCAGGCCACGCGCCGGAACGACCGGCTCGCTTCAGTGCTCGAGAGGGCGATCGTCCCTTTTGAGCGTGGCACCGACGGCCCGCAGCAGGGGCCGGCGGTGCGCACTCTCACAGACGACACGCGAGCCCGCATCGCGGATGCGATCGCGGAGCACGTCGAGCTGCACCGCGCGAGCTTCCCGAGCGCACCCACACCAGGAACAGAGCACAGCACCGAGGCGCGACGGAGCACCCCGCCCGCGCAGGATCGAGACCGAGGGAGAGGGCGATGAGCGAGGTCGGTTACGCGCGGGTGAGCACCCACGATCAGGACCCTGACTCGCAGGAGGCCGCGCTGCGCGAGGCGGGCTGCGAGCGTGTGTTCGTCGACCGTGGCGAGTCGAGCCGAATCGCAGATCGTCCCGAGTGGGCCCGATGCCTTGACTACCTGCGTGAGGGTGACACGCTCGTGATCCTCGCCCTTGACCGGATCGCCAGCACAGAGCTGATGGCTATCGAGCTGATCCGCGACCTCGGCGGCCGCGGCATCCGACTTCGCAGCCTCACGGAACCGTCACTCGACGTCGACACCTCGACCCCGATGGGCAAGGCTATCGTCGGCATCATGGCCGTGCTCGCACAACTACGCGTCTCGACGATCCGAGAGAACACACTCCGAGGCCTGGCGCACGCTCGCGCTCAGGGCCGCGTCGGCGGCCGGCCGACGGTGATGACGCCCGAACGCGTCGAAGCAGCTGTAAAAATGCGCGAGCAGAAGTTGAGCATCGCAGAGATCGCGCGCACGTTCGGGGTCGGCGCATCCAGCGTCTCGCGCGCACTCGCCAAGCACGACAAGCCGGCATCGGTCACCACACGCTAGGCGGCCTGTCAGCGCCGGTCGGCACGCGTCAACGTGCGGCTTCGCGGGCGAGCAGGCTCCGCTTGACCTCAAGGCCCCAGGCGAAGCCACCAAGCGTGCCATCAGCGCGGAGCACCCGATGACAGGGCACGAACAGGGCCGGCGCGTTGCGCGCACAGATCGAGGCGGCGGCGCGCACCGCCCGGGGATTGTTGAGGCGCGCGGCGAAGCTCGTGTAGGAGAGCGGCACGCCGGGCTCTATGCGCCGCAGCGCCTCCCATCCGGCCAGCTGCAGCTCTGTACCCGTCTGCTTCACCGCGACAGTGTCGATCGCGGCCAAATCGCCGCCGTAATAGGCGAGCGCGGCTTCTGCCGCATCCGTCTCCCCCGCCACGATCCACTGCGGTCGGTGCGCGACACCGAGGCGGGCGATGATGACCTCCGCATCCGCGGTCCACCCGGAGGCGAGGACGCGCTGGCGCTCGTCCACGAGGATCGTGAACGCGCCGTCTGGGGTGTCGATGGTCTGGATGAGGGCGTTCATGAGATCTCCTTGGTCATCGGCGCCGGGCCCGTGAACGTGACGTCCGCGGGCTTCGGCGCGCGCTGATCGCGCGGTAGCGCTCATCGAAGTCGGTCACGGCGAGGGTCATGACTACACTCTGCCACCGCGCGCAGACGTCACCTGGCGGAAATCGGACACGATACTGGATGGCGCCGGATGCAGGGCTCAGCTGCCTGTGCGTACCCTCCGAGCGACGGCGCGCAGCGGTGCCGTCGCCTTCCAGCTCACGCTTGTGTGCAGGGCTGCGATAGACGCGTCACGAGTCGCAATCACCTCGGTCAGGCGCAATCGCTCCGCCTGGAGCATATCCACCACCTCGTGCAACGAGGCGACCTCAGCCTCAAGATGAGGAATCCGCGCCAGCTGCGCGATCACTTCACCCAAGTGCTGGTAGTCAGCTCGGATACGGTCTGTCGTCGCGGCATCCGCTTCGAAGAGGCATCGGAGCTCGTCGCTCACGATATCGCCGACGGCGAGTACCCCGAGCCCGTGACCGTGCTCGAACGAGAACGAGCGGCCCGGTTCGGCGATCTCCGCCCAGAGACGCCACACACCGAACCCCTCGCGTCGCTCGGCGATATCGTGAAACAAGATGACGCCGCCATCCCGAACCGTATCGCGCCATTGCTCGTAATCCTCGCAGGCGTCCTCATACCCATGACGCCCGTCGATATGGAGCAGATCAACGGATGCCGCCTCGAACGAGGGCCGTGTCTGCGAGAAGTACCCGCGGTGCAGAACAACTGACGACGGGTAGTCACGCTCGACGATCGCGCGCACCGATCCGTACACCTCCTCGCCGTAGAACCCCGCCTGATCGTCACCTTCCCAGCTGTCGAGGGCGTTGACGGTGAGCGAATGGTCAAGTCTGCGTGCCGCTTCGGCGAATGCGAAACAGGAGAACCCGTTATGGGTACCCAGTTCGGCGACATCGCGCGGCCGCAACACATCGATAAGCCATGCGGCGAAAGAGCCGTGCGTCAACCACGCAGACTCAACGATGTGAGCGGGCAACCAATACGAAGCTGGGCTCAGCCATGCGGGCATGCTTACACCCGCGTCCATCGCCGCACTCGCCTGCGCTGTCATGCCGTCGCTCCATTGCCCCAGTTCTCGTCCAGTATATGGGCGCACGCCGGTGACGATAGGGCTCCGCTCAGTGGAAGAAGTGGCGCTCCCCCGTGAAGAACATGGTCACGCCCGCTTTGCGCGCAGCATCCACCACTTCCTCGTCCCGCACCGAGCCGCCGGGCTGCACGATCGCCGTGATGCCAGCGTCGATGAGCGCCTGGGCACCGTCAGCGAACGGGAAGAAGGCATCGGATGCCGCCACCGAGCCTGCGGCGCGATCACCTGCACGCTCGACCGCCAAACGGCACGAGTCGACGCGGTTGACCTGCCCCATGCCGACCCCGACCGTTGCGTTGTCCTTCGCGAGTACGATCGCGTTCGACTTGACAGCGCGGCACGCCTTCCACGCGAAGATAAGGTTCGTCATTTCCTCATCGCTCGGCCGCTCCCCCGAAACAAGCTCCCAGTTGGTCGCTACCGACTCGATGTCGCCGGGGAAGCGGTCGGCGTCTTGCAGGAGCAGCCCGCCGGATACCAGACGCACGTCCATGCGCTCTTGCTGCCAGTCCTCCGGCAACTGCAGCAGCCGCAGGTTCTTCTTCGCTTTGAAGACTTCGAGAGCTGCGGGCTCGAACGACGGGGCGACGATGACTTCGGTGAAAATGTCCTTGAGGTTCTCGGCCATCTTGAGCGTCACGGTGCCATTCGCCGCGATCACTCCGCCGTATGCCGAGACCGGGTCGCACTCGTGCGCGCGCAGGTGGGCGCTGGCGATCGGGTCGAGCGCATTGGGGGCCGTTGTCGCGATGCCGCACGGATTGGCGTGCTTGATGATCGCGACCGCGGGCAGCACCATGTCGTAAGCGGCGCGCAGAGCGGCATCCGCGTCGACGTAGTTGTTGTACGACATCTCCTTGCCCTGCAGCTGCCTCGCCTGGGCGATCCCATGCCCGCCAGAGCGGGTGTAAATTGCGCCACGCTGGTGCGAGTTCTCACCGTAGCGCAGCGTCGCCAAGCGCTCAGCCTGAATCGTGAGATGCACCGGAAGGTCATCGGCGTCGTTCAGAGCGCCCTCGGCGAACCACTGTGCAACCGCGGCGTCATAGGCGGCAGTGTGCGCGAACGCACGGGCAGCGAGGTCACGGCGTTGCGACAGGGTCGTGCCACCATCACGCACGGCGGCAATGATCGACGGATACGACTCAGGAGAGACAACGATCGCGACGTTCGCGTGGTTCTTCGCCGCCGCGCGTACCATCGCTGGCCCGCCGATGTCGATTTGCTCAACGACGTCGTCACCGACGGCGCCCGAGGCCACCGTCTCGACGAACGGGTAAAGGTTGACAACGACGAGCTCGAAGGGCTCGATCCCGCGCTCAGCGAGCTGACGCTCATGGTCTTCGAGGCGCAGGTCGGCGAGCAGACCGCCGTGCACCTTCGGATGCAGGGTCTTTACGCGACCGTCGAGCATCTCGGCGACACCGGTGACCGCAGCCACGTCGGTGACCTGATGCCCGGCCTCACGGATCGCGGCTGCGGTGGATCCGGTCGACACGATCTCGACGCCCGCCCGTGCCAGCGCTGCAGCGAGATCCAGCAGTCCGCTCTTGTCGCTTACAGAGACAAGAGCGCGGCGCACCGGAACGGCATCGCGATCGCGGTAGAGCGAGGGGTCGTGGCGGGGGCCGGCCATGGTGGGCTCCTTCGTGGCGGGGTGTGGTTCAGGATGCGGCGGACAGCTCTAGCTCGCCGGTCGCGATGCGGCGCACCACGTCGATGAGGAGGCGTCGTTCAACGGGCTTGATGCGCTCATGAAGGGTGTGCTCCGTGTCGCCCTCGACGATGGGCACGCGCTCCTGCGCGAGGATGGGGCCAGTGTCGACTCCGTCGTCGACCACGATCACGCTTGCGCCGGTCTGCGCGACCCCTGCTGCGAGAGCGTCGCGGACACCGTGCGCACCGGGGAACTCCGGCAGATAAGCGGGATGGGTGTTGATGAGGCGCGGCGAGTACTCCGCGACCAGCGCCGGCGGCAGCAGTCGCATGAGTCCGCTGAGCACGACGAGATCTGGCTGCCAGACGGCGAGCTGACGGCTCACCTGCGCACCCCACGCTGCTCGACTGTCATGTTCATGCCACGGCACGGTGAAGCTGGGGATGCCGAACTCCTCGGCGTGTGCGAGGCCGTCAGCGTCACGATCGGCGCCGACCACGACGACCCTTGCCGGAAAATCGGGGTGGCGAGCAGCCTCGAGGAGGGCGCGAAGGTTCGAGCCGGTGCCCGAGATGAGAACGGCGACCGTGAGCACGATCCCAGTCTACCGGTGGCGAGGCGGCCGCCCCGCGCGCCGGGGCGCGGTACTGATGCACGAGCCGGGAACGAATGCACGACGAAAAACGGCGGATGCTCGTGCAACTGTTCCGAGGTCGTGCAGGTGTACCTGCGGCCGGTCAGGGTCGGAGACCGTCGAGGGGTGCAGTGTCGTTCGCGTCATCGCCGTCCGCGATCAGCGGCAGTTCGGATGCCGTCATCTCTGCGATCCACCGGTCGGTGCGTTCCTCGGCGAGCTCGTCACGATGCCGGGGCGAGAGCAGCAGAATCGCCGCGCCAAGCAACACTTCCCCACCGAGGCAGAGCGCAAAAGTCCACACCGGCGGCCCGGTCTCGGCCAATCGGCCAGGTCCGATCGAGCCTCCGGCGAGAACTGCGGCGAGTGCCGCCAGCGCAGCGGTGAGCACGGCGATTCCGAGAGCGATCACCACCCTCTGCGCTGTGTCGAGCGGCGTACCATCCCAGACGAGACGTGAGCGCACCACCCACCCCGCGAAGGCGCCCGCAGCAATAGGCACAAGCACGACGACCAGCATCCAGATCGAGCTGTTCTCCGGGATCAGACCGAAGGCAGGAATGCCGGGGACGACTCCCAACTGTGTGCCAGCCGGAGTAACGGCCGTGCCTGCTCCGACAGCAAAGCCAGGACCCGACAACCAAGACGCGGCCCATACGATGAGCGTTGGCAGATAGGCGAGTTGGCCAAGCGTGATCATCGCACCGCCGAGCGCGTCGATGCGCGCTGCCTCGAAGAGCGCGACGACCTCACCCCCGCGCAGGAGCGTCATCACAGCGACCGCGATGGCCGCTGCCGCTGTCACGCTCACGACGGCAACGGCAGCCCCTCGTACCGCCGATGCGGGCACGGGCCCCCAGCCGCCCCAGTTGTCGACCGCATCGTGCACGCGATCGATGAAGCCGTTATCCCCGTCTTCCCAGGCCACCCGCACAGCGCCGCACAACGCGCCCGCCAGGTAGACCGCGGTGGGAAGCAGGATCGAGAGCACGAGCGAGGTCTGAGCCGCCGAGATCCGCGAAGTGAGCGCCACCCCTGTTGCGATGGCAGCCATCACGAGCGCCCCTGATACCGGCCCGAGCAACCATGCGCCCGCCCGCGTCGCACGGGCACCGGAACGCGCGGCAAAAAACAGGGTGAACAGAAGGAAGGCCAGCGGTGTCACCGACACAGTGAAGGCTGCGGCATCCGGTGCGACCCCCACCGCTGTCAGCGTCTGCGTTGGCAGCACGACGTCGATGGCAACACCATGGCCGAATTGCCAGAGCGTCCCGGCAAGGGGCCAGAGGGCTCCCCAATCAGCGCCGACGCCGAACGCGAGCGTCCACAGCAGGGTAAGGGGCGCGAGCAGCACGGCGAGTCCGACGGCGGCCGCGATGGCCGCGTCGAACGCCGCGAGAAGCGCGACGAGGAGGCGTTGCATATCGAGTCGAGACTACGACGAGAAGCTGATCCTCGAGTATCGGACGCGCGCGACGGGCGCGACACGATATCGTCTCCTGCGGAGGTCCCCCGATGTCAACTACCCCGTCACCCGTCCACCCGCGCGCCGCTGAGCCCGTGAACACCCTCGATCGCTTCTTCGAAATCAGCAAGCGCGGATCCACCATCGGCACCGAGATCCGAGGGGGCCTGGTGACCTTCGTCACGATGGCCTACATCGTGATCCTGAATCCGATCATCCTCTCCACACCCGATGTCGCCGGCGACGTTCTGCCTTCCGGCGCGGTCGCCGCAGCCACAGCCTTGACCGCCGGGGTCATGACGATCCTGTTCGGCCTGACGACGCGTCTGCCGTTCGCATTCGCGGCCGGCCTCGGCATCAACGCCTTCCTCGCCTTCACGGTTGTAGGAACGGTCACCTGGCCCGAGGCCATGGCGCTTGTGATGATCAACGGCGTCCTCATCGTCGCACTTGCCGCAACCGGCCTGCGCAAGCTCATCTTCGATGCGGTGCCTGTGCAGCTCAAGCTGGCGATCACCGTCGGTATCGGCCTGTTCATCGCCTTCATCGGGTTCGTGAACGCTGGCTTCGTCACGGCGACGAACGCACCCTCTCCTCCGGTCGATCTCGGTATCGGCGGATCAGTCGCCTCGCTCACGACGGTGATGTTCGTCATCACGTTGCTGATCGGAGGCGTGCTCATCTCTCTGCGGATCAAGGGCGCAATCCTCATCGCTCTGGTTGGCGGCACCGTGCTGGCCGCGCTCGCGAACCTGATCTGGCCGACCGAGGGTCTCGGCTTCGTGTTCTCCGGCAGCATCGTCAGCATCCCCGATCTCAGCCTGATCGGCCGTGTCGACTTCGGTTTCGACTTTGCGAAGGTCGGCGCAGTGACGCTGGCGATGTTCGTCTTCACCCTGCTGTTCTCGAACTTCTTCGACGCTATGGGCACCATGACCGGCCTTGCCAAAGAGGCCGATCTCGCCGACGAGAAGGGAGACTTCCCTCGAATCAAGTCTGCGCTCGTGGTCGAGGGAGTAGGCGCGCTCGTCGGCGGCGGCACCTCCTCATCGTCGGCAACTGTCTTCGTCGAGTCCGGCGCCGGTATTGGAGAGGGGGCTCGAACGGGTTTTGCGACGACGATCACGGGCGCGCTGTTCCTGCTCGCGATGTTCTTCACGCCGCTCACCGCCCTCGTGCCGAGCGCCGTGGCTGCGGCAGCGCTGGTGCTCGTTGGTGCGATGATGCTCGCTCAGGTCAAGAACATCGACCTGAGTGACTTCCGCGTGCTGCTGCCGGTGTTCCTCACCGTCACGGTCATGCCGATGACCTACTCGATCGCCAACGGCATCGGTGCGGGCTTCGTCAGCTGGATCGTCGTGAATGCACTGTCGGGCAGAGCCAAGACGATCCACCCACTCCTGTGGACCGTCGGCGTCGGCTTCGTGCTGTTCTTCGCCCGCGGGCCGATCGAAACCCTTTTCGGCGCCTGATCCCCCCACCCCCGTATCCCCTGCGGTGGCCAAAAGCGCACCGAACGAGCCTGGCTCCGGTGTGCATTTGACCACCGCAGGGATAGTGGGGGACGGGGAGTGGCAAGGGGCGGGGGGCGAGCGGCGGATGCTGGGGGCGGGGGGCGAGGGGCGGATGCTGGGGGCGGGGCAAATATAACGAAAAGGTCTCGACGCGGGGGCTTGCCTCTGCCAAGATCGAAGCCATGAGCGTTCGATGGCGACGCCTGTGGGGAACAGGGGCGATCAGCATCGC
This sequence comes from Microbacterium sp., assembly GCA_047605925.1. Classification (GTDB taxonomy): domain Bacteria; phylum Actinomycetota; class Actinomycetes; order Actinomycetales; family Microbacteriaceae; genus Microbacterium. The sequence continues at coordinate 45,535 of JASGEY010000069.1, forward strand.
GCTGTGCATAACCTCAGCGACATTGCTTCCACCGCCCGCGCAAGCGATCGCACCGGCATCCGCTCCACCATCTACTACCGAGGTCACCAGCCTCGGCACCACGACACCATCACCACCTCCGCTGCTCTCCCTGTTCTCCCTGCGCCCCAAGTTCCCCCTGCGCGAACCGGGGCAGCCCGGTCTCGTTGTGGCGCACCGTGGCGCGAGCACGACGGCTCCGGAGAACACGCTGCCGGCCATCGCGGCAGCGGCCACCGCACACGCGGACTACGTCGAAATCGACATCCGAATGTCCAAAGATGGTGTTCCTGTGGTCATTCACGACAGCACGGTGGATCGCACCACCGACGGCACCGGGCCCGTAGCTTCGCTGACGCTCGCTGAGATGCAGCGCCTGGATGCCGGCTCCTGGTTCTCGCCGGAGTACGCCGGCACGCGGATCCCCACACTCGAGCAGGTTCTCGCACTGACCGCCGATACCCACCTGTCGATCGTGATCGAGTACAAGGGCCGTTGGACGCCCGCCGCTATCAGCACGACCGTTGACCAGATCGCCGCCGCCGACCTCAGAGGGCACGTGATCACGCAGAGTTTCAACGAGCAGACAGTCGAGAACATCTCAACGGTTGCCCCCAACCTCTTCGTTGGCTGGCTGACCGACCGCATCGATTCGTCGATCGTGCACACCGCGCAGCGGATTGGAGCTGATGCTGTGAACCCGGAGACGACGACGCCCCGAGGCCTCGCACAAGCACACGACGCGAAGCTGCGTGTGTTCGTATGGACCAAGGATGCTGATCGCGACTGGGAGGATCTGACCGCGATCGGTGTCGATGGCATCATGACCAACACGCCGAGGGCATTGACCGAGTGGATCGAGCAGCGCTCGCCGGAAGGAGGACTTTCGAAGTAGCGGACGCGTCCGAGGGCCGCGGCGGCCACGCACGAAGACCCCGGGGTGGAGCCCGGGGTCTTCGTGCGTCATTCTAGCGCGGGAGCACCGACAGCGCCTACAGCACCTACAGCGCCTCGACGATCGCGCGCATCAGCTCGGCGGTCTCAGACGGTGTCTTCCCGACCTTGACGCCTGCAGCCTCAAGCGCTTCCTTCTTCGCCTGCGCGGTGCCGGCAGAGCCCGAGACGATGGCGCCGGCGTGGCCCATCGTCTTGCCCTCTGGTGCGGTGAAGCCTGCGACGTAGCCGACTACCGGCTTGGTCACATTCGCCTTGATGTACTCGGCAGCGCGCTCCTCGGCGTCGCCGCCGATCTCGCCGATCATCACAATCGCCTTGGTCTCAGGATCAGCCTCGAAAGCGGCGAGCGCGTCGATGTGCGTTGTGCCGATGACCGGGTCGCCGCCGATGCCGATGGCGGTGGAGAAGCCCAGGTCACGCAGCTCGAACATCATCTGGTAGGTCAGGGTTCCCGACTTGGACACGAGGCCGATTGGCCCCTTGCCGGTGATGTTGGCGGGTGTGATGCCCACAAGCGCCTCACCAGGGGTGATGATGCCGGGGCAGTTCGGACCGATGATGCGGGTCTTGTTGCCCTTGCTCTGCGCATAGGCCCAGGCCTCGGCGGAGTCACCAACAGGCACGCCCTCGGTGATGACCACGAGCAGCGGAATCTCGGCGTCAATAGCCTCGATCATCGCGTCCTTGGTGAAGGCGCCGGGGACGAAGGCGATCGACACGTCGGCGCCGGTCTGGGCGATGGCCTCTGCGACCGAGCCGAAGACTGGCAGCTCGATCGCATTGCCGTCCTTGTCGGTGTGCGAGACCGTGGTACCCGCCTTGCGGGCGTTCACACCGCCGACGAGGTTGGTGCCCGCCTTGAGCATGAGCGCGGTGTGCTTGGTGCCCTCGCCGCCGGTGATGCCTTGGACGATGACCTTGGAGTCCTTGTTGAGATAGATCGACATTCTCTGTTCCTTAAATCCGGTCCCTGAGCCTGACGTCTCGTCAGGCGCCTGCCAGTTCGGCGGCCTTGTCGGCGCCCTCGTCCATGGTGGCTGCGAGGGTGACGAGCGGGTGGGCGTACTCGGCGAGGATCGCGCGACCCTCTTCGACACGGTTGCCGTCGAGGCGGACGACTAGGGGCTTGGATGCTGTCTCCCCCAGTGTTTCGAGCGCACCCTTGATGCCGTTGGCGACGGCGTCACAGGCCGTGATGCCGCCGAAAACGTTGACGAAGACGCTCTTGACCTGCGGGTCGCCAAGGATGACGTCGAGACCGTTGGCCATGACCTCCGCCGATGCGCCGCCGCCGATGTCGAGGAAGTTCGCTGGCTTCACGCCGCCGTGGTTCTCGCCGGCGTATGCGACAACGTCGAGGGTTGACATGACAAGGCCAGCGCCATTGCCGATGATGCCGACCTCTCCGTCGAGCTTGACGTAGTTCAGACCCGACTTCTTGGCCTTGGCCTCGAGCGGGTCGGCGGCGTCTTTGTCCTCGAGCTCTTCGTGCTCGGGGTGGCGGATCTCGCTGGCGTTGTCGTCGAGGGTGACCTTGCCATCGAGCGCGATGATGTCGCCAGACTCGGTGCGCACCAGCGGGTTGACCTCGACGAGCGTGGCGTCCTCGCCGTTGTACACGTCGTACAGCTTCACGAAGACGTCGGAGACCTTGTCGAGGAGGTCTTCGGGGAAGTTCGCCGCCCGGGCGATCTCAACGGCTTTGTCCTTGTCGATGCCGGTCAGCGGGTTCACCTCGACACGGGCCAGCGCCTCTGGCTTCTCCACTGCGAGTTGCTCGATCTCCATACCGCCTTCGACGCTGCACAGCGACAGGTAGGAGCGGTTGGCGCGGTCCAGCAGCACGGAGAAGTAGAACTCTTCCGCGATCGCTGCGCCCTGCGCGACCATGACGCGCTTGACGATGTGGCCCTTGATGTCGAGGCCGAGGATGGCCTTGGCCGCCTCGTATGCCTCATCGGGCGTCTTCGCGACCTTGACGCCGCCGGCCTTGCCGCGACCACCGGTCTTGACCTGAGCCTTGACGACGACGACTCCGCCGATCTTCTCAGCGGCTGCCTTCACCTCCTCAGGGGTGTCGGCGACGATGCCGGCGAGGACCGGCACTCCGTATTTTTCGAAAACGTCTCGTGCCTGGTACTCGTACAGATCCACTGTGGTTCCTTCACTGGGATGCGGCCTGGTATTTCTCTCGATGTCGAGACATCGACCAATCCCCCAGCTTACTACCTTGGTCGCGCCCTTCCCGTGGGTTCCCGATCGTCCGAGAACGCACGAGAAGGCGGATGCCTGCGGCGCTCCGATACCCGATGCCTTCACCCGAGGCGGAGGTTCTAGGCTCATCTCATGCACGAATCCGCATCGCCGCGCTCCGCCGTCGTGTCTGCAGCGCTCGAGCTTTTCCAGCGCCAGGGCTTTGACCAAACCTCCGTCGAGCAGATCGCGAAGGCTGCCGGGGTCTCCCGATCGACATTCTTCCGCCAGTTCGGCGGCAAGGAGGATGTCGTCTTCGCCGATCATGAGGTGCTGATCGCACAACTTCGCGAGTTCCTCGCCGAAGGGCATGAGGATCCGTGGGAGGCCGTGTGCGCAGCATCCGAATCGGTCTTCGCCTACTTCGCGCGCGATCCCGAGCTCGCCAGACGGCGATACCAGATAGTGCGTGAGGTGCCTGTGCTGCGCGAGCGCGAGATCATCACGGTGTTTCGGTACGAGCGACTGTTCGACGACTACCTGCGCAATTCGTTGCCCGGCATCGATCCATTAGACGCTGTCGGGTTCGCCGCCCTCGTCACTGCTGTGCACAACCATGTGCTGCGTCAACTCCTTCGCGGCACGAAGAAGGTCCCCCTATCGACGCTGCAGACAGCGCTGGCTCAGGTGCGCCGCCGGTACGGGGTTCTCGCCGAAAAGCACGACACCGCAGCCGACGATGTCGTCGTAGCGGTCTTCCCGCGATCGATGCCGGTCGCGGAGGTCACCCGGCGCCTGCGAACACAGCTCGACTGACGGCATCCGTCCGTGAGATCGGGGGTCTCTGGGATCGGCACATCTCAGAACGTGAAACTGAGTATCGGATAGTACGATACTTAGTGCCACCAAGGAGTTCTCATGAGCAGCGAAACCTCCCCCCTCCCCGGCGAGCGCGTCTCGTCGTACGAGGTCACCAGCCGCGCAGGCAGCGATTACTACGCCGTCTTCGCCGACATTCCCGCCGCAGACCGCGAGGCCTGGGATCGCGCGAAGGCATACATCGACGAAGTGGGCCCGCAGATGGCGGATGCGTGGGACCGTGCCGAGTACCCGCTCGACGCCGCGCGACGCATGGGCGAGCTGGATCTCTTCGTCGACGGCATCGAGCATCCGTCGCTCACACGCTTCTCTCCGCTGGCCGCGGGGCTGGTGAACATGGAGATCTCACGCGGCGACGGCTCGCTCGGAACCGTGCTGGCAGTGCAGGGCGGACTCGCTCTGCGCACGCTGGCGCTCTTCGGATCGGATGCTCAGCAGGAGACGTGGCTGCGGCACCTCGCCGACGGCTCAGTGCTCGGATCCTTCGCCCTCACCGAGCCCGACCACGGCTCGGACTCGGTCTCACTCGAGACTGTGGCTCGCCGAGACGGCGACGAGTGGGTGATCCGAGGGGCCAAGAAGTGGATCGGCAACGGAGCCTCCGGTGGCATCACGTTCGTCTGGGCGCGCGTCGACGACGCGACCGACGCCGACAACGGCTCCGTGCGCTGCTTCCTCGTCGAGCAGGACACCCCTGGTTACACAGGAACCGTGATCCGAGGCAAGGCATCGCTGCGCGCGATCTACCAGGCCCACATCACCCTCGACGATGTGCGGGTTCCACTGGATGCTGTGCTCCCAGGCACTCACAGCTTCAAGGACGCATCGACCGTGCTGTACGCGACCCGCTCTGGCGTCGCCTGGTCTGCACTGGGGCACGCGACGGCCTGTTACGAGGCAGCGCTCGCCTATGCGACGCAGCGCGTGCAGTTCGGTAAGCCGCTGGCGAAATTCCAGATGGTTCAGGAACGACTCACCCATATGCTCGAGGATCTGACGGCGATGCAGTTGTACTGCCGTCGCCTCGCTGATCTCGAAACTGCAGGAGAGCTTCGGCCGACGCAGGCGTCGCTCGCGAAGTTCCACAACACCAGAGCCGCCCGCCGCGTCGCCTCGATCGCGCGCGACCTGCTCGGCGGCAACGGCATCCTTCTGGAGAACGGTGTCATGCAGCACATGGCCGATATCGAGGCGATCCACACCTACGAGGGCACCGAGAGCGTGCAGGCGCTGCTGCTCGGCCGTGACATCACGGGCATGAGCGCCTTCGCCTGACCCGTCCGAGCCGACTCACGATGCATTGCGCGATGGCACCCGATCAGTCGCAGCCGCAGCCGCCCGCTGGCGTCTTGACCATGAAGCACACATCGCAGACGCCATAGTCGCGCTCGACCGGTTTGGGGGTGCGCACAGCGGCCGGCGTGCGCACGGCGCCAGAGCGCGCGGATGCTGTGCGCTGCGAACGCGCGCCGAGCGCCGAAGGCGGGTACTCGCTCGGATGCTCAACGTAGAAGTATGGTGCCCGTCCCTCGCTCGGCTGCAGCCGCAGTCGCGTCGCGCCAACCGTGATGACCTCGTCTTCGGTGAATCCGTTGGTGTAGGTGCGTCCGATGTGCAGAGACGCCCCCTCACCGCGGCGGATCGCCTCGATGTAGCGTCCTCGGTCGATGTACGTCGAGATGCCGACGGCATCTGTGATCGCAGTGATGAATTCGTGGTTCTCGGGCGCTATGCGGTGCGCTCGCAACGCCTCGGCGAGCGAACGATAGGGACGGGAGGTGCCGGCCGGGGTCGGGCCCTGTACTTCTTTTTCTTTCATCCCTCCCATGATCTCAGCCCTCGGCTCGCGAGACTTCACAAATGGCACGTTCTACGCCTGAAAACATGACATCTGTGAAGTCTCGCGAGCCGTGGAAGACTGGGGGAATGACGCGCGCGACGATCGTCGGCTCCGGTCCCAACGGCCTGTCTGCCGCAGTGTCGCTGGCTCGGGCCGGGTACGCGGTGCGTGTGCTCGAAGCGGCCGACGGAATCGGCGGCGGCATCCGCACCGATGAATCAACGCTCCCCGGATTCCTGCACGATGTGGGCTCGGCCGTGCACCCCAACGCCTTCGCCTCGCCGTTCTTCCGCGCTTTCGACCTTCCGGACCGGATCGAATGGATCGTCCCGGATATCTCCTACGCACACCCGCTCGACGGCGGACGCGCAGGCATCGCGTGGCGCGACATCGAGCGGACGGCATCCGCGCTGGGCGCCGACCGCTCAGCGTGGCTCTCGCTGTTGCGACCGCTGAGCACGCACATCGATGGCCTCGTCGACGTCACGGGCAACCAACTGCTGCGCGTACCGCGCGACCCGATCACCGCGTTGCGCTTCGCGGTGCGGATGCTGCAAGAAGGAACGTCTCTGGCGCGCCGCACGTTCCACGCCCCCGAAGCCGCCGGACTGCTGTCGGGGGTGCTGGCGCACGCGAACACCCCGCTTCCCTCGCTCGCCGGCGCAGCGGCCGGACTCCTGCTGGCTGCGCAGGCCCACGCCGGCGGCTGGATGTACCCCCGAGGTGGCGCGCAGCGCATCGCCGACGCGCTCGTCGCCGACCTGCTGGCGCACGGCGGCGCTGTGGAAGCAGGAATGCACGTCACAGACCTCGGCGCACTCGACTGGGGCGACCCGGCCAGAGGAGATCTGCTACTGCTCGACACCTCGCCGCGCCTCGCCCTCACGCATCCGGACATCCCGGCCGGCTACGCTCGCGCCCTGCGCTCGTATCGATACGGCCCGGCTGCGGCGAAAGTCGACTTCGCCCTCGACGGGCCCGTCCCCTGGACGAACTCCGAGGTTGCTCGAACGCCAACCGTGCACATCGGGGGCACGGCAGCAGAAGTGTGGGCCAGCGAGAACGCCGTGGCAGCGGGGCGCGTAAGCGAGCGGCCGTACGTGCTCGCCGTGCAACCGTCGGTGTCGGACCCCACCCGCGCACCAGAGGGCAAGGCCGTGCTGTGGGCGTACATCCACGTACCGCACGGCTCAGATCTCGACCCCACCGAGCTGATCACACGACAGATCGAGCGCTTCGCGCCGGGTGTGCGTGATCTCATCCTCGCTCACCACGTCGTACCGGCCTCCGCGCGCGAGGCGCTCAACCCTGCGGCGATCGGTGGAGACATCTTGGGGGGTGCGTTCACCTTCACGCAGGCTTTGCGCCGGCCTGTACTCGGCCCGAGCCCGTGGCGCACGCCTATGCCCGGCGTCTACCTCGCCTCGGCATCCACTCCCCCTGGCCCCGGCGTCAACGGCATGGCCGGTTGGCACGCGGCGCGCACCGCACTGTCGGATGCCGGCACGCCCACCACACTTGCCGAACTGTTCGGCTGAATACCGCGAACGGCTCCTGTCCGTCGCACGTCGCGAAGCGATTCGCCACGTCGCCTGGCGTCGGGTTGTGGCGTCGGTTGTGGCGTCAGCTTGTGGCGTCGGTTGTGGCGTCAGCTTGTGGCGTCGGCGGCCAGCCCGAGCACAGGGGCGAGCGCATCGCGCTCGACCAGCAGCGTGGGTCCTGCAGGGTCGATAATGACACCGGCCATTTCGGGGTGTCCCGCAAGCACATTCGCAAGCTGATTCGGCGTAAACGGCAACGGCCGGTCGCCTCGTCCGAGAGCGACGACCTCGAGCGGGTGCGAGAACAGTTGCAGGAACCTCTTCCCGTCAGAGGTTCGCGCTTCAGCGATACCGACGGATCCGCCCCCGTCATTGACCGCCACCCACATCCGCTTCGATGCCAAAGCACGCCCGACGTTGACCGCCGTGTCCTGAGCGCGCGGAGCCGCAAGAAGCGACTTGACAAGCATGTCCGGGTCGCCCTGCTCAAGGGCCTTCTGCAGGAGCGCGGTCGGAAACACCGCCCGATGTGGAGCTGAGGCGTTGTCGACGATGAGACCAGCGAACTCGCCACTGACCACCTGCTGCATGACCGACGTCACCGGCTGCGCTACGGCGGAGGTGGCCGACGGGTCCTCCTCCAGCTGCAACGAATCCCGCACGGCCGCAGCCGAGCTGAACGCGAGCATGTACTGACGGTCGCCGTCACGCACCACGGCGACGGACAGCGATTTCCCTTCGGCGATCTGCGTCTGGGCGTCGCCGTTGACCCGAATGTACAAATGGCCCTGCAGCGCCTGGCGCATGACGCCGAGCAACTGCTCGTTCGAGGCGCCGACCTCGATCTGCGCGAGCGCTTCACGCAACAGCACGTTGTCCTTCATTCCGGGGACGGACTCGGTCTGCTCAGGCGGCGACGCCGGAGCGAGCGGGAGCCGGCGTTCCTCGGCGACAGCAGGCTGAGTCTGGGCGGGCGGAGCGGATGCCTGGGGCACACGCTCTGGTTCAGATTCGGCAAGCGAGACCGCCGGCCCCGCCTTTGCGCCGACCCCCCGGAAGGCCTGCACCGAGATACCGACGGACGGTGCCTGCTCGAGTTCGACGGTCTCGTCCTGCTCGGATGCAGATGCCTCAGAGCCGCTGATCTCGGGATCGACGCTCGCGGACTCGGACTTGGATGCCGCAAGGGCGTCATCGGTTGCGGCGACTGCGTCGGTGGCGGACTTCTTGCGGCGAGAGAACAAAGCCATAATGAGCCAGCCTAACCTCGATATTTCATTGGGAGGGTGAGTCCTCGCTCGCGGCGTCGTTGCCGGGCTCGTGAGGTCGATTTTGACATCGGGGTATGACATCGACCGCGATGCGTCGCGGTGGCGGGGTTCCAGTCC
>JASGEY010000070.1:0-51742 GCA_047605925.1 Microbacterium sp.
CATCGACAACTCCGAACCCATCCCACCAGCACACCGCAGCGCTCGAACGATGACCAGCATTTCGCGAGCAAAACCCAAATGAGGCACGCACCCCATCTCGCGAGCACCTTAGATGAGTCTCGTCGCGGCCTCCCGCGAGCACCCCTGCATCGGTTAGTCTTGACAGATCAGGAGGGCACAGTGACAGACAACGACAGCCGACCGGGCGCAGACGCCGCGATTCACCGTTCCGGCGAGCAGAGGCACGACGTGACGCAGACGTTCGGGCACGACTCTGACCTCTCCTTCGTGCCCTTCGGAGCCGAGCTCACCGAGGTAGAGCAGGGCGCCATCGCCGCACTGCCCGCAGGAGCCGCACTCCTGTTGGTTCGCTCCGGAGCGCTCTCTGGCGCCCGCTACCTCCTCGACACCGACGTCACCACGGTCGGGCGCCACCCTGAGGCTGACATCTTCTTCGACGACGTCACAGTGTCGCGCCGTCACGCAGAGATCACGCGTGCAGGAAGTTCCTTCGAGATCGTCGACCAGCGTTCGCTCAACGGCACCTATGTCAACGGGGAGCGGGTCGACCGCAGCCCGCTGAGCGACGGGGCCGAACTGCGTATCGGCAAGTTCCGCCTCAACTTCTTCGCCTCACCGCTCGACCGAGCGGCGGCGAACGCCTGATGGCGGCTGCTCCCGCCCGCGATCGCAGTGCGTCGGCGGGTCTTCTGAGTATCGGCCAGGTGTTGGCCCGGCTAACCCCGGAGTTTCCTGAGCTGACCTCGAGCAAGTTGCGCTTCCTCGAGGTGCAGGGGATCGTCACACCCTCGCGCACAGAATCCGGATACCGCAAGTTCTCACAGGCCGATATCGAGAGACTGCGGCTGGGGCTCACCCTGCAGCGCGACCACTACCTGCCGCTCAACGTCATCCGTGAGCAGTTGGACGCGGTGGAGTCCTCAGGCGAATCGGTCGCCATCGTTCCGCCTCCCTCGATCACACCGACGCCGCGCCGCTATCGTCGAAGCGAACTCCTCGCTGCCGCTGGCGCTGGCCCGCAGTTGCTGAACGATGCGATCAGTACCGGAGTCATGCCAGCGCAGGAGACCTACACAGAAGCGTCGGTGACGCTGCTGCGTTGCCTGGTCGGCCTTGACCGGCACGGCATCGAGCCGCGTCACTTGCGCTCGCTGCGGCAGGGGGCGGAGCGCGACGTGGCGCTCATCGAATCTGCGCTGTCGGCTCTTCTTCGCAGGACGGATGCCGCATCACGCGCGAAGGCGAGCGAGACGGCACCTGAGCTTGCCTCGAAGATCGATGAGGTGCGCAGACTGTTCGTCAAGGATGCTCTCGCCAGGCTGCTTTCGTAACGAACTGATTGCGACACGCGTTCGCAGTGGTGCGGATGTCGTTGCCGCTGCCCTGGCACTGCTCTAGCGTGGAACTAACAGCTTCCAAGGAGGACTTCAGATGAATGCGGATGATCGTGCAGGCGACCCGCGGTTCGTGAACGAACTCCTCTTCACCGACGGGCTTCCCGCCATGGATGACGAGCTGGGTTACCGTGGCGCTGTTGCCGCACGTGCCGCAGGCATCACCTATCGTCAGCTGGACTATTGGGCGCGCACTGAGCTCGTCGAACCCACCGTACGCGGCGCGAGCGGGTCGGGCTCTCAGCGCCTGTATGGATTCCGCGACATTCTCGTGCTCAAGCTTGTCAAGAGCTTGCTTGACACCGGTATCTCGTTGCAGCAGATCCGCACGGCCGTCGAAGAGCTGCGCCGGGCAGGGATCCGTGATCTCGCAGGCACCACGCTGATGAGCGACGGCGCTTCGGTGTACCTGTGCACGTCGAATGATGAGGTCATCGACCTTGTCAGCCGCGGACAGGGTGTGTTCGGCATCGCAGTGGGCAAAGTGCTCCGCGAGGTGGAATCGACTCTCGTCGAGTTCGATCCCACGGCGCCCGATCCTGTGGACGAGCTCAGCGCGCGTCGCGCCAAGCGCTCAGCCTGACAGCATCCGTCTCGTCGCAGTTCAGGACGGTGAGCTGGTCTCAGGAACCTGGATGCGCCCAGTGCGGATGACCCGGTCGAGCAGGGAGTCGAAGTCGGCGGCGAGCTCCTGAGCGGAATCTCCCGGCCAGATGTGCAGCGGCTTCGCTGCTCCCTGAGCCTGCTGCAGCGAAGTGCGTTCTGGGAGCTGTGGTGACAGCACGAGAGGTCCGAACATGTCACGCAGTTCCTTGATGCGGAACTGGTGCTCGATCGACTGCGGGCGCACCCGGTTCACGACGATACCCAGCGGCTGCAGCCGCGGGGAGAGCCCGCGGCGGATCTCTTCGATCGCACGCAGCGCCCGGTCAGCGGCGGCCACAGAGAACAACCCAGGCTCGGTGACGACCATGACCCGGTCGCTCGCCGTCCAGGCTGTACGAGTCAGTGCGTTCAGCGAGGGGGCGCAGTCGATGAGGACGAGGTCGTATTCGGCTTCGACCGAGGCGAGCGCCTCTTCGAGCTTCCATACGTCGCGGACACTGGGATGCGGTCCGTCGAAGTTGATCGCGGAGGGGCTGCCGATCAGTACGTCGATGGTGCCAGGGTGCACCTTCGTCCACCCGCTGGAGGTGATCGCTTGACGCACGATCTTCTCCTTCGGGTTCGCCAAGACATCGGCGATGTTGAGTCGGCCTGCCACCTGGATATCCATACCGGTGGAGACGTCGGACTGCGGGTCGAGGTCGACGACGAGCGTCCGCACACCCCGGGCGAAAGCCGCTGAGGCCAGGCCGAGAGTCACGGTTGTCTTGCCGACGCCCCCCTTGAGAGAGCTGACGCTGAGTACGTGCACGGACTCAACGTTACCTTCCCCTAGGCTGAGGGGACATTCAGCCCCGCCCGCAACACAGCGAAAATGCAGTGTCCGAGCCATCAGAGGTGTGCATGTTCACGAAGATCCTTGTGGCCAATCGCGGAGAGATCGCGATCCGCGCCTTCCGTGCCGCCGTTGAGCTCGGGGCCCGGACGGTGGCAGTTTTTCCCTATGAGGATCGCGGCTCGGTTCATCGACTGAAGGCCGATGAGGCGTACGAGATCGGTGAGCGTGGTCACCCCGTGCGCGCCTACCTCAGCGTCGACGAGATCATCCGTGTCGCACGGGAGTGCGGAGCCGACGCGATCTATCCCGGCTACGGTTTTCTTTCCGAGAATCCAGAGCTCGCCGAGAAAGCTGCAGCCAATGGGATCGTCTTCATCGGCCCTCCGGCGGCGGTGCTCGAGATGGCGGGAAACAAAGTTGAGGCCAAGCGTCACGCCATCGAGGCCGGGGTTCCTGTGCTGCGCTCGACCGCGGCATCGGACGATGTCGATGCACTCGTCGCTCAGGCGGATGACATCGGATTTCCGTTGTTCGCGAAGGCTGTTGCAGGTGGCGGTGGCCGCGGCATGCGCCGAGTAGAAACCAAAGAGGAGCTCGCGCCATCGCTCGCCGAAGCGATGCGTGAGGCGGCAAGCGCGTTCGGTGACCCGCGGATGTTCCTGGAGCAGGCTGTCGTGCGTCCGCGCCACATCGAAGTGCAGATCCTCGCCGATAAGACCGGCGAGACGGTGCACCTGTTCGAGCGTGACTGCTCGGTGCAGCGCCGTCATCAGAAGGTGGTGGAGATCGCCCCGGCGCCCAATCTCGATGACAGCATCCGCACTGCACTGCATGGGTACGCTGTCGCCTTCGCCCGATCGATCGGGTATGAGAACGCCGGGACCGTGGAGTTCCTGCTGGAGACCGCGGGGGAGCGCGCCGGGGAAGTGGTGTTCATCGAGATGAATCCTCGCATCCAGGTCGAGCACACCGTGACAGAAGAGGTCACAGATGTCGATCTCGTGCAGAGCCAGATGCGTATCGCCGCAGGGCAGACAATTGCCGAGCTCGGCCTTCAGCAGGAGAGCATGCACCTTCGCGGCGCCGCGCTGCAGTGCCGAATCACCACGGAAGACCCCGCACAGGGATTCCGACCAGATACCGGCAAGATCACCACGTATCGCTCACCCGGCGGGGCGGGCGTTCGTCTTGACGGCGGCACCGTGCATCAGGGTGCGCAGATCAGCCCCCACTTTGACTCGATGCTCGCAAAACTCACCTGTCGCGGACGGGACTTCCCCGCTGCGGTTGCGCGGGCGCGCCGGGCGCTTGCCGAGTTCCGCATTCGCGGTGTCTCGACGAACATCCCCTTCCTGCAGGCGCTGCTCGACGATGAGGCGTTCGTCTCCGGCGATGTGAGCACGTCTTTCATCGACGAACGTCCTGAGCTTTTGCGAGGGCGTACCTCGAAAGACCGCGGCACCAAGCTCCTCAACTGGCTCGTGGACGTTACGGTCAACAAGCCGAACGGCATCCATCCCGGAACGCTCGATCCAGTGAGCAAACTGCCAGCGATTGATCTCTCATCGCCGCCTGCTCCCGGTTCTCGTCAGCGTCTGCGTGAGCTGGGGCCGGAGCGCTTCGCCCAGCAGCTTCGCGCGCAATCGGCCATCGCGATCACCGACACGACATTCCGCGACGCGCACCAGTCGCTTCTCGCGACGCGCGTGCGTACAACGGATCTCGTCGCTGCTGCTCCTTATCTCGCGCGTCTGACGCCACAGCTGCTCTCGGTCGAGGCATGGGGAGGCGCGACATATGATGTCGCGCTTCGCTTCCTGGGGGAGGATCCCTGGGACAGGCTCGACAAGCTCCGAGCGGCGCTGCCGAACCTGGCCATCCAGATGCTGCTGCGCGGGCGAAATACGGTTGGATACACGCCCTATCCCACCGCAGTAACCGAGGCGTTCGTCTCGGAGGCCGCTGCGAGCGGAATCGACATTTTCCGCATCTTCGACGCACTCAACGATGTGGAGCAGATGCGTCCAGCCATCGACGCAGTGCGCGAGACGGGCACAACCGTCGCCGAGGTCGCGCTCTGCTACACAGGCGACCTGCTGAACCCCGCAGAGAACCTCTACACCCTCGACTACTACCTTCGCCTGGCTGAGCAGATCGTCGAGGCCGGGGCTCACATCATCGCGATCAAGGACATGGCGGGATTGCTGCGCCCGGCCGCCGCAGCGAAGCTCGTAGCTGCGCTGCGCGATCGCTTCGACCTTCCTGTGCACCTGCACACACATGACACTCCTGGCGGCCAGCTGGCGACCCTTCTCGCAGCCAGCGCAGCTGGCGTCGATGCGGTTGACGCAGCATCCGCTCCACTCTCGGGCACCACCAGTCAGCCTTCGCTGTCCTCTCTCGTCGCCGCCCTCGCTCACACCGACCGCGATAGTGGCATCGACCTCGATGCGGTCAGTGACCTTGAGCCCTACTGGGAGGCGGTCCGACGTCAGTACGCACCGTTCGAATCCGGGTTGCCAGGACCGACGGGCCGCGTGTATCACCACGAGATCCCCGGCGGCCAGTTGTCGAACCTGCGCCAGCAGGCGAAGGCGCTGGGGCTCGCCGATGACTTCGAGCTCATCGAAGACATGTATGCCGCCGCAGACCGCATCCTTGGCCGCGTGCCGAAGGTGACCCCCTCATCCAAGGTTGTCGGCGATCTTGCTCTGTACCTTGCGGCAGTGAAGGCCGATCCGGCCGACTTCGAGGCGAATCCAGAGAAGTACGATGTTCCGGACTCGGTCGTTGGTTTCATGGCCGGAGAACTCGGAGATCTGCCAGGGGGATGGCCCGAGCCGTTCCGCTCCAAGGTGCTCGCAGGGCGCTCAGTGCGCACTGGCCTCACCGCGATCAGTGCAGACGATGAGACAGCCCTTGCCGGCGATAGCGCGACCCGGCGCGCTCGTCTGAACGCCCTCCTGTTCCCGGCTCCGGCGCGCGAATATACGCAGGTTCGCGAGCAGTACGGGGATCTCTCGATCCTCGACACCGGCGACTACCTGTACGGGCTCATCCCAGGGCAGGAACACCTGATCGAGATCGACCGTGGAGTGCAGCTCTACATCGGCCTTGAGGCGATCGGTGACGCCGACGAGCGCGGCATGCGCACCGTGATGACGACCTTGAACGGCCAATTGCGCCCCGTTTTCGTCCGAGACCGTTCGGTCGTCGTCGACACGCGCGAAGCGGAGAAAGCGGACACCTCGGTCGCGGGCCACGTCGCCGCCCCGTTCTCGGGTGTCGTGACGGTGAAGGCCGAAGTCGGCGCCGCGGTACGGGCGGGGGAGCAGGTCGCATCTATCGAGGCGATGAAGATGGAAGCGTCCATCACCGCGCCCGTCGACGGAGTCGTCTCGCGGCTCGCAATTGGCGTAACGGCGCAGGTCGAAGCGGGCGATCTTTTGGTCGTCATCAGCCCTTCGCACTAATCTTGTGCGGGCGAAGGTCGCGCCAGCGACGCTGTGGCGCCCGCATGAGCTTGGAGTGAATCGTGACGACGAAGAACACATCCGCTGCGGATGACGAGTCCAGGGGGGTGCTCGACGACGCCGCGCCCATCGTCACCTCATCCATCGGAATCCTCGGCGGCACCGCGCAGGTGAGCGTTACGCTCCCGCACGCAGATGAGGACGACTTCGCCGACGAGGACGTCGTCGACGGTGAGATCGTTGCTGCCATCGTCCACGAGCCGGTGATCGAGGCGGCCGTGATCGAGGCGGCTGCTGAGCGTCCCAAAGCGGATGCCGTCGTCGAAGCGGATGCCGTCGTCGAAGCGGATGCCGCGGCGTTCATCGCCAAGGCTAAGGCTGATCTCGAAGCCAATGACGCCGCTGCCGCAGCATCCGTACCGCGTTCCGCTGCTGTGAAGGAGCGTCCTGCCGCTGAGGTGGCTCTCAGCTCGAAGCGGCTTGATGACTTCAGCGACGCCGCCAGGGAAAGCGCTGATCTGCTGACAGCCGACCGTCTGCTCGATCCGCAGCAACTCGCGAAACCTGAGCCTGAAGGCGCCTGGAGCCACTTCCTCTACACCGTTTCAGGCCGTCGCATCAACATCGGCGACGGCCGTCGAGCGCGCGAACGCAAGGCGCTCAGTGCCAAGATCGCGGCACCTCTCTCTGGTGGTGCACGCTTCGTGCCGGTGCTCTCTCGCAAGGGAGGCGTGGGAAAGACGACCATCACAGCGCTGCTGGGCATGGCTCTGGCCGATGCCAGGGAAGACCGTGTCATCGCGGTCGACGCCAACCCCGATCGCGGCACCCTCGCTGATCGAATCGCCCGAACGCAGCACAATAAATCGGTTCGTGACCTCGTGCGCATTCACGATGAGGTCAAGGGCTACCACGACATCTCGGCGATCGTCGCGCGAGATGCCACGCGTCTGGACGTGCTCGCCTCCGATGCCGACCCGCGCATCGCCGAGGCGTTCAGCGACAGCGACTATCGTGATGTGGCCGAGGTGGCGGCCCACTACTACTCGCTTGTGCTCACCGACACGGGAACGGGCATCGTGCACTCGGTCATGTCGGCCACCCTCGATCTCGCCGACGAGATCGTCATCGTGTCTGGGCTCAGTGTCGATGAGGCGCGCCTGGCATCAGAGACGCTGACCTGGCTTGAGACCAACGGTTACGCCAAGCAAGCACATGACGCGATCGTCGTGCTCAATCAGTCGACACCCGGCGCACCGCTTGTGAGGCTGAGCGAGCTCGAAGCGCACTTCAGTACTCGGGCGAAGAGGGTTGTACGCATGCCCTATGACGCGCACATCGCCGGCGGCGGTGCCATCGCGTTCGCTTCGCTCCAACCAGAAACGCGCCTTGCGGCACGAGAGCTCGCGGCATTGCTCGTCGAAGGCCTTAGGGCGAAGGGGGTCTGATGACCGTTCGTGAGATCCGCGTCTTCGGAGATCCGGTGCTGCGCGCGGTGTGCGCCCGCATCGAGCAGGTGGACGACGGTGTTCGCGCGCTGGTCGCCGACCTTCTCGATACCGTCGAGCTGCCTGGTCGTGCCGGAGTGGCTGCCCCGCAGATCGGCGTCGCACTGCGCGCTTTCAGCTTCAACGTCGATGGGGACATCGGTTATGTGCTCAATCCCGTGCTCACCGAGGTGCGCGGTGATGCGGTGCCCACCGGCGAGGGATGCTTGTCGGTACCGGGCCTCTGGCACGACGCCATGCGTCACCCGTGGGCGCGGGTTGAGGGCATCGATCTCGATGGCAATTCGGTCGTGCTCGAGGGGGAGGGGCTGCTCGCCCAGGCGCTCCAGCACGAGACCGATCATCTCGACGGGATGCTGTATCTGTCCCGCCTCGACGCGGAAACCCGCAAGGTCGCGATGCGTGAGGTGCGCGAGAGCTCCTGGTTCTGAGGTCGCGAGCCTGACGAAGGGGTGGTCCCTGGGCCGGGGGGAGCGCAGGGTCAGCCACCGATGGCGACGCTGGTCGTCGCCACAGGTTCGTCATAGAGCGCGGCGATCTCATCGGCGAAGTCGCTCATAATCACATTGCGCTTGATCGAGAGCTTCGGTGTCAAATGCCCCGATGCCTCGGTCCACTCCGAGTCCAGGATCGCGAATTTTCGGATCGATTCGGCGCGCGAGACTCGCGTGTTCGCGGCATCCACGGCCTTCTGGACTTCGGCGCGCACCTCGGGGCTTGCCGCAGCCTCTGCCAACGACATCGTCGCTGGCAGGTTGTTGTTCGCCAGCCATGTCGGCAACATCTCGGAATCCAGAGTGATGAGAGCCGCGATGAACGGCTTCTGATCGCCGACGACGACGACCTGGCCGACGATAGGGTTCGCCCGGATCGGGTCCTCGAGGGCAGCGGGAGCGACGTTCTTGCCGCCGGCGGTCACGATGATCTCTTTCTTGCGACCGGTGATCGTCAGGAAGCCCTCATTGTCGAAGGTGCCAAGGTCGCCTGTGCGGAACCATCCGCCCTCGCTGAACGTGTCGGCGGTGGCCTGCGGATTGTTCCAGTACTCCTTGAACACATTGATGCCGCGAACCTCGATCTCGCCGTCCTCGGCCAGGCGTACGCCCACTCCCGGAAGCGCGGGGCCGACGGTGCCGATCTTCGACTTGTCGGCGAGATTGACGGTTGCGGGCGCTGTGGTCTCGGTGAGGCCGTAGCCCTCGAGGATCACGACGCCGAGGCTGTGGAAGAAGTGGCCGAGACGTGCGCCGAGAGGAGCGGAACCGGAGACCGCGTACGCGACTTTTCCGCCCATCGCTTCGCGCAGCTTGCCGTAGACGAGCTTGTTGAACAGCGCGAACTTCAGCTTCATGCCGAAGGGGATCGGCTTGCCTGCTTCGACGAGCTTGGAGTGCTCGACGGCGACCTCGGCGGCAGCGCGGAAGATCTTGCCCTTGCCTCCCGCCTCTGCTTTCTGCTCGGCCGAGTTGTAGACCTTTTCGAACACACGCGGCACCGCGAGCAGGAAGGTCGGCTTGAACGACCCGAGCGAGGGGAGCAACTGGCGGGTGTCGGGCTGGTGTCCTGTGCGCACACCAGCATGTACGTCGAGGATCGAGATGAAGCGTGCGAAGACGTGGGCCGTGGTGATGAAGAGCAGAGTCGAGGCGCCTGGCGTCTCAACGACCTCTTCGAGGGCCTTCGCAGCGTTGCGCGCGGTCTCGACGAAGTTGCTGTGCGTGAGCACGCACCCCTTGGGCCGACCGGTGGAGCCTGAGGTGTAGATCAAGGTAGCGATATCGCTTCCCTTCGCGAGGTTGCGTCGGCGCTCGATTTCGGCATCCGTCACCTCTGCGCCCAGGGCGACGAGCGTGTCGATCGCCCCCGAGTGCATCTGCCATACCTCGCGGATCAGCGGCAGGTCGCCCCGCACCTCGTCGACCCGGGCGAAGTGCTCAGGAGATTCGACCATGAGCGCTATCGCGCCGGAGTCTTCGAGGATCCATTGGATCTGCGACGGGGAGCTGGTCTCATAGATCGGTACCATCACGGCGCCCGCATAGAACAGGGCGAAGTCGACGAGGCTCCACTCATAGGTGGTGCGGGCAAGGAACCCGACTTTTTCGCCTGGTTGGATGCCGGCGGCGGCAAAGCCCTTGGCCAGAGCGATCACTGCGATCTCGAAGTCGGCGGCGGAGATGTCGCGCCAGCCCGTGCCGTCGGGGACCGAGAAGAGAGCGCGATCTGGAGTGGCCGCCACCCGCTTCGCGAGGATATCGGCGATGTTCGCGTCAGGGTCGGCGGGGACGATGGCTGGGACTTCAAACTGAACCACGGCAGCTCCTTCGATACCGGTTGGGCACGTGTTCCTTTGAGTGTAGAGCATGGGACTCAATACCATCGAAAGCGGAACTCAGTCGCTCCACTGAACGGATGCCGATCACAGCGCTAGACTTCACCCGATGTTCTACTGGCTGATGAAGTACGTGGTGATTGGCCCAGCGGTCAAGGCGGTGTTTCGCCCTTGGATCGTTGGGCGCGGTAACGTGCCCGCGAACGGAGCTGCGATTCTTGCCAGCAATCACCTCTCTTTTGCCGACTCGATCTTCCTGCCGCTGATGCTGGATCGCCAGGTGTCTTTTCTCGCCAAGAGCGACTACTTCACCGGACGCGGGATCAAGGGCTGGGCCACGAAGTTCTTCATGAAGGCCACCGGGCAACTCCCCATCGATCGTTCAGGGGGCAAAGCGTCGGAGGCGTCGCTGAACACGGGATTGCAGGTGCTCGGACGGGGTGATCTGCTGGGTATCTATCCCGAGGGCACTCGGAGCCCCGACGGCAAGCTCTACCGTGGAAGAACCGGCATCGCTCGAATGGCGCTCGAGGCGAAGGTTCCTGTCGTTCCTGTCGTCATGGTCGATACAGACTCCGCAATGCCGATCGGTCACAGGATTCCTCGCATCATGAGGGTGGGAATCGTGATCGGCGAGCCGCTCGACTTCTCCCGTTACGCAGGTATGGAGAACGACCGCTACATCCTGCGGTCCGTCACGGACGAGATCATGATCGCCCTGCAGCGGCTGGGGGAGCAGGAGTACGAGGACGTCTACGCGTCGACCGTAAAGGACCGACTGCCGGCCGACGCAACGCGACGATCGTGAAGAACTCCGGCCGGTAGGCTGGAGGAATGCATCACCACCACACCGACGCGCTTGATGCGTGGCGCTCGCTCCCGATCAAGCAGCAACCGCAGTGGCCCGATGCGGAGCGCGTCGCCGATGTCTCCAGGCAGATCGCAGCGCTTCCTCCGCTAGTGTTCGCGGGCGAAGTTGATATTCTCCGTGACCGACTCGCGCGCGCAGCATCCGGTGAAGCCTTCCTCCTGCAGGGCGGCGACTGCGCCGAGACGTTTGCCGGTGCGACCGCGCAGCAGATCCGCAATCGGATCAAAACGGTGCTTCAGATGGCGGTGGTCCTCACGTACGGGGCCTCGATGCCCGTCGTCAAGATGGGACGGATGGCCGGCCAGTTCGCCAAGCCTCGCTCGAGCGACACCGAGACCCGTGGCGACGTGACTCTACCCGCCTACCGGGGCGACATCGTCAACGGCTACGACTTCACGGAGGGTTCGCGCAGAGCCGACGCAGGTCGACTGCTGCAGGGGTACCACACGGCTGCGTCCACACTGAATCTGATTCGAGCCTTCACTCAGGGCGGCTTTGCCGATCTTCGCGAGGTGCACTCTTGGAACAAGGGATTCGCGCAGAACCCGGCGAACCAGCGTTATGAGCGCATGGCGGTGGAGATCGACCGCGCCATCAAGTTCATGGAGGCCGCCGGAGCCGACTTCGATGAGCTCAAGCGGGTTGAGTTCTTCACCGGTCACGAGGGACTGCTGATGGATTATGAGCGCCCGATGACCCGCATCGACTCCCGCACGGACACGCCGTACAACACCTCAGCGCACTTCCTGTGGATCGGCGAGAGAACCCGTGATCTCGATGGCGCCCACGTCGACTACTTCGCGAAGATTCGTAATCCGATCGGCGTCAAGCTGGGCCCGACGACCACACCGGAGACGGCTCTCGCGCTGATCGACAAACTCGATCCCGATCGTGTGCCGGGTCGACTCACCTTCATCACTCGGATGGGCGCAGGAAAGATCCGCGATGCGCTGCCGCCGCTGCTCGAGGCCGTGCGCGATTCTGGTGCTCGCCCGCTGTGGGTGACCGATCCGATGCACGGCAACGGCATCACAACGCCGACGGGCTACAAGACGCGTCGCTTCGACGATGTCGTCGACGAGGTGCGTGGCTTCTTTGAGGCGCATCGCACCGTCGGTACGTTCCCCGGCGGCATCCATGTTGAACTCACGGGCGATGACGTCACCGAGTGCCTCGGCGGCTCCGAGCAGATCGACGAGGCAGCCTTGGCCACGCGCTATGAGAGCCTGTGTGATCCGCGCCTGAACCACATGCAGTCCCTCGAGCTCGCGTTCCTCGTCGCCGAGGAGCTCGAGAAGCGCTGACCTCCCACCCACCTCGCGAGACTTCACAAATGTCTCGTTTTGCGGGGCAATTCGAGACATTTGTGAAGTCTCGCGAACTGCCTGTGGATAAGTCTGACGCCGACGCGACCGATTCGCGAGAATCGGCGGATGCTGCACTCACGACGACTTCCCGATGAGTTCTCTCGCGGAGCCTTCCGCTACGGCGACGCGGTGTCCGCTGGCATCGCGCGCAGTCGCCTGAACGCCGCCGACGTCAGACACCCGCATCATGGCGTGTACGCCGGGACGGGTGCAGATGATCCTCTGGAGCGTCGTTGCCGAGAGCTCGCCATCGTTTTCTCGGGGTCTCGCGTGTTCAGCCATCTGACGGCAGCGAGACTGTGGGGAATGCCGATGCCGTTCGCCTGGAGCGAGGATGAAGATCTGCACACCATCGCACATCGTGGTGCTGCACCGATCCGACGCCCGGGAGTCGTCGGCTGGGAGACGGAGCGTGACCTGAAGATGACGACGCACCGCGGCGTTCTCCTCACGCAGCCGGCCGAGACATGGTGCCAGCTGGCGATGCCCGGAGCCACGGGCGTCGATGAATCGGGACGTCGCCGGAGCCTGAGCCGCGACTGGCTGGTGGCGGCTGCGGAGTATCTGCTGACCGGACCGAAGGTCGATGGAGTGCGAACTCCGCTGTGCGCCCGAGAGCACCTGATCGCGGCCCTTGCTCGTCACAGGGGAAAGCGCGGTGTGAAAGCTGCTCGCCAGGCGCTCGAATTGGTCCGCACGCCCGTTCACTCACCGCGCGAGACGCTGTTACGACTGCTGCTCGTAGACCAGGGGCTACCCGAGCCGGAGGTCCAGTTCGCCGTCGTCACCGCAGACGGAATCCGTCATGCCGACCTCGGCTACCGAGCAGCTCGTCTGCTCATCGAGTATCAGGGCGATCACCATCGTACGGACCAGAATCAATGGCGTGAGGACCTCACACGTATCCAGCTCTTTCAGGATGCTGGATACGACGTCATCTGCGTCGGAGCCGATGACATCGCACCGCCGAATCGACGACGTCTCGTCGAGCGAATCCGCCGGGCCCTCTCCCGCAGAACAACTCGCGAGACTTCACAAATGTCGTGAATCGCCTCGTAAAACGAGACATTTGCGAAGTCTCGCGAGCTGATGCGGGGTCAGCCTTCGAGGCCCATCTGGAGCACGATCGTCGTGCCCTTGCGCTGCGGATCCGACGGGCTGTACGAGATCACCGTCGTGTTCCTATCGTCGAGCAAATCCCAGGCGGCGTCGGGGATCATCGTGTCGCTCGTGTATGTCCACCGGAAGCCTGCTGCGTCCAGAGCCTGCTTGGCCGCATCGCGAGTCATCCCGCTGACATCGGGAACATCGTAAAGTTGCGGCCCTTTCGACACGATCAGCTGGATAGAGTCTCCGGGACGCCAAGGACCCTCTTCCGCGCGGTCCGCGTATCCGATCACCTTGTCTTGCGGTACGTCCTCGCTGAACACGGATTGGTGCTCTTCGCTCACGACGAGGCGCTTATCGCTCAACGCCTTCGTTGCCTGGTCTATGCTCATTCCGCTGACGTCAGGCACGGTGCCGACCGACACCTGGATGGTCGCGGTGTCCTGCTCGTGAACGGTGCACCCCTGGTCGCATCCGAACGTATCGCCACCGTCCCGGGGGGTGATTCGCACATTGAGTACCTTGCCGGCATCCATCTCATCGAAGTACTCTTCGTCGTCGGTGAGAAGAAGCTTCGCGGCGGTGAGCGCCTGCCTGACTTCCTCGGTGTCGAGGCCGGCCACTGCTGCGATGTCGTGTGGTGCAGGGCCCTTCGATACGATGACGGTGACGGTGACTCCTTGGTCGAGCCGTTCACCGGCTTCGGGGTCAGTGCCGATCACGATGCCAGCATCGACATCGACGGAGAATTCGTCTGTGCGCTGCGGCTCGAATCCCTCTGCAGTCAACGCGGCGCTGGCCGCATCGAAGGACATACCGGCAACCGGTGGCACGGCGATCAGCGAGCCAGGGCCGGAGCCAAACCACCAGCCAACACCGCCAGCAATCGTGGCAAGCAGTAGCACGAGCGTGAGAAGAAAAGCCCCGCGTGCGCGCCGCTTCGATGAGCGCCGCTGTAGCAGGGTTGCATTGTCGACCGCTGTGGCGACGGGCGCGGTCGACTCCGCGAGCACGGCCGTCTGCGGCATCACTTTGGTGATGTTGCCTGAGTCATTGGCTCGCCGAGACGAGGTGGACACGGCCACGGCGGGGGCGATGTCGAGGGCGCGCTCGATCTCACGGAGTCTCGCGAGCATTTGTCCCGCGTCGTCTGGGCGTTCGTCGGGAACCTTCTCTGTCGCCCAGAGTACGAGCTCGTCGAGCTGCTCGGGAACAGCCGGATTGCGTATGCTCGGGCGCGGGACCGATTCGGTTGCGTGCTGAAACGCGATCTGCATGGGCTGCTCGCCCTTATAGGGCTGCTCGCCGACGAGCATTTCGTACAGCATGATGCCCAGGGCGTATATGTCGCTGCGGGCATCCGCTGTGCCACGGGTGACGAGCTCGGGGGCGAGGTAGCCGATCGTGCCGAGCAGTTGCTGCCCAGTCGCGGTGTTCGCCGTTGTGGCTCTAGCCAGCCCGAAGTCGCCGATCTTGATGCGGCCGTCTTCGGCGAGGAGTACGTTCTCTGGTTTTACATCGCGATGCACGATGCCTGCGCGGTGCGCAGCTGACAGCCCGGCCAGCACAGCATCCATGATCGTGATCGTCTGCGAGACCGTGAGGCGCTTCTGCTCGCGCAGCAGCTCGCGCAGGGTGATCCCGGGCAGGTATTCCATCACCAGATAGGCGAGTTCGCCGTCCTGGCCCTGGTCGAACACGTTCACAACGTGCGGATCAGCAAGTCGGGCTGCAGCTCGCGCTTCCTGGATGAACCTGCTCTGGAAGTTCGAATCGTCGCTGAGGTGCGCGTGCATGACTTTGAGGGCGATGCGGCGCTCGAGGCGTAGGTCGGTTGCGACGTACACGGTGGCCATGCCGCCGCGGGCGATGCGTGCCCTGACCCGGTATCGACCGTCGACAAGTCGCCCGATGAGAGGGTCGGCCTGCTGATTGGTCGTCACGTCAAGATTCTAGGGATGTCAGACCGAAAGCCCCGGCAACGGCTCGCCCGTCGTGCCGTTCGGCGAGGCGCGCCCCTCACCCGTGAAGGGCGAGCCACTGGTAGGCCTGCGATTCCCACTGCCCGTAACGGTTCGGGTACGCCGAAATCTGCACGGACTGCGCGGCCTCAGAGAAGGGCAGATGTTCCCACCCTGGGATGTCAAGCAGACCACGCGTGCTCTGGCCGTTCGGGTCGCTCGGGCCGCCGTAGAAGACGCGTGTGCTGCGGTCAGCGTCGAGAATCTGGTCAGCGCTTCCCCATCCTGTGCTGGGGCGTTGCTGGAAGAGGCCGAGCGAGTCCCGGTCGCCGTGGTCGAGGTTGCGCAGTCCTGACTCCACCATGGCCGTGGCCAGTGCGATGGCGATGCCGCGATCGGAGACACCGAGTCGTCTGCCGATAGCGATGATGAGGGCTGCGTTCGCGGCCTGCTCTGCGTCAAGGGCTGCACTCAGCTGTTCGCCGGTGGATGACGGGGGAGCGGAGACGAGGATGCTCTGCCCGGGGTAGATGATGGATGCTGCGCTCAGCGAGTTCCACGCGTACAGGGATGCAGTTGATGTGCCGTACTTCTGGGCGATGGCGTACAGGGTATCGCCGGCGACGACGGTGTGCACCGCGCCTCCAGATGCGGATGGGGTCGGGGCTGCGGCAGCGGCAGGCGCCGCGACTCCTGCAACCACGAGCGTCTGACCTGGATAGATCACTGATTCTCTGGTGAGGCCATTGGCGGCAAGCACGGCATCGACGCTGGTGCCGTACTTGCTGGCGATGCCGTAGGCCGTGTCTCCGGCGACGACGAGGTGGGTGGTTGCGCTGATTGGGGCGGATGCCTGTGCTGGCGTTCCGGAGAGAGACAGTGTCTGCCCTGGGTAGATGACCGATCTCCAGGTGAGGCCGTTCCAGGCCAGCACGTCGGCAGTTTTCAGACCGTGTCGCGCTGCGATGGCCGAGACGGTATCTCCAGGCTGAACGACATAGGAGGTCGGTGCGGTCGCAGTCGGAGCGACGCGCGGCGCGGCGACAGAGAGCTTCTCGATGTGAATGGGGGTGGCCTCTGCGCCCTCGGCTGCGGCGACTGGAGCCGCAGCTATGCTTCCGGCGATGCTGCCGAGCACAGCTGCTGGTGCACCGATGTTCAGGTAGCGCGAGCGACGCGCGACGATGTTGGGTCTCACGGTTTCCCCTTTCCGATCTCTGACCACGCTGACATGCATGTATACAGAAGTCAACAAATGAGATGCAAGTGAATGAAGTGACTGATGAGAAGGTTTGTTGCTCACATGCGAAGCGAGGATGACGACTCGGGCACGAAGATGACATAGTGGGCACGTGTCTGCATCACCTGAGAGCGCGCCAGCCTGGCTCACCATGCCCGACCTCGTCGAAGTCCTCGGAGTCCCGCTTGGTCGTGTGCGTCGACTCATCGACGATCACTACCTCGTCGGCTCCAAGCGCAGCGGCTTTTTCGCCGTCCCTGCGCTGTTCATCGTCGACGGCCATCCACTTCCGTCCCT
Organism: Microbacterium sp.; assembly: GCA_047605925.1. GTDB lineage: Bacteria > Actinomycetota > Actinomycetes > Actinomycetales > Microbacteriaceae > Microbacterium. Next base: position 17,016 of record JASGEY010000070.1, read on the forward strand.
TCGCGGCACGATCATCGCGCTGCAGGATGCCGGCTTCTCTGATGACGAGGTCATCGACTGGCTCCTGGATGAGGAGGAGACCCTCGGGCGCTCTCCGATCCAAGCGCTCCTCGCAGGACACAAGAGCGAGGTACGCCGGATCGCGCGCACCCTGGCCTGATCAGGCCGATCGAGTGGAAGCCGCCCGTGCGAGATCGCGCAGATCACCGACGGCGGCATTGTCCAGGGGTGCTCCGGAAAGCGCCTGGTCTGCGATCGCCGCGTAGCGGGAGATCATCGACTCGACCTGATCGAGAGCGCCGGAGGAGTGGATTGTCGCTTGCAGAAACCCGATCTGCTCTGCTGTGAGCGCCGGGTCACCGAGCAGTTCGTCGAAAAGATTCCGTGCCGATGCTGTGAGGCTCTGGCGGGTGAGTGCCACCAGCGCCGTCCTCTTGCCTTCACGCAGATCGTCCCCGGCCGGCTTTCCTGTCACAGCGGCATCCCCGAAGACGCCGAGCACGTCGTCGCGCAGCTGAAAAGCCATGCCAACAGGGCGGCCGAAGCTACGCAGCGCACTCAGTTGCGCATCGTTGGCGCCGGCGAATGCGGCGCCCAATATGAGCGGCTGTTCAATGCTGTACCGCGCCGACTTCAGTGACACCACCCGAAGCGCGCGGGCCAGGTGCGTGTCGGCGTTGTGCACCCCCCACGCGGACTCCTCTGTGATGTCAAGGAACTGGCCGATAGTGACGTCCCGCCGCATCTGTGCGTACTCAGTGCGCACAGATGCGGCACGCGGATGCTCTTGCACCGCATACTCGAGTAGATCGTCGCTCCAGGCGACGAGCAGGTCGCCGAGCAGGATGGCGGCCGAGCGGCCGAACTGCGCAGCATCCCCTGACCAGCCTGCCCTGGCGTGCTCAACCTCGAATGCTCGGTGGGCGGCGGGGCGCCCTCGGCGAGTGTCGGAGTTGTCGATCACGTCGTCGTGCACAAGGGCAGCTGACTGGAAGACCTCCAGCGCTGCGCACAAATCCCACAGCGAATCGGTCGGGACGGCGTTCTTATCGTCGAAGCGGGCTACAGCCTGCCAGCCCGAGTGGCAGAACCGGGCGCGCAAGCGCTTGCCACCGGTGAGCGTTGCACCGCCAGCTTCGACCATCGATTCCGCGTCGGGACCGTGCTCGGCGGACTCGGCGCGCATTCGCGCCAGGAACAGGGAGAGTCGGTCGGCGACGGCGTCGGGAACAGAGGGGGATGACGGCACGACTCCCAGCATACGTAAAGGCAATCCGGCCAGGAACGACTACCCGCTGTGGCGGCCGCACGCGTAGAATAAACGCAAGACAGCCGAAGGGGACGACATGCCACTCTCCGAACAGGAGCAACGTCTGCTCGACGAGATGGAACGCCATCTTCTGCGTAATGACGCCGATGTGGTGAGCGCGCCCACCGGCGAGCGCGCCCTGAGCTATCGCAATCTCGTTTACGGGGCTCTGGTGCTACTCCTCGGCATTGGCGGACTCATCGCAGGTGTTGTCGTCGGCGACATCTGGGGCATCATTATCGGCGTGCTGGCGTTCGCCACCATGCTCGGTGGCGTGATGCTCGCGGTCACCCCAGTTCGCCGCTCCGCCGCTCCCACACGTCCCGATGCTCCGCACAACAGTGTGCAGAAGAGGCAGCACAAGAGCGCGGACTCTTTCATGGACCGTATGAACGATCGATGGGATCGCCGCCAAGACGGTCGCTGACCTGCAAAATCCACGGGCCCGGATGCTGAGCATCCGGGCCTTTTTCTGTATGTATGTGTGTCTGTCTTCCCCGCTTCAACCGAGGTCCGTGGCATCGCGGTGCACTGTCCCGCCGCTGACCCGCAGCCGCCCCTCCACCATCCTCCACCGCGGAATTACGCGGATTCTCGCCGATCTACCGACACGCGGCGGCAGATCGGCGAGAAAAGTCGTAGGAATGTGGAGGAAAGTGGAGTAAAGTGGGGCCAGCCTCGAGTTGGCCGGACGGAGAGGGGGTGAAGGCCGATGCTGCTAGGTACGCACTCGCCGAAGTTGGATGACAAAGGACGAGTCATTCTGCCAGCGAAATTCCGCGAGGATCTCGGCGGCGGCATTGTCGTCACCCGAGGTCAGGAACGCTGCCTCTACGTGTTCAGCACGGCCGAGTTCGAGTCGATGCACGAGCGGATCCGGCAAGCCCCGCTCGCCAACAAGCAGGCACGTGACTTCATGCGCCTGTTCCTCTCCGGCGCAAGTGCGGAGATGCCCGACAGCCAGAACCGCATCACCATCCCGCAGCACCTGCGGCAGTACGCGGGTCTGCAGAAAGAGCTCATCGTCACCGGTGTCGGCGCTCACGCCGAGATCTGGGACGCGGAGAGCTGGAACGAGTACCTTGCCGCAGGCGAATCCGCCTACGCCGATCTCGAGCAGGAGGTGATCCCTGGGCTCTTCTGACCGCGGCTGTGATGCCCCGCCGCTCCCGCCCCGACACACTTCCCCGGTGCCGGGTCGCGAAGCGGAGGGGGATCAGAGCCGAAGGTCGGCCCGAGTAAGACTATGAATCTCCGAGACATCCACACTCCCGTTTTGCTTGATCGATGCGTCGAGCTCCTGGCGCCTGCCCTCCAGTCGGACACGGCGGTGCTCGTCGACGCCACCCTCGGCATGGGCGGTCACTCTGAGGCTCTGCTCGAGCGCTTCGAGAACATCCGACTCATCGGGCTCGACCGAGACACCGACGCGCTGCGCATCGCCGGGGAGCGCCTCGCACGTTTCGGCGACAGGATCACCCTCGTGCACGCGGTCTACGACGAGATCGGCCTGCACGCACAGGGCGCTGCCGGCATCCTGTTCGATCTGGGCGTCTCATCTCTACAGCTCGACGAAGCTGACCGGGGTTTCGCGTACTCGAGGGATGCCCCCTTGGACATGCGGATGGATCAGACCAAAGGCGTGACCGCGGCTGAGGTCATCGCGACCTACAGTGAGGGCAACCTCCGGCGCATCTTCGAGCGCTACGGCGAGGAGAAGCTCGCGGGGCGCTACGCGCGGTTCATCATCGAGGCGCGAAATGCGCAGCCCATCACGCGCTCAGGGCAGCTCGTCGACATTCTCATCGCGGCGACCCCCGCCGCAGCGCAGCGTGCAGGCCACCCCGCGAAGCGCGTGTTCCAAGCACTGCGCATCGAGGTCAACTCCGAGCTCAATGTGCTCGCCGACGCGATCCCGTCAGCCATCGATGCGCTGGCCGTTGGCGGACGCATCGTTGTGATGTCGTACCAGTCTCTTGAAGACAGACTCGTCAAGCAGGCATTCGCCGCAGGCGCAGCCTCGACCGCCCCGAAGGGACTGCCGGTCGAGCTCCCCGAACACGCCCCGAGCTTGCGCATTCTCACCCGAGGTGCGGAGCTCGCCGACGATGCCGAACGTGCGCGCAATCCGCGGGCGATTCCGGTGCGTCTGCGGGCGGCCGAGAAAGTGCGGGAACGCGCATGAGTCTCAACGCCACCGCGCGGCGGGCGCAGGGCACGCAGGGGCGTCCCTCCCGTACTGCTCGTCCGCGGCTCACCCCGGTCGCACAGCCGGCGCGTCGGCGCAAACCGAAACTCGCCTATGCGATCGTCGCGCTCGGCGGCGCCCTGGCCATCGGCGCTGCGCAGGTCGGCCTGTCGCTGGCGATCACCCAGGACTCGTACGCCCTTGCCGCACTCACTTCCCAGCAGCGGACACTCGATCTGCAGGCCGCGGCGCTGGAGGAAGAGCTCACCGGTCTGTACTCTCCCCAGGCTCTGGCGACAAATGCTGCGGCTCTGGGCATGGTCGTGGCGGGCTCGCCGTCATACCTACGTCTCAGTGACGGCGCGGTGCTCGGCACCGGGGAGGGAACAGGGTGGACCTCCACTGTCAACCCGAACGGGAAAGGCGCGGTGAGTAACGCGCTGCTCGTCCCTCCGGCCCCGCTCGATGCGACCGATGGGCCAGTGACCGACGAGACTGCGGACGAGGGAGCACAGCTGCCCCCTGCGATCACCGACGCTCTACCGAGCCCTGAGACCCACTAACCCCGCCGCATCGAGAACGACAGACTGAGACCACCCATGACGACACGAGCAACCAGAACTCCTCGGCGTCGAACCGTCATCGCCCTGGCGGCGATCCTCCTCATACTCGGCGGGTTCGTGTTCAGACTGGTCGACATCCAAGTCGTGAGCGCGGACGATCGCGTGGCCGAGTCGTTGAAGTACCTCGGCGATAGCACCTCGATTCAAGGGCAGCGCGGCACGATCGTCGACGAGAACGGCGCTGTGCTTGCCCAGAGCGTCACGGTATACGACTTCAACATGGATCCCAAGGCCATGAACGCCGTCGAGACCAACGAAGACGTTCCACCGAAGCTTCCCTGGGCCGAAGCATCGACGAAGATAGCAGAGATCATGGGCATCGATGCAGACGAGTTGCGCGCTGGCGTCGCCGCCGCGCGCGACAAGAACCCAGACACCCAGTGGTACCAGCTTGCTCAGGGCCTTGACACCCGTCAGTACACCGAGTTGGCGGATTTGAAGCTCGTGTACCTGCACGCCGAGCCGCGCCAGACGCGGGTGTACCCGAACGGGGCAGTCGCCGGCAACATCATCGGCTTCCTCAATGGCTCCGGCGAGGCGCAGGCAGGCATCGAGCAGATGGAAGCCCAGTGTCTCACTCCGATCAACGGCGCAGAGACCTACCGCATCGGTACGAACGGTGTCATCATTCCCGGGAGCGAGCAGAGCACGGATGCCGTCGACGGCGGCACGGTGCAGCTGACAATCAACAGCGACCTCAACTGGTACCTGCAGCAGATGATTGCCGAAGAGGCCCAGGCGCAGGGAGCCCAGGGCGGCACCGTCACCGTCGTCGAGGTCAACACAGGCAAGATTCGGGCCGCGGCGGAGTGGCCGACCGTCGATCCCAACAACCTCGACGGCTCTTCGCCAAGCACCTGGTACAGCAAGCTGTTCACCTATGCCTTCGAACCAGGTTCCACGTTCAAGCCGATCACGGCTGCCGCAATCATGGAGAACGGTGGCGTGACCCCGACGAGCCCAACGGTGTCCGCATCATCGAAGGAGCACTTCCCGAATGGTGCGGTGATCAACGATGCATTCCTGCACCCCACCTACAACTACACGCTCGCCGGCGCCCTGATCGACTCGTCGAACGTCGCGCTGTCGAAGTTCGGCACGATGGTCAGCCCCGATGTGCGCTATGACTACCTGCAGCGCTTCGGAGTGGGTAGCGAGACGGTCGGATTCCCGAGCGAAGCCGCCGGTGAACTGCACCCCACAAGCGAGTGGGACAACCAGTCGCTCTACACGACGACGTTCGGACAGCACTTCACCGTTACAGCGCCCCAGGTCGCAGGAGCCTATCAAGCTATCGCGAACGGCGGGGAGAAGATCGAGCTCTCGCTGATCGAGTCGTGCACAGATGCTGACGGCACAGTGCACAAGTCTGCAGAGCCCGATAAGGCTCAGATCATCGAGCCGCAAACCGCGGCCGACCTGACCCGCATGCTCGAAAACGTCGCAGTGCAGGGTGGGAACGCCGAGCGGATCAAAGTTCCCGGCTATCGGATCACCAGCAAAACCGGTACGGCACAGATCCCCGACGGCCACGGGGGGTACAAGGCGGGGGTGTATTACACCAGCATGGTGGGCTTCGCGCCTGCCGACGATCCGCAGTACGTCGTGATCGTCACCCTGGACCAGCCGACTAGAATCACTTCATCGGCCGCAACGGCATCCGCCTTCCAGAAGGCGGTCACGCAGGTCATGAAGACCTACCGGGTCATGCCGTCGACCGTCCCGATGGACGCCCTGCTTCCCAAGTTCGACTAGCCGGCAGGAGCCGTGCATGGAGATGTCATGATCGCTCTGTCGCTCGCTGAAATCACAGCCATCATCGGCGGTGAGCTGCGCCTCGTCCACCCAGACACCCCAGCCACCGTCGTCGATGGCATCGTCGACACGGACTCCCGAACGATGACACCGGGGTCGATCTTCGTTGCCAAGCCCGGCGCCGAGACGGATGGTCATCGCTTCGTCGGCGCTGCCGTCGCAGCAGGGGCCACCCTCGCGATCGTCGAGCATCACGTCGACGAACCGGTATCGCAGATCGTCGTCCCCGATGTCGTCGCAGCACTCGCCGTGCTTGCGCGCGAGGTCGTCGCGCGCGTGCGCGCCGCGGGTCGGCTGAAGATTGTCGGGATCACCGGCTCCAACGGCAAGACGACGACCAAGAACTTCCTCGCGCGCATCCTCGAAGACGTCGGGGAGACCGTGGCTCCGATCAAGTCGTATAACAACGAGGTCGGCGCCCCCGTCACGATGCTACGAGTCACTGACGATACGCGCTTTCTTGTCAGCGAGTTCGGGGCTGCAGCGCCCGGCAGCATCGCCCATCTGGCCGGTCTTGTTGAGCCGGACGTCGCTGTCGTGCTCATGGTCGGAATGGCGCATGCCGGAGGATTCGGAGGCATCGAGGAGACCGCGAAAGCGAAGGCGGAGCTCATCACCGCCGCACGATCTGATGGAGTGGCTGTGCTCGGTGTCGACGACCCGCGCGTGGCGGCGATGAGGAAGATCGCCGAGGCGCGGGGAATGGGCGTAGTCGGGTTCGGACAGTCCAGTGCCGCTGATGTGCGAGCGCATGAGCTGGTCGTAACGCCGGCAGGAACCTCGTGCGAAATCGAGGTAGCAGGAGAGCGGATGCCGCTGCGCCTGCGCGTACTCGGTGCCCACCATGTGAACAACGCGCTGGCTGCGATCGCTGCTGCCGGGGTGCTGGGCGTGCCGGCATCCGAGGCTATCGCCCGCCTGGAGACGTTGGAGATCGCCGAGCGGTGGCGGATGCAGCCGATGGGGAGCGAGCGCGTGCGCATCATCAACGATGCGTACAACGCCAGCCCCGACTCGATGGCGGCAGCCCTGCGCACTCTGGCTCAGATCACAGGACCGGACGAGCGCACGGTCGCTGTCCTCGGAGCCATGAGCGAGCTGGGCGAGAACGCAGGGGAGGAGCACGACCGCATCGGTCTGCTCGCCGTTCGTCTGAATATTCAGCGCATCGTCGTAGTAGGGCGCGAGGCGCGAAGGCTCTACCTCTCTGCGATCGGGGAGGGGTCGTGGGACAGCGAGGCTGTTCATTTCGAGGATCAGGATGCCGCCTTCGAGTACCTGCGCACGGAACTCCGCGACGGTGATCGCGTGCTCGTCAAGTCGTCGAACTCCGCAGGGCTCAGGCACCTCGGCGATCGTCTGGGAGAATTGTTCTCGTGAGGTCTCTCATCATGGCGGCGGCCATTTCGCTCGCCTTCACCCTCTTCCTGACTCCCGTCTTCCTTCGGCTCTTCCGAAAGTGGGGGTGGGGGCAGGTCATCCGTACCCCTGAGGCGATCGAGAATCCGAGCCATGAGGCCAAGCGTGGCACTCCGACAATGGGTGGCGTCATCTTCATTCTCGGGACGATGGTCGGCTACTTCACCGGTGTGTTCGTCGGAGGCGGCGTCCCATCACTGTCGACGCTGTTGCTGATGTGGGTCATGGTCGGCTTCGGCGCTGTGGGCTTCATTGATGACTACATGAAGGTGCGCAGCCAGCGCAGTCTCGGCTTATCCGGGTGGCGCAAGATCGTCGGACAGTTGCTCGTGATCGTTCCGTTCGGGATCGTCGCGCTGAACTTTCCGAACAAGTCAGGACAGACACCGGCATCCGGCGCCGTCTCGCTGTTTCGCGATATCCCGTGGCTCAACTTCTTTCTGTTCGGCGCGGTCATCGGCTGGATTCTTTACCTCATCTGGATCTCGGTGATCGGCGTTGCCACATCGAACAGCGTGAACCTCACAGACGGCCTCGACGGACTCGCCGCTGGAGCAGGCATTCTCGTCGTCTCCTCCTATGGCCTCATCGCCTTCCGTCAGTTCCAGCAGTCGTGTCTCGGCGAGTCGATCGAGAAGGCCGCGATCGGCGGATGCTACGAAGTGCGCGATCCGTTGGATCTCGCCGTGATCGCGGCCGCCTTCGCCGCGAGCTTGATCGGTTTCCTCTGGTGGAACGCTCCCAAGGCCAAGGTGTTCATGGGGGATGTCGGGTCGATGGCGATCGGCGGTGTGGTGACAGCGCTTGCGATCCTCACCCACACCGAGCTGCTGCTGTTCGTGATCGCCGGCGTGTTCGTGCTCTCCTCGGGATCGGTGATCCTGCAGCGGGCGTACTTCAAGGTCACCCGTGGGAAGCGACTGTTCCTGATGAGCCCCTTCCACCACCATCTCGAGATGCGTGGATGGTCGGAGGTCACGATCGTCGTGCGGCTGTGGCTCATCGCCGGGCTGCTCGCGGTCTCAGCCGTTGGGCTCTTCTACGTCGAGTGGCTGACCCGTGTCAGCTGACGCACGCCTGGCGACGTTGACCAGTTGGAATGCTGACTGGTCGGGGCTGCGAGTCGCCGTGCTCGGCCTGTCGATGACCGGGTTCTCGGTGGCTGACACTCTCACAGAGCTCGGATCGGATGTCCTGGTGCTCAGCGAGTCCGCTGATGAGGAGTACGCGCGGCTGCTCCCGGTGATCGGCGCGGAGCTCGCACTCGGACCACTCGACGCTGTGCCGCAGGTGCTCGTCGACTTCGGCCCCGATGTCGTCGTCGCTTCGCCTGGGTTTTCACCGTCTCATTCGGTCATCCGTTGGGCGCAGGAGTCGCAGATCGCGATCTGGGGCGATATCGAACTCGCCTGGCGCGTACGCGACAAGGTGCTCCGCCCAGATGGGACGCCTGCGGAGTGGATGCTCATCACAGGCACGAACGGCAAGACAACGACCACCCAGCTCACGGCGAGCATGCTCGTCGAGGGCGGGGTGCGGGCCGCTCCCTGCGGCAACATCGGTGTGCCAGTGCTCGACGCAGTCCGTGACCCAGCAGGCTTCGATGTCCTCGTGGTCGAGCTCTCCAGCCACCAGCTCTGGTACATCGGTCAGTCACGTATGGAGGGGCAGCTCGTGCCTTACGCCGCCGTCTGCCTGAACCTTGCCGACGACCATTTGATCTGGCATGGCAGCGTAGCCGCTTATCGCGAGGCGAAGTCAGTCGTCTACCGCAACACGAAGGTCGCCTGCGTCTACAACAAGGCCGACGAGGCGACACGGCGCATGGTCGAGGATGCCGACGTGATCGAGGGAGCGCGGGCGATCGGATTCGACCTGGGAACCCCTGGCCCCAGCGACCTCGGCGTGGTCGATGGGTTGCTCGTCGACCGGGCCTTCCTCGAAGACCGTGCACGCAGCGCACTCGAGCTCACCACAGTGCGCGACCTCCAGGAGGTTGGCCTCGCAGCCAGGCATATCGTGCAGAACATCCTCGCTGCCAGCGCCCTTGCGCGGTCAGTGGCGGTGCCACCAGAGGCCATCCACGCGGCACTGCAGAAGTTCGCTCTCGATGCGCATCGCATTCAGATTGTGGCAAGCCACGAGGGCATCACGTGGATCGATGATTCCAAGGCGACAAACCCGCACGCGGCGGCATCGTCGCTGCGTGCATACCCCGGGGCTGTGTGGGTCGTCGGAGGCGACCTCAAAGGAGTCGACATCGCGGAGCTCGTCGCCGACGTCGGCGGTACAGCCCGGGCCGCTGTCGTGATCGGGGTCGACCGTGAGGCGGTGGTGGCGGCATTCCTGCGACACGCGCCCGCAGTGCCAGTCTTCGAGGTGGATGCTGGTGAGACTGGTCAGGTCATGGATCGTGTCGTGGAGATCGCGGCGGGGATCGCTCGTGACGGGGGCACGGTGCTGCTTGCTCCTGCTGCGGCATCCTTCGACCAATTCTCTGGCTACGCGGATCGCGGCCGCCGCTTCGCCGAAGCGGTGCGGGAATGGATCGATCGGGGGAGCGCCGATGACGCAGGTCGCTCGGACAACGCGCACTGAGCCGCAGGGCTCTTCGCGAGGTCTCGCCGCGCGGGTGTCCCTCGGGCGACGCTTTACCCCGGTGCCCCCCGAGTTCATGATGATCGCGTCGACGGCGTTGCTGCTGACGATTTTCGGTCTGGTCATGGTGCTCTCTGCAACGAGCGCCGACGCGGTGTCTCAGGGCGGTCATCCGATGGACGGCGCCGTGAAGCAGGGCATATTCGCTGTGATCGGCATCCCGCTGATGTTCGCGATCTCGCGGCTGCCCGTCGCCTTCATCAAGAAATTGGCGTGGCCGGCGCTCTTCGGAGCTGTCGCAGTGCAGATGCTCGTGTTCACTCCGCTCGGGATCGAGGACGGCGGAAACCGGAACTGGATCAAGATCGCCGGATATAGTTTGCAGCCGTCGGAGTTCCTCAAGCTCGCCCTCGCGGTGTGGATCGGCTTCGTGCTGATGCGCAAGCAGACCATGCTCGGCACCTGGCACCAGGTCTTCATCCCCGTGGTGCCGGTATCTGCGCTGGCGATCGCTACGGTGGTCGGTGGTCGCGATCTGGGTACGTCGATGGTCCTCGTTTTGATCATGCTCGGATGCCTGTTCTTCTCCGGCGTGAAGCTCCGACTCTTCATCATCCCCGTGATCTTAGGTGCCCTCGTGGTGCTGGTCCTCGCGGTGACGAGCGCAGACCGGATGCGCCGTATCACGGCGGTGTGCTCGGACATGAGCAACTATGAACGAGACTGCTACCAGACCATCCACGGATTGTGGGGCATGGCGACTGGAGGCGTCTTCGGGGTGGGGCTGGGCAACTCCCAAGAGAAGTACGGGTGGCTGCCCGCAGCGGCGAACGACTTCATCTTCGCGATCGTCGGCGAAGAGCTCGGCCTGATCGGATGCTTGGTGGTGCTCGCGCTGTTCGCCACCTTCGCCGTTGGAGTGTTCCACATCATCCGTAAGACGACGGATCCGTTCATCCGCATCGCCGCAGGCGGCATCACTGTCTGGATCGTCGGTCAGGCGATCTTCAACATCGGTGTCGTTGTGGCGATGTTCCCGGTGATGGGTGTGCCGCTGCCGTTCATGTCCCAGGGCGGCACTGCCTTGCTCGCGGTGCTCATCGCCTGTGGGGTGTTGCTTGCTTTCGCACGCACGCTCCCCGCAGCCGAGCGGGATAAAGTCACCAGGTGACCACGTACCTTCTCGCCGGTGGTGGAACCGCCGGGCATGTCAACCCCCTCCTGGCCGTCGCCGATGCGCTGCGCGAGCGGGATGCCGCGGCATCCGTTCTTGTGCTCGGCACAGCCGAGGGGCTGGAGGCCCGCCTCGTCCCCGCCCGAGGTTTCGAGCTGCTGATCGTCGACAAGGTGCCATTCCCGCGGCGCCCGAACATCCAGGCCGCTCGGTTCCCCGGCCGTTTCCGTCGTGCAGTGGCGCAAGCACGCGAGCACATCCGCCGACACGGGGTCGATGTACTGGTCGGCTTCGGTGGATACGCATCCGCGCCCGCCTATGTCGCAGCTGCGCGTGAGGGCATCCCGTACGTGGTGCATGAGGCGAACGCGAAGCCGGGGCTTGCCAACATTCTCGGTGCGCGAAAGGCCGCGGCGACCGGGGTCGCCTTCGATGGCACCCCTCTGCGCGGCAGCGAGGTGGTAGGGATGCCTCTGCGCCGTGAGATCGTCGATCTCTCCCGCGACGCCCGGCGCTGCGAGGCGGCCGAGTACTTCGGATTGGACGCTGAACTGCCTGTTCTTCTCGTCTTCGGCGGCTCGCTGGGCGCGCAGCGTCTCAACGAAGCGTTGTCGGATTCTTGGAGCGACGTGCTCGCCGCCGGCTGGCAGCTGCTGCACGTCACCGGTGAGCGCAGCGACCTCGCCGATCCGGGAGTCGCCGGCTATGCGATGCGCCGATACGTCGACCGCATGGATCTCGCTTTCGCGCTCGCGGACCTCGTGCTCTCCCGCTCGGGCGCTGCCACCGTGAGCGAGATCACCGCGCTCGGGCTCCCTGCCCTCTACGTGCCATATTCGGTGGGCAACGGCGAGCAACGGTTGAACGCGGCATCCGCTGTTGCCGCAGGCGCAGCCGAACTGCTCGACGATGCCAGCTTCAACGGCGACGCCGTGCGCAGGATCGTCATCCCGCTCCTCGGCGATGCTCCGCGCATTGCGCGCATGGCTGCTGCGGCGCAGCAGGTGGGCACCCGCAACGGCACCGACAACGTCATCGCGCTCACCGACCGTGCCATCGGAACGGCCAGACGTTGAGCGCGCACCGCGACACGAAACGTACACTGGAGACGCCATGATCAGACCCGACCTCTCCCTGCCGATCCCAGAGTCCATCGCCTCGGCGCATTTCATCGGCATCGGTGGTTCCGGGATGAGTGGCCTCGCCAAGATGTTCCTCGACGCCGGCATCCGTGTTTCCGGCTCTGACCGTGCCGACAGCGCGAATCTGCGCGCCCTTGAGGCGGCAGGAGCCACGGTTTACGTCGGACACGATGCTGCGCACCTCGGAGACGCCGACACCGTCGTGCACACCGGCGCGATATGGCCTGAGAACCCTGAGTTCGTGCTCGCCAAGCAGCGAGGACTCCACGTCATCCATCGCTCCCAGGCACTGCACTGGTTGATCGGTGCGCGCCGACTCGTGTCTGTTGCGGGGGCGCACGGCAAGACCACCTCGACGGGCATGATCGTCACGGCATTGCAGGCGCTCGGCGCGGACCCGAACTTCGTCAACGGCGGCGTCATCGAGCAGCTGGAGCTCTCCAGTGCGACGGGCTCTGGTGATCTCTTCGTCATCGAGGCCGATGAATCCGACGGCACCTTCTTGCTCTATGACACCTCTGTTGCGCTCATCACGAATGTCGACCCCGACCACCTTGACCATTACGGGTCGGACGAGGCATTTCACGACGCCTTCGTGCGATTCGCCGACGCGGCGACCGAGGCGGTCGTGATCTCGAGTGACGACCCTGGGGCGATTCGTGTCAGCTCTGGCTTGTCGCACCCGAATGCGATCACGTTCGGCCTGTCTGACGATGCCGACGTGCGCGTCAGCGATATCACCACTGACGCTGGGGTGGCAGCGACGATCACACACGGGCAGGAGAGCGTTCGCCTGCAGCTCACGGTGCCAGGGCAGCACAATGCGATCAACGCGGCAGGGGCGATCGCCGTGCTGCGCGCTCTCGGCTACCCGTTGATCGAGTCCGCTCGTGCGGTCGAAGGCTTCGCCGGCACCGTCCGTCGGCTGGAGAATCACGGCGAGGTGCGGGGCGTCACCGTGTACGACGATTACTCGCACCACCCGACAGAGGTCCGCGCAGCGCTTGAGGCAATGCGCTCGATCGCGGGGACGGGGCGGATCATCGCGATCCAGCAGCCGCACACGTATTCGCGCACGCAGCACATGTTCCGCGAGTTCGCGGAGGTGCTTGAGGCGTATGCGGATCACACCGTCATGCTCGATGTGTACGGGGCACGCGAAGATCCGGTCCCCGGGGTCACGGGGGAGCTCGTGAGCGGCGCGTTCGCGGATCCTGGCGCTGTGCACTACGTGGCCGACTGGCAGCAGGCCGCCGATTACACGGCGAGTGTCGCCCGCGAGGGTGACTTCATCATCACTCTCGGCTGCGGCAACGTGTATCAGATCATCCCGCAGGTGTTGGAGTCGCTTCGCGGATCCGCCGAGGACTGAGCTGTGCGTCGGCCAGTCCCGCTTCCGGCCCCGCCGGAGAATCGTGAGCAGGAGCCTCCGGTTCGGCAGGCCCCGCTCATCGATGAGCACGGGCAGGCGGATGCTGCCCCTGACGCTTCACGGCAAGAGGCGGCAGAGCCGAATGATGACCACAACGGTGAGGCCGGGGCGACGACTCGCGACGTCTGGCGTGCGGCGCGCGCTCGCCGTAAGGCGCTGCGCGCCGAGATCCGCCGGTTCACACAGCGCTCCCGTCGTCGGCGGATCGCGTGGCTGAGCGCCGTTGGCGCTGTGCTCCTGCTCATCGGCGGGAGTGTGGCGGCGGCGTACAGTCCGTTGTTCGCTGTGCAGAAGATCACTGTGGTTGGGGCCGTCGCTCTCGACCCCGCGGTTGTCGAGGCGGCCTTGGCTGATCAGATCGGTACGCCACTCGCGCTTGTCGACACGAGCAGGATCAAAGCTGCGCTGGTGGGTTTTCCGCTCATCGAGACGTATGCGCTCGAGGCGAGACCCCCGCACGATCTCACTGTGCAGATCGTGGAGCGCACACCGGTCGGGGTCATTCGCTCGGATGCCGGCTACACACTCGTCGACGCGGCCGGCGTCGTGCTGTCGACGACGTCTGATCAACCGGCGGGGCAGCCGCTGCTGGAGATCGCGGGCGGCACCGGCTCTCGCGCATTCGAGAGTGCCGGACTGGTCGTGCGTTCTTTGCCTGCGGATGTCCGCGCAGCGCTGACCCGGGTGCAGGCGGAAACAGCCGACGATGTGACTCTGACCCTGAGCACGGGCCTTACGGTCGTGTGGGGAAGTGCAGAGAACTCTGCGCTGAAAGGCGTCACTTTGGCGAAGGCGATCGCGGCGAGTCCCGATGCGACGTCGATCGATGTGACATCGCCGGATATCGCCGTTATCGGCTGACGCGTATTGCGGCGTGTTCGGGACGGGTTTCGACGCCAAACGAGCGACACGCCCGTGATGGTGCACGCGTGTGCAATCGTGGCGCTTACCTTCGAACAAGAGAAAGCGATACCCGGAAATACTTTACACCTCTAGTTGAAGTTTAAGGTTCTCCTGTCGCTATCGCCCAGAACGTACAGAAGGCTCGACTACTCGGAGGCCGGCCATGAGCCAGAACCAGAACTACCTCGCCGTGATCAAGGTTGTCGGCGTCGGCGGTGGTGGCGTCAACGCCGTCAATCGCATGATCGACCTCGGACTGCGCGGAGTCGAGTTCATTGCCATCAACACCGACGCACAGGCGCTGCTCATGAGCGACGCCGACGTCAAGCTCGACGTGGGACGTGAGCTCACTCGCGGCCTCGGCGCCGGCGCCGACCCCGAGGTGGGCCGACGCGCCGCCGAGGACCACGCCGAAGAGATCGAGCAGGCACTCACCGGTGCCGACATGGTCTTCGTCACCGCAGGAGAGGGCGGCGGCACAGGCACCGGTGGCGCTCCGGTCGTCGCGCGGATCGCGAAGTCGATCGGTGCTCTCACCATCGGCGTCGTGACCAAGCCGTTCTCCTTCGAGGGGCGTCGTCGGCAGAGCCAGGCCGAGGCCGGTGTTGCGAAGCTGAAGGAAGAAGTCGACACTCTCATCGTCGTACCCAACGATCGCCTTCTGGAGATCAGTGACCGCGGCATCTCGATGATCGAAGCTTTTGCGACCGCCGACCAGGTGCTCCTGGCTGGTGTTCAAGGCATCACTGACCTGATCACGACTCCTGGTCTGATCAACCTCGACTTCGCCGATGTCAAGTCGGTCATGCAGGGGGCGGGCTCCGCTCTCATGGGCATCGGCTCTGCGCGCGGCGCAGATCGTGCGATCAAGGCTGCGGAACTGGCCGTCGAATCGCCCCTCCTCGAGGCGAGCATCGAGGGAGCGCACGGGGTGCTGCTGTCGATTCAAGGTGGATCGAACCTCGGGATCTTCGAGATTCACGACGCCGCAGACCTCGTCAAGGAAGCAGCGCACCCCGAGGCCAACATCATCTTCGGAACGGTCATCGATGACACGCTCGGTGACGAGGTGCGGGTGACTGTGATTGCTGCGGGCTTCGACGGCGGAGAGCCCTCTCTTCGGCTTGACCCGATGATCGTCTCTCGACCCGAGCCTGCGGTGCTCACCGAGGTCGCCCTCACCGAGAGCGAGGCAGAGACGGTGAGCGCCGTCGACGTCGAAACGGCCTCGCGCACGGTGACAACCAGCATCGAGCCTGCGATCGCGGATGACGATATCGACATCCCCGAATTCCTGAAGTGACGCACAGCGCGACCACCCATCATTCCACGGTGCAGGGGCCTGCGGATTTGCGGTCGCGGCTGTCGGCTGTCGATGCGCGAATCGCCGATGCGGCGCGACGCGCGGGGCGGGATCCCGGCCAGATCACGCGAATCGTCGTGACGAAGTTCCACCCGGCCTCTCTGGTGCGTGAGCTGCACTCGCTCGGCGTACGTGAGGTGGGTGAGAACCGACAGCAGGAGCTCTGCGCGAAGACCGAGGAGCTCACAGACCTCGGCGATCTGCACTGGCATTTCATCGGACAGGCGCAGACGAACAAGGCAGCGGCGATCAGGCGCAGCGCTGGCGCTGTTCATTCGGTCGATCGTGATCGGCTCGCGGACGCGTTGCATCGGGCGGCGGACGATGAGCGCATCCTGGACGTTCTGGTCCAGATCAACCTGACCGAAGACCCTGGACGTGGGGGCGTGGCCCCGCATGCTGCGGCCGCGCTCGCGGAGCACGTGCTGTCGCTTTCCTCGTTGCGCCTGCGCGGGGTGATGGCAGTTGCGCCTCTCGGAGAGGAGCCTGCGGGCGCGTTCGCCCGGCTGCGAGACGTCGCCGAAACGATCCGCGCCCTCGAATCATCGGCGACGTGGATCTCAGCGGGGATGACAGGTGATTTCGTCGAAGCCATCAATGCCGGCGCGACACACCTGCGGATCGGCTCCGCAATAACCGGCCCGCGGCCTGACCGGGGTTAATCTGTGAAAAGACCAGCCCGAATCGTTCGAACCGGAGGACACAATGGGTAACCCGCTCAAGAAGACCATGGTGTATCTCGGCCTCGCCGATGAGGAAGAGGTACACGACGAAGAGCCGCAGGCCCCGGCCCGCTCCCATCGGGATCGTGAGCGCGAGGAGGCGGCTCCGGCTCCCGTCACGCCGCTGCGACGTCCGGTCGCTGTGCGCCAGCCCGCAGGAGGGGCAGTGAACGAGATTCTCACCGTGCATCCGAAGCAGTATCGGGATGCTCAGCTGATCGCCGAGAGCTTCCGCGAGGGCGTGCCGGTCATCATCAACCTGTCACAGATGAGCGACGCAGACGCTCGCCGCCTGATCGACTTCGCCAGCGGACTCTCCCTCGGCCTTTACGGTCGGATCGAGCGGGTCACCTCGAAGGTGTTCCTGCTCTCGCCGGAGAACATCGCGGTCTCCGGCCACGGAGGCATCGCCCATGCAGACGCCGAGTCTGCGAGCTTCGATCAGCAGTAGCCCGTGGGGATTGTCTCCCTCATCGCGGGCATCGTCCATGTTGCGTTGCTGCTGTACTTGCTGGTGTTGTTCACGCGCTTGATCCTCGATTACATCACGATGATCAACCCCAGGTGGAGGCCGACAGGGGCAGCGCTCATTGTCGCCGAAGTGGCTTACACCGTTACGGATCCACCGATCCGCTTCTTCCGGCGGATCATTCCTCCATTGCGGATCGGCGCGATATCGCTGGATTTCGGCTTCTCACTGACGGTTCTCGTTGTGCTCATTCTGATGAACATCGCGCGGATATTCTTCTGAGTTTTCGCCACGCATCTCGTCATCCCTGAGTGTCGCGGCCTCGCGGCGCGCGGGTGCGGGGACTATGCTTGGCTCGCAGGTGCGCGCCCCGGGTTCGCGCCACATTACGAAACGCCGTTCATCGAACGGGCCACCGCACTCATCGAAGGAGCCACCATGGCACTTACCCCGGATGACGTCGTCACCAAGCAGTTCCAGCATGTCCGGTTCAAGGACGGCTTCGACCCGGACGAGGTGGACGACTTCCTCGACGAGATCGTCATCGAGTGGCGTAAGGCACTCGAAGAGAACGCGGAGCTGAAGGCGAAGCTCGCGGCCTACGAATCCGGTGACGCTGTGCCCGCTTCCGCGCCCGCTCCGGTTGCCGAAGTGCCGGCTCCTCCCGTCGTCGAGTCCCAGCTCGAAGCTGAGCCCGCCCCCTCGGTATCAGCGACGACAACCGCAGGCATCATCGAGCTCGCGCAGCGTCTGCACGACGAGCACGTAGCCGAGGGTGAGGCGAAGCGCCAGCAACTCATTGCCGACGCGGAGAACGAAGTCATCCGCATCCGCAATGAGGCTGAGGAAAAGCAGCGCGCGGAGACCGCGCGTCTGGAGCTCGAGCGCAACGCTCTCGAAAAGCGCATCACCGAGCTGCGCGAATACGAGCACACCTACCGCACGGAGCTGCGCAGTTACATCGAGGGTCAGCTGCGCGACCTCGACGAGAAGTCGGTGTCGACGGACAACACGCCGGTCTCCGCGATCGGCCTTTAAGGCGCCCTCTTGTCAGGACGCCGTCCCCTTCGTCGGTCGGCGGCTGGCGCGATCGTTGTCTTTCTCGCAGCGATCGTGCTGGCCGCCGATCAGTGGGTGAAGTACCTCACCGTCGCAAACCTGCCGCTTCAGGATCCGGTGCCCGTGCTCGGCGAGTTCCTGCAGCTGTACTTCGTCCGCAACTCCGGAGCCGC
Source organism: Microbacterium sp. (assembly GCA_047605925.1). Taxonomy (GTDB): domain Bacteria; phylum Actinomycetota; class Actinomycetes; order Actinomycetales; family Microbacteriaceae; genus Microbacterium. The sequence goes on from JASGEY010000070.1 coordinate 35,405, forward strand.
GTTCTCGCTCGGATCCGAGGTCACCTGGATCTTCACGATCGCACTATCCGCCGTCGCGGTGGTCATCGTGTGGAAGGCGACAGGGCTGCACTCGCGGCTGTGGGCTGTCGTGCTCGGATGCCTGCTGGGTGGCGTCCTCGGCAATCTCACCGATCGCCTCTTCCGGGAACCCGGTTTCGGCATCGGCCATGTCGTCGACATGATCTCGATGCCGTGGATGATTCCAGCGATCTTCAACGTTGCCGACATCTTCATCGTGACCGGAATGATTTCGGTGGCGCTGCTTGTGGTGTTCGGGATTCGCTTCGACGGTACGAGAGAGCGCGACCACGCACCGGTGGAGACGGATGCCGAGGCCGAGGCTGCGGCAGCAGCCTCAGACCAGCACAGTGCTGCGGTTGATAGCGAGATCGCGACCGAGGAGCGCTGAGAATGCAATCGCGTTCGCTTCCCGTTCCCGACGGGCTCGACGGTGCACGCGTTGACGCGGCACTGGCGAAGATGTTCGGTTTCTCTCGCACGTTCGCCGCTGAGGTTGCAAGCACCGGTGGCGTGCGCCTCGACGGTGTGGAACTCGGCAAATCCGACCGGCTCCGCGCTGGCGGCTGGCTCGAGGTCGAATGGCAACCGAAACAGGAGCCGCGGATCATCCCTGTGGCTGTTCCCGAGCTGGGGATCGTGCACGACGATGACGATATCGTTGTCGTCGACAAGCCCACAGGAGTCGCAGCACATCCATCGCTCGGATGGGACGGACCGACGGTCGTCGGAGCACTCGCCGCTGCGGGGTTTCGGGTCGCGACCAGCGGAGCACCGGAGCGGGCTGGTGTCGTGCACCGACTTGACGTCGGCACAAGCGGTCTCATGGTCGTGGCGAAAACGGAGTCTGCGTACACCGCGCTCAAGCGGGCGTTCAAAGAGCGCACTGTCGAGAAGGTTTATCACGCTGTGGTGCAGGGGCATCCCGATCCGTTGAGCGGCACGATCGATGCACCGATCGGTCGGCATCCGAACCACTCGTGGAAGTTCGCGGTGACGCCGGACGGGAAGCCATCGGTGACCCACTACGAGACGCTGGAGGCGTTTCCGGGCGCTTCGCTCCTCGAGATCCACCTGGAGACGGGCCGCACACATCAGATCCGTGTTCACATGGCCGCGCTGCGGCATCCCTGCGTCGGCGATCCGTTGTACGAGGCCAACCCAACGCTGTCGGCCCGACTGGGTCTCAGCCGGCAGTGGCTGCACGCGCACCGGCTCGCGTTCGCCCACCCGCGCACCGGGGAGTGGGTGCAGTTCGAATCGGCGTACCCGGCGGACTTCGCACACGCGCTCGACGTGCTCCGCGCGAGCGAGCACTGAGCGAGCCGCGGTTCCGGTGCGCCCCGCCATGGTCTTCGACGGCCACCCGCGAGTGCTGATGAGACTCGACCTGGAGTGAGCGAAGGAATGTGGAACCGGATCTGCGGGTTGGGGCAATACCAGGTGTGAGCACAGACAGCGAGATCACCAGATGGTCTCTCGACGATGCAGGGGCGTTCTCCGAGATCTTCGAGCGGCACGTCCGACCGGTCGGCGGCTACATCCGGCGACGCATCGGCGCGGATTGTTCGATCAGGGGTGCGCCTCGGTGCTCCCGTGGCTGCTGGGCATCTCCACGCGCGTGGTGAAGAGTCACCGTGCGGCCGAGGCGAGGCAATGGCGTGCGTTCGCGGCCTCGAGTGGAGCAGCGGATTCCGGGGAGGTTCCGCATGCGGTATCCGACTCGCGACTCGATGCGGATGCTGCCGTGCGCGCCCTCGCTCCGCGGATCGCCGCGCTGTCGCAGAAGGAGCGCGACACGCTGCTGCTGCACGCCTGGGCAGATCTGACCTACGAGCAGATCGCCGACGCTCGCGGAGTGCCCGTTGGCACGATGCGGTCTCGTCTGAACCGGATCCGTCGAAAGCTCGCACCGCCGGGATCGCACTCCGCGACCCGGCTGACCTGGATGGCGAAGGAGGAGAACGATGGAGCTTATCGAGCAGGTGCGTGAGATCGGGGCCGATCAGGCGCAGGTCGCCGATGGCAGCGTCCGCACGGCGCGCATGGCACTGAGCCGGGAGGTCGCGTGCGGCGCGGCGCCGCAGCGACGTGCACGGACGTAGGTCGGTGTCGGGATCGGAGGACTGGTTGCGGGCACCGCTGTGGCCGCGATCGTCGCGGGATCCGTGCTCGCTCCTCCCTCCCCGCCGACCGCACAGGCGACTGGTTCGAGGACTACGCCGAGTCGAAAGAGGTACTGGAGGCGACGGGGCCGGATGCGGATGCTGCGCGGAAGGCTGCGACGCAACCTGATCAGCTCGGCGTGCAGGTCTACCCGGGCGGTCTCTATGAGGAACCGGACGCCCTCGATCCGGGGATGCGCTTCCACCGCAACGGTCTCGAGTGCTACCACGACGCGATGCCTGGACAGGCGGAAGCCCTGGTCGAGTGGCTCCGAACGCATCAAGACGACCCTGCCGACACCTGTGCGCCTCCGCGGCTGGGGGAGCAGATCGAGTTCAACCTGGCTCCGGCCGACCTGCGAGCAGCGATGCTCCGGACGCTCGCACTCGTCGACGGCGCCTACGTCGAACCGGTCGCGGGCGACATCACGACCATTGCCTTTCCCGAGGGCGGCGAGAGCGACTGGATGCAGACCGTCGACGAGCTCCCGGTATCCGTGCCGACGCCGTAGGCGCAGCATCCGCTCTTCGGCCCCCGGCACCGGCCTCCGGTGTCGGGGCCCCGCCGTAGACTCGATGTCATGGCATCCGGCTCCTTCGTGCACCTCCACGTCCACAGCGAGTACTCGATGCTGGACGGTGCGGCGAAGATCGGCGCGATGACTCAGGCTGCGGCCGAGTACGGGATGCCGGCGATCGCCGTCACCGACCACGGCAACACCTTCGCTGCCTTCGAGTTCTACAAGGCCGCGAACGCCTCCGGAGTCAAGCCGATCATCGGCCTGGAGGCCTACATCACCCCCGGAACCCACCGCAGTGACAAGTCGCGGGTTGCCTGGGGTTCCCCCGACCAGAAGAGCGATGACGTCTCGGGTGGCGGCGCGTACACCCACATGACCATGTGGAGCGAGAACACCGCCGGGATGCACAATCTGTTTCGGCTGAGCTCGCTCTCCAGTATCGAGGGCTACTACTTCAAGCCGCGTATGGACCGCGAGCTGCTGCACGCCTACGGTAAGGGCCTGATCGCCACGACGGGATGCCCCTCGGGGGAGGTGCAGACTCGTCTCCGGCTCGGTCAGTACGATGCAGCGCGCGCCGCTGCAGCGGAGTTCCAGGACATCTTCGGCAAAGAGAACTACTTCGCCGAGATCATGGATCACGGGCTCTCAATCGAGCGTCGGGTCATGACCGATCTCCTTCGGCTCGCGAAGGATCTCGGCATCCCCCTTGTGGCCACCAACGATTCGCACTACACGCACCAGCACGAGGCCGACGCGCACGCGGCGCTGCTCTGCGTGCAGTCCGGTTCGACCATGGACGATCCGAACCGGTTCAAGTTCGACGGCGACGGCTACTACATCAAGACCGCGCAGGAGATGCGCCAGCTCTTCCGTGACCATCCTGAGGCGTGCGATAATACGCTGCTGATCGCCGAGCGCTGCCAGGTTGAGTTCGACACCTCCGCTAACTACATGCCGCGCTTCCCGGTGCCCGATGGTGAGACTGAGGACAGCTGGCTGGTCAAGGAGGTCGAGAAGGGGCTGCACTACCGATACCCGCGCGGCATCCCCGACGCGGTGCGCAAACGTGCCGAGTACGAGCTGGGCGTGATAGTGCAGATGGGATTCCCCGGCTACTTCCTCGTGGTGGCCGACTTCATCAACTGGGCGAAAGACAACGGCATCCGAGTCGGTCCCGGCCGCGGCTCCGGAGCCGGGTCGATGGTCGCCTACGCCATGCGGATCACCGATCTGGACCCGCTCGAGCACGGTCTGCTGTTCGAGCGGTTCTTGAATCCGGAACGCGTGTCGATGCCCGACTTCGACGTCGACTTCGACGACCGCCGCCGCGGCGAGGTGATCGAGTACGTCACCGCGAAGTACGGCTCCGAGCGCGTCGCGCAGATCGTCACCTACGGCACGATCAAGTCCAAGCAGGCGCTCAAGGACGCCGGACGCGTGCTCGGCTTTCCGTTCAGCATGGGGGAGCGGCTCACCAAGGCGATGCCTCCGGCCGTGATGGGCAAGGACATGCCTCTGGCCGGCATGTTCGATCCAGAGCATGATCGCTATAAGGAGGCAAGCGAGTTCCGCGCGCTCATCGACACCGACCCCGAGGCCAAGACCGTCTTCGACCGCGCGCTCGGGCTGGAGGGACTGAAGCGTCAGTGGAGTGTGCACGCGGCCGGCGTGATCATGTCCAGCGAGCCTCTGATCGACATCATCCCGATCATGAAGCGTGAACAGGATGGGCAGATCGTCACGCAGTTCGACTACCCGTCGTGCGAGGCCCTCGGGTTGATCAAGATGGACTTCCTCGGGCTGCGCAACCTCACGATCGTCTCGGACGCCCTGGACAACATCCACACCAACCGCGGCGAGGAGCTCGACCTGGAGAGCTTGTCGCTCGACGACCCTGCCGTGTATCAGCTGCTGACGAGGGGCGACACACTCGGGGTGTTCCAGCTGGACGGCGGGCCGATGCGCTCGCTGCTGCGCCTGATGAAGCCTGACTGCTTCGAGGACATCTCGGCGGTGCTGGCACTGTATCGTCCCGGCCCGATGGGTGTGGACTCGCACACGAACTACGCACTTCGTAAGAACGGTCTGCAGGAGATCACCCCGATCCACCCCGAGCTCGCCGAGCCGCTCGCGGAGATCCTCGATGGCACCTACGGCCTGATCGTGTATCAGGAGCAGGTGCTTCAGGCCGCTCAGAAGCTCGCCGGCTACTCGCTCGGCCAGGCAGATATCTTGCGCAAGGCGATGGGCAAGAAGGTCCGCGAGGTGCTGCAGAAGGAGCAGGTGACTTTCTTCGCCGGGATGGCGGCCAACGGGTTCTCGCATGAGGCGCAGCTCGCGCTGTGGAACGTGCTGGAGTCTTTCGCTGACTATGCGTTCAACAAGGCGCACACCGCGGCGTACGGTCTTGTCGCATATTGGACCGCCTACCTGAAGTCGCACTATCCGGCCGAGTACATGGCCGCCCTGCTGACCAGCGTCGGTGATTCCAAAGACAAGATGGCGGTCTATCTGAACGAGTGCCGACGGATGGGAATCAGGGTCCTTCCGCCGGATGTGTCGGAGTCCATCAACCACTTCGCCGCCGTCGGCGACGACATCCGTTTTGGCCTCGGCGCTGTTCGCAACGTCGGAGGCAACGTCGTCGACGGCATCGTCGAGGCACGCAAGAATGAGCGCTTCACCTCCTTCCATCACTTCCTTGAGAAGGTGCCGCTGCACGTCGCCAATAAGAGGACGATCGAGTCGCTGATCAAGGCGGGCGCTTTCGACTCGATGGGAGACAGCCGTCGGGCACTGATGGAGATCCATGAGGATGCCGTCGAAGCCGCCGTCGACCGCAAACGCAACGAGGCGCAGGGTGCGATCGGCTTCGATTTCGACAGCCTGTACGAGCCGGAGCATGTTCCTCAGAAGGTTCCTGAGCGGCCGGAATGGATCAAGAAAGACAAACTCGCTTTCGAACGCGAGATGCTCGGCCTGTATGTGTCCGACCACCCGCTGGCTGGGCTGGAGGTTGCGCTGACGAAGCACGCTTCGATCTCAATTCACGAGCTGAACAACTCCGACGATGTTCAGGACGGCGATCAGGTGACCGTTGCGGGCCTGGTGACGAGCGTGCAGCACCGCGTTGCCAAGGCGAGCGGCAATCCGTACGGATCGATCACAATCGAGGACTTCAACGGTGAAGTGACGGTCATGTTCATGGGCAAGACCTACACCGAGTTTCAACACACTCTTCAGCAAGACTCGATTCTTGTTGTGCGGGCGCGTGTCTCCCGCCGCGACGATGGGCTCAATCTTCACGCGCACTCCGCTTTCGCTCCTGATGTCGGCTCCCTCGACCCGGCGGGGCCGCTCGCGCTGGTTCTCGCGGAGCAGAGGGCGACGGAACGTGTGATGAGCGAACTCGCCGACGTGCTGCGCAGACACTGCGGACACACCGAGGTCGTATTGCGCGTGCACCGCGGAGGCACGGCGAAGGTGTTCGATGTGCCAATGCCTGTGACGGTGTCGGCTGACCTCTTTGGTGACCTCAAATCTCTTCTCGGACCGTCGTGCTTAGGGTGAGCGGGTAGTATCGGGACGCGCCCGGCTGCGGACCCCCGACCGCGAGCCGAGACGAAAGGAGCACTGATGACCAGCGAGCTGCCAGAGACTCCCGTACCGCCGGACAGCGAGACCGACGGCGAGTTCATCGACGACGGCGTTCTCTACGACGAAGAGGTGGCACCCGAGTACGGAATACTCGGCTTCACCCTGCGCGAGCTGCTCATCGTCGGCGTGTGGCTAGTGCACTTCGTCGTTTCCTTCGTCCCGATCGTCGCAGGCTCCTCGCTGTGGTCCACCGGCATCGAGTGGCTGCTACCCGTGGGCATTCCAACGGTGGCCGTGTTCCTCATCGTGCTTCGACGCTTCTCACCCGACGGCATCCGCCGAGTGGGTTCCCTTGGTATCGACCAGTTCGCCTCGGTCGCGTTCTCCGTCGCTGCCGCCGTGCTGGTGAGCAGGCTCTGGCTAGCCGTGGCGACGCTGATCGCGAGCGGATTCTGGGCGCTCAGCTGGAGCGGCATCGTTCTTGTGCTGACAGCGCTCGCACTGGTCGCCCTCACTGTTTTCGCTCCACTCATCCCCGGTCTGAAGGAAGACTTCCACGGGCGACTCGTCACCCTCGCACACCGAGCAGCAAACCCGGTTCGCCCTGTTATCGCGCGGCCGCGTCCGGAACCGCTCGTTCACACCGCCGCAGCGGAGCAGCCAGCGCAGGCGGGGAGGCTCGACGCCGACGACGCCGAACTGTCTGCGGTGAACTCCACCGACGGAGTCGACCGTATCGACCTCGCGTTTCAGGTCCCGCTGTCTGCGCACGCCTCGGGGGGAGGCACCGGCACCGAAGAGCCCGAGACCGACGAGGACTACACGCCACGGTACTCACGGCGCTCCGTCGAACCGGAGATCGTCTACGACACCGACAGCATCGTCGAGTTGGTCGGCGAGGCCGCCGACCTCATCGAAACACCAGCGAGCGAGCAGGCAGCTGCATCCGAACAGGTCGACGTCGAGGCAACAAACTCGCACGAGACGGTTGTGCAGATGCAGCCCTTCTGGATCCTCGCGCCGACAGAGCGCGATGTGCACGACGAGAGCGGCGAGGCCATCTTCCGCATCGGCCCGAGCGCTTGGGCGCTGGTCATTGAAGACCGTGGCGGCGCGTTTGTCGTGCGTCATGACGACGGCCGCATCGGCTACCTGCACGACATCTCCGACATCACGAAGGGCTAGTGCCTGTGCGCACCATCGACTTGCGAGGGCAAACGCTCTCGCCCTCGGATATGCTCGCGGTCGTTCCGCGCGCCACTCATGCCCGGGCCGAAGCATTGGATACCGCCGTGCGCATCGTGGAGGACGTTCGCACCCGTGGCGAGCAGGCGCTGCGCGAACAGGCTGAGCGTTTCGATCGGGTCTCCGGTCACGCGATCCGCGTCCCTGCGGAGGACATCGCGCAGGCGCTTGCATCGCTCGAACCCGAGGTGCGTACAGCCCTCGATGAGGCGATCCGCAGGGTTCGGCTTGGATCGGCCGCTCAGGTTCCGGTCGATCAGGTCACCGAGATCGGCCCCGGGGCGCGCATCACGCAGCGGTGGCAGCCGGTAAACCGCGTCGGCGTCTACATCCCAGGAGGCAAGGCGGTCTACCCGTCGAGCGTGATCATGAACGTGGTCCCAGCTCAGGTCGCCGGAGTGGAGCAGATCGCGCTCGCCTCGCCTCCGCAAGAAGACCAGGGAGGACGCATCCACCCGACCATCCTCGCGGCAGCCGGGCTGCTCGGAGTCACCGAGATTTACGCAATCGGCGGCGCTGGTGCGATTGGCGCTTTCGCATACGGGGTCGACGCCATCGGACTCGATCCTGTGGATGTCGTGTCTGGCCCCGGCAACAACTACGTTGCCTCGGCGAAACGCGCGGTCGCCGGCGTCGTCGGCACGGATTCCGAGGCTGGGGCCACCGAGATCCTGGTGGTGGCGGATGCTGCTGCCGACCCTCGCCTTGTAGCCGCTGACCTCGTGAGCCAGGCCGAGCACGACGAGCAGGCATCTGCCGTACTGGTCACCGATTCCGCTGATCTCGCCGAACGTGTTGCCTCTGAGGTTGCGGCGCTCGCTGAAGCGACAAGGCACAGCACGCGCGTTGCCGCTGCGCTGAGCGGGCCGCAGTCCGCGATCGTTCTCGTCGACGACAGGGCGATGGCGACCGCGTTCAGCAACGCATATGCTCCAGAGCACCTGGAACTGCACCTGGATGATGCGGAGGCCGCGGCATCCGCATTCACCAGCGCCGGTGCCGTCTTCGTTGGTGACCAGACTCCGGTGAGCCTCGGCGACTACATGGCCGGCAGCAATCACGTCCTGCCGACCGGTGGACAGGCGCGGTACGCGCCGGGTCTCGGCGCCTACACATTCCTGCGGCCGCAGCAGGTGATCAGCTATGACCGGGAGGCCCTACGTGAGGTCCGGGAGGGAGTTGTAGCTCTCGCGAATACCGAGGTGCTACCCGCCCACGGTGAAGCGATCGAGGCACGGTTCACCGCGTAGGATTTTCAGGTGCATTGCCCCTTCTGCCGTCATCCCGATTCGCGTGTCATCGATTCGCGCACGAGTGATGATGGCCTCTCGATTCGTCGTCGTCGTCAGTGCCCCGAATGCGGAGGGCGCTTTACGACCACTGAAACCGCAAGCCTCAATGTCATCAAGAGGAGCGGTGTGATGGAGCCGTTCAGTCGCGACAAGGTCATCTCCGGCGTTCGGAAGGCATGCCAGGGGCGCCCTGTCACAGAGGGCGACCTCGCCGTGCTCGCGCAGCAGGTGGAGGAGGCCGTTCGTCAGACCGGCGTCTCGCAGCTTGATGCCAATGAGATAGGTCTGGCGATCCTCGGGCCGTTGCGCGAGCTCGACGAAATCGCCTACTTGCGGTTCGCGAGCGTCTATCAGGCTTTCGACTCCCTCGACGACTTCGAAAGTGCCATCAGAGAGCTCCGAGCAGACCATGCCAAGGACACGGCTGCCGAATAGGCCGAGTTCGGGCGGGTACGCTGGCAGTGATGTATGCACTCCTCTTCCGCGCTGTTCTCTCGCGCTTAGATCCTGAGTTCGCCCACCACATCGGCATGACGGTCATCCGTATTCTTGGCGTGCGGCCGTTTTCCGTGGCGACGTCCGCGCTCACGAAACCTGACGACTCGCTTGCGGTGGATGCGCTCGGCCAGCGGTTCCGCTCTCCTTTCGGCATCGCCGCGGGGTTCGACAAGAACGCGGTCGGCGTTCGAGGTCTCGCAGCGTTGGGCTTCGGGCATGTCGAGGTGGGCACTGTCACTGCATTGCCTCAGGAGGGCAACCCCAAGCCGCGGCTGTTCCGGCTCATCGAGGATCGCGCGGTGATCAACCGCATGGGCTTCAATAATCAGGGAGCGGATGCCGTGGCTCGCCGTCTGGCGAAGCTACGCCGTGGTGCTCCTGACACCGTCATCGGAGTGAACATCGGCAAGAGCCGCGTTGTCGAGGTCGAGAACGCGACGGCGGATTATGTGGCCTCAGCCACGCGACTCGCGCCACTCGCGGACTATCTCGCGGTCAACGTGTCGTCTCCGAACACTCCAGGTCTGCGCGGGTTGCAGGCTGTAGAAACTCTGGCTCCGTTGCTGCGCGCGGTCAAAAGAGCGTCGGGCAGCACGCCGCTACTGGTGAAAATCGCGCCCGATCTTCCCGATGAGGAGATCACCGCCATCGCCGAGCTGGCGGTCGCCGAAGGCCTCGACGGCATCATCGCTCACAACACCACGATCGCTCGAGCCGGCTTGCGCACGGACGCCGCCATTGTCGAAGCTGCTGGCGCGGGCGGACTGTCTGGTGCACCACTCAAGGAACGATCGCTTCAGGTGCTTCGGCTGGTTCGCCAAGCCGTTCCCGAAGAGTTCTGTGTCATCGCGGTCGGGGGAGTGGAGACGCCAGCCGATGTGCACGAGCGGCTGGATGCCGGTGCCACGCTGGTGCAGGGCTATACGGCGTTCCTCTACCGAGGGCCATTCTGGGGTCGTGAGATCAACCGAGGGCTGGCTTGCAGAGCCGCAGCGAAGAGGCTCTAAACCGAGATCGTTTCGGTGTCCCAGTGGGGTGCGCCGCTCTCAGCTCGGGTACTCGCCGCGCTTGACCTGCGGCTTCGGCAGGCGCATGAACCGCATCTGCAGTGAGCGCATCGCGGCATACCAGCCCAGACCGCGCTCAAGGCGCTGCTTACCGAATTTTTCCGCAGCCTTCCGCTTCACACGCCACCCGAGCAGGATCATCCCGCCGATCGCGACGACCATGTAGCACATCATCACCAGATACGCCCACAGGCCGACGGACACTCCGCCGATCGCCCACTCCGGGGGCAGCATCGATACGATGATGACCAGCACCATCACGCCCATCACGAACTCGGCCGGGTGCCAGCCTGCGTCAACCCAATCACGTACGAAGCGTCGCTGCGGGCCCTTGTCGCGCGCGGGGAGGTACTTCTCCTCGCCGGCGGCGAGGCCAGCCTGGGCGCGGGCGCGCCGCTCGTTCAATTCCGCTTTAGCTGCGGCGCGCGCTTCCTTGGTGTTCGCGACGAGCGGGCGCCGACGCGCGGCCTCCCGTTCCGCGCGGGTCGGCGTGGCACGACCCTTTCCGACGGCCGGCGTCTCAGTGGCGTCATTGTTCGTCGATGAGGGGGGAGGGGTCTTGGGCACGAGGTTCCTCGGTTCGCTTGCGGTCGATCGCCTTAAGATTACTCGCATGACTTCTCCCGCACTCCCCAGTGACGATGACCAGGCGCTCCGTGCGGCGGTGGCGACCGGCATCCCCGCAGCTCTCAGCGATCTCGGCACGCTGGTACGCATTCCCGGAATAGCCTGGCCGGCGTTCGATCAGACGCAGCTGAAGCGCAGCGCGGATGCGGTCGCTGCATTGGCTTCCGACACCGGCGTGTTCGACGAGGTGCGTGTGGTGCGCGCTGCCATCGGCGGCACTGATGAGCAGGGGCAGCCTGCCGTGCTCGCCACCAGGGCGGCGCGCAACGGCAAGCCAACGATCCTGCTGTACGCGCACCACGATGTACAGCCTCCAGGCTCCGATGAGTTGTGGGAAACGCCTCCGTTCGAGCCGACAGTGCGCGACGGCCGCCTGTACGGACGTGGCGCGGCCGATGACAAGGCGGGCATCATGACGCATATCGCTGCGATCAGAGCAGTCTCCGAGGTTCTCGGGGGCAGTCTCGATCTCGGCATCGCCCTGTTCGTCGAAGGGGAGGAAGAGTACGGTTCGCGCTCCTTCGCGCAGTTCCTCGCCGACAACAAGGCGGCGCTGCGCGCGGATGCGATCGTTGTCGCCGATTCCGGTAACTGGGACTCAACAACCCCAGGACTGACCGTTTCGCTCCGCGGTAATGCGCGTTTCACCCTGCGTGTGCGCACCCTCGACCACGCATCGCACTCTGGAATGTTCGGCGGGGCTGTTCCCGACGCGATGATGGCGACAGTGAAGCTCCTCTCGACGCTGTGGAACGACGATGGGTCGGTCGCGGTCGACGGGATGCTCGCGAGGGATGCCGACACGCCTGACTACACCGAGGAGATACTGCGTGACGAAGTGGGGCTGCTGGAGAGCACGAGCCCGATCGGTGACGGCACAATCCTCAGCCGCATTTGGAATAAGCCGTCGGTGACCGTGATCGGCATCGATGCAGCCAGTGTGGCTGCGGCATCCAACACACTGCTCCCCGAGGTGACGGTCGTGATCAGCGCCAGGGTCGCGCCTGGGCAGAGCGTGAAGGACGCCTACAGCGCGCTGGAGGCGCACCTGCGCGCCAACGCGCCGTACGGGGCCGAGCTCACCTTCTCTGATATCGATCTCGGTGATGGCTTCCTCGTTGACACCAGCGGCTGGGCTGTCGCCCTGACGCGGGATGCGATGCGCGACGGCTATGGCAAGGATCCGGTCGATCTGGGTGTTGGCGGGTCGATCCCTTTCATCGCCGACCTGGTTCGCGAGTTTCCCGAAGCGCAGATCCTTGTCACCGGCGTCGAGGACCCGCACTCGCGAGCTCACAGCCCCAATGAGTCGCTCCACCTGCAGACATTCCGCAATGCGATCCTCACTGAAGCGCTGATGCTGACGCGGATGAACGACGTCATTCGTTGATTCGGCCTGCGCTGACACTCCTGAGGGTAAAATCGTGACCAACAGCCGTGCGATGCGCGGCCCGTCACAAGGAGCGACATGAGCGACACCACACTCACCGCAGCAGACACCAGCCGTGCGCACGGCGTCAGCCTGACCGAGGCGGCCGCAGCCAAGGTGAAGAGCCTGCTCGAGCAGGAGGGTCGCGATGACCTCCGTCTTCGCGTGGCTGTGCAGCCGGGCGGATGCTCCGGGTTGATCTATCAGCTGTACTTCGATGAGCGGTTCCTCGAGGGCGATGAGACGGTGGACTTCGACGGGGTCGAGGTCATCGTCGACAACATGAGCGTGCCGTACCTCGACGGCGCATCCATCGATTTCAAGGACACGATCTCGGAGCAGGGCTTCACGATCGACAACCCGAATGCGCAGGGATCGTGCGCCTGCGGCGACAGTTTCCACTGAGCTCAACACCCGTTTTCAACCTGCACGATTGGCATGAATCGGGTGTGAGGTTGCTCTACACTTAGGTGTGCCCTGTCCGCAATCTGAAAGGTGCATCGTGCCCTCGAAACGCCGCCTTCGTTGGGCCGCACTCCCTCTGGGGGTCGTGGCAGCTGTGGCTCTGGCCGGTTGTACGACCGCGGAGCAGCACGGCTATCTCCCGGGCTTTGTGGATGGTGGACCTGCAGCCACCAACCAGACGGAACGGGTCTCGTCGCTCTGGGTGAACTCGTGGATCGTGTTGCTCGCCGTCGGCGTCATCACGTGGGGGCTGATGGCTTGGGCCGCGATCGCCTACCGCCGCCGCAAGGGGCAGACCGGTCTTCCGGTCCAGATGCGCTACAACATGCCGATCGAGGTCTTCTACACGGTCGTGCCGCTCATCCTTGTCGTTGGCATGTTTTTCTTCACCGCGCGCGATCAGGCCGAAATCGAGAAGAAGTGGACAGACCCCGACGTCGAGATCACGGCGATCGCCAAGCAGTGGGCATGGGACTTCCAGTACGACGGCGAGGAGGAGGACAACTCCGACGCCGTGTGGAGCATGGGCATTCAGGCTCAGCCCGATGCTGAAGGCAACATCGACCAGTCTCAGCTCCCGACCCTCGTTCTTCCGGTTGACCAGAAGGTCACCATCACTCTGCAGTCGCGCGACGTCATCCACTCGTTCTGGATCATCGACTTCCTCTACAAGAAAGACATGTACATCGGGAAGGACAACTCCTGGTCCTTTATTCCGACCCGTGAGGGCGAGTACGAAGGCAAGTGCGCTGAGCTCTGCGGTGAGTACCACTCGATGATGCTCTTCACGGTGAAGGTCGTCTCCCAGGCAGAGTACGAGGCCTATCTCGAGTCGCTCAAGGAGGAGGGCAACACCGGAGACATCACGGACGCTTACGACCGCCTGTCGAACTATCCGGGTACGTCCGAGACATCCGACTCCACGGAAGGAGAGGAGTAAGCCATGTCGACATCTGAGGCACCCCGCGCCGACGAGGCCACTCGGTCACGACCGACGACACTGCCCGCACGGCAGGCTGCTCTTCTGAGCTCTTCGCGTGTTGATCAGAAGGGCAACATCGTCGTCAAGTGGATCACCTCCACCGACCACAAGACGATCGGGTACATGTACCTGATCTCGTCGGTGCTGTTCTTCCTCATCGGCGGCGTGATGGCGCTCATCATCCGCGCTGAGCTGTTTGCTCCGGGAATGCAGCTCCTGCCAACCAAAGAGCAGTACAACCAGCTGTTCACCATGCACGGCACTGTGATGCTGCTGATGTTCGCCACACCGCTCTTCGCCGGGTTCGCGAACGCCATCCTCCCTCTGCAGATCGGCGCACCTGACGTCGCCTTCCCGCGATTGAACGCCTTCGCATTCTGGCTGTTCCTCTTCGGCTCGACCATCGCAGTCGCCGGCTTCCTCACACCGCAGGGCGCCGCGTCCTTTGGTTGGTTCGCTTATCAGCCACTCGCCAGCGCGTCGTTCTCGCCGGGAGCCGGTGGGAACCTGTGGATGCTGGGACTGGGTATCTCAGGTTTCGGAACGATCCTTGGCGCGGTGAACTTCATCACCACCATCATCACGATGCGCGCGCCAGGTATGACCATGTGGCGTATGCCGATCTTCTCGTGGAACACGCTCATCACGAGCCTGCTGATTCTGATGGCCTTTCCTGTGCTGGCGGCCGCGATCTTCGCCGCCGGTGCCGATCGCGTTCTCGGTGCGCACATCTACGACCCGGCCAACGGCGGTGTGCTTCTCTGGCAGCACTTGTTCTGGTTCTTCGGCCACCCCGAGGTGTACATCATCGCTCTGCCGTTCTTCGGTATCGTGTCTGAGATCTTCCCGGTGTTCAGCCGAAAGCCGATCTTCGGATACAAGACGCTCGTCTATGCGACTATCGCGATCGCGGCGCTGTCCGTTGCAGTGTGGGCGCACCACATGTACGTCACCGGTTCGGTGCTGTTGCCGTTCTTCGCCGTCATGACCATGCTGATCGCCGTACCGACGGGTGTGAAGATCTTCAACTGGATCGGAACCCTGTGGCGGGGATCGGTGACCTTTGAGACCCCGATGGTGTTCTCGCTCGGCTTCCTGGTCTCGTTCGTGTTCGGCGGTCTGACCGGAGTCATCCTGGCTTCTCCGCCGTTGGATTTCGCACTCTCTGACTCGTACTTCGTGGTCGCGCACTTCCACTATGTGGTATTCGGCACCGTCGTGTTCGCCATGTTCGCTGGCTTCTACTTCTGGTGGCCCAAGTGGACGGGACGCATGCTCAACGAGCGTCTCGGCTACATCCACTTCTGGACACTGTTCATCGGGTTCCACATGACGTTCCTCATTCAGCACTGGCTGGGTGTCGAAGGTATGGTCCGTCGTTATGCCGACTACTCCTCGTACGACAACTTCACCTGGCAGAACCAGGTGTCGACGGTCGGCGCCATCATTCTGGGTGCCTCCATGCTGCCGTTCTTCCTGAATGTGTGGATCACCGCCCGCAAGGCGCCGAAGGTCACTGTCAACGACCCATGGGGTTACGGCGGATCACTGGAGTGGGCAACGTCCTGCCCACCACCGCGGCACAACTTCACGTCGATCCCGCGCATCCGCAGTGAGCGTCCGGCGTTCGATCTGAACCATCCGGAGGCTGCTGAGAATCCGGTTGCCGCTGACGAGCGAGAGGCGCACTGACCCATGCGTGACAATGTCATCCTCTGGTGGATCCTCACCGCGTTCTTCGCCCTGATGGGTGTCGTCTACACGGGCTGGAACATCGTGGCGCACCCTGAACTGCCGCTGGTGCAGCAGATCGAGTGGGTCGGCACCGTTACCCTCTTCTTCTCTGCCTTCATGGGGGCGATGGTGGCGTTCTATCTTGACCGCACGCACTCCGCTCAGGGCGGTGAGCTGCCAGAAGACATCCTGACCAGCGAGATCGACGATGGCGACCCTGAGCTCGGTGAGTTCAGCCCCTGGTCTTGGTGGCCACTTGTTCTGGCAGGATCCGCCGCAATCTTTGTGATCGGTCTCGCTGTCGGGCACTTTTTGCTCCCGATCGGCCTGGCGATCTTCGTGGTTGCGATTGTCGGCTGGGTCTACGAGTACTACCGCGGTAACTTCGCCCGCTGAGCACTCATCGAAAGAGCCCCCTGCCGCGGCAGGGGGCTCTTTCGTATGCGGAGTAGTAAGTCTCGTGTGGGAGGCAGAGTCGGGTTCAGGCGCGAGTGCGAACGCGAGCAACACCTGTGAGCGGATCGATGGGCCGGCGGTGCACACCGTCTGTCAATGCCGAGTGAAGTTTCACCCCGTTTTGCCGTCTGAATCTTGACCCCGCTGGGGGTCAGTTCTTGTCGGTGCGGTCTTTCGCGATGAGGTCGCGGCGCCCATGGGTGCGGTAGGAGTCTCCG
>JASGEY010000071.1:0-38883 GCA_047605925.1 Microbacterium sp.
CCCGGACACCTCACCCTCACCACCCCACCCCAACAGATCCAGATCTACGAAGCACACACCGCCCTCGTCGCCCACACCTGCATCGAAGACCCCGACGGCATCGGCTGCTGACACCACACCCCGGCCGCTAACCCCACGGCCCGCGCGCAAGCCTCATGTCACGCGAGCTCGATGAGATCCTGGTACTCCTGGCTCCAAATGTCCTCGACACCGTCCGGCAGGATCAAGACACGTTCTGGGTTCAGCGACTGCACCGCTCCTGGGTCGTGCGAGACGAGCACGACCGCACCCTCGTAGTGCGCGAGCGCTCCGAGGATCTCTTCGCGCGATGCCGGGTCGAGGTTGTTCGTCGGCTCGTCGAGCAGCAGCAGGTTCGCCGATGACACCACGAGCGTGGCCAGAGACAGTCGTGTCTTCTCGCCACCAGACAGCACACCTGCAGGCTTGAGCACGTCGTCTCCTGTGAACAGGAACGAGCCGAGCACCTTACGCGCCTCGGTTTCGGTGATGTGCGGAGCCGCCGACACCATGTTCTCGAGCACCGAACGATTGACATCGAGGTTCTCATGCTCCTGCGCATAGTACCCGACCTTGAGTCCGTGACCCGGCTCAAGCTGACCGGTATCAGGCTGGTCGACTCCTGCGAGCATCCGAAGCAGGGTCGTCTTTCCTGCTCCATTGAGCCCGAGCACGACCACCTTCGAGCCGCGATCGATCGCGAGGTCGACGTCGGTGAAGATCTCGAGCGATCCATAGGACTTCGACAGGCCGGACGCCATCAACGGCGTCTTGCCGCAGGGCGCAGGCTTCGGGAACCGCAGCTTGGCGACCCTATCTTCCTGACGAACGTCTTCGAGTCCGGCGAGCAGCTTCTCTGCCCTGGCGATCATCTGATGGGCCGCAGCGGCCTTCGAGGCTTTGGCCCCGAACCGAGCGGCCTGCTGCTGCAGGGTGGTCGCCTTCTTCTCGGCGTTCGCGCGTTCCTTCTTGCGGCGCTCCTCATCAGCGGCGCGCTGACGCAGATAGTTCTTCCAGTTCATGTTGTAGGTGTCGATCACCTGACGGTTCGCGTCGAGGTAGAACACCCGGTTTACGGTCTCCCCGACGAGCTCGACATCGTGGCTGATCACGATGAGCCCACCCTTGTACCCCTTGAGGAACTCGCGCAGCCACACCACACTGTCAGCGTCGAGGTGGTTCGTCGGTTCGTCGAGGATCATCGTCTGAGCATCGGAGAAAAGGATGCGCGCAAGCTCGATGCGACGGCGTTGGCCGCCGGAGAGCGTCTTTAGCGGCTGGTCGAGGATGCGATCAGGAAGCGACAGATTGTGGGCGATAGATGCCGCCTCCGCCTCAGCCGCGTACCCGCCCTGGCCCTCAAACTCCTCGGTGAGCCGCGCGTAGCGCTTCATCGCCTTCGCCGCGACAGCCGGATCATCCGAGCCCATGTCGAGAGATGCCTGGGTCATGCCGAGGTTGAGCTGTCCGAGCCCTCTCGCGTCAAGGATGCGGGTGCGTGCGAGGTCCTCCGGATTTCCTGAGCGAGGGTCCTGGGGCAGGTAACCGAGTTCTCCGGTGCGCGTGACGGTCCCCCCTGATGGCAGCAGGTCACCTGCGAGCACCTTCGTCAGGGTCGTCTTTCCGGCGCCGTTGCGTCCGACGAGCCCGATTTTGTCGCCGTCGGAGACGCGGAACGAAACGTTCTCCATGAGAAGGCGTGCGCCAACGCGAATCTCAAGGTCGTGCACGGCAAGCACAGCGGATGTCCGTTCGTTCGTGGTGGGATTCGGCCGATGGGCCAGCCTCTCAGTATATGGTGCGCGCTCTCGGCGTCCCTGAGACAACCCGGATCAGCGCGCCTCGGCTGCATGGCCGATCCTGAAGCCCGGCACGATGGCGAGCAGCACGAGAAACAGTGCAAAAGCGAACACTGCACCGAAAGCATCCGCTCCCCCGCCGCACGCAGCCACTAGGAGCCCAGCCAGGGCGATCGCAACGGCCGATCCAGTGGCCTCCGTGATCGACAGCGCTGAGGAGTTGAACCCCTGATCCTGCTCATCAGAGTACGCCAGCGCCAGCACCGTGAGCCGAGGGTAGAGCAGACCCATGCCGCCGCCAGCAAATCCCCACCCGATGGGCACGAGCACTGCCCACAAGCCGAATGTCGTCGAGCACAGCACCAGCGTCAACGCCAGCAGGATCATCCCGAGCGCTATCACGACGATCCTCCGGTTTCCCAGGCGTTCGCCGAAGCGCCCCTGGAGAGCGGATGCGCCGGCCCACGCGAATGCGGCAAGCATCAGCCCCACTCCGGCCAACGTCGCGGAGAATCCGAAACGCTCCATCAGCAGGTAGGGCACATAGCCCTCGGCTGCGAAGAACGCTCCTGCGACAATCCCCCGCATGAGTACGACACTCGGCAACCCGCGACAAGCACGCAACGTGCCGCGCGGCACAAGCGGCACGATGCCGACACCGATCACCGCCGCCGCTGCGACCGCGACCGCCCACCCCAGAGCAGATGGCATCTCGGCCGTGAACCCGATCACCACGGCGGCTGCGGCGACTATCACAGCGAGCAGCAGACGCGCGAGAACGGTGCGCCGATTCTGCGGTTCTCCACCGCTGAGCTCGAGCCCCCGCAGCGGCAACGCAATCACCAAGAAAGTGATAGCGGTGAGCACCGCGACACCGAGAAATGTCCAACGCCAGTCGACATGTTCGGCGACGGCTCCGCCGAGGAACGGACCGATCATCGATGGGACCACCCAGGCTGCCGCGAACGCGGCGAAGACTCTGCCGTGCAGGTGCTGCGGGTAGATCCGCGCGATGACGACGTAGAGTGCGACCGTCTGCCCACCGGCACCGAGACCCTGAACGAGCCGGCCGACGAGAAACTGGTGCATCGTCACTGCGGCCCCCGATATCACCAATCCAGCGATGAACAGCGAGACCGAGACATACAGAGCGCCCCGGGGACCGCGCGTATCGGACCATGCACCGGCCGCGACCATTCCGATCACGCTCGTCGCGAGAGTACCGGCGAAAGCAAGCGCATAGAGCGAGCGCCCGTCGAGAGCGTCGCTCACGATCGGCATGATCGTTGTGACCGCCAGCGCTTCGATCGCTGCGAAGAAGATGAGTGCCGCCGCCCCGCCGGTCACCCAACCGCGTTCGCGATCCCAGATCGAGGGTGAGCTTCGCCCTAGGCTCATCGGCTCACGAGAGATGCGATCCGCTCAACGGCTGCCGTGATGATCTCGGGGCTGGTGCCGAAGTTGAGTCGCACATATCCAGCCCCCTCGGCACCGAATGCCTCACCCGCGCTGAGCGCGACCTTCGCCTCTTTGAGGATGCGACGCGCTGGTGCGTCTCCGAGGGCGAGTTTGGTGACGTCGATCCATGCGAGATAGCCGGCATCGGGGATGCGGTAGCGGGCACCTGGCAGGTGCCGGGCGAGCAGGGTCGCAAGGAGTGTGCGGTTGCTGTTGAGGGTGTGGAGCAACGCGTCGAGCCATCCGTCGCTCTCCTCGCTGTATGCAGCGAGAGCGGCGATCACTCCGAATTGGCCGGTCCGCCAGACGACTTCGAGTGGCAAGCCACGCAGAACCGCAGTGGTCTCCTCCCCCGCAGAGACCATGAGCGCACATTTGAGCCCTGCGAGATTGAACGCCTTGCTCGCACTCACAACGGCAAACCCGACACGCTCGGCTGCAACCCCGCTCGCCAGGAAAGGCGTGAAGCAGGATCCCGGCTGAGCAAGTGGTGCGTGGATCTCATCCGAAATGACCACGGCGTCGAACTCCGCCGCCAGCGCCGCGAGAGCTGCGAGCGAGTCGCCCGAGTGCGCTGTGCCTGTCGGGTTGTGCGGATTGCACAGCAGCACCGCACGCGCACCCTCTTCGAGAGATGAGCGGATGCCGTCCAGATCGAGTTCCCAGGCCGCACCCGTGTCACGCAGCGGTACCCGCTCAACGACAGCTCCCGCCTCCTCGACGAGGTCGTAGAACGGCGGATACACCGGTGGCATCACGATCACGCGCTCCCCCGGCTGCACGACGCGGCGAAGGATCTCGACGATGCCCATGCTCACATCGGCCGTTGAGCGGACGCGCGCTGGATCGACATCCCACCCGAAGCGGCGTTTCGCGAACCCTGCATAGGCCTCCGCCAGAGGATTGCGTGAGGCGACGTAACCGGTGTCGCCACGTTCGACGGCGTCGCGAAGTGCTGCGCTCACGGCCGGAGCCAGCGGAAAGTCAGTCTCGGCGACGAACAGCGGCAGAACGTCGTCGGGATACTCCCGCCACTTCTCGCTACTGCGGAGCCGGAGCTCGTCCAGTGACAGTGCTGTGACCTCGAGCATCCGTCCTCCTCAGTGCTATTCGCGTCAGACGCAACCGAGTGACGTCGCGGCCTGGGCGTCACTCGGATGGTGTCAGATCGCGAAGCCGAGGGCGCGCATCATGTCGCGCCCGTCATCCGTGATCCGCTCAGGACCCCACGGCGGCATCCACACCCAGTTGATGCGGAAACGATCGACCACGTTGTCCAGCGCCTGGGCGGTCTGCTCCTCGAGCACGTCGGTGAGCGGGCAGCCCGCACTGGTCAGCGTCATATGGATGATGAGAGCGTCGTTCTCGTCATCCCACGCGAGGTCGTAGATGAGCCCGAGGTCGACGACGTTGATCCCGAGCTCGGGATCCATGACGTCTTTGAGGGCCTCGGTAACCTCTTCGTACTTCTCGTCCGTGAGGGTCGCTGTCATGCGCTCAGCCTACGCCTCGATCGGAGCAGCAGAGTCGAGGAAACGGTCGTAGCCCTCTTCCTCAAGGCGGTCGGCGAGCTCAGGGCCGCCCTCTTCGACGATCGTGCCCGCGACGACCACGTGCACGAAGTCGGGGCGGATGTAACGCAGGATTCGCGTGTAGTGCGTGATCAGCAGGACGCCGAGACCGGTGGCCGCTTTGGCTCGGTTGACGCCCTCGGAGACGATCTTCAGCGCATCGACGTCAAGACCCGAGTCCGTCTCGTCGAGCACAGCGAACTTCGGCTTGAGCACTTCGAGCTGGAGGATCTCGTGGCGCTTCTTCTCACCTCCAGAGAAGCCTTCGTTGACGTTGCGCTGGGCAAACTTCGGGTCCATGCGCAGGTTGCCCATGGCGTCCTTCACCTCTTTGGTCCACGAGCGGATCGCCGGAGCCTCGCCGTCAAGCGCGGTCTTCGCAGTGCGAAGGAAGTTCGTCACCGTGACACCGGGAATCTCGACCGGGTACTGCATCGCGAGGAACAGCCCGGCGCGGGCTCGCTCGTCGACGCTCATCTCAAGAACGTCTTCGCCGTCGAAGGTGATGGAACCCGAGGTCACCGTGTACTTGGGGTGACCTGCGATCGTGTACGCCAGCGTCGACTTGCCTGAGCCGTTCGGACCCATGATGGCGTGCGTCTCGCCCGTGCGCATGGTGAGGGTGATTCCGTTGAGGATCGGGGTGGTACCCGCCTCGGTCTCAACCGTGACGTGCAGGTCGCGGATTTCGAGAACAGACATTCAGACTTCCTTCGTGACGGTCGGGTCGATGAGCACGTCGTCACCGTCGATCTCGACGATGTAGACCGGGACGGGCTCGAAAGCGGGGAGGTTCTGCGGTTTGCCGGTGATCATCGAGAATGCCGAGCCGTGAGCCCAGCACTCGACAGTGTCACCTTCGACGAACCCTTCGGCGAGAGAGATGTCGCCGTGCGTGCACGTGTCGCCAATGGCATGGATGACGCCTTCGGAATCTTTGATCACCGTGATCGGGACTCCGCTCGGCTCGACACGCACGGGCATATCGGTTTCCAGTTCGGAGACGCTGCACACTCGCTCAGCACTCATGCGTCACCCTCAGCGAGCTCGGTCTCGATCGCCGAGAGCAGTTCGGTTTCGAGAGCGGGGATGCCGAGGCGTTGCACGATGTCGCTGAGGAAGCCGAGCACGACGAGTCGACGAGCCTCATCTTCGGTGATGCCACGCGCCTGCAGGTAGAACAGCTGCTCGTCATCGAATCGTCCGGTGGCGCTGGCGTGGCCTGCGCCCAGGATGTCACCCGTCTCGATCTCCAAGTTGGGGATCGAGTCGGCGCGTGCACCTTCAGTGAGCACCAGGTTGCGGTTCGCCTCGTACGAGTCGGTGCCCGTTGCGTCCTTACCGATGAGCACATCGCCGATCCACACGCTGTGCGCGCCCTCACCCTGCAGCGCACCCTTGTACAGCACGTCGCCCGTGGTGTGTGCACCCTTGTGGTGGAGGTACACCTGGCTCTCCAGATGCTGCCCGGCATCCGCATAGGAAAGACCGTAGAGGTAGCCCTCAGAGCCGTTGCCTGCGAGCTCGACGTTCGGGTTCACCCGAACGATGCCGCCGCCGAAGCTGATCACGAAATGTTTGAGGGTCGCGTCCGCCCCGACCCGCGCCTGATGGGATGCCAGGTGAACTGCCTCGTCCTGCCACTGCTGGAGACTCACCACGGTGAGCTTGGCACCGTCACGAACGATGATCTCCACGTTCTGCGCGTAGTCGGCAGCCCCCGTGTGTGTCAGTACCACGGTGGCGGAGCTGTGCTCAAGCGCTTCGATCACGAGGTGCGCATCGGCGCGGCGCCCGGCTCCGAGGCCCGTGATATCGAGGAGGATCGGCTCTGCGACTTCCTCCTCACGCGGGATGCGGATGTACAGCGCCTCGGTCGCCCCCTGCCAGGCCACGGCCGCCGTGACGTCCTCGGCAAGAAAGACTTCTCCTCGCGGGACGGATCCGGCCGGAAGCCCGGCTGCCCGGTACTGCTCGCCTGCGACGAACGAATAATGCACGCCGTCGTTTGGCGTGGCCACCTCGAAGAGGGATGAGAGTCTGGCGACCGGGGTGTGCTTCCAGTTGACCTCGCGCCCGGTGGGCGCACCGAAATCGGCCGGCTCGAAGGAACGAGGGCGCTCCGAACGGGTCTGCACCGGCACGAAGGTCGGCTCGACCTCTGTGTACGTTGTCGTCATCTCAGCCGACGCTGCCTTCCATGCCCATCTCGATGAGCTTGTTCAGTTCCATCGCGTACTCCATCGGCAGCTCGCGCGCGATCGGCTCGATGAAACCGCGCACGATCATGGCCATCGCTTCGTCCTCAGGCATCCCCCGCGACTGCAAGTAAAAGAGTTGCTCCTCGCTGACCTTCGAGACAGTCGCCTCGTGGCCGAGCTGCACGTCGTCGACGCGGATGTCGATCGCCGGGTACGTGTCTGAGCGGGACTTCGTGTCAACGAGCAGAGCGTCGCAGCGTACGGTATTCGCAGAATGGTGTGCCGCAGCATCCACCCGCACCTCGCCCCGGTAGCCAGCGCGACCGCCACCGCGTGCGATCGACTTCGAAACGATCGACGACTGCGTGTACGGCGCCATGTGGATCATCTTGGCGCCGGCGTCCTGATGTTGACCGGGGCCTGCGAAGGCGACCGAAAGCGTCTCACCCTTGGCATGCTCGCCCATCAGGTAGATCGACGGGTACTTCATGGTCACCTTGGAGCCGATATTGCCATCGACCCACTCCATGGTTGCGCCCTCGTGGGCGACAGCGCGCTTGGTGACGAGGTTGTAGACGTTGTTCGACCAGTTCTGGATCGTCGTGTAGCGCACCCGGGCGTTTTTCTTCACGATGATCTCGACCACGGCAGAGTGCAGCGAGTCCGACTTGTAGATCGGGGCGGTGCAGCCCTCGATGTAGTGGACGTAACTGTCTTCGTCAGCGATGATCAGGGTTCGCTCGAACTGGCCCATGTTCTCGGTATTGATGCGGAAATACGCTTGCAGAGGGATTTCGACGTGCACTCCCTTGGGGACGTACACGAAGGAACCGCCAGACCACACGGCGGTGTTCAGCGCGGCGAACTTGTTGTCACCGGCGGGGATCACCGTGCCGAAGTATTCTTCAAAGAACTCCGGATGCTCGCGCAGAGCCGTGTCTGTGTCCATGAAAATGACGCCCTGCGCCTCCAGGTCCTCACGGATCTGGTGGTAGACGACCTCGGACTCGTACTGCGCGGCAACGCCGGCGACGAGACGCTGACGCTCCGCTTCGGGGATGCCGAGGCGCTCGTAGGTCTCGCGGATGTCTTCTGGGAGGTCTTCCCAGGACTGCGCCTGCTTCTCGGTGGAGCGGACGAAGTACTTGATGTTGTCAAAGTCGATCTCACTGAGGTCAGCACCCCAGGTCGGCATCGGTTTGCGATCGAAGAGGCTCAGGCCCTTGAGTCGGGTCTTCAGCATCCATTCCGGCTCGCTCTTGAGCGCCGAGATGTCGCGCACAACATCTTCGGAAAGACCTCGCTTCGCGCTTGCTCCTGCGGCGTCGGGGTCGTGCCAGCCGAACTCGTACACCCCCAGCCCTTCGAGCTCCGGGCGGTCGATCAGTACATCCGACATCACACACTCTCCTTTTAGGTCCCGAAACGGTGTCATCCGCCCCGACACACCTGATCCCGTCGAGTCTGCGGGAACGGGTGCCGTTGGTGGGCCCTCATCATCGGCGCCTCCATCGCGCCTACACTGTCATGGACGGGTTCCGCAGTCACGCGGTCGTCCCAACATCCCGATTCTACAGGTTCCCTCTGACATGCGGATCGCCACATCCGCTCGCAGAGATGCCGGAGGTGCAATGCCTGACGCCGCCCGTGTCCTGACGTCGACCCAGGAGCCGCCCTCCTCCCGCATCGGCCGAGCTCTTCGCATCTTCGCCTGGCTGTCGTTCCTCGCCGAGGTGATCATCATCGGCACCGGTGGTGCTGTGCGTCTCACGGGCTCTGGACTCGGATGCTCCGAATGGCCAATGTGCACGGCGGAGTCGCTCGTGCCGATCTATGAAGTGCAGGGCATACACGGGCTCATCGAGTTCGGCAACCGAACGATGACCGGGGTCGTTGGGATCCTCGCCCTCGCCGTACTGCTGCTCACGCTGCGCGCAATCGGCGGGAACCGTCCGGTCGTGCGCGCCGTGTGGTTCGCGCTCGGCGGCATCGTCGCCGCTGTCGCCGTCTACGCGATCGGGGCGGCGGCGGAGCTGCCAGCTGCTGCGCTGATGTCAACGGCGCTGCTGCTGTCGGTGCTGGCCGGCGCCGTCGACTCGTTGCGCCGCCCGCTCCCTCGGCACGACCTCGCGCTGCTCGCCTGGATCGTGCTCGCCGGTGTCATGGCCCAGGCCGTCGTCGGCGGCTTCGCAGTACTCAGCGAGCTTGACCCCTTCATCGTGGGCTTCCACTACACGGCCTCACTGCTTCTGGTGTGCGTGACGGCTGCATACCTCGTGCGTCGAGACGCCCCCGCAGGCCCGCGCGAGCGCATCGTGCCGCTCTGGTTCGCGATCCTCACGCATGTCACCGGACTCGCCCTCGCCGCAACGGTCTTCTTCGGAGTACTGACCACGGGCAACGGCCCACACTCCGGCGACGCCGACATAAAGAGGAACGGCTTCGACGCGACCGTCCTTGCGCACGTGCACTCCTGGCCGGGATACATCCTCGCGCTGCTCGTGATCGTGCTGCTGATCGGCGCGTGGGTGCTGCGGCTCGATCCGCGGCACTGGTTGGTCGTGCTCACCGTCGCGATCGCGGTGCAGGTCGTCGTCGGCGTGTGGCAGGCTCGCGAAGGACTCCCGCCACTGCTCGTCGGCATCCACATGGTGCTGGCGTCGCTCTCAGCCGCTGCGTACACGGTGGTCGTGCTGAAGCTGAAGCGCCCGATCGAGGCGCCGTGAGCGCTCTCAGTGCCGTCGTCTTCGATCTCTCGCTGATCCTCACATCCTGAGACGCAGAAGCGGGCGGGTTGCGTCAATCATCGGTGAAGTCGGCGATCCAGGCGCGGGTATCGGCGAGTGTGGCCGCGTCTGACCGGCCAGCCCGAGCGGCCACGCGGTCGCGCGAGATTGTGCGCACCTGCTCCGTCATAGCCCAGGATGCGCGTGGGAGCACCTCACCACGCAGCAAAACATGATTCGACCATCCTCGGTCAACGCCGGTGACGGGCACGATCGTCACCAGCGTGTCGGCGACGGCGAGATGAGCCCGGGATGAGACCACCACAGCGGGTCGACGGCCATCCCGCTCACGTCCGATTGCCAGGTCGAGTCGAACCCAGGCGATGTCGCCGGTGGCGAGGTCAGGCATCTTGCGCCGAATCCCACCATTCGGTCTCCGCCCGATAGGAGGCCAGATCCGCAGAGGATGTGGCATCGATCTCGCCGCGCAGCCGATCCAACCGCTGCTGCCGGTCGGCAAGTGCGGCAAGGTATGCCAGGTGCTCCCCCAGCGTACGGTGCTCCCGCGTCGCCTGGAGCTTGAGCAGGTCTCGCACGTCACTGCTGACCTTGATCGTCGTGAGGGTCATACCGACAGGACACCGTAAGTCATGCCCGGCGCGATCGTCCGACCCGCCTCAGAACGGCAGCAGCGGATCGATTGCCACCGCGACGAAGATCAGCGTCAAATAGGTGATCGAGGCGTGGAACACCCGCATCGGGCGCGCCTCGGTGCCGCGAACCGCACGGTTGTACAAGCGGTGCGATTCGTAGATGAACCACCCGCCGAAGACGAGCGCCGAGATCGTGTACACAAGCCCCATGCCGGCGATCGGGATGAGCAGCAGCGAGCAGGCTACAGTCGCCCAGGCATACAGGATCACCTGCAAGCCCACCTGCGAGGCATTGCGTGTGACACCCAGCATCGGCACATCGACGTCGTCGTAGTCGTCTTTGTACTTCATCGACAGCGGCCAATAGTGCGGCGGCGTCCACAGGAAGACCAGGGCAAACAGAATAAATGCCGGCCAATCCAAGGAACCGGTCACCGCAGCCCAACCGATCAGCACCGGGAAGCAACCAGCGATGCCACCCCAGATGATGTTCTGCTCGGTGCGGCGCTTGAGGATCATCGTGTAAATGACCACGTAGAAGAAGATGGCGGATGCCGACAGCACCGCTGCGAGAGCGTTGGTCGTACACCACAGCCACACCGTCGACAGCACCGCGAGCGTCCACGAGAAGATCAGTGCGCCGCGGGGGCTGATCTCCCCCGTCACAAGCGGACGATTCTCGGTGCGGTGCATGTGCGCATCGATGTCGCGGTCGAGGTACATGTTGAACGCGGCTGCAGAACCCGCGCTCATAGACCCGCCGATCACGGTCGCCAGCACCAGCCACAGATCGGGCATGCCGCCCTGGGCAAGGAACATCACAGGGACGGTCGAGACAAGGAGAAGCTCGAGAACGCGCGGCTTGGTCAGCGCGATATAAGCCCGCACCGTGCGCACCGCGGACCTCTTCACAGCGGTCTGATCAGACATCGTCGAGATCTCGATCGCCTCCTCCATGCGCGCAGACATCCTCCCCAGTCTACGGCACGCAGGCGGCCAGAGCCTGCTTCGACGGGGCACCGTAAGACGCTGTAACCCGGGGTCGCGCACCGGTATGCTGAAAAGACTCGCGTGCCCGGCGCTCTCGCTCCCCCTCCGTCTCGTTGCGGACCGCGACAGTGCGACCCGGGTGCTCTCGAACTGTTGGAGAAGGGCTTCGTCGTGTCGCAATTGCAGTGGGATGAAATCGATCGGCGTGCGGTAGACACTGCGCGCATTCTGGCAGCGGATGCTGTGCAGAAGGTCGGCAACGGTCACCCAGGAACGGCGATGAGCCTCGCCCCCGTCGCGTATCTGCTCTACCAGCGGGTTCTTCGTCACGACCCGACCGACACCGACTGGCTCGGCCGCGACCGTTTCATCCTCTCGGTCGGTCACTCCTCCCTCACCCAGTACGTGCAGCTCTACCTCGGTGGCTTTGGCCTCGAGCTCAGCGACCTTGAGGCGCTCCGTACGTGGGGCTCCCTCACGCCTGGCCACCCCGAGTACGGCCACACCAAGGGTGTCGAGATCACCACGGGCCCGCTCGGCCAGGGCCTGGCATCCGCCGTCGGCTTCGCCTACGCCGCCCGCTACGAGCGTGGCCTGTTCGACCCTGACGCCGCGCCAGGAACCAGCCCGTTCGACCACTTCGTGTACGTGATCGCGGGCGACGGTGACCTGCAGGAAGGCGTAACAAGCGAAGCATCCTCCCTCGCGGGCCACCAGCAGCTCGGCAACCTCATCGCCATCTATGACTCGAATCAGATCTCCATCGAGGGCGACACCGATGTCGCGTTCACCGAGGATGTCGCGGCACGATACCGCTCATACGGCTGGCAAGTGCTCGAGGTCGATTGGAAGAAGACCGGCGAGTACATCGAAGACACACAGGAACTGTTCGACGCGATCGAGGAAGGCAAGGCGGAGACCGCCAAGCCCACCCTGATCATCCTGAAGACGATCATCGGCTGGCCTGCTCCCAACAAGCGTGGCACCGAGTCTGTGCACGGCAATGCCCTTGGTGCCGACGAGGTCGCCGCCACCAAGGTCGAGCTCGGCTTCGACCCCGAGAAATCCTTCGTCGTCGAAGACGCCGTCATCGCCCACACCCGCCAGCTCAGCACCCGCGCTGCCGAGTACCGCGCCGCGTGGCAGGCTGAATTTGACGCATGGGCTGCGGCGAACCCCGAGCGTAAACAATTGCTCGACCGCCTTGAGGCGCAGGCACTTCCCGCCGACATCGAAAACGCCCTCCCGGCATTCGACGCCGGCACTGAGATCTCCACCCGCGCGGCATCCGGCAAGGTCATCAACGCGCTCGCCCCTGCACTGCCCGAGCTGTGGGGCGGATCCGCCGACCTGGCCGGTTCAAACAACACCACGATCTCCGGAGCGAAGTCGTTCATCCCCGCTGAATGGTCGACGCACGACTGGTCGGGTTCCCCCTACGGGCGTGTGCTGCACTTCGGCATCCGCGAACACGCCATGGGCTCGATCCTGAACGGCATCGCCCTGCACGGACCGACCCGCGCATTCGGCGGCACCTTCCTCATCTTCAGTGACTACATGCGCCCCGCTGTGCGCCTGGCTGCACTGATGAACGTGCCAAGCATCTTCGTGTGGACGCACGACTCCATCGCCCTGGGCGAGGACGGCCCGACGCACCAGCCCATCGAGCAGATCGCGACGCTGCGTGCGATTCCTAACCTTGCGGTGGTGCGCCCCGCAGACGCCAACGAGACTGCCGCGGCCTGGCTTGAGATTCTGCGCCGTCACGGCGGCCCGACCGGTATCGCGCTGACCCGTCAGAACATCCCGGTGTTCGAGCGCGGCGATGGCGATGCAGCCGGCGACGTGTTCGCTGCGGCATCCAACACCGCCAAGGGCGCGTACGTGCTCGCCGAAGCCCCGAACGGCACTCCGGACGTGATCATCATCGCAACCGGCTCGGAGGTGCAGCTCGCCGTCGCAGCCCGTGCGGCTCTCGCCGCCGAAGGCGTGAACGTCCGCGTCGTTTCCGCCCCTTCGCTGGAGTGGTTCGCCGAGCAGGATGACGCCTACCGCGAGTCTGTGCTGCCGGCATCCGTCACCGCTCGCGTCTCTGTCGAGGCGGGCTCTGTGCTCAGCTGGCGAGCCATCGTCGGAGACAAGGGCCGCTCGATCGGCATCGATCACTTCGGCGCCTCTGCCGACTACCAGACCCTCTTCCGCGAGTTCGGCATCACGACCGAAGCCGTCATCACAGCCGCCCGCGAGACCCTGGCCGCACAGGCCAACTGATCAAGGAGTCATCCGAATGAGTACCCCCACCGCAGATCTCGCAGCAGCCGGCGTCAGCATCTGGCTCGACGACCTGTCGCGCACGCGCATCAACTCGGGCAACCTCGCCGAGCTCATCGCCACGCGAAACGTCACCGGAGTGACGACGAACCCAACGATCTTCGCCAACGCGATCACCAACCCGCTTGACACGTCCTACGACGCACAGGTTGCCGAACTCGCCGCGTCCGGCGCCAGCGCCGAAGAAGCCGTGTTCGCTGCGACCACGCAGGACGTCGCCGCGGCTCTCGACATCTTCCGTCCGGTGTGGGAGGCCTCAGGGCACGTCGACGGCCGCGTGTCGATCGAGGTCTCCCCCGACCTCGCCCACGACACTGAGGGCACCGTGGCTCAGGCCAAGCAGCTGTGGGAGAGGATCAACCGCCCGAACCTGCTCGTCAAGATCCCCGCGACGAAGGCGGGCCTCCCGGCCATCGCGCAGGCGATCGGCGCTGGCATCAGTGTGAACGTGACCCTGATCTTCAGCCTCGAACGTTACGCCGAGGTCATCGACGCCTACCTCACCGGTCTCGAAACCGCCAAGGACGCCGGCATCGACCTGTCGACCATCGAGTCCGTCGCCTCGTTCTTCGTCTCGCGCGTCGATACCGAGACCGACAAGCGCCTCGCCGCTATCGGCACACCTGAGGCCGAAGCACTCAAGAGCAAGGCGGGACTCGCTAACGCGCGCCTCGCATACGAGCTCTACGAGAACACGTTCGCGAGCGACCGCGCCAAGGCGCTGCTCGACGCCGGAGGCAACCTGCAGCGCCCGCTGTGGGCGTCCACCGGTGTGAAGGACCCGGCGCTGCCCGACACGCTGTACGTCACCGAGCTCGTCGCTCAGGGCGTTGTGAACACGATGCCAGAGAAGACCCTCGAGGCTACTTTCGACCATGGCGTCGTGAGCGGTGACACGATCACCGGAGGCTACGAAGAGGCTCGCGCCGTCTTCGCCGGCATCGCGGCCCTCGGCATCGACTTCGCCGACGTCACCCAGGTGCTCGAAGACGAAGGTGTCGCCAAGTTCATCGACTCGTGGCACGATCTGCTTTCCCAGGTCAAGGAAGGGCTTGAGGCGCAGCGCTGACGTTCGCGCTGCGCCCGTCGGGAGCAGCCGAAACCGATGTCCTCCCCTTTTCGAAGCCGCCTCGAAGCAGCAGCCAGGAGAATCCCCCACCGATGTCTGTCCCCCTCTCGCGCGGGCGCAACCCGCTGCGCGATCCCGACGATCGCCGCCTCAACAGGATCGCTGGTCCCAGTGCCCTCGTGATCTTCGGCGTGACTGGCGATCTTTCGCGCAAGAAGCTCATGCCCGCCGTGTACGACCTTGCCAATCGTGGTCTGCTGCCGCCCGGTTTCGCCCTCGTCGGCTTCGCCCGCCGCGATTGGGCAGATCAGGACTTCGCGCAGGTCGTGTACGACGCCGTGAAGAAGCACGCCCGCACCCCCTTCCGTGAGGAAACCTGGACGCAGCTGCTGCAAGGCATCCGCTTCGTCTCTGGTGAGTTCGACAACCCCGAATCCTTCACTCGCCTTCGTGAGACCGTCGCCCAACTCGACATCGAACGCGGCACGATGGGCAACCACGCCTTCTACTTGTCGATCCCACCGAAGTCGTTCGCCGTCGTCGCGCAGCGGCTCAAGGACTCGGGTCTCGTCGGCGATGAGAATGGTGAGGATCGCTGGCGCCGGGTTGTCATCGAGAAACCCTTCGGGCACGACCTGGAATCGGCACGCGAGCTGAACGAGGCGCTTGAAGTCGCGTTCTCCGCCGATTCGATCTTCCGCATCGACCACTATCTCGGTAAGGAGACGGTGCAGAACATCCTTGCGCTGCGCTTCGCAAACGAGCTTTACGAGCCGATCTGGAATCGCAACTACGTCGACCACGTGCAGATCACGATGGCCGAGGACATCGGGGTCGGCGGGCGCGCCGGATACTACGACGGTGTCGGCGCCGCGCGAGATGTCATCCAGAACCATCTGCTGCAGCTTCTCGCGCTCACTGCGATGGAGGAGCCGATCAGTCTCTCTGCCGAACACTTGCGTGCAGAGAAAGAGAAGGTGCTCGCAGCGGTGCACGTGCCAGACGACCTGTCCCTCGCCACCGCGCGCGGACAGTACGCCGGCGGCTGGCAGGGCGGCGAGAAGGTGACCGGCTTCCTCGACGAGGAGGGCATGGACCCGCAGTCCGCGACCGAGACCTACGCGGCGATCAAGCTGGAGATCGACACCCGCCGCTGGTCTGGCGTGCCGTTTTACTTGCGAACTGGCAAGCGTCTCGGCCGCCGGGTGACCGAGGTCGCCGTCGTGTTCAAGCGTGCGCCGGAGCACTTGTTCGGCCGTAGCAACACATCAGAACTCGGGCAGAACGCCCTCGTCATTCGTGTGCAGCCTGACGAAGGCGTCACCATCCGCTTCGGCTCGAAAGTACCTGGCAACGGCACGAACGTGCGCGACGTAACCATGGACTTCGGGTACGGCCACGCATTCACCGAGGCCAGCCCTGAAGCGTACGAGCGCCTGATCCTCGACGTTCTTCTTGGCGACCCGCCGCTGTTCCCCCGGCATGAAGAAGTCGAGCTCTCCTGGAAGATTCTCGATCCGGTAGAGGAGTTCTGGGCGGCACAGGGCGGCCCGCTCGAACAATACGCACCTGGTTCGTGGGGTCCGACGTCAGCCGATGCCTTGCTTGCCCGCGACGGACGAGTATGGAGACGCCCGTGATCATCGACCTTCCCGATACGACCGTCAGTCAGGTCGCCAAGCAGCTCGTCAAGGTGCGCGAAGAGGGCGGCGCTGTCGCTCTCGGCCGCGTCCTCACCCTGATCATCTCCGCGCGCAATGACGCCGCCGAGTCGGCGATCGAAGCCGCCAACGACGCATCCCGCGAGCATCCGATGCGCGTCATCGTGCTCACCACTGGCTCTGGCGAGTCCCGTCTCGATGCCCAGATTCGCGTCGGCGGCGATGCCGGAGCGAGCGAGGTCGTCGTGCTGCGTGCATTCGGCGATGCAGCCAGCAACGAAGAGAGCCTGGTAACCGGGCTCCTGCTCCCCGACGCTCCCGTTGTGGCCTGGTGGCCAGAAGAAGCGCCGACAGCACCGTCGAAATCACCGCTTGGACGCATTGCGCAGAGGCGGATCACGGATGCCGCCACCGCACCCGATGTGCGAGACCGACTGGCTCTGCTCGGCGAGACCCATGCCCCCGGGGACACAGATCTCGCGTGGACGAGGCTCACGCACTGGCGCGAGCAGCTGGCCGCAGTGCTCGATCAACCGCCGTACCAGGAGGTCACCGCCGTCGAAGTACGCGGCGCTGCGGCATCCCCCTCAACCGCACTACTCGCCGCTTGGCTGCAGATGGCCCTCGAGGTGCCGGTGCGCTGGTCGTACGAGAGCCCAGAGTCGTGGCAGGAGGGCGTCAAGTCCGTCCGGTTGACCAGGGTAGCCGGTGACATTCTGCTCGAGCGTCCGTCTCCAGGCGTCGCGGTGCTCACACAGCCCAATCAGCCGAATCACGACCTTCACCTGCCTCGGCGCACTCTCAGGGAGTGCCTCGCAGAGGAACTGCGCCGACTCGACCCCGACGTCCTGTACGGTCGAGTCATCACCGAAGGCTGGGAGAAACTGGGCCCGCCAGAGACAGGAGCATGATGTCGATGCAGGCAGTACCCGCAGAGAAGCGGGTCGTCGTCGAAACCACCCCTGCCGCTCTCGCGGACAGGGTGGCCGACAGGTTCATCGCGCGTCTGCGCGCCTGCACGCGCAGCGGCCGCAT
Organism: Microbacterium sp.; assembly: GCA_047605925.1. GTDB lineage: Bacteria > Actinomycetota > Actinomycetes > Actinomycetales > Microbacteriaceae > Microbacterium. The sequence continues at coordinate 17,513 of JASGEY010000071.1, forward strand.
CGCCCATATCGCCTTGACGGGAGGATCGATGGGCGGTGCCGTGTTGCGTGCGACCGCGGCGAACCCTCGTTCGGCCGACATTGACTGGTCGCTCGTGCACTTCTGGTGGGGCGATGAGCGATTCGTTCCGCGCGATAATGCCGACCGCAATGCGGTGCAGTCTCGCGAAGCTCTGCTCGATCACATCGAGGTCCCCGCAGAGAACGTGCACGAGATCGCTGCGTCCGATAGCGGGCTCAGCCTCGACGAGGCCGCGTCCGCCTATGCCGCAGAGCTCGCTCGCTTCGGCTCCGATGACGAGCCTTGGCCGTCGTTCGCGGTGTGTTTCCTCGGCGTCGGGCCCGACGGGCACATTGCCTCGCTCTTCCCCGATCGCCCCGAAGTCACGGTGACAGATACTGCGACTCTCGCAGTGCGCAACTCCCCCAAGCCTCCGCCGGAGCGTGTCACCCTCACCCGCCCCGTGCTCAACTCCTCAAAGCGCGTGTGGCTCGTGCTCACCGGTGCAGACAAAGCATCCGCGCTCGGGCTCGCACTCGCCGGTGCGAGCTATTCGAGCGTTCCCGCAGCCGGCGCGAAGGGCCGCAAGCGCACGATCTTCTTCGTCGACGAAGCAGCAGCGGCTGAGGTTTCCTCCGACCTGATCGACCCCGCGGACTGACTACTGCTGAGGTCCTGCGCCTGTCGAAGGACTCTGGGATGAGTGCGAACCGCGCTCAATACCCAGCTCCTGGCTCTCGCTGAGCACCTGCGGGTGATATCTGGCGAGGCCGACGACTCCGAACACCGCGATGACGCCGGCTACGCCGAAGATGACGAGCACCCACGGCGGAGCGGCCTGGGCTTCGCCGAGCACGAGCATGCCGATAATGACGGCCACCAGCGGATCGACGACGGTGAGACCGGCGATGACGAGATCGGGGGGCCCCGAACTGTATGCGGTCTGCACGAAGTAGGCACCGACGGCGGATGCTGCAATGAGAGCGATCACGCACACCGCAGTGATCCAGTCGAATCGGCTGTTCTCGATCCGGTTGATCGTCGCTTTGGCGAGGGTTGCCACGAACCCGTAGAGAATGCCGGCCCCGATCACATAGAACAGCGCGCGCATGCGGTGCCGCAGGATCAGCCAGGCAGCGCCAAGCACAATGATGACGACGAGAAGGATCGCCAGGATCGTGAAGAGCTGTATATCGGCGAATGCTTTCTCGGTCGCGAAGATCGCAGCAAACGAGACGAAAAGAAAGATCCCACCGACGCAGCACACGATCGCAGTGATGGATTGCCTGGTCGGTGTGTGCCCTGACACTCTTGCGTTGATAAGAGTGGTGATCACCAGGGCGATCGCACCTAGCGGCTGCACGACGATGAGCGGTGCGACCGAGAGCGCAGCGAGTTGGCACACGATCGCAAGCCCGAGCATCAGCGTGCCGATCAGCCAAGACGGCCGGGCGAGCAACTTCATGACCTGGCCGACACTGAGCCCGGTTGCGGCATCCGATCCGCTGAGCTGTTCGACTTTCTCAACCCCGCGGTGCTGGTACTGAGCCCCCAACGACATGAAAACGGCGCCAGCCAAGGCGAGCGGAATGCCGAGCAAGAGCTTGGGGTTGTTGAAGACACCGACGAGTTGTTCTCCAACATCCTCGCTGCTCAGCCACACCGAAATGCTCACCCTATGACCCTACCCGGCACGTCCGGCCAAGTAGGGTTATGGCGTGGCCGTACTTCCGATTCGCATCATGGGCGATCCCGTCCTGCACTCCCCAGCATCCGTCGTCGATGCGATCACCGACGAAATCCGCGCTCTCGTCTCGGACATGTACGAGACGATGGATGCTGCGCCTGGCGTCGGACTTGCCGCCCCGCAGGTCGGGGTTCCGTTGCGCATCTACACCTACGCGTATGTCGATGACGACGATCAGCCGTGGCGCGGCGTTCTCATCAACCCTCACCTGTGGATGGTGCCGCTCGAGCCGGGTGACCCCGATCCTGACCTCGAGTCCGAGGGGTGCTTGTCGTTTCCCGGTGAGCGGTTTCCGCTGCGTCGCTCCGAGCGAGTGCGCGTCACGGGCATTGATCTTGACGGCGCCCCCGTCTCGATCGAGGTTGATGGCTGGCGTGCTCGAATCATGCAGCACGAGTTCGATCACCTCGACGGCATCCTCTATATCGACCGTCTGTCTGATGGAGACTGGAAGACGGTGCAGAGAATCGCACGGAAACGAGGCTGGGGGCGCCCAGGAGCGAGCTGGATGCCGGGAGTCGACGATCTAGACGCGTGAGGGTCGCCGCGTGGTCAAAAGCCTTTCTCTCTTGCGTCACACAACCCCTCAGGGATACCGTCATACGATCGGCCGCACATCCGGGCGCCCGTGCACGATACGTATCTGGAGGGGTACTCATGAAGAAACTGCACATGCGTCGCGCGCTCGCACTCGCAGGCGCTGCGGGTGCGCTGTCACTCGCGCTGAGCGGATGCAGCGTTCTGACCGGCATTCTCGGAGGTTCGGGGGATGCTGAGCGTGATGACGAGACCGGTGAAGTCACCGAGGGCTCGAACATCGACATTTTCGCGCTCAAGGTCGGCGACTGCAAGTTGGAAAGTGCGTCCGGCCTGATCTCCGACGTCGACGTTGTGCCGTGCTCGGAGCCGCACGACGAAGAGGTGTACTACGAGATCACGATGGACGACGGCGAGTTCTCCGAGGACGCGATCGACGCCGCTTCTGAAGAGTGCATCGGCGATGCGTTCACGAATTTCGTCGGCCTCACCTACAACGAATCAACGCTCGAGGTCTACCCGCTCACGCCGACTCAGGAGACCTGGGACGAGCTGAATGACCGCGTGATCCAGTGCATCGTCTCCGACCCGGCAGGTCAGACCACCGGATCGCTAAAGGGCTCGGGGATCTGAGCGCCCTTCGTCTCGTCGCTACGCTCCTCGCTCAGGGACCGGACGCATCGGTTCCTGAGCGCCCTTCGTCTCGTCGCTACGCTCCTCGCTCAGGGACCGGACGCATCGGTTCCTGAGCGAGCGAAGCGAGACGAAGGACGCGACGCCGCAGAACCAGAATGAAAACGGAAAACCCCCGGGCCTTCATACGAGGGCCCGGGGGTCTTTGCTCCCCGGCTTGGACTCGAACCAAGAACCTGCCGGTTAACAGCCGGCTGCTCTGCCAATTGAGCTACCGAGGAATGTGCTCCGCTGCGCGGGCAACTCGTCAATCCTAGCAAAGACTTTCTGGTGCCGATGACACCTGAGTGCCCGTCGGGCGTGTCGAGTCGGCGCCGGATCAGCGCTGCGAATCCGCCTCGGCATTCGGCGCCCAGAGCAGCTCTTTGCCGACTCCTCGGGCCACGACATGCCCACTCTTGAGCATCAGCGTCTCGGCGTTCAGTTCGCGAATGAAATCGGCATCGTTGGTCACGAGCAGCGCACCCATCCCCTGCTCCTTGCGGCGCCGGGTGATCGCGTCAAACACCACGGGTCGCACCTCGAGATCGAGGTTCGCAAGGATCTCGTCGGCGATCAGCACCTGCGGCTCCAAGACGAATGAACGCGCGATCGCGACCCGCTGCCGCATGCCCGCGCTGAGCTCATACGGGAACTTCGCGGCGGTGCCGAGCGGTAGATGCAGCTCGTCGAGCAGAGTCGCCACCCTGATCGAGAGCGCCTTCGTGTTCACCCGCTTCTCCCGGATGAGGATCGGCTCGGCGATGACCTCCTGAACGGTCAGCCGTGGCGGCAGATCGGCGCCCGCCCCCTGCGGAACGAAACCAGTGCGATAGGTGAGAACCCGATGCTTTCGGCCGGGCCGTCTGACATTGACGCCGCACACGTGGGCGCTGCCCCCGACGATACGCACCGACGGGTCGGTGGATCCGGCGAGCGCCATCACCAATGAAGACTTGCCCGAACCTGTGGGCCCTGCCACGCAGATCAGCCCGCCGGGCGCGAGTGAAAACGTGACACCGTCGATCGCCCGCGTCGGCGCCCCATGCCCTGCGCGGTCAATGACCAGATCGGAGCAGTCGATCGTGTGGGTGGAGTCGGACCTACGTGGCATGGTTCCATCCTGCCCTGCGCCGCCGCCGACGCGGTTACGACTCGGCGAAACGCTGACGCTCCGCGTCAAGATCACGCAACCGCATCCGCAGTGCACGTCCCCCGTCGGAGTCAGCCGGAACCCGCTGTACGGCACCCAGCAGTTCGTTCTTCTCGTCGTCCAGGATGCGCACGATCAAACGACGGCACAAGTCCGTCGCCGAGGCGACGGCTCCCGCTTCGTCTTTCGCCGGGAATGGCCGCATGAGAAGTTCGCCGCCGAGTGAACGATACGGCTCCCTGATGGCGTTGACCGCGTCAGTCGCCCATCCGACCCTGGTCGGATCGGGAGCGGATGCCACGGCCTCGCGCACGGCATCGAGTCCCTGTGTACGAAACACCGCGCTCAGGGCTCGGGTGAGCAACTGCGGGTCGATCCGGTGCCCATACTGCAGTACACCCATCAGCGCATCCCGTTCGAGAGCGACTTCCGCACTCCGGGGAAGACTCGCGAGGGTCACTGGCGCAAGTGGAGCACCTGAGGGCATCTCCTCTGCCGCCGCAGGCTCCGCACGCATCGGCGATCCACTGCCCCGCCCAGCACGACGGACCTCACTGTGCACCTCATTCGGATCCATGCCCAGCCGCCGCGCGAGCACGCGCTCGTATCCGGGGCGCAACAGGGCATCCTTGATCTCAGCCACGATGGGCGCTGCCGCACGGAGGGCGCCGACGCGCCCCTCAACCGTGGCAAGATCGAATCCGGCGATCTTGCGATCGATGGCGAACTCGAACATCGGCACCTTGGCATCCAACAGAGTTCGCACTGCCGCATCCCCACGCTGCAAGCGCAGGTCGCACGGATCGAGCCCATCAGGGGCGACCGCCACGAAAGTCTGCGCCTTGAAGCGCTCGTCTTCGCTGAACGCACGCAACGCCGCCTTCTGACCCGCCTCATCACCGTCGAAGGTGAAGACCACCTCACCAGAGGCGTTGTCGTCTCCCATCACCCTTCGCAGAACCTTGATGTGATCGGTGCCGAAAGCGGTACCGCAGGTCGCAATAGCGGTGGTGAGACCGGCAAGATGACAGGCCATGACGTCGGTGTACCCCTCGACAATGACCACGCGACGAGGATCGCCCCTCGCGATGTCCTTCTTGGCCAGGTCGAGGCCGTACAGCACCTGTGCTTTCTTGTAGATCGGCGTCTCCGGGGTGTTCAGGTACTTCGGACCCTGATCATCGTCGAACAGCTTGCGGGCACCGAAGCCGATGGTCTGCCCAGACACATCGCGAATCGGCCAGACCAACCGCCCGCGGAAGCGATCGTAGACGCCACGTTGACCGGTGGAGACGAGACCAGCGGTACTGAGCTCCTCACGAGTGAAGCCCTGCGCAGAGAGCGCCTTGAGCATCCCATCCCATCCGCGCGGCGCAAAGCCGACACCAAAGTGCGCCGCTGCCCCGGCGTCGAAGCCACGCTCTCCGAGGAACTGGCGCCCGATCTCGGCATCCGCAGACAGCAGCTGCGCACGGAAGAACTCCGCGGCCGCCGTGTTCGCGGCGTAGAGCCTCGCACGCCCGCTGGTCTCCGGCGCTGGCCCTCCATCCTCATAGTGCAGGGTGTACCCGATCCGCCCCGCCAACCGTTCGACGGCCTCTGTGAAACTGACATGGTCCATTTCGCGCAGGAACGAGTAGACGTCGCCCGACTCCCCGCAGCCGAAGCAGTGGTAGTAACCGACCTGCGGGCGAACATGGAAACTCGGGCTCTTCTCGTCGTGGAAGGGACACAGGCCTTTCAGTGACCCGACACCCGCCGACTTCAAGGCCACGCGCTCGCCAACAATGTCAGCGATGTTGGTGCGCGCTTTGACTTCGTCGACGTCGGCCTGGCGGATTCGTGGCATCAGCGCACCCCCGCGGCCCGACGGTGGGCGGGGGTGGCGGTGCGAACTCCGGGACGGGCGTGGCGCGGCGTCCAGATGCCGACCTCAGCTGGGTCGATTTCACCGACCAGCCTGTTGTGCCAGTCGATGGCACTCTGATCGGTGAGGCTCGCGATCTGATCGACGACGACACGGGCGCGCTCGGCATCCGTTCTCGATGCGAAAAAGTCGGCAGCGAATGCCGGTTCGAGCACATCGGCACCCGCAGACCACAGCGCGTCCGTCGACCACAGCGCGTCGGCGAGTCGCGTAAGCACTTGGCGCTGCTCCTTGTAGACGCCTTTGCGGGCATCGATCGTGACGATCGCCTGGCCCATGATGCCCTTGAGCACAGCGATCTCGGTCTCTACCACACGCGGAACGACCACGTGCGCGTTGTACCGGACCAGCGCGGCGCCGGCATACGCCTGTCGAGTTGCCGTGACGGCGGCCCTGGCGAAGCGACCGATGAAGTCACTGGTGAGATTCTTCAGCCGCGCCAGATCCTGACGGGACCGATCGAAGGACGTCAGCCACATCGGCTGACTGGCAAGGCGATACAGCCCGTCCGCGAGCTCGTCCCGCGTGAAGTCATAGCCCACCCACTGCTGGATCCGATCGATCAGTGCCTCGTGCTCGCGAGGATCCGACAGCTGCGCCACATCGACGTATCCGTTGACAATCGCGTCCTCGAAGTCGTGCACCGAATAGCCGATGTCGTCGGAGAGATCCATGATCTCAGCTTCGATGCACCGCAACCGCCCGGGCGCACCCTCACGCATCCAGCGAAACACCGGCTCGTCATCGGGGTACACGCCGAACTTCAGTCGACCCCCAGGATCGGGAACAGGACTGTCCACCGTCCACGGGTATTTGCACGTCGCGTCGAGACTGGCTCGTGTGAGGTTGAGCCCGACCGAACGATCGTCGCCGTCAAGAACTTTCGCCTCAAGCCGAGTGAGAATGCGCAGCGACTGGGCATTGCCTTCGAAACCGCCGATGTCGTCTGCCCACTCGTTGAGCGCGCGCTCGCCGTTGTGCCCGAACGGCGGGTGACCGAGGTCGTGGCTGAGGCACGCTGTGTCCACGACGTCGGCGGAGACACCGAGAGCCGTTGCGAGCTCGCGCCCGACCTGGGCGACCTCAAGCGAGTGCGTAAGACGGTTACGGGCGAAGTCGGCCGTGCTCGCCGGGCTCAGCACCTGTGTTTTCGCTGCCAGTCGGCGCAGTGCAGCCGAGTGGAGCACGCGGGCCCGATCACGAGCAAAATCGTCGCGCTCCGAGCGATGGGCCTCAGTGACGAACCGCTCTGCGTCACGCGGCTCGTATCCGTCTGACCGCCGCTCACCCACCGCTGTTCTCAATCTCAGCTCCGCGCATCATGTGCGACGTCGACTCGGCGATCTCGCGCGATTCCAGCCACTTATCGGGCAGGGCCGTGCGCTTGGGGCGACCTGCACGGCCACGCTGCCCCTCGGCATCCGCTCCGGGATACGGCGCACTGCGATCAAGCTGGCCGAGCAGATCATCGATATTCTGCAGGCTGGATGCTGTCGCCAACCCCGTACGGATGTCACCGCCGACCGGATAGCCCTTGAAGTACCAAGCCACGTGTTTACGAACGTCACGGCATCCGTGATCCTCATCATCGAAGAACTCGACAAGAAGCTCGGCATGCCTGCGGAATGCGTCGGCAACGAATCCGAGCGTCGCGTCGACCGGCTTGGCCTCAGCACCGAAAGCCGCTGCGAGTTCTCCGAAGAGCCAGGGGCGGCCAAGGCATCCCCTGCCAACGACGACGCCGTCGCAATCGGTCTGCTCCATCATCCGCACAGCGTCGTCTGCAGACCAGATGTCGCCGTTGCCGAGAACAGGGATGCTCGTCACCGCCTGCTTGAGCTCGCCGATCGCGTTCCAGTCGGCGTGACCGGAGTAGTACTCCCCCGCCGTGCGCGCGTGCAGGGCAACCGCCGCAGCGCCTGCGTCTTCGGCCGCACGGCCAGCCTCGATGAACGTCAGATGGTCGCGATCGATGCCCTTTCGCATCTTCACCGTGAGCGGGATGGGTCCTGCTGCCTTGACGGCCTGAGTGACGATGTCAGCGAACAGCCGACTTTTCCAGGGCAGTGCCGCCCCTCCGCCACGCCGCGTCACTTTCGGCACGGGGCACCCGAAGTTCAGATCGATATGGTCGGCGTGATCCTCAGCGACGATGATGCGCACGGCTTCGGCGATCGTCGCAGGGTCAACCCCGTAAAGCTGGATCGACCGCGGCGTCTCCGATTCGTGGTGACGGATGAGCCGCATGGTGCTGTCGTTACGCTCGACCAGCGCACGGGAGGTGATCATCTCGCTCACGTAGAGACCGGCCCCGTACTCGCGACACAGGCGTCGGAAGGCGGTGTTGGTAATGCCCGCCATCGGAGCGAGAACGACCGGCACATCGAGGTCGATCGGTCCGATGTGGAGGGGGCGAGCGAGGGTAGCGGCGACAGTCATGACCCTTCCATTCTCCCAGACGCAGAGGCGCCTCAGGGTTCAGCGACCTAAGCTGTGGATATGACCGATTCCGCAGTGCGCAGCATCCCGTTCGCCGATGCCGAGGGCATGCAAATGACGCTCGATGACCTCGATGCCGATGTCGTCCTCGTCGTGAATGTGGCATCCAAGTGTGGTCTCACCCCGCAGTACGAGCAGCTCGAAGATCTGCAGCGGCGCTACAGCGATCGCGGTTTCAGCGTCATCGGCTTCCCATGCAACCAGTTCTTCGGGCAGGAGCCGGGCTCCCTCGAGCAGATCCTCGAGTTCTGCTCGGTCACCTACGGCGTTACCTTCCCGATCGCAGACAAGGTGAAAGTCAACGGCAAGAACGCCGCCGACCTGTACAAGGCATTGAAAGCGATTCCGGATGTTGACGGCAAAGCGGGTCGCGTGGAGTGGAACTTCGAGAAGTTCCTCGTCGGTGCCGACGGATCGGTCAAGCGTTTCCGCCCGAAGCAGAAGCCGGACGATCCGGCCATCGTGAGCGCGATCGAGGCAGTCCTCCCCCGCTGACTCACCGCGGGAGCCGGTGGCGCTGCGCATAGACTCCCGGCGCCATCCCGTAGTGCCTCTTGAAGGCGCGCCGGAACGCCGACTGGTCGCGGTACCCGACCCGGGCGGCGACGATCGCCGGCGAGTCCTCCTGGCGCAGGAGGGAGCCTGCGACCTCCATCCGCCGCCGTCCCCGCCATTCCCGCAGCGTCATGCCCGTCTCGGCGAGGAAAGCGCGCTCGATCGTCCGTGCGGAGACGTGGTGCGCTGACGCCAGCGCGGCGACGGGGACGCCGAGAGCCGGATCGTCGCGCAGCTGCTCTGCAATGGCACGCGCCGAGCACGACACCGGCATCGGCAGCCCCGTCGGGGGCACCGCGCGCTCCTGGAGCATCTGCAGCAGACGCCGTTCGAGGTCGACGTCCGGCCGGATGATCGAGTTCTGCACCTGCAGCAAGGCCAGGATGACCGTGCGCAGTTCCCCGTCGACGGAGATCCAGGTCGGAGTGCGCAGCAGGCCCGCGGCGGGTCTGTCCCGCAGGTGCAGCGGCAGGACGACCGCATCCTCTCCGATGTGCAGCGCATGCACCACCCCGGCGGGGATCCACAGCGCGTGCCCCTCAGCGAGCTCTTCAGACACGCCGTCGAGCTCGCACCGCGAGCCGCCACGAGCCTGCCACAGCAGCACCGATTTCGTCAGGTGCACCCTCTCTGCGATCGCAACAGGCGGGATCCGCATCGCTGTCCTCCTGAGTCTCTTGTCGTATTCGGCACGCAACTTGTCGCAGCCAGCCTGCATTTTTAGGTTACCCTCACCTAATGTGGATCGCTGGGCTTGAAGCCCCGCCCGTGTCCCGAACGGGCGCCGCCTCCAGGAAGGAATAGCATGACCATCACTCGAGCGCGCACCGGCGCCCTCAGCACCCTCGTACTGGCGGGTCTGGTGGCACTGACAGCCTGCGCGGGATCCCCGCAGCAGATCTCTTCCTCCCCCGCCGCCGATGGCGCCGACGACCTGACCCCCGCGGCGGAGGGCAAGACGACCTACCCTCTCGAGCTCGAGACCCAGTGGGGCACGACCACTCTGGAGAGCCGTCCCGAGCGCATCGCCGCCGTCACCCCCTCGCAGGACGACGCAGAGGCGCTCGCCGCGCTCGGCGTGACCCCGGTGATCGCAAGCGAATGGGCCACCGACGTGTGGCTCGAGGACGCGCTAGCCCAGGAGATCCCCCACCGGTTCACGACCGGAGACACGCAGTATCCGGTGGAGCAGATCGCGGCTGCCAAGCCCGACCTGATCATCGTTCTCGGCGCCGATCTCGCCGGCGACTACGAGAAGCTGTCGTCGATCGCGCCGGTCCTCGCCACCGCGCAGAAAGGCGGCACGGAGCAGAGCGTGGCGAACGACTGGGCCGACAGCATCCGTCGGATCGGCGAAGCCCTCGATCTGCAGGGCGCGGCCGAAGAGGCCCTCGACCAGGAGGAGCAGTTCTACACGGACTTCCGCGCCGAGAACCCCGAGTTTGCCGGGCTCACGGCGACCTACCTCGTCTACTACGGCGAGGAGGGCGGGCTGCAGTACCACTCCACGGTGGGAAGCCCTGCGGAGTCGGTCTTCGAGCGGATGGGCTTCGCCAAGAACCCCAGCGCCTCGCAATTCACCTACCGGCAGGAGGTGAGCGAGGAGCTGCTGTCCGCCCTCGACGCCGACGTGATCCTGTTCTCCGACAACTCCGACGGCAACTATGCCGACATCACCGAGCAGCCGCTGTTCCAGAACCTCCAGGCTGTGAAGGACGGCCACCTCATCCTCGTGGACAACCGGGCGAGGGAGGGCACCTTCGTGATCGACGGCGTCGAGCACGCCGGCAACATGCCGTGGGCGCTCGCGCGCAGCGGACCGCTTTCCGGCACCTGGGCGGTCACGCAGATCGCGCCTGCGCTCCAGAACGCGCTCGCAGGCTGAGACCGCGCGTGACGGCGAATCCGATCGCTCCCGCGCCCGTCCGAGCCGCCTCCTCGGCTCTCGGGACGGGGCGGCGGCGTGCGATCGGATTCGCCCTCCTGCTCACGGCCCTGACGCTCGCGCTCCTGCTGAGTCTCTGGATCGGCGCCAACCCACTGTCGTTCTCCGACGTCTGGGAGGCGCTGTTCCATCCCGACGGCGCAGACGCATCGATCGTGGTGTGGACCAAGCGGGTGCCGCGCACGCTCCTCGGTGTCCTCGCCGGAGCAGCCCTCGGGGTCGCCGGGGCCGTCATCCAGGCGATGACCCGCAACCCCCTCGCCGATCCCGGGATTCTCGGAGTGAACACGGGAGCCGGCTTCACGGTTACCCTCGGTGTCGGCGTCTTCGGGATGAGCGGCATCACCGGCTACGTCTGGTACTCCTTCGCCGGGGCTGCGATCGCCACCCTGCTCGTATGGGCGATCGGCACGACAGGGCAGCGCGCGTCGCCGATCACGATGGTGCTGGCGGGCGTCGCGCTCGGCGCCGTGCTGCGCGGTGTTTCCACCTTCCTCACGCTCATCGACGCGGACACCTTCCGTGCCGTGCACAACTGGGGCATCGGATCGATCGCGCGCGCCGACGTCGACGACACGCTGTCCGTGCTGCCCTTCCTTCTCGTCGGCCTCGCCATCGCCGTGCTGCTGTCGGGCTCGCTGAACTCCGTCGCCCTTGGTGACGACCTCGCCGCCTCCCTGGGCACCAGCGTCCTGCGCACCCGCATCCTCGGTCTGATCGCGGTGACCCTGCTCGCCGGAGCGGCGACCGCGCTCACCGGCGGCATCGCGTTCATCGGGCTGATGGTGCCGCATGTCGTGCGCTGGTTCACCGGCCCCGACCAGCGCTGGATCATCGCTGGCACGGCCCTCGCCGCGCCGGTCCTCCTACTCGTCTCCGACGTCATCGGACGCGTCATCGCCCGTCCCGGCGAGATGGAGGTCGGCATCGTGACCGCGGTGGTCGGCGCCCCGGTGCTGATCACCCTGGTGCGGCGGAAGAAGGCGAGCGGACTGTGACGGCGACGGGGATCGACCACGGCTATCGCGCCATCCTGATCCGCACGAGGGTCGTGTCGGGCCGGCTCGGCCTGCGGCTCGTCGTGACCTCCCTCATGCTCCTGCTGCTCTCGGCGGCAGCCGCGTACGCAGCCGTGTTCCTCGGCGACTACTCGCTCACCCCCTCCGACGTCGCCGCAGCACTGGCCGGAGGCGCCGACGAGTTCACCGCGAAGGTGGTGCGGGAGTGGCGCCTGCCCGTCGCGATCGCCGCCGCGCTGTTCGGCGTCCTGCTCGGCATCGGCGGCGCGATCTTCCAGTCGCTGACACGCAATCCGCTCGGCTCCCCCGACGTGATCGGCTTCGACGCCGGCTCGTACACCGCCGTGGTCGTGGTGATGCTGGTGCTCGGCTCGCAGCACTCCTGGACGATCGCGGTCGCATCCATCGCCGGCGGCCTGCTCACCGCCCTGGCTGTGTACCTGCTGGCCTATCGTCGCGGCGTGCAGGGCTTCCGTCTGATCATCGTCGGCATCGCGGTGGCGGCCGCTCTTGGCTCGATCAACACCTATCTGATCACGCGCGCGGACGTGCGCGACGCCATGCAGGTCGGCTTCTGGGGGGCGGGCTCGCTGAGCAAGGTGACGTGGACCACCCTGACGCCGTCGCTGACGATCGCCGCCATCATCGTGGCTCTCGCCGTCGTCCTCTCCCCCACCCTGCGCAGCCTCGAGCTCGGCGACGATGCGGCGGCCACCCACGGCACGAAGGTCGGCACCGCGCGCCTGGCGCTGCTCACCGTCGGCGTCGCGACCACCGCGCTGGTCACCGCGGCCGCAGGTCCCATCGGATTCGTCGCCCTCGTCGCCCCTCAGCTCGCACGTCGGGTGACCAGGACTCCGGGGGTCAGCCTCCTCGCCGCCGGCGCGATGGGCGCCGCGCTGCTCGCCACAGCGCACCTGCTGTCCCAGTTCCTCTCGGTCGTGTACCGGCCGGTTCCCGTCGGACTTCTCACCATCTGCGTCGGCGGCGTGTACCTGATCGTGCTGCTCGTCCGCGAATCCCGTGCCCACACAGGAGACTCCCGATGACCTCTTCTGCCCACCCGCCGCGCCTGCTCGCCGAGGACGTGACCGTCGGATATGACCGCCGCGCCATCTCCGAGGGGCTGACCGTCGGCATCCCCGACGGCTCTTTCACCGCGATCATCGGACCGAACGGATGCGGCAAGTCCACGCTGCTGCGCACCTTCGCCCGGGTACTGGAGCCCACGGTCGGCAGAGTGCTGCTCGACGGCGAGTCGATCCGCTCACTCAGGTCGAAGGTGCTCGCGCGCGAACTCGGCCTGCTGCCGCAGAGCTCGATCGCGCCAGACGGCATCCGCGTGGCCGATCTCGTCGGACGCGGACGATCGCCGCATCAGTCGCTGCTGCAGCAGTGGCGGCTCTCCGATGAGGAGGCCGTGCACGATGCTCTCGCCGCCACGCACCTCCTCGAGCACTCGGACCGGCTCGTCGACGAGCTCTCCGGCGGTCAGCGCCAGCGCGTCTGGGTCGCGATGCTCCTCGCCCAGCAGACGCCGATCATGCTGCTCGACGAACCAACGACCTTCCTCGACATCGCGCACCAGTACGAGCTCATGGAGCTGCTGCGACAGCTGCACGAGGAGGGGAAGACGGTCGTCACCGTGCTGCACGATCTCAACCAGGCGGCTCGCTACGCCACGCACATGATCGTGATGAAGCACGGCGACCTCGTCGCCGCGGGTCCGCCCGTCGAGGTGATCACGTCTTCTCTGCTCGGCGAGGTCTTCGGACTCGAGGCGCTGGTGATCGACGATCCGGTGACGTCCACGCCCCTCGTGGTGCCGCTCGATCCGCGATTCGCCGTCACGAGGCCCGCGTGACCGCCGTCGAGGGGCGGATGTGGCGCGACCGCACCGGTCGCTGGCATCAGGAGCGCGGATTCCCTCCGCACGGCGAGGAACCGGCCATGCGGCGTGTGCGAGGGCCCCTGGAGCAGGCGTGGCGGGACTCGCCTGAGCAGCGCGCCGAGTTGCGGATCGCGGCGCTGGCGCAGCCCAATCCGCTCGTCGTTCCCGAAACCGAGGACCCGGAGTCCTCGTTGTGGACCTGGGTGATCGAGGCGCCCGATGCCCGGGCGGTGCTGCTGTGGACCAACCCGGTCTTCGATCACGACGATCTTGCCCAGGCCGAACTGGAACGCCTCGACGGCTCCGATCTGTGGACCATCACTCTTCGCCTTCCGTCCGCGCTGAGAGCCTCGTACCGGATCGCGGTGTGGGACGACGAGGTCCCACCGCCGTGGCGCACGGCAGTCGGCCGCCGCCCTGTGCTGCGCGCCGCGATGGCGACCGGACGAACCGATCCCCGGGGCGTCGACAGCATCGTCGGATCCCGCGGGGATGCGTCGTCGGTGGGGTCGGGTCCCGCGGCGCCGCCCGAGCCATGGCGTCACCTCTCCGCGCCTCGAGACGTCGCATCGCAGCTGGACGAGCTCGCGCTGCCCGGGGACGAGCGCGCCTGGGTGTACGCGCCCGCGGACGTGGGCAGCCCAACGCCGATGCTGCTGCTCTTCGACGGGGATGTGTGGCGCCGCGAGCTGCCCACTCTCCTCGACGCGATGATATCGACCGGCATCATTCCGCCGCTGCACGTCGCCATGCTCGACGCGAAGAACACCGAGCACCGCTGGGACAACCTCGGTGTTCCCGCGGGTCAGGTCGACGTCATGATCGACCGGCTGCTGCCCCTCGTCCGCGACCGCTGGAACGTAAGCGCGCGAGGTAAGGACACGATCGTGTCCGGCCAGAGCCTCGGCGGGATCGCGTCGCTGTGGACTCTCGCGCTGTCCGCGGGAGAGGTCGGCCATGCGATCGCGCAGTCGCCTTCGCTGTGGCGCTTCGATGTGGTCGAAGCGCTGGCCGCAGAGCCGCGCTGGTCGTCGATCGAGCTGCAGGCGGGCACGTTCGAAGGCGACATGCTCGCGGACGCCGCCGCGCTCTCGGTCGCGCTGCGATCCGACGAGCGCACGGCGAGCCGCTCGATCGTGCTGTCGCCGTTCGAGGCAGGCCACGACTGGGCGGTCTGGCGGGCGAACCTCGTCGGATCGCTGGCGCGAATGCTCGGTTAGACGGTTGCCGGCTCGGTCTCGTCCTCGCCGCGCTTGGACCACACCTCGCGCAGCACGTTCTCGAAAGCAGCCGGGGGCTGGGCTCCTGAGATGCCGTACTGGCCGTCAATCACGAAGAACGGGACACCCTGGATGCCGTAGGCCCGCGCCTGCTCCTGATCCTGGCGGACTGCGGGCAGGTAGAGCTCCGATTCGAGCGACTCCCGCGCCTCGACGGCATTCAGGCCTGCCTCGGCGGCGAGTTCGACAAGGTCGTCGATACGACCCACGTGCCTGCCTTCGGTGAAGTAAGCCGACATCAGGCGCTCTGCCATCTCGCGCTGCATACCCTGTGCCTTCGCGAAGTGCAGGAGCTCGTGCGCCTTGACAGTGTTCGTGTGCTGCAGCAGATCGAAGCGGTATTCCAGGCCAGCGGCGGCGGCGGTATCGGCGACGTGCGACAGCATCTGCTCGACCTGCGCGCGAGGCATCCCCTTGTGACCGGCGAGGAAGTCGATCTCGTCGCCGTCGAAGTCGATCGGGGTGTCGGGCGAGAGCTCGAAGGAGTGGAGCGTGATGGTCACCTGGGGCGCGTCCTCATCGGCCGAGAAGGCTTCCAGACCCTTCTCGAGATTGCGCTTGCCGATGTAGCACCACGGGCACGCGATGTCGGACCAGATGTCGATCGAGATGGGCTCAGTCACGTAGTCGTGAAACAGCGTGCGGCGGCGTGCTATTCCGCTCTATTGGTCCCTGAGCGAGGAGCACAGCGACGAGACGAAGGGCGCTCACGCCTGAGCGGGCGCGTTCACGGCCCCACCGAAGCGGCGATCGCGCGAGATGTAGATGTCGATTGCGCGCCACAGTTCCTCGCGGGAGAAGTCCGGCCACAGCGTGTCGAGAAACACCATCTCGGCATATGCCGACTCCCAGAGCAGGAAGTTCGAGGTGCGCTGCTCGCCCGAACTACGCAGGAAAAGGTCGACGTCGGGCATGTCGGGCACGTACAGACTCCGCCGGATCATCTTCTCGGTGATCGCGTTTGGCTTCACGCGGCCGGCCGCGACGTCGGCAGCGATGGCACGCATCGCGTCGACGAGCTCCACTCGGCCGCCGTAGTTCACACACATCGTCAGAGTGAGCACGTCATTGCCGCGGGTCAACTGCTCGGCGTACTGCAGCTCCTTGATGACCGATCCCCACAATCGGGGTTTGCGCCCTGCCCAGCGCACGCGCACGCCCCATTCGTTGAGCTGGTCGCGTCGGCGGTGCAGCACGTCGCGGTTGTAGCCCATGAGAAACCGCACTTCCTCGGGAGAGCGCGCCCAATTCTCGGTGGAGAACGCATACACCGAGAGGTGCTTCACGCCCGCCTGAATGGCTCCGGCGACGACGTCGAGCAGCACCTCCTCCCCGGCTTTATGCCCCTCGATCCTGTTCAGGCCACGGCGGTTGGCCCACCGGCCGTTGCCGTCCATGACGATGGCGACA
Source organism: Microbacterium sp. (assembly GCA_047605925.1). Classification (GTDB taxonomy): domain Bacteria; phylum Actinomycetota; class Actinomycetes; order Actinomycetales; family Microbacteriaceae; genus Microbacterium. The sequence continues at coordinate 34,148 of JASGEY010000071.1, forward strand.
TGCTCTGGCACCTTCGAGAACGCCGGGGGGTGCGCGCCTGTCCAATCCAGCGGCCGGTAGGCGACGGCATCCTTGTGCGTGTACGGCTTGGGAGTCACCGGTTTCCTTCCAGATGGGCGAGCGAGCGGATGCCGCGCTCGAGATGCCATTGCGCATAGGCCGCGATGAGACCGGATGCTGCGGATGTCGAGGCCGCCGATGCAGCGTCGACCGCCTCCCAATCCCCTGCCATGAGCGACCGCAGCAACGCGAGTGTGCCTTCAGCAATCCGTGCACTGCCCGCCGGAGCATCCGCACGGCACACCATGCCGCCGAGGTGACCTGCGAAGTTCGCGTGCGGCCCAGGCGCCCCGCATCGAGCGCAATCCCCCAGAGATGGTGCCCAGCCGGATAGCGCCATGACGCGCATCAGGTAGGAGTCGAGAATGCTGCGTGCCGCATGCTCGCCGCGCGCCAGCGCCCGCAGTCCGCCGACGAGCAGCAGGTACTGTTCGGGCGTCGCCTCGGCGTCGCTCAGCCTATCGGCGGTTTCGACCATCGCGTTGGCAGCGGTGAACCGGTCGTAGTGCATTGCGATGTCAGTGCCGTAGGAGCCGAGCGATTCCGCCTGCTGCACGATATCGAGCGATCGCCCCTGGTAGAGCTGCACATCGGCGACCATGAACGGTTCGAGCCTCGCGCCGAATTTCGAGGAAGTGCGCCTGACCCCCTTCGCCACAGCGCGAAGTTTGCCGTGACGCCGGGAGAGCATGGTGACAATGCGATCCGCCTCACCGAGCTTGTGAGTGCGCAGGATCACCGCTTCGTCTCGGTAGGTCGGCACCTCTCGATTATCCTCTCCGTGCGGAAGAATAGACGGGTGACCGAACCGCTTTTCACCGTTCCGCTCTGGGCTGATTTGCTCGGCGTCGGGCTCGGCGGCGTGCAGGGCGCGATGTTCGCCTCCGGATTCCAGGGGCAGCGCCGCCTCGACTGGCTGGGGGTGGCGATCATCGGCATCATGATCGGGATGGGCGGCGGTCTCATCCGCGACATCCTCCTCGGCCTGCCGCCGGCGACCCTGCACAGCAACTGGTATCTGCTCACCGCGACGGGTGCCTCGTTGTTCGGGATGCTGCTGGCCGGGGTTTTCAACAAACTGAACACAGTGATCGTCGTGCTGGATGCGGTCGTGATCGGAATGTTCGGTGCCTTCGGCACCAGCAAGGCGATCGCCTTCGGCATCCCTCCGGTTCCTGCCGTCTTCATCGGTGTCTGCGCCGCAGTCGGCGGCGGTGTGCTCCGCGACATTGTGATGGGGTTGCCGACGGCGATCATGCACGTCGGGTCGCTGTACGCGGTCGCGGCAGGTGCCGGGTGCGCGTTCATCGTCATCGCGAACACCGTCTTCGGCATGTCTATCACGCTCGCCGCCGTCATCGGCATCATCGTGACGACGGTGATCCGCATTCTCGCGGTGAGCTTCGACGTGTCATTGCCCGAGCAACGGCGCCTGTACCGTCGTCGGGTCGCCGCCGAGACGGGCATGATCCCCATCGTCACACCGTCGGCCGACTGACCCGCAACGCTCATCCGCGTCACCGGTCCCTGAGCGAGCGCAGCACCACCGGTCCCTGAGCGAGCGCAGCACCACCGGTCCCTGAGCGAGCGCAGCGAGACGAAGGGCGCCCAGCAATCGCTGGACACCACACGTCCTTCGTCTCGTCGCTGCGCTCCGCGCTCAGGAACCGGAGAGGGCCCAACAACCGAGGAGCGGACGCACCAGCGCGTCAGACGGCGGCGAGCTCACGCTCTCGGGTGCGGATCGAGCGGTTCACGCCCGAGACGATCGCTTTGAGGGATGCCGTCGAGATGTCTCCGTCGATGCCGACGCCCCACAGGCGCTGGTCGCCGACTTGCAACTCGATGTAGGCAGCCGCCTGCGCGTCGCCTCCTGCACTGAGCGCGTGCTCGACGTAGTCGTAGACCGTGATGTCGAAGCCCTGTTCGCGCAGAACTTCAACGAACGCCGCGACTGGGCCGTTGCCACTGCCCGTAAGCGCCAGTTGCTGCTCATCGTCGCGCAGGACAACATCGAGCACGACCTTGCCCGACATGTCGCTGCGGGTTTGGGTGCCGAGCAGCTCGAAGCGGCCCCACTTGTCAGAGACATCTGCCGCCGGCAGGTACTCATCCGAGAAGATCTCCCAGATCTGCCCGCTGGTGAGTTCTCCGCCCTCGGCATCCGTCTTCGCCTGCACAACCCCCGAGAACTCGATCTGCAGCTTGCGCGGCAGGTCGATCGCGTGGTCGGCCTTGAGCAGGTAGGCGACGCCGCCTTTGCCCGACTGCGAGTTCACACGAATCACGGCCTCGTACGAACGCCCGAGGTCCTTCGGGTCGACCGGCAGGTACGGCACCGCCCACTCGATGTCGTCGACGGTGACGCCACGAGCCTCTGCAGTCGCAGCCATAGCCTCGAAGCCCTTCTTGATGGCGTCCTGGTGCGAGCCGCTGAACGCGGTGAAAACGAGGTCGCCGGCCCATGGGCTGCGCTCTGGGACGGGCAGCTGGTTGCAGTATTCGACCGTGCGCTTGACTTGATCGATGTCGCTGAAGTCGATCTGAGGGTCGATGCCCTGCGTGAACAGGTTGACGCCCAACGCGACGAGGTCGACGTTGCCGGTGCGCTCGCCGTTGCCGAACAGGCATCCTTCGATTCGGTCAGCGCCTGCCATGTAGCCGAGTTCAGCCGCCGCGATCGCCGTGCCGCGATCGTTGTGCGGATGCAGTGACAGGATGACGTTCTCGCGGTGCGCGAGGTGGCGGCTCATCCACTCGATCGAGTCGGCGTAGACGTTCGGCGTCGCCATCTCGACCGTGGCTGGCAGGTTGATGATCACCTTGCGGTCGGGTGTCGGCTCGAGGATCTCCAGCACCTCGTTGCACACCTCGACAGCGTACTCAAGCTCGGTGCCGGTGTAGCTCTCGGGCGAGTACTCGTAGTACACGCTGGTGTCGGGAATGCGCTTCTCGAATTCGCGGCACAGGCGCGCACCCTCGAGCGCGATCTGCTTCACGCCGTCACGGTCGGAGCGGAAGACCACCTCGCGCTGGAGAACGCTCGTCGAGTTGTAGAAGTGCACGATCGCCTGCTTAGCCCCGGCGATCGACTCGTAGGTGCGCTCGATGAGGTGCTCGCGGGCCTGCGTGAGGACCTGGATCGTGACGTCATCGGGGATCAGGTTCTCCTCGATGAGCTGCCGGACGAAATCGAAGTCCGTTTGGCTGGCCGAGGGGAATCCGACCTCGATCTCCTTGTAGCCCATACTCACGAGCAGCTCGAACATGACGCGTTTGCGCTCGGGTGACATCGGGTCGATGAGAGCCTGGTTGCCGTCGCGAAGATCGACCGCGCACCAGCGGGGGGCCTGGGTAATGCGCTTCGAGGGCCAGGTCCGGTCAGGCAGATCGACGCGGATCTGCTCGTGGTACGGCCGATACTTGTGGATCGGCATCGCGGACGAGCGCTGGGTGTTCTGCATGATATGGGCTTCTTCTCTTCGTCAAAATGAACGGGCCAACACAAGCGCCGCGACGAGGAAGGCCCTAGCTCTCAGGACTCGTCGCGGCAGCTAAGAAGAAGCAGACCGCCGAAAGGCATATGGCCATGTTAGCAGGTCATTGCCGCGGCCAGGGGGCCGAGGTTGCTGGCGTCCCCTGGCGGCTTCGTTCTACCTCGGATGCTGTGCGGCGCGCCTTCTGCGAATGGTCACGAGCCCCAGACCTGTCAACATCGTCAGGACGGCGATGGTGACGAGCGCAAGCGGGATCTGCCCACCGGTGACGGCAAGACCGATGAACACCGACGCGGGAACCGCGAGCGCCTCGCTAGGCGGGGACGTGATCGTGTCCCCGTTCGGGTCCTGACCGCTCGCGATCGCGGTGAGCGTCAACGGAGCTCCCGTGAGGTCTCCCTCGACGACGATGTACTCGGCCCTGCATAGGAGCGTCTCACCGGGGAGCAACGGGTTGGGCTCATCCTCGCAGACGACGACGAGCGCGTCTCCCAGGCCACTGAATCCTCCGACGTCAACGCTCGGGTCGAAGATCGACACGTTGCCGGTGTTGGTCACGGTGAAGGTGAACACGACTTTCTCACCGGGCGTCGTCACCGTGTCTTTGTCGGCAGTGACCGTCACCGCCAGCCCAGGGGTGGGCACGAGGCTCGTCTCGGTCGTCGAGTCCGGATCATCCGGGTCACTAATCGGGTCGTCACCGCGCACCGAGGTGCCCGTCGCAGTGGCGCTATTGGTGATCGCGCCGCTGACGATGTCCGCCTCTGTCACCGTGTACTCGGCGGTGCAGGTCACCGTCTCACCGGGAGCCAATGCTCCGTCGGGGCAGGTCACAGTGGGCGCGGTTCCCGTACCGGTGAACTCACCCTCAGCAACACTCACCGACGACAGGGTCACATTCCCGGTGTTCTCCACCACAAACACGTAATGCAACACATCCCCGGCTTGCCCAGGAATCGCGCCCTCGGTCGACTTGGTGACCTTGATACCCGGATCCGCAGTGAACTCCGTCACCACCGTGTTCGACGGGTCACCCACATACGCACCACCCTGCGGATCATCCCCCGTACCGGTGGCCGTGTTCGACACCTCGCCCGCATCAATATCCGCCTGCGTCACCGTGTACTCACCCGTACACGTCATCGACGCACCCGGAACCAACACGCTCTCCGGGCACGA
>JASGEY010000072.1:0-8844 GCA_047605925.1 Microbacterium sp.
CACCGCATCGCTGCGCTCCTCGCTCAGGGACCGGGGGTGCACCGCATCGCTGCGCTCCTCGCTCAGGGACCGGGACATGTCCCCCTTCAGCGCACGGTACTGTGCCGGAGTGCCGACGGCACGCACGATGCGCTCCTCCCAGCGCAGCACCCCATTGCGCTGCTTCTCGACGTCGGCCTGGTGACGAACGCCGATGACGTGCAAGTAGAGGATGCGGCGATCGCGGTCAGCCTCGACGATGAGCGACCCGGGGATCAGCGACGACGCCACCGAGACGTGCGTCATCATCAGATCGTCGGAGTACTTCAGTGGCACGGCGATGATCGCCGCCCCCGGCTGGCGACGGAAGTCGAACACCTGCACCGCCACGGCGAGCGCTCCGCGCAACACCGCGAAGAGAAACTGCGCACTGAGTGTGAACATGTACCAGAGGTTGACCCGACCTGAAAGCTCCACGGTCGGCAGCCGGAAGACTCGCGTGACAAAGATCGCGACAATGAGCCCGGTGACGAAGCTCAGCAACGTGAACTGCGCCCACAGCAGCATCCACAGCACGACCAGCCAGGCAAGAAATGGCACCTGCATCCCCACGTCTCGCCACACGTGCCGACCATCGGGGCTCATCCCTGCACCTCCTCTTCGAGCTGGGTGAGGGTGACCGGCTGCAGCAGCGCCTCCCCGATGCGATCACACAGGGCATACAGCGGTCCCGCGAACACCGTGAGCGCGACGGTGACAGCGACCATGCCGGCAGTCGCGATCGTCATGATGGCCGGAATGCGGCGGCGCTCCTGCTGCTCATCGGCGGCCGGCGCGTTGCCCAGGTGCTCGAGGCGGGCCTCGGTCTCGGCCGAGTCGTCCTCTTCGCGCCAGAAGGCGAGGTTCCATGCGCGCATCAGCGCGTACAGCGTGAGCAGAGACGTGAGGATGCCGCCGACGATGAGCACGATCATCAGAGGGGTACCAACGGATGCCGCCGCCTCGAACAGCGCGAACTTGCCGATGAACCCCGAGAAGGGAGGGAGGCCGCCGAGGTTGATCGCCGGGATGAAGTACAGCACGGCGATCACCGGCGCGACCTTGAGCAGCCCCTTGACTCGCAGAATCGACGTGCTGCCCGCACGGCGCTCCACGAGCCCGACCGCGAGGAACAGGGTCGTCTGCACGATGATGTGGTGGACAATGTAGTACACCGTCGCCCCGATCGCGGCAGGGGTGGCGATCGCCAGGCCGAAGATCATGTAGCCGACGTGGCTGACCAGCGTGAACGACAGGATCCTCTTCAGCTCGGCCTGCGCGACCGCGCCGAGGACCCCTACGAGCATCGTGGCCAAGGCGACGATCAGCAACAGCGTGTCGATGCTGCTGTCAGCGAACAGCTGAGTCTCGGCGCGGATCAGCGCGTACACGCCGACCTTTGTGAGCAGGCCGGCAAACACTGCGGTAACCGGGGCCGGGGCCGTCGGGTAAGAGTCGGGCAGCCAGAACGACACCGGGAAGATCGCGGCCTTGATGCCGAAGGCGATCACCAGCATCAGGTGCAGAACGAGCTGCGTCTGCTGCGGGAGCTCGGTCATCCGCTCGGCGATCTGCGCCATGTTCACCGTGCCGAGCGCGCCGTAAATCATCCCGATCGCAGCGAGGAACAGGATCGAAGAGACCAGAGACACGACGATATAGACGGCGCCGGTACGGATGCGGGATTCGGTGCTGCCGAGCGTGATGAGCACATAGGAGGCCACGAGAAGGATCTCGAAGCCGACGTAGAGGTTGAACAGGTCACCGGCGATGAAGGCGTTGAAGATACCGGCGGCGAGGATCAGGTACGAGGGATTGAAGATCGAGATCGGGGTTTCGTCCACCCCGTCGGCGATGCCCTGCCCGATCGAGAAGAGGAGCACTGCAAGCAGCACGACACTGGACACCAGCACCAGGAGAGCCGCGAACCGGTCGACATAGAGCACGATTCCGAACGGCACGGGCCACCCGCCGACGGAGACGGCGAGAGGCGTACCACCATCGACCGCCACCAGCAGGATCGCGGCGATGACCGACACCGACAGCAGCGTCAGCACCGTGACGATCGATTGCACGCGTGCGTTGCGTCCGAAGATCAGGGCAAGGGCTGCTCCGAGCAGCGGCAGTGCGACAAGCAAGGGGATGAGAGCGTTCACGCGTCGGCCCCCTCTCCTGCGCCTGCGAAGTCGGTGCTCGATTCGGCGTCGCCGTAGTCGCCCTCATCGTCACCCATGAGGTCTTCTTCGGCATCCGTGCGTCCGCGCACTGCGATGTCGTCTTCGTCGTCCTCGACGGTGTCGGCTTGGCCGAGCTGCCACGACCGATAGATGAGCGCGAGCAGGAACGCCGACACCGCAAAGGTGATGACGATCGCGGTGAGCGTCAGCGCCTGCGGAAGGGGGTCGGAGAGATGAGTCCCTGGCTCTGCCGAACCTCCGAAGAACGGGGCGTTGCCTGGCTCGCCCATGACGATGAGCAGCAGCAGGTTGGTGGCGTTCCCGAGCAGCAGGAACCCGATCAGCACACGCGTCAGGCTGCGCTCGAGCATGGCGTACACGCCGCAAGCGAAGAGCACGGCCATGATGACGATGAGCGTGAGGGAGATGTCCATCAGACGTTCACCCCTCTCGCCCGCATCTCTTGCGTCTGCCGGTCGATCTCGGCGCCGAGGCTGCGCAGCACGTCGAGAACGAGCCCGATCACGACGAGATAGACGCCGATATCGAAGATCGTCGAAGTGACGAACTCCATGTGCCCGAATCCGGGGATCTCCCACTCCCAGAAGCTGCTGGTGAGTGCATCAAGACCGAAGAACATCGGTACAACGGCGGAGCCGACAGCAAGGATCAGGCCCGATCCGAGGAGCCTTCCGGCATCCGTCGGCGCAGCCGCACCCAGCTCCCACCGCCCGCCGGCGATGTAGCGCATGACGAGGGCCATGCCCGCGACCAGGCCACCAGCGAAGCCACCGCCTGGCAGGTTGTGCCCGGAGAACAGCAGGAAGATCGACACCACGATGATGGTGTGGAAGAGGATGCGCACGATCACCTCAAGCAGGATCGACCTGCTCTCCGGTTTCATGGTCGTGCCGCCGACGAGCCACGCGCGGGGGTTGCTGTGATTCTCGGAGGTTTGAAAGCGGATGCCGTCGGTGGTCTCGACGAGCGGACGCACCCGCGTCGCTCGCCGCACCGCCTTCGGCAGAGTTCTTGTCGCGGCGAGCAGGTCTGCGCGGTGAGTGACGAACACGAGCGAGGCAACCCCGGTGGCCGCGAGCACGAGCACCGAGAGCTCGCCCATGGTGTCCCACCCGCGCAGGTCCACGAGCGCGACATTGACCACGTTCTTACCGTGCCCGAGCTCGTAGGCGAGCCGGGGGAATGCTTCGGAGATCGGGGTTGCGATGCGGGATTGCGTCGCAACCACCGCGACGAGGGCCATCGTGACGCCGACGCCGATTCCGAGCAGCGCCCTGGGTATCCGGCCGACTGACGCGTTGTGCTCGCCCATGCGGGCTGGCAGGCGCCGGAGCACAAGGGCGAAGGTGACCATCGTCACCGTCTCGACGAGAATCTGCGTGAGAGCGAGGTCCGGCGCACCGCTGGTGGCGAAGAGCGCGACCATCGCGAGACCGGTGACCGAGACCAGCACGACCCCGGTGTACCTTTTCCGCGCGCGCACCGCGAGGATGCCGGCTACCGCCATCAACGGCGCCGCGGCGATCTGGGCCGGCGTGTGCCAGGCAGAGAGCTGAAGCCGGTCGAGGTCGCTGCCGAGGAGGGCAGTGACCTCAGCCGCGACGAAGACGATGAAGATCGTACCGACGTAGACCGGGAGCGAGCCGCGCTGGGTGAGCGTGGTGCTGAGCACAGACATGCGGTCGATCGACCGTATGACGAGGTAGTAGGCGTCTGCGGCGGTGAAGGGCAAAAGGCGTGGCCTGCGGTCCCATCCGGTGCGTCGGGTGAGCACGAAGATGCCAATGCCGGCGAGGATCGACAGGATCGAGATTCCCAGCGCCGGCTCGAAGCCGTGCCAGAGGGCGAGGTGCCCTGGGCCCTCGACTGCCACCCCCGCGCGGTCGAGACCTGGGGTGGCCGTGACCGCATATGCCTGCAGAGCAATGTCCAGGGAGGGAGCCCCGATGCCTGTCGCGATGCTGAGCCCTGCCAGTACGATAGGGGCCGCGATGATGCCTACCGGAGGGTCGGGCCAGGTTGTGTCCGGCCTCCGCTGTCCGTGTGTGTCGCGCTTCGAAAGGAACGCCCCCCAGAGGAAGCGCGCCCCATATGCCGCTGTCAGCATAGACCCGAGAACGACACCGATCAGTGCGACGAGGCCCCAGACCGAACCGCCTTGCGCGTCGTCCAGGAGCGCAGTGAGCGTTGACTCTTTGGCGACGAAGCCGATCGCCGGGGCGATTCCGGCCATCGATGCGACGCAAATGGCAGCCGTGATCGCCAGGATCGGCGCCTGTCGCCCGACTCCCGAAAGTTCGGTGACGTCTCGGGTGGAGAGCTGATGATCGATGATGCCGACGATGAGGAACAGCGCCGACTTGAACAGTGCGTGCCCGATGACGAGCGCAAGACCCGCAAGGGCTGCAGCCTGTGTGCCGTAGCCGATCACCACGGCGAAGAAACCGAGCTGACTCACCGTGCCAAAGGCGAGGATGCGCTTGAGATCGGTTTCGCGCAGCGCCTGGATGCCGCCGAGAAGCATGGTGAACACACCGAGGGAGATGAGCACGGGGCGCCACGAGGCGCTGAAGGCGAAGACCGGTGCGAAGCGCGCAATGAGATAGATGCCGGCCTTCACCATGGCCGCCGCGTGCAGGTAGGCGCTCACCGGCGTGGGGGCTGCCATGGCTCCGGGCAGCCAGAAGTGGAAGGGGAATAGCGCCGATTTGCTGATCGCTCCGACGAGGAGCATCACGATCGCGGCGTCGACGACGGGTCCGGTGGGCGCGATGGCGAGGATCTCGCGGATGCTGGAAGTGCCGGCGTCCACGACGAGCAGCACAACGCCGACGAACATCACCAGCCCGCCGAAGGTGGTTACGAGCAGTGCCTGCAGCGCAGCACGACGGCTCGCGGCGCGACGGCGGTAGTGGCCGATCAGGAGGTAGGAGAGGATGCTCGTCACCTCCCAGAACATCACGAGCATGACCAGGTCGTCGGTGAGGACGAGCCCGTACATCGCACCGGCGAAGCCCAAGAGGACGCCTGCGAACTGGCCGAGGCTTGTGGCGTCGTCGTGGAAATACCACCGGCAGTAGACGAGCACGAGCGCGCCGACCCCGGTCACGATGAGGGTGAGCACCCAGCCCAGCACGTCCATGTGCATGGACATGCTCAGCCCGAGTTGCGCGATCCACTCGATGCTCTCGAACGGGGCGGCGTGCTCATCGAGTACCTGGGCAGTGAGAGTCAGCGCGTGGATAAATGCCGCTGCCGGAATAAGTGCGGCCACGAGGAATGCCCGCGCGCCGATCCTGCGTACCAGAACCGGCATGATCACGGATGCGATGAGGAACACACCGAGGAGGATCAGCACGATTCACGCTCCCTCGGGGCTCGTCGGCCGTGCGGCACTGGCGGGCGGGTGTGAACCCAGTCTACCCGGGCTTGGGGCGGGTCGCCCCTGGCGGGCGCCGGGCGCGAGCGTCAGGTGCGCCTGGGTCTCGCCGTCGTCGTGCCTGCGCGGAAGCGGCAGGTGAGGTGCATCGTGACGCCCGCCTCTCCGCGCAGCATCCGCGCCACCTGCTCCCCCGCGACCCTGCCCTTCTCGATTGCCGGCTGCACGCTCGTGGTGAGCACGGAGTCGGAAAGCCCATCGACGGCGATCCCGTCGAACCCGGCGACGGACAGGTCTTCGGGCACGCGCAGACCAAGCTCTTCGGCGGCACGGATCACACCGACGGCGAGCAGATCGCTCTGGGCAAGAATTGCCGTCGGTCGTCGGGGTGGATCGGCGAGCAGCATCCGTCCGGCGTTCAAACCCTCGTCGATCAGACTGCCTGCAGCCGAGATCGCTGGCGCGTCGGGAAACACCGATCGCTGACCCGCTAACCGGTCGAGTGTCACCCCGACGGTGGCGGTGGCGATGCGCTCGGAGGTCACCGGGAGACGCTCCCGTGACGCGTCGAGCGGCAACGTGACAAGCGCCACTTCGCTATGGCCGAGCTTCTTGACGTATCGGGCGACGTCGGCAGCGGCGTTGGCATTGTCGAGCGTGACCCTGGGTACTGCTTCTCCGGCGTCGCCCTCGATGACGACGACTGGTAGCCCTCTTTGGCGCACGATCTCAAGCGATGCTCGGGTGCGGGCCGAGCATCCGATCAGCACTACCGCATCCACTGGGGCGTTCTGCAAGGGCGATGAACCGCTCTCGGCTGGTTCGTCGCGCATCAACAGGATCCCGGCGCTGAGGTCGGCGAGCCCGTCGGTGAGGCCATCCATCATGGCCGTGGCCACAGGATCGAGGAAGGCGGTTCGCAGGTGTCCCTCGAGCACGACCGCGACGATGCCGCTGCGGCCTCTGCGCAGTGAGGCTGCCCGAGGATCGGGGCCCGAGTAGCCAAGTTCCGCAGCCACCGTGAGAACCTTTTGGCGGGTTTCTGCCGAGACCTTTGCTTTGCCACTGAAAACGACGGATGCCGTCGAGGTCGCGACCCCGGCCGCACGGGCGACGTCTGCGATGGTCGCCCGGCGTGCCGATTCGTGGCTGGTCATACTCCGAGGATAACTTTGCGCACCTCCTCCCGCCGAGACCCCTGCTTGGCTGCGAGACCCCTGCTTAGTGACGTAAATCAGAGGGGGTGTCGCAGGCAGGCAGGGGTCTCGGCGCGGACACCGATGATGTCGAATCGATTCGATAGGCTAAACCACATGGACACGGCCCTCACTCGCTCTCAGTTCGTCCGCTGGCGCGCGGCGATCTTCGTGATCTTCCTGGCTAGCGGGCTATCCATTGCGACCTGGGCGTCGCGGGTGCCCGACATCAAGCTCTCGCTCGGCATCGACAATGCGCAAACCGGCCTGCTGCTGCTGGGCATGGGCATCGCCGCAATCCTGGGCATTTCAACGAGTCCCGCAGTGATGACACGCACCGGCGCGCGCCTGGGCATGCTGGCGACAATGTTCGCGGCCTCTGCCGGACTCGCCCTCATCGCCCTCGGCACGAACATCGTCGGTTCAGTGCCCCTCGTGATCGCCGGGCTCGTGCTCTTCGGCTACGGCAACGGCGCACTCGACGTCATGATGAACGTCGAGGCCACCGCGATCGAGCAGCAACAGGGCACGACGATCCTGCCGGTGTTCCATGCGTTCTTCAGCTTCGGTACGGTCATCGGGGCCGGCATCGGTGCACTCGCCGTGCAGCTGGGGGCGAACGTGTCGACACACACCATCATCGTCGCCGCCGTGATCCTCCTGATCGCCCTCGTGTGCTTCGCGAACGTGCCCGTTCGCGACGTCACCATCGACCCTGCCAGCGCACACGCCCCCGCCTCCGGCCACGGGTCATCCCCCGCCGCAAAGCCGAGCTGGCGCGAGCGCATCCACCTCGCCCTCGAAGCGTGGCGCGAGCCACGCACCTACGCACTCGGAATCGTCATGCTCGGCATGTCTTTCGCCGAGGGTGGCGCCAACGACTGGCTCGCTCTCGGTGTCGCCGAAGACCACGCAGCAGGCGCAGCGGCCGGCGCCGCCGCCCTCGCGACCTTCTCGGTGGCGATGACCGTCGTGCGCCTCGTCGGCGGACCCCTCGTCGATCGCTTCGGCCGCGTACTCGTGCTGCGTATCCTGTCGATCACCGCCGCAGCCGGCATCCTCCTTTTCATCCTTGCCCCGAATACACCTCTGGTGTTCGTCGCCGCCGCCCTGTGGGGCATCGGCGCGTCGCTCGGATTCCCGCTTGGTATGTCGGCTGCGGCCGACGACCCGGCAAAGGCGGCGGCACGTGTCAGCGCCGCCGCGACCATCGGATACATCGCCTTCCTCAGCGGACCTCCAGTCCTCGGATTCGTCAGCGCGCACATCGGCCTGCTGAACACGATGTACATTCTCGTTGTGCTCGCCGCCCTGTCTGGGCTCTTCTCGGGATCGGCCCGTCCCCTGCGCAACGACATAACGCCCCCGACAACGACATGACCCCCGCAACGAAGTAGGCTCATCGGGTGCGTCTCGTCATCGCCCGCTGCTCGGTCGACTACACAGGTCGACTGAATGCCCATCTCCCCCTCGCCACTCGCCTGCTCGTGCACAAGGGCGACGGAAGCCTGCTCGTGCACTCCGACGGAGGCAGCTACAAACCGCTGAACTGGATGAGCCCGCCCTGCTCGCTCACCTCCGAAGAACCGGGCGAAGATGAGGCGAGCGCCGGTGTCGTCGAAGTATGGCGCGTCACCCACAAGAAGACAGGCGACGCGCTGCGCGTGCAGCTTTACGAGATCCTTCACGACTCGAACCACGATTTGGGTCTCGACCCGGGGCTGCAGAAAGACGGCGTCGAGGCCGACCTGCAGCGCCTGCTCGCCGAGCAGGTCGGCCTGATCAGCGAGGGTGCGACCCTGGTTCGACGCGAGTACCCCACGGCGATCGGCCCGGTAGATCTGATGGTGAGGGATGCCGACGGCGTCGCCATCGCGGTCGAGGTCAAGCGCCGCGGCGACATCGACGGCGTCGAACAGCTCACCCGCTACCTCGAACTGCTCGGCCGAGACCCGCACCTCGCCCCGGTGCAGGGTGTCTTCGCCGCGCAGGAGATCAAGCCTCAGGCCCGCGTACTCGCCGAGGATCGCGGCATCCGCTGCCTCATCCTCGA